>DIWG01000041.1:0-7134 GCA_002423465.1 Syntrophaceae bacterium UBA6112 | reverse complement strand
TCCGACTTCCCTCTTCCCATGGCGTCCCGTTTCCAGGCGCGGCCTCGCTTTGCTCGGACGCACCGAGTCGTGGGCTTTCCATGAGGATGGTAGCGGCGTTGCAGTCGCCGGGGTCGCGCCGCGGCGTCGCTCCCTGCCGGCTTGTTGCACCGCCTGCCGTACCGTTCTCCCCGGCCCTCCCTCGCGGGTACAGTCATCCGGAGGGGCCGGGCTGCGCTCCGCCCCTCCGGCCGCCTGGCACCCGCGCCCGTCCGCCCCCGGGGGCTCCCTTCCTGCCTCCGGGTCGCGCCTGACGACCGCTTCGCGGCGACAGGCACGCCCCTCCGGCATTTTGTACTTTTCTTTTGCCCGGTCCCGGCAGACTTCGCTGCGCTCAGACTGCCGGTCCTCGGGCGTTGCGGCCGGCTCCGCAACCGCATAAACCCGCGGACGCTCCGCGCTCCTACGCCAAGGTGGCCCGCCTGCCGCCTGTCACCTCCTTCGTCGGAGACAGGCGGCCGCGGGCGATCACTTTCTTTTCGGTCGCCGTGACTCGCCCTCCGCTTTGCTTCGGACGAGACACGTCTCCCTGGATCGCGCCCTCGCCCTCGAAACCGCTAAAGCGGATTCCAGGGCGCCGGACGGTCCCGCCCTGCGGTCGAGGCCGTCCGGTCGGGCGCTTTGCATGAAACCCGTGGTCAAAAAGGGGTGATCAGGGAAGGTTAATAGGGGGATGATTCTTGATGTCAATGGGAATTGCTTTTCTGGCGAGGGCACGTATCGGCATTCTGCCTCTTTCCCCGCTACCGGCGTCGCGTCCCATGACGCCGCCTTGAAGCGGGGCCAGATAAAAAGATCCCTTCAGCGTTTTCGAGATGGCTGGAAGAGGTCATTGACCATCGTTCGTAACCTCCTCGCATTGTTCTTCAGCACCAAAATCACGGTCGTATGCGGGGCGACTTAGGGATGCAGTATAAGACATGAGTAAACCAATCGCCCTTGCACGTGATAAGCGCCCTATCCTTTTGCAGTCATACGTGACCGTCCGAAATCCATCGGCTTCAGCTAGAGAACCCTTGAATAGATCGTCATTAAAGAATACTCCTCCCAGGTCCTGGACAATTTTCTGCTTTGCCTGTTTTACCGCCCCTGTGTCTTCGGCAGCAGGGGCGCATTGATCGGCTTTACGTACTATCTTATTAACGAGGCTGGAAATAAACTTATGACGTTCCTTCCATGCCGGGCGCACATTCGCGGGCGCACTACCACCGAGAACCAGTCTTGCAATTCCGTCCTGGTTTAGGACACAAAGGTCCAGAATATATGGGCGCACAAAATGGACCAATCTAAACTTGACATGCCATTTCTCCTCAGGAGAAGCACCGAAGTAAGGCATTTTTTCTGAGTATTGAGGGGCCGAACCTGCGCATATAATCTCCGCAAGAGGAACGCGCTGCAGCTCAGGATGCCGTTTGCCATCGACCCGCACCATCAAGTCGCATGGTTGCGCTAACAACACATATCGTTTGGTACTCTCTGCACCAACGCGTTCAAAAATGTCGCCGATTTCAATGGGCAGATAGTTCTTGTTAATGTGGTCATCCGACTCATACAGCTCCTTGCGTTGTAGTGTCCATGCGCTTGAAGGAGGGGTAAATAGGTCGCTACTCGTAGGAATCCCACTGACAGCCCTTAACCTGCCTGCAATCTGTTCAAGGTCTCCGCCTTCATGTGCTAATCGGCGAGCCTCCAAGCGGTGAAACAAGGCATGAAGCCTGAAGAGCATATCAGGTTCCCAGAGGCCTTCATCCGCAGATACTTGGAACACGATATGGTCAAGGTCATAAATGCTGACCCCGTCTACCTGTTCTGCGGCAACGGAAGCAGCATTGGCGATGATTTCTTTTGTCTTACTTTTCAGCTCGGTGAAATCAGGTGATAGCGCCACAAACTTCAGTGTCTGAGCAAAAAGGATAGGGGACTTGCTAAGATGGAGCTTGGGGATTACGACAAATCGATCTCTAGGAATGCTGTATGTTTTGCTCAACTCTTCCCATTGTTGGGGTTGTGTTTCCGGGGTGACAGTGTGTGTCAAGAGGCCGCAGATCAAGCTTTCGGTATCGTTACTTGCGAGGAGCGATGCGATGATCTTGATGCCACCTTCCGCATCCCCTCCAGTCTCTGAGAAATCACGGTCGAATAAAAAAAGGGTTCTCTGATCCTTGCTTTCTCCCAGGAGTTTTGTCTTCTGTTCCTCCCATTGCGGCGGGGACAGGCTGATGAGTTTCGCCCTCGGGACTAAATCGCTCAAGATGGACGCATCAGCAACATCATCTGTATCACTGCCGTCATGGCGTCGAGATGCAATGAGCACCGCATGGGCTCGCTCTTTCTGGCTGGCTTCATCAAGCCGCACCCATACGTCGCGCACTTTCTGCCTCAACACATCTGGATCCTCTGGGATGGTTTCACCTAGTTCAGGAATTACTCCCATCAGCGATGTTGCGTCGAGAGCCAAGGCGGCGGCAATCACGTCTTCCAACGTCACAGCGTCGCCATTTGCATCATCAACATAAACAACCCGTGCCACACGAAGGGCAGTCAGAATATTCTCCACGGCAGTTCGTGCTTGCGATATAGCTTCATCATTCATGGAGTGCACCCCGGAGATCAATCTGAAATTTAAACAGTCGTTGTTTTTGATTACGTTCGGGGAGCAGGCCTATGTTGCACCCCTCTGAATCCAGTAGTTGTTTTACGATAAACAGGCCGAGGCCCCGACCTTGCCCCTTTGCCTTGGCAGACACGAATGGCTCGAAGATCGCGAGCTCCACGCTTGGATCGATGCCGCTTCCATCGTCAGATATGCGGAGGAACGGTCGTGATATATCCACGATGATAGTTCCAGATTGCAGGCGTTTCTGTGCAATATCTTCTTTGAGCCAATATTCGCTGTTTAACACCAGATTATCAAGCACCTGTGTTAATTTCCCCCTATTCATAAACACGACAAATGGTACAGATTCCGTACATGATATCCGCATTACAATCTTATTCTTCTCCAAACGGTCGCGGTAGAATTCAATGAGTTCGGTAAAGAATTCATTTAGATCAATGTTATGTCGCTGCTCTCGCACATACCTCAACGATGGCGATAGGAAGGACATCTGCTTACGAAGGGCCATGACAGATGTTTGGACATACTCGATAAACGCAAGAATTGGGCGGTCCGTGATGCCCTTGTTTCGAAGCGTTGTCTGCGCAGACTTGGCACGCATTGCAAGATGGTCTGCCACATTATAGACTTCATGTGACAGTGCCTCCGCTGTCAATCCCAGCGCCACGGTTTCGTACATGTCATCCAGTTGGCGTCGTAGGCCATCTACCCGATCCTCTAACACCTGCCCCATGCCTCGAAGCGCTCCGATTTCTTCGAGGTAGGTGGATAGGCGGTCTGTTACTGCTTTGGCCTCCACAAGGAGCGGTTCTAAGTCCGATAGAGCCTCGGTCACTTTCTCGCGCAGTTCAGGTGTGATCTCTTTTGCCGATCGAAGCCTTGATGCTACAGCCTTAGATGCCGTGGCACTGACACTAAGCCTGGTTTTAAAGACTTCCAAGCTCTTCTGATGCACCGGCGCTTCGGCAAGCCCCTTTTTGATCGCCTGGGAGATATCTTCTACCGTCTTCCGAGAGTCCACACGCGCCAAGGCTTCGTTTCGCATCTTACGAAACTCTGTCCAAGATCGGCCGAAGAAATCGTGGGCTGTCGTCGTGAACGTCTTGAACTCGTCCAGTAAAGCATAGAAGTTGCGGAAGTATGGTGAATCCTTAAAGCCCTCACGATCCGTCGTCTCTTCAAGCTCCATGTTGTCACGCGCCGAGAGAGCGATGTAACCAAGCGTGTTATCCGGTTTTAGCCCATAATAGGATGTCGCCGATGTCCACTGTGCACCGAGCTTAAGCCAGTCATGGTCAACTCTGATGGCGAATCCATCTCGGTAAACACGAATACCACTTAATTCTTTGATGTGACGGCGGTATTCACTGATGCGATCAAAAACGGACTGATTTTGAAACGCGGTCGTCCCAAGATCAAACGAATCCACCTCTCCGGCAAATGGTCCTGGGTTGGCGACGCCGTCTCCGGATGGTGCGGGTTGGGCCTTGTCGAGATTCGCCAAAGGTCTTTGCCAGCGAAATTCTACAAACCATTGTTTTGAATTCGATCGGGTCAGTCCGAGGGTCTTTGCCAGCTTCTGTGTTTGAAGGAAGTCGAAAAACGCTTGTCCATCATCAGATTCTGCGATCAGCGCAAATTGCTCGGCCTCTTTTGATGATGAAGGGCGGAAAAAATCTAACCTGGTGCGTCCTCGAATGACAAGCTGTGTTCCATCAAAAGCCAGACTATACCTTACAGGGGCAATATCCCGGATCTGGTCACTTATCTCCAACAGCTCAAGTGGCTTGCCATCCACAACTACAGCCACCGTAAAATCGCGGATTTGCCTGTACGGGGAGATCATCCGTGAAAGCTCTTGCTCAAGGCGCTTCAGTGCACTTTGACCGCGCCAGAGGTCGGGTTCCCGAAGACCGGACACAACGACTTTTGTTCCATGCTGTTGGGGGTACTTGATTTCGGCTAAATGGACATCAACGTCCTCGAGCTTTGGGGCGGTCTCGAAATCTAGCCACGAGAAGCCGAAATGGTAGCCTTGCTCTGCCTTAGATTTCGTGAAAATCTCCAGATTCTCTCCTAGCCTCTGCACCCCGAGTCGCCCCAGACCTTTGTCACCAAGTGGGGTACGTCCTCCAGGTGTTGTTTTTTTGGCGTGCTTGAGTTCTCGTTTTTTCCTATTCGAAATCGTCAGCCATCCGGATTCAACATCCGCCAAATCCATGCCATGGCCGTCGTCTTCAACAAGGATTCTACCGCTTTGTGAAGGGTAAATGGCACCAACAACATCAATAACACCGTGCGTATCGATGGTCACCTTGGCATAGGATGCATCTGCATCATAGCAGTTTTTTACCAGTTCAATCAGTGCCTGTATCGCGTCGGTGATTAGGCTTTCGCCGAGCTGATATACAACGGAAGGATGAACCTCAAAATGTGCACGTGTTTGTTTTTCCATATCATCCCGCCTTCCGCATGACTAGTATGGTTTCTCGAGATATCGTATCTGCTACATTGTTCTTAGGTGCCATCCGCTTTGAAGAAATTCGACGGGTCAGCTTACATAATAGCCTGGCATTATGAACCGAAAGAAGCTCCTCAAGTATTTTATCCAAAGGCACTCTCTTTCCACCGACCTTTCGATTGCCAAGTGTCCAAACCATAAGTCCATTTGGTCGTAGTGCCTTCAGAATTGGATCAAGGCAAGCATCGAGGTCACGAAAGAAGGCTGTAACTCGAAGAGCACGATCATGAGGCTGGTTGCATAGAGCCTTAACATATTGAGCAAATACAGGAGAACGATCACAGAGAGACGTAGTTTCCTCTTTCTTTACGCGCTTGCTTCCGCCAAGGCTCCGGGTGTCGATTTCGTGAGTCGATGCCAGGTAATCTTCATCGATATCAGCATCAATGTCTTTCATATCGATCCACTGCAGAGGCAGATAGGAGTATTGGCCATAGGGCACCGTTGTTGCGTTGTCACCATATGGCGGAGACGTGATAATGATGTCACACTGTGTCTGATCTTTTATATCTCGTACGTCGCCAAGCGATATTGACAAGTTGCGTTTATAATATCCATCCACCAAATGATCTGATGTCAACAGGCGGTTCGCCTGATCCTGAAAGTGTTGTAAGTTACGATCAAGAAGCTTCTTGAAAACATTCACCGGTTCACAGTCGCGTCCTTCGATATCCTCTGGCTTCCTTATATGAAGTTTAAATGTTGATGTTCGTGAGTTGCTCGTCATTCGAACAGTCTCTGCAAGGGCTACCCAAAAAAATCTGCGTGCCCACAGAGCTTCTTCTTGATGGATCGCCCTACGAATCTTCGAAAGTGAAATTTGAACCTCTTTCTTGAACCACTTATCGCGATTTGGGAAATGGGCCTCGATCACGGATAGATTGTCGGCGTTGATTCTGCACACGAGTTCCTTGGTCTTTTGTGCTAGCATTTCAGCAAAGAACGGGCCGCTTTTAACTCGACAAACCAATATTGCTAAGGGATTGATGTCTATTCCCCAAAATGCGAGGCCACGCATCATGCTTTCCGTCATAATAGTCCCAGAGCCAGAAAACGGATCGCCTGCTCGTTCAATATTAGGATGCACCGAACATGCTTGTTCAAGGATGGCTCGAGCCACCTGTGGCACCATCATCGCAGGATACTGGAACAGGCCATGTCCGTGCTCTCGACACGAGTTTCCTTTGAAAGACCAGTAGTCTTTATCTGCACTTGCCAACCCTTCCAGGTGCTGGCATAGAAGCATATCGGAATTTTCATGCATATCAATCACGTGCCGCTTCTCCAGAATTGTTCACTAAGACGAGTCCCTTGTGCTGTGTAAGAGGTCTTCTTTCATCGCCATCCTTCCCAAAGGAAAATCATAGAGATTTTTTCAAGACATAGGTTTTTTTCGGGTCTTTCTGGCTGGTACCGACCTCGGCCAGAATCCCTTTCTCGACGAGGCTGCGCAACCTTGTCCGTGCCGTTCTATCGGACGTCTTCCACAATGTCGCGGCATCTTTCGTCGTGATTTCCCGGCAACCGGAGAAGTGGTCCATCAACGGAGCAAGCCAATCCGGTGCTGTCCGTTCGGAAACGGCCCCGGAAAACAGGGTCACACGAAAGCTGGCCCCGATTTCCTCGAAGCTGGGCGGTTGGATACCTTGCGCCTTACAGGCGGCTATGATTCGGCCTATGCCCGATCCCCATTGTTCAATCAGCTTCAGTTCCCGAAATACCCGGCCGATGATCCGGTTGCGGAGTCGGGAAACGCCGGACAAGGCGGCTTCGAGTGTCAATCCGAAGGGGAGAAAACCAGGATTGGTTATCTCCAGGCGGTCGTCGAAAATGGCTATCTTGATGTCCATCCCTCCCAGGGCGTAGTCCGCATGAACCACTGCGTTGATGATGGCCTCGCGCACTGCCTGAATGGGATATTCGGGCAAATCCGTCCGTCGTATCCGCCCGATTTCGG
>DIWG01000004.1 GCA_002423465.1 Syntrophaceae bacterium UBA6112 | reverse complement strand
GTTGAGCTCAACATAAAACGTGGTTGTCGAGCAGCGCCCAGGCATAGCAGTCCGTTTCCGTCTCCTGCAACAGCAGGCGGAAACGTTGCAGGAAATCCTCACGATCCTGGTCATCGAGAAAAATGGGGCTGCGGTCGATGCCCCGGACGATGACATGCTGGAGCAAGCCGGGTATGTCAATGCGGGCGTGACGTGGCATGTGGTGAGTTTAGTAGCAAATGTAAAAATATCAAGATCGTCCCCTTAGACTCCTCTTAGACTCCTTATCTTAGAGAAAATGGCCATAGACAGCTAAGATGATTGGGATTTGCTATACTCTTGCATTGCTTTCAACATTTCGGGATTAAGGTCCAATTTGGGCTCATTCCGAGTGATCAGCATATTGATTATCATGTTAATTTGTTTTTCTCTTGCTTCAACTGGTAAAAATCCAATTAGAGCTATAGCGTGTTCAGTGTCTTGGAGCTTTATCAGCTTTTCATAAAATAAGTTAAGTTGCTTTAGATTTTTTGTATACAGGAAGAAAAACCCAGCTCCAATAAACTGGGTTAATACCCCTCCAATTGTTGCCAAAGAGGATGTTAATGATTGGTTCCCAGTTAAGACGAACCAGACACCTGCTAAGATTGAGGAAAGGCCAATACAAAGAGCCGTTATGCTGGCCCAAAAACTCCATTTTAGGTGTGAACAATTAACTCCGTAATAATTGTTGAGATGGTCTGCGTTTCGAGATGTTTTTTTATCTATGGGGGCTTCGGTTCCCATAATTCCTCCTTTTGGACATTGTGTTCACTCGGAACAGTTTCGGTTCTGGGTATAACGCAAGGCTGACCGGCCGGTTTTAGGGCCGGTCCAGCCTTGCGTTGGGTATCGCTTTTTCAGATTATTCCACTTTCAAAACAAGAAACATCATTTTTGTAAGCAACCTTCAATCCTATTAAGTTCAAACTCCTCTGTACCGATGGGAGTGGCTACATATTCATCGTGTGCCGGAAGAAGCCCAATTGCTATTGGGTTAAAGGCATTGGGGTTATGAATTACAGCCATGGGGTTTATCTTTCCAACTAAAGTTCCGGCTACATCTACAGCCCAAATGGCGCTGATTGGTTTGAACCTCGCATCAAGGAAGGTGTATGCAGGAACTGGTGACCCCTTCGGCTTAGATATAAAAGGACGGTGTTGATGTCCAGCGTCTGTCTGTTCAAGCGTATCGCGATTGATTTTTATCTGGTAAGGCCCAATCGCGAAAACAGCTTCGGCTGCAAAAGGAAATTGACTTATGCCAAACAAATTGGGAAAAGGGCCGTTGCGAAGTTGGCAACCATTCACTGCAATTACATACGCATCTCCTGATTTGACGATTCCTTTTTCAATATAACCTTTAGTGGTGCCATCCACGCTGCCAATCAGCTTTTTTGCCTTCTCTTTGATGGCGCTTGTCCATCGCAGAATTAAATTTTCATGCGGGAAATCTACCACTTTCATCACTCCGGAAGGGGCAGAAGTCAGCCAGTCAGACGGCACCCCGTGTGGTTCTGGGCAAATAACTTCGATCCAGATCTTTAGGCCTTTCTCGATCAATAAAAAGTCTGGACCACCTCCAAGTGAAGGCACAGGATGGAGACCCACTTTGCACAAACGTGCTGCTAGTAAAGCTTCCGAAACACGGGACCAGAATTTTTGCTCCAAGCCTGAACATAGTTCCTTGGTGAAATTTGCATCAGCCAAGCCGGATGTTACAAATGAATTGCATGCGTTAGCAAGTTCATCGCGGAATTCTTGTGTTCGACCGCAGCCTGGAAATCGTTTTATAAGGAACGTTTCAATGTCCATGACAGTCCTGATAGCTACAACTCGTTACTCACCGGTTCACGCGCGTGCGTGAACCGGTGATTTTCCCAAATGGAATATTTATTCAACCATAAAGCATCTTATACAGGATGCAGCATCTCATATGGGATATTACTTCCTCGTTTTTTCCTGATAAAACTCCAGGTGGTGGCCCCCCCTTGTTTTCCCTTCACAAATCATGACGGCGCAGCAGGCTACCCGTTACAGTCTTTTCATTGCTGCGAGGCCCATGGGAAATGATCTCCAGGGGATGGCCCTTCCATGTTTCCTCCAACAGTTCCCTTCGAACAGTTCGGCCGGCTCGAAGATCCGGCGGCACCTCCTCGTACCACGGGATCGCCTTTTCCAGAAGGAGGGTACGCTCTCTCCCTTCCGCCCGGAGCAGGTCCTCGGTCGTGAGGTTTTCATATGAGCGGCAGATGCGCCGGATCTGTCCGAAACGATCCGCATGTGTCAGGGCAAGGCCGTCGATCCCCCCTGCGCACCGTATGGCGTACTCAAGCAGGGCAAGGTCCGGCCATCCTCTTCGGAACGCCCCCTGCATTCCGGAAGCATTATTGTGCAGCTCGGGCAGGGCGGCCTCGACTGTTCCGTCTGTCGTCTCCGCAACGGCAAAGGTGGGCAGGGGACCGGCGCCGTGACGGGTCATGTAGGTGCGGATTACACCCAGGCGGATCATGCTGCGCTGCGAGTCGTGTTCACGAAGCATCTGTAACGGGTTCGTAAATCCCGCGTGACTCGGGGTCACATGGGGCCGGAACCCGTGATCCTGGTCCAGAAGTATTCCCTGGGCGCCTTCGAAGAGAACGGTTGCGTCGGAATCGAGGATGCGCCCCGCATACTCATCGGAAACGAACTGCAACCCCCGGGCCGCGGCATGCAGACGTTCCGCCGCGATTCGAGGCAGTGGGGGGAACCGCAGGTCGAGACGGAGTTCCCCTATTTCATCTCCTGATTGCCGGGCGTCGGCACAGGACGGGAGAAGCCGGTCCGCCTCCCGGAGGTAATAGTCCTGCTGGCGGGCCAGTTTTCCGCGCAGGGATGAGAGTTCCGCCAGGTCGGGCGGGAAGACCTGCAGATCAGGATCGCCCCGCAGGGCAAAGGCCTCTCCGATGCCCAGGCCGCAGCTTCCATGGGCATCCTTGCCGCGGACGAGTTCCCGGAGCCGGTTGAAACTTCGTTGCAGGGGAGTGAGTACGGTGGCGCCGGAAGAGATGTAAAGCCGGCTGAGGGGATCGCTCACTCCCTTGGAGCGGAGGACTTCGGCTTCGGTGCGAAGGGCGAGGAGATCGAGAAAAAAGAAGCGGGAGAGATAGGTCTTCACACGGGGACGAAAGGATCCGGCCGAGAATTGCGAGAAGGTATGGTGCCGGCCGTCCCCGGTGATGACGTTGTGGCCTGCCTGGGCTCCTCCATTGGCGCGGATAATCCAGTCGGCGGACAGTTCTTCTGCCAGAAAATCGACGACGGATCCCTTTCCTTCATCGCCGAACCCCAGTCCGACCACGGCCACGGTCTGCATCTTTCCTCCGGTCATCAGGGTTCCATCAGCATCATTCCGCTTTTTCCCCGAGGCCTGTCAGAGGCGTTTTGTCTGTTTGGGGCCGCCGTCCTTCTCAGCCGGAGGGAGATCGACCGTATCGATGCGGGGTCGTGGCGCCACATTCAGGGCTAATCCTTCCAGGGCCTTTCGCGTCTGGCCCACCCGTGCGGCGATCTGTTCTCGTCCCTGCAGGTCGCTGATATAGGAGTTCAGGTCGTGGCCGGCCGCCACCATGCTCAGGGCGCCCAGCATCACATCGCAGATTGTCGCGGGATCCTCGATTCGCAGTATATGCCCTTCAGGGAGCACTTCACCCCACTGTTTCAGGATGACCTCGTCCCTGTAGCCCGCGTACTCATCCCCACTGGAGGTTTCCTCCCCGGTCGACCGTGCCCGTGCCGGATCGAACTCGAATTCATACACGACAACATTGCTTCTATTGCCTGTCTCTCCCTTGCCACCGACAACCCCGTCGAAGTGACGGACCTCGCCCGCGACCTCCACCTCCACGCGGAAGTTCGTGGGGCCTTGCTCCAGCTCATGGAAGCGGTAGTTCTGCACAAAGATCCTGTAGCGCCCTTTCGGGGCCTCTCCCTTTGACCAGCGGATGTTCTCGACCGGCTTCGTGGTTTCTCCCTGCACGTTCATGTCCACGTCGAGCCAGCCTTTGCAGGCCGACTGTTTGTGCGCATAGTAGATCTCTTCTCCCGAGGGCGGGATGATGTGCAGGTCCAGATCGTTCCGGTTGTTCCAGATGAGCGATGCGCGGATGTCCACATTCTTGTATTGACCGCCCGCGCCCTCGACCCGTTTCTGAATCTCCGCGTCGATGTCGGATTTGCGATCCTCCCATGATTTCTGCGGATAGATGAGGAAGACATGAAACCGCTCCAGGAGCTCCTGAAAGATTGCCGTGGCATCCACGTCCCCTTCCAGATCGTCTCCGATGAAGCGCTTTACCTGGAGCGATGATACCGTGGGATAAAAACCCTCGTCGCCCACAAAGAAGAAATACCCCTTTTCGCCCCGTTCCAGGCAGTCCAGCTTCGCGTGGCGGGCATAGTAATAGGCGGTCAGTTCGTACGATTCCTGGCCCGTGCCCCCTCCGCCCTCTTCGAGCCAGAACTTGCTCAGGGCCTCATCAAGCCGGTTGTCGGCCTCGAACTGGCTGGCCTGAATGGGGGCCGCATCACCCGCCTCCGCGTCGCCGATGGCAGCGAAGCTGATGGCCGCGCCCTCCACGTAGCCCTTCATCTCTATCTGCCCGATGAAGGTCGGAAGCTTTTCGTACATGACACGGCTGTCGTTCCCCCGTGATCGGGTTACATCGAGAGCGACCACGATGGGCGTGGTGTTGCGGCATTCCCGTTCCTGCTGAAACGGGTTGATGAGGGGATGTACCTCGCGGCGCTGACTAGCCGTTGTTCCGTTGATGCCGTACCCCTGGTAGTTGAAGGCGTCGGAGTTGGAGGATCGGGCCTGTCGTGCGACATCCTGACTGTAATTTCCGTGTCCCATGGTTCTCTCCCGAAAGTAATGATGGTACCCGCTTTTTGGTCTGTTCGATATTCCCGGCTGCTACATCTGAAACTCGATGAATTGATGGGGTCCGAAGACCTCCTGCCGCAGGTCGTCCAGCCGCCCGTACATCTCCCAGGCGTCCTGGGGGCGCTGCACAGCGGACTGCCGCACAAAGAATTTTATGAAGCGCTGGATTCTCTCGTCCACCGTCGCCGGCATCTCATCGGTTTCGATGTTCCCTCCGAGGAGAAAGATCATGCATTTTCCCGCCGAGAAGAGGTCCGATGCGGGGAGGGGCGGTTTTTTCTCGGCCACCTCGGGGGCGCTGTACTGCGCGTTCAGGGCGCGGAAGCCCTGGCCCGTGGCGGCGGGCTTGTAGATGGAATAGGCCCAGTCCAGCAGGAAAAGGTTGTGATCGGACGCCGAGAGAAGCACGTGGGCGGGCTCCACGTTGCCGTGGATGACGCCTTTGCTGTGGGCATAGCCGAGGATGCTGAGCAGCCGGCGAAAGACCCAGATGATATGCAGCTGCGGAATTCCGTTCGGGTATTTCTGTTTCACCCGATTCAGATCAAATCCTTCCACCTTTCCGAGAATCAGGCCCATTCTGCCGTCATGGGTTCGCAGGTCATCGAAAACCGGGGGGAGATGCTTTGCGTAGACACCCGGTTCCGTATGCAGATAGCGCAATACGCGGAGCTCATTCTGCATGAGATCATTGTCCGCCGGGTCGGTCGCCAGCTTCAAGACTACCGGCCCTCCGGATCTGCCCGAATCGGTCATTGTGCCGGAGTATACCGTTGAAAGGTCTCCCTGCGCCAGAGTGCCTTCGATACGGTATTCCCGTTCGCCCACGCTGATCGTTGTTCCGTCGCTGCTCGTGGATGCCTGCCGCGACTCGTTCCGGCCGTAGGTGTGGTCGGCAATCTTCCTGCGGGCATCCTCATAGAAGCGGTGGAGCAGTGCATTGGCCTGTGCGGCCGCCTGGCGCGCCTGTTCGTCCGTCGGGTAAAAATCGGGATCGGCAATCTGGAGAAGTCGCATATAGGTACGCTTCACCTCGGCGTTCACTTCGGCATCGCTCATCCCTTGCACGGGCATGCCGAAGACATCCTCCGGATTTTGGGCGTTCCGTAATTGCGAGAGTATCTGTTGAAGTTCTTCCATGGCAACCTTCGGTAACGGGGGCGGATGGACTAAGCGTCTGGCCCTTCTATGTACGCTCACGCCCCGGTAACTGCACTTTCGAGCGACGGCATTTCCACCTCAAGTCGCTGTATGACCTCGCGAAGCCGTTTCCCGTCAAGGGTTTCCTCCACATCGAGAAGGTAGCGGGCCACCAGGCAGACAAGCCGCCAGTTTTCCGGCTGACTGAGAAACCCGTCGCATTCGCGGAGGGCCGCGGCAGCAAAGTCATTCTTGTTCTCCGACGTGGTCAGGTCATTCAGGAGAAGCTCGGCCACGGCAAGGTCCGAAGCGGCGGCCTCCAGGTTTTTCTTTCCGGTGAACAGGTATTCAGCCGAGAGGCCGGCCAGGGAAACGAGGAGCCGTCCGTAAAGGCGCTCCCGTGGGACCTCTCCGTTCGATAGCGTATCTTTCCCGGAATGCTCCACGAATCCCAGTACCTCGCACCGACCCGGGGTACGGGCTATGGAAACCCGGTTGATGCGGATCTGCCTGCGATGCGCCATAACGGCATGTCCGGCCTCATGGTGGGCGGTGGCCTCTTTTTCCGTGTACACGGTTCTGAAAAACATCGTGGAATCCGGGGGCAGCCATTCAGAGGCCTGCCTCTTATGCGCCTTGATGGAATAGGGAATTGCCTTTTCGCGCGCCGACAAACTACCATGCAGAATAAGCCGTAGTCAATAAATTACCATCTAATTAGGAATGGAAGGTCATGAAACCGGCGGGATTTTATACTGCGGTAAGACGTGCGTATCGACGTATTCCGAAACGCGTTCTTCCTCAGGTGGCGGACTGACCTGTGGGGCAAAGGGGGCGCCCATGGGGGCGGTATTAAATTGGTTTACTAAAGAGCCTCGTGCAAAAGTCTTAAAACTCCGCTCCCCCTCCCTTGATGGGAGGGGGAGCGGGAAGGCACAACATAACAATTTTATGTCATCTTCCCCCTCTCCCTAACCCTCTCCCACCAGGGGAGAGGGAACCCCTTTTTACTTTTGCAAGAGCCTCTAAAAGCCGAATTAGTGAACATTTAAGCACCGGAGCCCCTCCTGGAAGCGTGACGCTATACAGTCCACAAGGCTGAAAAGAATGATGAAATGTCTGAATAATGAACATGATGTAACCCAATCTCAACATTCACCTGTTGATAGCCTGTTGATAAGTCTGTTTGAAACAAGGCAAAGTATTATTTTTTGGAGGTGTATAGCAAATTGCCTTCTATATGGTCAGAAATATATGGGTAATAATATCGAATAGTTATCATGCTTGTCGTGATTCCGGCAGGTTATGGCGCCCGGCTTGTCTATTGAAAGTCGATATCATTTAAAATTGTTTGGACTTGTGGATAATGAGGCAATTTGATAGTGGAATTATAGTTGAATTGAAAGGAATGATGGGTTGCATTGTTGTGTATACGACACAGTATACTGATATCGAGAGTGTGGGAAGTACGGTAAGTCAGGCCATTTTTCCTTTCCCGTGCGCTCCGTTGTACTTCAAAAAGTCACCTGTCCCCGTTTCCCGGTGGTGGCCGGAGCAGCAGCTTTGTTACAGGGACTGGGGTAAATCCAGCAACAATTCACTTCTGGTATCGTACATTCTCAGTCTGTCGACCACACTGCTCACCGGCGCCGCGAAAATCGTTTCGTAGATGAATTCATCGGCCAAAGGGTCCATGGCAAAGGCAAGCTGCTCTTTCTCGATAGAGAATTGAACGTTGATCTCTTTGGTATTGCCCCGTGCATCGACCCGAATCCATGTATCGAGGGTTGCGAGGAAAATTGCATTAAATCCGTGCAAAACCGGTTCATTATCGACAGGGGGATCCCGGCGTAAAACCTGGTAGCAGAATCCGGCCGGGATGGAAACCGCCCGGAGCAAGGCGGCAAGGAGGTGGCTTTTTGCAAAACAGATCCCGGTACCATGGTGCAGCACTTCGCTTGCCGTGCAGGTCACGATATCGAGTCCGGCATCATTGGAGTGGGGAATGGTGTCTCTCACCCATTCGTACAGACAGCGGGCTTTGGCAATTTCGTCTGATAATGACCGTGTAAGTTCCAGAGCCTTCTCCCGGACAGCCGGCGTCTGCCAGTCAACAATTGTGTCGGAAATCAGATATTCGCTTATTTCATCCGTTTCAGGATACATATTGTCCTCGTTGAGATTTGTATTTTTGGGCCGGCGGTTGAGAGCGCAACGGGTTCAACCGCTGTTGCGCTCGGTTGGCGCAGCTGTCCATGATCCTCTTTACTAGTAAGGGTTACGCGAATAAACGAGGTCCGGCATATAATCCATTTACAATGTTGTAGTTTTCCGAACAAATCATTCGAAATTGATCAGAAATTCGGATGTCGGATTTTGTTTGGTTCCAGAACCGGCCGGCGCTTTCAAGTGCTGAGGACCATTCGTTAGGGGCGCCGGGAACAACCGCGGGTACCGTGAGAGGACGTGATGGAACAGTCCCGTCTCCTGGCCTGTAGACCATTGGAAGCACATCATAGGCCGGAGCAAGCCTGTATACCCTGCCGCCATCAAGCATAATCAAGGAGACATTGCCAAAGTGCTGATCATTGTTGCCGATCAGGCTGCCAAAAACCGAGAGCCACCTGAGAGAACCGGCATCCTGAGTTGACAACCTTCCATCGTTTGCCATTCTTTTTGCGGCATTCACCCAGTTGTCCTGAAAACCATAAAATTCATTATCAATAGCTCGCAATGAAATAATAGGCAGGCGCCCCAGTAATCCGGTTCTGTCAAAGCGTACCACCTCCAGAAATACCCGGCCACCTGCTTCGATTATGGTGCTTTGGGCAGCACTGACACCTGAACTTCGTACAACATCCAGGGCGTGATGTTCGCAGATAAGGAGATCCGCCCAACGCCTTCCTTCGTCTGTGCTGACAGGCGGAGAAAATTTGACCAGTACGTTCCGAACTGCTTCTGAGCGCTCGACAATGGCGGTAAATTTGGGCTGCTCTCCACCCGCTGACGATCCTGCCGGTTGGCCGTCTACGGCTTCTTGGGCAAACCGCGGATAGGTATCGGCAATGGCATCTTCCCGAATCGGCGCGGGCAACTCACGAACCATGCGAAAGTATCTCTCAATGGATTCCCGGCCGATGACCAGGTTCCCCATGGTATCCTCCCCTCTACGCGCCAGTGCGGACAAGACGTGATCTTCATTCCAGTCAACACCGCGAAGAGGAAGGCCCAATTCCTCGTGTAATTGACGAACGAAAGCGCGGCCGACAAAGCCTTCCGGGTGGAGGTCGGCAATGAACCAGGGAAGGCTTCGGAATAGTTGTTCACGCGCATCCAGAGGGGTCCAGAGAAAATGATCCTGCGCAACAGCGTATAACGTTCCGATCAGGTGAGCATTGCCTTCGGAGTCAATTGTAAAAATCGGAAATTCTCCACCGAGACCTCGTATGTCACGTATTTTCGTGTAGCGCCGTGCTCGTGCGTTCCCAAAAATGGTTATCCTGTCGCCCAGTTGCGCAAGCAAGCGAGAAACCGTGGGTTGACTGCAACGAAAGCGTTGCTGAATTTCCGGTGCGGAATATACTCCCGTGCCCAGGAATGATAGTAATCGGTCTGAATTGTCGAGGGTGCCTGCTCGCATGTGTGAGACCCTTATTGAATAGATAATGAATTGATACTATATGATATAAATATATAATATTAAATAAGTTGTTGTCTATGCATCGAGTATATATGAATAAAAACAGAATTGATATTTGCAGTTTCGCAGGCTCACTTTGACTTTCTTCTTTTTTTCCAGGTATCAGGATCAAAATTCGCTATATCTATTTTTCCAAAATCCCTTGGCGGCGTGTAACGCCTGGATTCGCCCCCCTCCGGATCGCCCGCGTGAAAGCTCTCTTCTTTGACCTCAACCAGCTGCCAGGTATTGTCAATCCTGGAGTAATTAAAGGTGAAACTGTTGCTCCATCTCCATGCGCTGCCGCCGTAATGCTCTACGGTGAAGGTTTTCCGCCCAACGGTAACCCCGACAAAGGGGTCACCCATCATCCCGCCACATTGTGAGCAATAGACGATCTTGTCGTTCCTTTTGACCACTTCCAACCTTCCGTTACTGTTTCTTGTAACGATAAGAAGGGGGCGCTGCCTGGATTCCATATCCGGATCGCTTGGCTGCTGCTTCTCCTTCTCCAGCACAATGATATAGTCATCTTTATTGTCTCCGTTCAGGTCGGCGCGTTCCCATGCCAGAAGCCTTGTCCCACGCTCAACGAAAGATTTTACTTCAGCAGGGATTGTTCTGTCGGAACCAGAGTCGTTGCCCGCGAACACGATTGCAGGCAATGTCAGAGAACAAAATAGAATAAGAACCTTGATCATCATAAATCTCCTCAAAACCTCATATCAGCCTTAAAATCTTTGGCACTAAATACACATGCTTTTATCACACCGCTTTCGGGAGAGAAAAGCTCCTTGAAGACAAGCGTCCCTTTCCGGTACAGGGCCTCGGTCCGTTTCCCTTTTTCATCTATCAGCCGGGTTGGGTTGGTTCCCGGGGTCTACCAAATTGTTAGGATTGAAGTTGCAATGTGTACCGGCCTGGGTGTCAGAGCTACACGTTTCACAAACCTAACTCTTCCAGGGCTTTTCGACGACCAGCCGCGCTGTGACAGGATAGTAAGCTCCCGGGTATTCAATCCGCAGTTGTTTTGCCCATAGCATTTTTACTCAGCAAAATCGCAATGTTTGCATAAAGAACTATTCTTTTTGTGAAGCGTGCAGCTCTGACACCTATTGTTCTTCCCTTAAATAGAACAGACGCCTATTGCATCGAGATATGCGCCACTTCGACCCCAAAACCCCAAAATCTTATTGCCTTTCAAGTCGATTGTGAAAGGCTTCGAACCACAGCCACCCTTCCCAAAGGTGTATTCTTTCCCCGCATTCGTTTTAAATGCTAACTTACGAACGAAATCTCCAGCTTCTCCGGAAATTGATTCAATGCATTCACCTTCATTTAGATCAAAATAACTCTCGGCGCCGCCGCCTCCCCCATGTCTTTCCCCTGAACGATCTCCAGAGGAAGTTTTCCACCTGAGCTGAATTGAATCGACTAATTCGCCATGGCGAACAATAACTCTGGTAATAATTTTTTCGGTGGTGAGGTCATCTGTAAATGAATTGCCTCCATTCCCGCCATAAATGCTGCTCCTTGAGTGACGCATAACGTCGGCCCATCTCAGGAATAGCATCACCGCCCCTTTTTGAGCCAACGGGATAACCTGTTTCAGAGAAGAATCGGCTTCCTTGCCCCACTTATTCGTGCCTGATCGAATCTTTTCCGGAATTAAATACTTTCCAATCGGACCAAAAATGGATTTGGATAACACCGCCTCGCCCCAGCACAATTTTTCCAGATGCATGTCTATGACGAGGGATTTTGCGGGATATGTCTCATGAAATACTTTGGGATCAAGGAGGAAGGAGGCGAGGTTGCTGTCGGCATATTTTTCATACTCTCCATGACAAAACCATGGATCATGCGCATTCGTGTAATTGGCGGTATGCATTGGCATATGCAGATCCGCGAAGAAATGGAAACTCAATCCGAGTTTATAGGGATCATTATCCCGGCAGGCTTCCTGAAAATATTTCATACATTCCGTCTTTGCCGTAAAATCTGTCGACCCCGCGTAATTTCTTTCCGTTTCGGGATCAT
>DIWG01000085.1 GCA_002423465.1 Syntrophaceae bacterium UBA6112 | reverse complement strand
AGTGATCATTCGTTCTGGCTCAATCTTCAACCGGCATTCAGGATCTTTTTAGTTGAGGTATCGATTATAATTATATTTTTGTAATTGCCAACACAGTGTCGGCAAACTCCTTTTCCCCTGGCTCGAATCCCTTTCCGTGAGATCATTGTGTTGACGGTTCCGTTCGTATCCAGTCTCTCCTTCGTATCCCGGGCCTGAAAATATCCGACCACCGCCTGGCCCTCAGCTTCGCTTGTTCCAACTAACCCATCTTCCGCAGTTTGCTTTCAGAATTGAGAAATCTGGGAGGAATTTTTCTGGATAGTTGAATGATTTTCGTCTTTGAAACTTTACAACTGCGGAAAATGGGCTAAGGCCTTTACTGTGATCTTGATTGTGGCGATCTGCGCAACGAGTTTGCACGAATGAAAAGGAAATCAAGCTTTTAAAAAGATATTGACAATGGTTTAGTACTTATGTATATAAGTAGATAAGCGGGAGAAAATAACCGATGCGGGTGAATCAAATATGACGGACACGAATACCAATCAGCTTGATTTCAAAAGTGTAATTCCCCTCTACTTTCAACTCAAAGAGCAGATCAAGTGCCGGATTGCCGACAATACCTGGAAACAGGGCCAGATGATTCCCTCAGAGAACGAAATGGCGGAAATGTTCGGTGTATCGCCGGGCACCGTGAAAAACGCTTTTGCGGAACTCTGCAAAGAGGGTGTCCTCTATCGCCGCCAGGGCAAAGGTACGTTCGTATCGAAACCTGATTTCAGCCGATCCTTTTTCCGATTCTGCCGCTACGGTTTGGAGAATAACGAGGGACGCGAAGGGAACACCATTCCCAACTCCCGGGTGCTCTCTTCGCAGGTGATCGATCCCGGGCCGCGCGTGCGGGAAATCCTTAACCTGGGCGATGAAGAGAAGGTTATCTGGATCAAGCGGCTGCGCATCATCATGGATGTGCCGCTTATCCTTGAAGATCTGTATCTTCCGGAACAAATATTCCGCGGTTTTGACCGTATCGACATCTCTAAAAAGTTGCTTTACCCGATTTACGACGAAATTTATGGGATACCGATTATCTGGGCGGATGAATTTCTCGAGCCTCGGGTAGCCGACGGAACATTGGCTGAAGCCCTGGCAATCCATTCCGGTGATCCGCTGATTTTTGTGGAACGGATAGCCTATACTTATGGCGACAGGCCGGTTGAATTCCGTTCCGGATTCGGGCGGGGCGACCAGTTCCATTACCATATCCAGATTCGCTGAAAGTGAGGGCCAAATTCCATGCCCATTGTAGACCTCTCCGGCGCTTATGATCTGCATATCCATTCCAATCCGTCTCTATTCACCCGTTCCGGAAACGATTTCGACATGGCGCGGCATGCGGAAGAGACAGGTCTTGCCGGCATTCTTCTCAAGAACCATTTCGAATCCACGGTCGGTCGCGCTTCCCTGGCCAATCGGCTCGTTGAAAAGACGCACGTATTTGGCGGGTTGGTGTTGAACCACTTTGCCGGCGGGCTCAATCCGATCGCCGTGGAACACGCCATCAGGCTTGGGGCAAAACAGATATGGATGCCCACGATTGATGCGCTTGCTCATGTTTCCGTCTTCGGCCAGGGAGGAGGGTATGACTATCAGAAATCGGGCAGGAAAATCCTCCGCCCGGGAATTTCTGTTGCGACTGAAGGCGGTGACCTCAAGGATGAGGTTCGCACCATTGTCGAACTGATTCGGGATTCGGACGTGATGCTCGGAACGGCCCATATTTCACGGGAGGAAATCTTTTTACTCGCCCGATATGCCAAGGAAATCGGATTTAACAAGCTGGTGGTCACACACCCCTGCTTTCATCCGCCGAAGCTGAGTGTTCCGGAACAGGTCGCGCTGGCCGGTCTTGGGGCCATCATTGAACTATGTGGCGGAAATCTTTATCCGATTCCAGGAGTTGCCAAACTCGATGATTTTTTAAACAGCATTCGGGAGGTGGGACCGGACGCCCTGGTGCTGTCGAGCGATGCCGGTCAGCCGAGAAAATCAATGCCCGCGGAAGTGTTGCGTGTATTCGCCCAGTGCCTGATGGAAAAAGGCGTCACCCAGACTGAAATCGATCGCATGACAAAGGAAAATCCTGCACGGCTTCTCGGTCTTTGAGTCGGTGCGGACAGGCAATGTGAGCAACAGGCAAACCAATAACTCAGGAGGAATGTTATGAAAAAGCTGGCAATCATCTTGGCGGCGACTTTCTGTTTCGCTGCATCGTCGATGGCGGGAGATTTTCCCAAAAAACCGCTTACCCATATCATTCCGGCAAAGGCCGGCGGCGGATACGATCTGTCGTCCCGGGCTTTGACCGTCGGATGGGAGAAAATTCTCGGTCAACCGATACTCTTCGATTACGCCCCGGGCGCGTCGGGGATGATCGGTTTCGGTAAAATGATGTCCAGGCCATCCGACGGGTATACGACGATCATGACGACCATCTCGATGCAGGCGATGAGCATCAACATCGGCGAGTCAAAATGGGGTTGGGACCAGATCGGTTTTATCGGAAACCTGATCACGGATCCGGACGTCATTTTGGTGCACAAGGACGCCCCCTGGAAGACCATTCATGAGCTGATTGAATACGGGAAAAAGGCGGATAAGCCTCTGACCATTTCCACCTCCCACCCCAAGGCGGTTTCCACCCTTGCGGCTCAGATTTTTATCAAGTCGACCGGCATCAAAGCCAAGGTGATTGCCTTCGACGGCGGTGCCAAGGCTCGGGACGCCTTGGCCGGCAAGCAGGTGGATATCTGCATCGCCCCCTATTTCTCCGCCTCCTCCAAAAAGGACTTTGTCAGAGCCTTGGCTTCCTTCACCAAGAAAAAGGTCTGGTCGGGCATCTGGGACATCCCCACCTTGTCCGAGGCTACGGGACAGGAATTCCCCAATATAGTTGAATCATTTGCTTTTTTGATTAAGCGCGATGTGGCGGTCCAGGCCCCGGAGGCATACAAGAAACTTGTCGATACTTTCAAAGAGGCCACCAAGTCGAAAGAAACCCGGGAAATGGCGAAAAAACAGAATATGGAACCTTTCATCGACTACTGGACACCGGCGGAGTGCGATGACCATGTAAAAGAATTCCAGACTGTCTGGAAGAAATACGGGAGTTTGATGCAGTAACCCCCAACCTTTCCGCCGGGCGGAAGTTTCCGCCCGGCGGCCCTTCCGGGAGATCTTTATGGGCGAACGCAAATACAGGATAAACTGGGGCGAGACGATCATACCGGGGCTTGCGCTGGCATTCGGGATGGCTTTCTTTTTTCAAACCCGGGATGCCCCGCCGACGGTCATGTATTGGCCGCTCATCGCCGCCTCGTTGACCGCGCTTTTGGGGATTCTGATTTTTTTCCGGTTCATTGTCGTCAAGACCGAGGAGCCTGTTTCCACGGCCCCCAAAGGAATCGAGACCAGGATGAGAGAGGCCAAAAAGATGGGAGTGGTTTTCCTCGGCGCCACCGCATACCTGGCGAGCTTGTCTTACCTGGGTTTTTCCATCTGCAATTTCCTGTTTATGCTTGCCGTCTGTCACGGGCTGGGCGGCAGAAAATGGGTCCACAATGTTTTCGTTGCATTGGGCGTGACGGTTTTTCTTCACCTGATCCTGATCGTGTTGATGAAGATGAACCTGCCGAGACTGGATCTCGGGTGGCTGATGATTTGAGAAGGAGAACGCCATGGAATTTCCCGGTATGGACGTTATGCTGAGCGGTCTCTACCTGCTGGCCCAGCCGACCGTTTTGATGTGGCTGGCCTTGGGCATGATGATCGGTTTGGTGGTCGGGGGCATTCCTGGTTTTAACGATACCAATTTCCTGGCCATGACGCTGCCCTTCACGGTCTACTTGGGTTCTACGAACGCGGTCATCTTCATGATGGCCTGTTTTTGCAGTTCCCAGGCCGCCGGATCCTTTCCGGCGATTCTATTGAATATCCCCGGAACGCCTTCCAATGCCACAACCTGCCTGGAGGGTTTCAAGATGACCCGCGAGGGCCGGGCCGGACAGGCCATGGGGATATCGATCATTTCCTCTACCGTCGGCGGCCTGCTCGGGGCGGTGTTCGCCTTGGCGCTGACACCGGTGGTCGGCGTGTACGCCCTCAACTTCGGTCCGGCGGAAATGTTCATGCTTGCCGTCTTCGGCATGTCGGCCGTGGGATCGCTGACCGGAAAATCCGTGATGAAGGGCCTTTTTTCGTCCGCGCTGGGATTATTGCTGGCCTGTGTCGGGACGGAATTTCAAAAGGGCTACACCAGAGCTCCCTTCGGGTTTTATCAACTCTTTGAAGGATTTTCTCTGATCGCGGTTTTGTTGGGCGTGTTCGGTTTTGCCGAACTATTTTCGCTGGCCGGGGAAGAATCCCTGGTTAAGAAAGGCCGCCGGAATTTCACCGGATATGGGTCCATCTTCGAAGGGATGCGGGATGCGTTGAAATATTGGGGGAATATGATCCGTTCGGGTTTCATCGGGATTGTTGTCGGCATTATCCCCGGTACCGGCGCGGCCATTGCCACTTGGATCAGCTATGGTCAGGCAAAACAGTGGAGCAAAAATCCAGAGAAGTTCGGAACCGGTTGCGTGGAGGGACTGGTCGCTTCGGACGCCTGCAACAACGGCGTCCCGGGCGGTGCGCTTATCCCCACGGTAACGCTGGGCATCCCCGGTTCTGGTACGACTCTGATCGTCATGGCGGCCATGATGATCAACGGTGTCACGCCCGGTCCCTCTTTTTTCAACGAACATGCCACCGAAGCTTATGCAATTCTATTTTCCCTGGTGGCGGCCAATCTGCTCCTCTTGCCGCTGGGAATTGGCGCGGCCCGCGTGGCTACCAATGTCACCACGGTTCCCAATCACTTTCTGGTCCCGATTATCTGCCTTTTCTGCCTGGCCGGAGGATTCGCTTGGCAGCAGCAGCTCTTCGATATGTATCTGGTGATTATTTTCGGAATTGTCGGGGCGATTATGTCGCGTTACGGTTATTCCGTTCCGGCCTTCCTTTTGTCCCTGCTGCTCGGTTCCTTGGCTGAAAAGAATTTCATCTGGGCGGTCGAGATCGGTGGGGTGTCCAGTTTCCTGCGGCCCATCGCGCTCGGCACCCTCCTGGCGACCATTGCCGTTCTGATCTTGCCGGTCATTCTCAAGTTTGGACGAAGGAGCAGGGGTTAACACAGTGAGGATTGCTTCCTGCTTTCCGTCGGCAAAATGAACGTCAAAGTTTCCTGATTCGGGCCAGGGCGGCCCGTTTCTGTTTGGAGAGGCGGCGGGCAGGGCCCTTTCTTTTCAGGCCGGTCCGGTGGTCATCCTCGTCCTCGTCCCCCGCGCCGGTGGCGTCCGTAGCGGAAAATCTCCCGGCGCTCCGTTCCAGCAACGCTTCGAACTCGGCGGAGGCGACGGCGGTCTTCCCGCGGCGCGTCGCGAACACGGCGATCTCCCGGTCGGAGGTGACGACCAGGATCTCCTCATCACCCTTCGCAAGCAGCCGTTTGATCACCTCGTCGGCCTTCTCCCCCAGGCGGGAATAGATGACCTCCACCCCATAGGCGAGGTCCCGCTCCTCCATCGGCGATCCCCCCACCCAGCCGTCGAAGACGACGGTGATCCGGTGGCCCCGGAGTTTCCGGTAAACGGCCAGGCTCCGGATGAGGGCGTTGCGCCCCTCTTCCAGGCTGATTCGCTCGGACTGCCGGAAGGTGTCGGACTGCCGGATCAGGTTGTAGCCGTCGACGACGATGTGCATGGCGTTTGGCCTTCCATTCCGAACCAATCATTTTTCTCAACAGGAAGTCGTTGTCAGCCAGGGGCGAATATGGTATATGCCCCCCGGTCGTTTTTTGGCCGAGATCCATTCGGGCAGCACTATACCAAACCAGGTTCCAATTTAACAACGAAAAGGAAAAACGACGGGCCGATGTTTTCCGCGCAGCGCGGAGACGGCCTGTCCGGCATGATTCGACACGGGCAGGGTATGGATCCCGCAAGGGCCGCCGCCGAAGAAGCATCATTTCGGGCGGTGCGGCGACCGGCACAGGGTCATTCCCTGTCGGAACCGATGCGGCTTTGGGCCGCAATTACGATTGGAGGGAATTTGGTTATGGAAATCAGGAAGGTTTGTGTCTTGGGCGCCGGGTTGATGGGGAGCGGGATTGCGCAGGTCTGCGCGCAGGCGGGATTTCAGGTGGCGATGCGCGACATCGAGCAGCGGTTCATCGACGGCGGGATGAACATGATCCGGAAGAACCTGACCCGGGATGTGCAGAAGGGAAAGAAGACCCAGGCGGAAATGGACGCCCTTCTCGAGAGAATCCGGCCGACGGTCGATCTGAAGGAGGCTGCCTCCGATGCCGATGTGGTCGTCGAGGTGGTCATCGAGGTGATGGCGGTTAAAAAGAAGGTCTATGCGGAGCTGGAGGAGATCGTTCCCGCGCACTGCCTCTTCTTCACGAACACCTCGGGTCTGAGCATCACAGAGATGGCCGCGATCACCAAGCGGCCGGACCGTTTTATCGGGACCCACTTTTTCAACCCCGTCCCGGTGATGCGCCTCCTGGAGATCATCCGCGGCTTCGAGACGTCGGAGGAGACCCTGGCGATCGCGAGGGCCTGGGGGGAGAAGATCGGCAAGGAGTGCATCGTTGTGAAGGAGGCCCCGGCCTTTGTCGTGAACCGGGTGCTGTGTTCGATGATTAACGAAGCTTTTTTCGTCCTGGGAGAGGGATTGGCAACAGCCGAGGACATCGACAAGGGGATGGTCCTTGGCTGCAACCATCCCATCGGACCGCTGGCGCTGGCGGACCTGATCGGCAACGAGACCCTTCTCCACGTTATTGAGGGTTTGCACCGCGAGTTGGGCGACAAGTACCGCCCCGCGCCGCTCCTCGTGCAGCTTGTCCGGGCGGGACGCCTCGGCCGGAAGTCCGGCAAAGGGGTTTACGAGTACCCTGCGAAATAAGAACGGGAGGATGGACGATACCCATCCGGAAATCTTCACCGGCGGGGGGTCTTTCAGGGTAATTACAACGAGAATGGAGGAAAGAAACCATGGATTTTGAACTCACCGAAGAACAGAAGATGTTGCAGGACATGGCCTATCGGTTTGCCAAGGCCACTTTCACTTCCGTCTCCGAGGAGTGCGACGAGGGGGAGAAGTACACGCCCGAGATCCGCAAGAAAGCGGCGGCCCAGGGCCTCGTCGGCGCCTGGCTTCCGGAGGAGTATGGCGGCGCCGGGGCGGGCATTCTGGGAAACGCCATCATCACCGAGGAACTCTCGAAAGTGGACATGGGGATCGGCCTCAACGTCACGGCGGCGACCTTCGGCTGTGAGGCGATCTTTCAGTACGGATCGGAGGAGCAGAAGAAGACCTGGCTCCCGCCCGTCTGCGCCGGAGAAAAGGTCGCGGCCGGGGCCTTCACGGAGCCCAACGCCGGGACCGACGTCGCCGGCTACAAGACGCGCGCCGTCAAGGACGGCGGCGACTATGTGATCAACGGCAACAAGATGTTCATCACCAACGGCACGGTCTGCGACTTCATGGTGACCCAGTGCATCACGAATCCGGAGGAGAAGAAGCACAACAGCTTCAGCCTGATCATCATCCCGGCGGACGCGAAAGGGGTCACCCGGAACAAGATCCACGGGAAGATGGGCATCCGTGCGAGCGACACGGCCGAGATCGCCCTCGAGGACGTCCGCGTTCCGCAGGCGAACCTGGTCGGAAAAGAGGGGCACGGCTTCCGCGAACTCATGCACTTCTTCGACACGACCCGCGTCATGGTCGCCGCCCAGGCGCTCGGCCTGTCCGAGGCCTGCCTCGAGACGAGCGTCAAGTACGTCAAGGAAAGGACCGCCTTTGGGCAGCCGCTGGGCGCCTACCAGCTCACCCAGAAAAAGCTGACCGAGATGGCGATCCAGATCGAGGCGCTGCGGGGACTCGTCTACAAAGCGGCCTGGCTGATCGACGAGGGGCGCCCCGACTATACGCTGGCGGCGATGGCGAAGTTCTTCGGCGGCCAGACCGCCGTCTTCTGCGCAAACTACGCCGTCGAGCTCCACGGGGGTTACGGCTATGTCGAGGAGTACCCCGTTTCGAAGTGGTACCGCGACGCCAAGATCCTCGAACTCTACGAGGGGACGAAAGAGGCGGAGATCATGACGATCGGCCGTTACCTCCAGGCTCGGTAAGCGCCGGCATGCGCCGGGAACCGAATTCCTCCGCGCGCTGGACATTTTGAATGGAAAAGCAGGGACAGCTCCCTGTTTCCAGGGTGCTGTCCCCCTTTTCCATAACCCTCAAAATCTCCAATGCTTGCTTGCGGAATCCGATTCCGGGCGCGCCTTTGAAGGAAAAGATCTGACCCTATAAAAGGAGGAACTCCGTGAAAACGCGCATTACCGAACTTTTCGGAATCGAATACCCCATCCTTCTGTCCGGGATGAGCTGGATCAGCGTTCCCAAGATGGTCGCGGCCGTCTCCAATGCGGGGGGACTGGGCATTCTCGCGACCGGACCGATGGATGCGGAACAGACGCGGCAGGCGATCCGGGAGATTCGCAGCCTGACCGACAAACCCTTCGGCTGCAACGCCACGCTGCTCATCCCGGGCGCCGTGGAAAACGCGAAGGTGATGCTTGCGGAGAAGGTCCCGGTCATCAATTTCGCCCTGGGTAAGGGCGACTGGATCGTGAAGGGGGCGCACGAATACGGCGGCAAAGTGATCGCAACCGTGGTCAACGCCCGCCATGCGAAACGGGCCGAGGAGTACGGCGCGGACGGGGTCATCGCGACCGGCCACGAAGCGGCGGCTCACGGCGAGGCGGTGACTTCGCTCGTCCTCGTTCCGAGCCTGGTGGACGCGGTGAAGATCCCCGTCATCGCGGCGGGCGGATTCGCGGACGGCCGGGGACTGGCGGCGGCCCTGGCCCTGGGGGCGGAGGGGATCGCGATGGGAACCCGCTTCATGACGACAAAAGAGAGCCCGCTCCATGCAAACTTCAAGCGGCTCTCCCTCGAAAAGGGGATCACCGACACCCTTGCCTCGTCCCGGATCGACGGGATCCCGTGCCGCGTCCTGAAAACCAATACGGCGGAGAAAGCCGAGCGACGGGGACTTGACCTCATTGCGGCCTTTTTCAATTCCCGGGAGATCGCGGCCCAGCTCCACGTGCCCTACCTGAAACTCTTCGTCGGCGTGCTGGCCTCCGGCTGGAAGAACGCGCGGCAGCTCGCCTTCATGGCCAACGGCTTCAAGGCCTTCCGCCTCGCGACGGAGAACGGTGACCTGCAGAAGGGGATCCTTCCCGTGGGGCAGGTGACGGGCCTCCTTCGCGACGAACCGACGGTGAAGGAGGTCATCGAGCGGATCGTGGCCGATGCGAAGCAGGTTCGGGAAAAGCTGGCCGGACAACTGGTCTGAAAATGGGGCTCTCGGGGGAGATCATCATGAAGGGGAGAATTTATTCTGCCGCCTTTCTGCTAATCATTATTTCTTTGTTGCTTCCGGTCACTGTGCGGGCGAAACAGGAGGTCATCGGTCTGACCAGCAGGCATGATGTCCTGGGCGGGACAAACATTACCCTGTCCTACCTGCTGGATGTGCCTGAGAGTCAGGAACCCGTTTCCATCTTCCTCGTCATCCCCGGGGGTAACGGACTGATCAATCTTAAAAACCTGGATGGAAAAATCAGGCACGATCTTCAATCCAATTTATTCATCCGCAACACGAAGCTGTTTCATGAACGTCGGATCGGTGTGGCAATGCCCGACGTTCCCTCCGACAGGAGCAAAGGCGTCAACGTTACCTTTCGGAAGGGCCGTGACCATGCCGATGATCTAAGAGCCGTCCTGAAGGATCTGAGAGGTCGCTATCCGAAAAGTAAAATCTATTTTGCGACCAGCGGGAGCGGCGGTGTTTCGGCTCTGTTTGCCGCCGGACACATCGGCGGGGATCTGGATGGCGTCATTTTGGCCGGTGCGGACACCAGCCAGTTGCATGCCTATGACCATTCAGCCGTGAAAACGCCAGTCTTGATGATGCATCACACGATGGACAGTTGCGGCAGTTCTCCCGTGATTGAGGCGAAGGAAATCGCCGAAAAATATCTTTTTACCCTGTTCACGTTTTCTGACGGAGAGCCTGACAAAGGCAAAAATCCATGCGCATCCCGGACCAAGCATGGTCTTTTCGGACTCGATGGGAAGGTGGTCGCGACCATCGGCGACTGGATGGCCGGGCGGACAGTTGCCATGCCCCGTACCGGAGATGAAAAGGTTTTTCTGAATGAACGGGTGATCATGATTCCCACCCGGGTTTTTGGGTGGGAGGTCTCCATTCAAACGACCGTCTTCAAGCCGGACGGTCCCGGTCCGTTTCCGTTGGCGATCATCAGTCACGGCGTTCCCTTCGAGAAGGTTCTGGAATCGGAAGTCAAGGCGCGGAGCCGGTTCTGCTCGCAGAGTGAGGAATTCGTGAAACGTGGTTTTGCAGTTGCCATCCCGATGCGGCGCGGTTACGGCAAATCGGGCGGCCAGAAGAATATCTCCACGGTGAATATCGCCGCTTTCGGTCTGGAGGACGCCAAAGATATTCAGGCGACGATTGATTTCATGAGCAAGGAGCCCTATGTGGACGGCAAGCGCATCGTTCTCGTCGGGCAGTCCGGGGGCGGCTTGGCATCGCTGGCCTACGGGAGCCTCGGCAATCCGGATGTGAAAGGGATCATCAATTTTACCGGCGGTCTGAAAAGGACCGGAATTGCCATGTGGGAGATCGATATGGCCCAGGCCTTTGGCAACTACGCAAAAACGACAATCGTTCCCTCCCTCTGGTTTTACACGGAGAACGACAGTTATTTCTCACCGTCTACGGCCAGGGACGCCTATGAGCAGTATCAGAAGAGCGGCGGCCGGGCCAGACTTCTCGCCCTTCCTCCCTTCAAAAAGGATGGTCACAGTTTATTTGCCCATTTCGAGGGAAGATCCATCTGGGTCCCGGAGGTCGAAAAATTCCTGTCGCAGATCGGTTTTGAGGCCGGATCTGGAGAGACGAAATAATCCTACATTACGCAATAGGATCAGGTTTCTATTGCGCAATGTGGGATTATTGAAACCGGCAGCCAAGTAGAGCAAGGCTTCAAAGCGAGAGGTTCGCATCGATGATTTTTCCCGGCGCCATAAGGTCCCTCGCCTATAGTCGCGCCTGCTTCTGGGCCTTGCTCTTCCTGCTGGCCCACCCCGCCTTTTCCTGGGCAAGCGCGAGCTTCATCCCGCCCATGCCTGCGAATGTCGGCAAAGTCGAGATCTATTTTCTGACACGCGGGGCCGGCGCCGACGTCTATACGAAATACGGCCACACAATGATCCGCGTCGTCGACCCCTCCAACTGTCTGGACATCTCCTACAACTGGGGGGCATTCGACTTCGACACGCCCGGTTTCACCCTGAAGTTCCTGCGCGGCCTTCTGCCCTACTATCTCGATATTACAAACACCCGCCTCCAGGTCGAGATATCCGATATCGAACAGCGGTGGCTCGTGCAGGAGAAGCTCAATCTGACGGACAAACAGAAGGCGGCCCTCCTTCTGGAGCTGAACCGCGCGGCGCAGCCGGACCGACGCTATTACCGCTATCTCTTTTTTACCGACAACTGTTCGACCAGGCCGCGCGATTTCATCGACCGGGTCCTTGGCGGGAAGATTGCCGCACGCTTCCAGGGGAAGGAGAGCGGCGCCACTTTCCGGGACAAGGTCATGGCGCACAACGCCTCGGCACCGATCCTGGCCATGGGCCAGGACGTGCTCCTCAATCGCGAGGTCGACCGCGGCATCTCACAGTGGGAGGAGATGTTCGTTCCCCTGAAGCTGCGGGAATATCTGCTCTCGATGCCCGCATATGACGACGACGGCCGGCCGCGGGCGGGTGAAAAGCTTCTTTCCGGCACGACGATCCTGACCTCTCATCCCGATCCCGTGAATTCGCCTGTGAACGGCTATGTGGTCTTGGTGCTGCTCCTGGGGATTCCGGCGCTGCTGGGCCTGGCTCTGCATCTGAAGACCCCGTTCCGGAAAGCGGGCGTCCGGATTTTCGGCCTGGTCCTGGCCGTTTGGGGAGCGATCTCCGGGCTGTTCGGCCTGTACCTGGTCCTGGCCTGGGCCTTTTCCGATCATACGGTGGTGTACCACAATGCCAATCTTTGGGTCTTCTGGCCCATCGGCTGGTATTTCCTGATTCCGGGAGGGGTGCTCCTCTGGAAAGGGGCCGCACCCTGCAGAGAAGGCCTGTTATCAAAATCGACCGCATGGCTCGCCCTCGGGCATCTTGCCACCCTGGGCATCTATGGCGTTCTGGCGATTGGAGGCTTCTTCACGCAATCCGTGCTGCGGGTGCTGATCTATTTCGGCCCCCTGGCGATACTCCTGTATGTTCCGGCCCTCTACCTGGCCGGATTCACCATCCCTTGGTCCACATCTCGTCTCAGAAAGGCGAAAGCACGGAAAATAAAAAAATCCTTGACAATATTTTATATATATTATAATTTTCTTCCTCAGTATAAATTATTATAAGTTCTCTCGCGAATGAACCATGAGGTTATCGCTTTATGAACGATACAGAAAACAAAACCATTAAAAAATTCATTCCATGGGTGGATGCCATTGCGG
>DIWG01000043.1 GCA_002423465.1 Syntrophaceae bacterium UBA6112 | reverse complement strand
GGTCGGGTCTTGCAATTTAGCGCTTAAACAAAGCGCTAAATTGCAAGACCCGACCCCCATGTTTTACGTCAGCGGCAACTGATGCATACTGCCAGGTTATCTGCCGGGACGCCGGTTTTGTTGCTGATGTAAACCAGTTGATCCTCAGGCGCAAAATAGCGGCCGCAGACCTTGCAGGTCTGCATCTTGAATGTCCGGCCCCAGATCTTCCGGGTGTCGCCGCTCTCGGTCGTTTCCATCTCGATGTGACCGGTGGGGCAGACGTAGGCGCATGCGCCGCAACCGATGCAGACCTTCGAGTCCTCATGGAATGGTGTGCCCACGGTCTTGTCGGCTCCGCGGAGCGAGAATCCGATCGCGGAGACCCCCACCACGTGCTCGCAGGTCCGGACGCAGAGGCGGCAAAGGATGCACTTTCCCTTGTCCCGATCCGCGGTGAACCGGGGTTCCGGTTCCACTCCCATCTCCTCGGCCAGATTCCGGATTACGTCCGACTCGGGGCAGCGGGCCAGAAGGAGCTGGAGTACCAAGCGGCGGACCGCCATGACCTTCTCGCTCTGGGTGTCGACGACGATTCCGTCCTCCACCGGATAAAGGCAAGAGGTTACGATCTTCGAGCGGCTTCCGCGCTTCACCTCGACGACGCATAGCCGGCAGGCCCCGGCGGAGCCAACCTCGTCGTGCGTGCAGAGGGTTGGAATTGCGATGCCGTTTTCCCGGGCCACATCCAGAAGCGTCGCCCCTTTTTCGGCCTCAACATTTTTACCGTCAATAATAAATTTCGCCATTTTTCCTTACCTTTATTTTACGGTTATTGCGTCAAATTTGCAGCTTTCGTAACAAGCCCCGCATTTGATGCACTTTGTCTTGTCGATCGTGTGGGGTTTCTTCTTCTCGCCTGTGATGCACTTCGTCGGGCACTTCTTCAGGCAGACGCCGCATCCGGTACATTTTTCCGGATCGATGCTGTACTCGATGAGCGCCTTGCAAACCGCCGCCGGGCAGCGCCTGTCGCGGATGTGCGCCTCGTACTCCTCCCGGAAATACCGGATAGTGCTCAATACCGGGTTCGGGGCGCTGCCGCCCAAGGCGCAGAGCGATCCATCGATGATTGCCTTGGACATCTGCTCCAGGAGTTCCACATCCCCTTCCTGCCCCTTGCCGCCGCAGATATCCTCCAGAATATCCCTCATCCTCCGGACGCCCTCGCGGCAGGGAACGCACTTTCCGCAGGACTCCGATTCGAGGAATTCGATGAAGTAGCGGGCGATGTCGACCATGCAGGTCTTCTCGTCCATGATGATCATGCCGCCGGAGCCCATCATCGAGCCGGACTTCCACAGCTCGTCGAAATCGACGGGAAGGTCGATCAGCTTCTCGGGAATGCAGCCGCCGGAGGGCCCGCCCGTCTGGACGGCCTTGAATTTTTTCCCGCCGGGGATCCCGCCGCCGATTTCATAGACGATGTCCCGGAGCGGCGTACCCATCGGCACCTCGACGAGGCCGATGTTGTTGATCTTCCCGACGACCGAGAACACCTTCGTGCCGGTGCTGGTCTTTGCTCCGATCCCGGCAAACCACTGGCTTCCCCGTGCGAGAATCGCGGGAACGTTTGCCCATGTTTCGACGTTGTTGAGATTGGATGGGCGGTTCCAGAGGCCATGCTCGACGGTGTGGATGTACTTTGCCCGCGGTTCGCCGGCAGTTCCCTCGAGGGAGGCCATCAGCGCCGTCGATTCGCCGCAGACAAACGCCCCGGCGCCCTTGCTGATCCGGATATCGAAATCGAACCCGGAACCGAGTATATTTCCCCCCAAGAGGCCGCATGCGCGGGCATTGGCAATTGCCGTGCCCAGGTTCTGCACGGCCAGGGGGTATTCGTTCCGGACGTAGATATAGCCTTCGTGGGCGCCGATGGCAAAGGCGCCGATGATCATCCCCTCGATCACGCTGTGGGGATCGCCCTCCATGACGCTCCGGTCCATGTAGGCGCCGGGGTCTCCCTCGTCGCCGTTGCAGATGACATACTTGATCTTCCCCTCGGCCTCACGGCAGGACTTCCACTTGATTCCCGTGCGGAAACCGCCGCCGCCGCGCCCGCGCAACCCCGAGGCGATCACGTCCTCGACGATTGTCTCCGGCTTCATCCCGGTGAGGGCCTTGAAGAGGCTGAAATAGCCGCCCTTGGCGATGTATTCGTCGATGCTTTCCGGATCGATCAGGCCGCAGTTGCGGGTCGCGATCTTGACCTGCTTGGTGTAAAACGGGATCTCCTTGATCGTGGGGACGTTGCCGAGATACACGGGCAGGGGGCCGTCGAAGTAGCGTTTCGCCTTGCCCAAGACGATGAACTCCTCCTCGTCCATCCGGTAGAAGGGTTTGATCGCGCCGATCGTCCCGTTGACGATCTGATCCAGGAGAACCGGCACCTTCTTCACGGTCATCTTGCTGTAGGCCAGTCTCGGCTTTCCGGGCTCCAGCACATCCACCAAGGGTTCCATGCAGTCCATTCCCATACTGCCCGTCCGGCTCAGGATGATATCAAGCTTCCGCTTCTTAATCTCCTCATCGAGGGCGCTGTATACCTCCTGGGCCCCCGAGGCGATGCCGCTGGTCGCCATCCCGACCATGATCTTTATCCGGGAGGGGATAAGCGCCGCGAGCCCTCGTTTCCCTGCTTGGTTCAAATCATCAAGTGTATTGATTTTGCTCACTTTTCCACCCCTATTGTCTGTAGTTTCTCAAAATCTTGGGAATCTCGTCCTGGGTCAGGTACGCATGGATATTTCCGCCGATTCGAATGACGGGCGCCAGGCTGCAGCAGCCCAGGCACCTGACTTGCTCAAGGGTAAATACAGCATCCTTGGTCGTCTCCCCGCATTTCACCTCGAGTTCGCGTTCGAGCCGATCCATCAGGGTGATTGCTCCGGTCACATGACAGGCCGTTCCGGCGCAAACTTCGATGAGGTATTTCCCGCGAGGGGTCAGGCTGAAGGCGTTGTAAAACGTTGCCACCTCATAAATCCGGGAAAGCGGAACATCCAACGCCTCGTTCAGAACGATCAGGGCATCCTTGGGGAGGTAGTTAAACGCCTCCTGAATATCCTGAAGAATGGCTATCAAAGAGCTTTTCTCCGCCCCGTACTTTTTGACGATCTCTTTGACTTTTTTCTCCACGGTCTTGTCTCTTTTCATGCTCAAATCACCCTATCCTTATGGTCTGTTAGCACACTGTCGTATCTTTGAGTTATACCCACGATACCGAATGCTCAACCTTATTCATCAGCTTCTTAAATTCGAGATCCACCCTGGCCTGAATAACCTTGATCTGATCCGGCGTGAGATGACGGAAACGGCCCTGCAGTTTCAGGTAATCCTCGACGGGTCGGCGTTTCTCCGGGATCTCAACCGTGAGCTTGTAAACGCCGTTTTCCACCTCGTAGATGGGGAAAATCCCCGTTTCGAGGGCGAGGCGGCCCAGCTTAATGCAGGTTTCCGAAGTAGAACGCCAGCCGGTCGGGCAGGTCACGAAGCAGTGAATATAGGAGGGACCCTTCACCCGCCGCGCCTTTTTCACCTTGTTCATGAAATCGATCGGGTAGCTCGGGGTCGCCGTCGCCACGTAGGGAAGGTTGTGGGAGACCATGATCTCGGCAAGGTTCTTCTTCCAGACCTGGTTGCCCGGGATTTTCTTGCCGGCAGGGGCCGTCGTCGTCGAAGCCAAGAACGGGGTGCCGCTGGAACGCTGGATGCCCGTATTCATGTAAGCCTCGTTGTCGAAGCAGACGTAGAGCATGTCGTGGCCGCGCTCCATCGCGCCGGAAAGGGCCTGGAAACCGATGTCCATCGTTCCGCCGTCGCCGCCGATGGCGACGGACTTGATGCGCCGGTCGGCGATCTTGCCTTTGCGCCGCAGTGCCGTCAGCCCCGCCTCAACACCGGATCCCACAGCCGCGGCGTTCGGAAATGCGACGTGGATCCAGGGAAGGTTCCAGGCCGTCGTGGGGTAGAGACTGGAGATAACCTCCATGCATCCGGTCGCGTTGGTGATGACCGTGTCTTTGCCCAGCGCCTTGCACATTAAACGAATCGCCAGCGACTCGCCGCATCCCTGACAGGCGCGGTGTCCACCAACGAAGAACTCCTCCTTGCTGACCAGCTTCGGGGCATACAGATCGAAGTTCTCCACGATGCTCTTAGGATTTTTCATCATTGCCGTATTCATTATCCCCTCACTCCGTAAATTTCGTATGGTTCTGAAAGTTTCCCCTTCGCTGCCCGCCGGACTATATCCATGAAATTCTCAACCTGGACGTCCCGGCCGCCGAGGCCGATGATGAAGTTTACGATCTCGGGGCGTTTGGGTTCGTCGTAGAGGGCGGAGCGGATCTCCGAACAGACGGGACCGCCGGGGCCGCCGAAGGAGATGGCGCGGTCCGTCACGGCGAGAACCCGAATCCCCTGGACGGCCTTTTTCAGGTCGTCGAAGGGGAAGGGCCGCCAGAGCTTGATCTTCAGGAGGCCGGCCTTCACGCCCTGCTTGCGCAGCTCATCGACGGCAATCTCTGCCGTCTCGCCCATCGACCCCATCGTGACCAGGGCCACATCGGCGTCCTCGGTCCGGTAGGACTGGATGGTTTCATACTTCCGGCCGAACTGCTTTTCCCATTCCTTCCAGACCTCTTTGACGACCTTGATGGAATTGACGAGCGCCACGTCCTTGGATTTCTGCGCCTCTGCATAAATCTCAGGCAGACCCAAGGTGCCCATCGAAACGATGTTGTCGGGATGCAACGCAGCGTAGGGGACATACGGAGGCAGGAAACGGTCCACCTCTTCCTGATCGGGCATGATGATCGGCTCGACCATATGGGTCAACTGGAAACCGTCCATGTTCATGTTGACGGGGAGCATCACCCGCCGGTCTTCGCCCACCTTGAAGGCTTGGATGGTCATGTCGACCACCTCTTGGCCGTTCTCCGCGAAGAAGGAGATCCAACCCGTGTCGCGCATCGGCATGATGTCGCTGTGGTCGTTCCAGATGTTGATCGGACCCGATATCGCGCGGTTGGCGATCAGCATCACAATGGGAAGCCGCATCGCCGAAGCGATCGGCAGAACCTCGCTCATGTAGATGAGTCCCTGGGAACTCGTCGCCGTCACGACGCGTGCGCCGGTCCCCGCGGCCCCGATCGCGGCGCTCAGGGCGGAATGTTCGGATTCCACGGTGATGAATGAGGCGTCCACCCGACCATCGTTGACGATGTCCGACAGATGCTCGGCCACATGGGACTGAGGCGTGATGGGATATACGGCTGCTACATCAAACTTGCAGAGTGCGGCCGCCTCCGCGGACGCAATCGCCACTTCCATTCCTACTCTCTTGCCCATCCTCTAATCCTCCTCATTGACCATTTTGATGGCGGCCGGCCAGCATTCATGGGCGCAGATTCCGCACCCCTTGCAGTAGTCCAGGTTCGCCTCAAAAAATCCATCCGCCGTCTCGGTCACACACCCCTCGGGGCAGTATATATAGCAGACACCGCACTTGATGCATTTTTCATTTTCCCAGATCGGACGCTTTGCCCGCCAGCTGCCGGTGTGATATTCCGAAGCGCTTCCCGGCCGGAAAACCATACACCCGGGATTGACCTCTTGCCAGGTTTCTGGCCATTTTTTCTCAGTCATCGTGATACCTCAAGAGTTATTTTGATCCTTTAGTTGATGATCTTGACCTCGGCGAATGCCCGCTTCGCGGCTGCCTGGTTCTTTGGTGCGATCCGGCCGAATCTTTCCTTGATGGGACCATCCAGGGACTCGATTTTCACGGCACCCGTCAGTTTGACCAGGGCGCCCAGCATGGTCGTGTTTGTGATGGGCACGCCCAACTCCTTCCAGGCGATCCCCGTGGCGTCACAGGTCGCGATCTTGCCCTCGAAACGGATATTCTTCTTGAGTTCAGCCAGGCTTTTCGTTGTGTTGACCAGCAGGATCCCTGTCGGTTTCAACCCCTCGGCCACGTCGACCAGGCCCACGAGGCTCTCATCGAGAACGACGACCAGGTCCGGATGATAGATGCCCGAGCGGATCTTGATCTGCTTGTCGTCGACCCGGTTGAATGCCGTGACCGGCGCCCCCCGCCTCTCCGGTCCGAAGCTCGGGAACCCCTGCGCATACTTCCCCTCTTCGATGGCGGACAAAGCAAGCAGTTCCACCGATGTGACCGCTCCCTGACCGCCTCTTCCGTGCCATCTGATTTCTAACATTCGTCAAATCTCCCGTAGTGATTGGCTTTTTTGAAAATGGTGTACTTTTTATCTTATTCGACATTTGCTGTCAAATACTATTTGAAGAAAAGCGCCTGAGAAAGCTCCCTCAGCGTTACAAATGCTCGATTGAAAAGCAAATTAAATGCCATTTCCGGAAAAACTTTAGAATTCACGATGCATAAATAGCTCTTGAACGATAATATTATGTAAAACAAAATGTTATGAACCTGTTCTTTGATTTCAGGAAGCGGTCGGTCCTGTCGGCTCAGGAAACGCAATGACCGGAAGAAGTTCGATTCGCGCACGGAAAAGGCGCTGTGGTGGCCGGAAAAGGCCGCAGTAAAAATATGCCATAAGGTGTGCTAAAAAGGCACATCCGTGCTTGATCAGCACGGCAATAAACACATTCGGAGGTCGCCCCCCCTCACACGCTACGGCGGAATTCAATGCACTTGGCAAGCGTCATCCGGTCCGTGTACTTGAGGTCTCCGCCTACGGGGACGCCGAGGGCGATCCGCGTGACCTTCACGCCGTGTTCCTTCAGAAGCTTCGAGAGCAACAGGGCTGTCGTCTCTCCGGGGACGCTCGGGTTTGTCGCGACGATCACCTCTTCGACCGGATGATCCGCGATTCGGTCGAGGAGTTCGCGGAGTCGGAGCTGTTCCGGACCGATCCCGTCCAACGGGGCAAGCGCGCCATGGAGAACATGGTAGACACCACGGTACCCCCCGCTTGTCTCCAGCGCGATCAGCGAATCAGGCTCCTCGACAACACAGATGAGCCCCCGGTTCCGCGCCGGATCGGCGCAGACCTCGCAGAGTTCTCCCTCGGCGAGGTTGTAGCAGACGGAACAGAGGCGGATCTTATGCTTCACGTCGAGAATGCTCTCGGCGAGTCGACGCGCGTCCTCCGCGGAGACATGGAGAACGTGGTTTGCCAGGCGCGCCGCCGTCTTCTCTCCGATGCCGGGAAATCTTGAAAACTCCTTGATCAGGCGCTGGATTGGAAGGGCGTAACCTGACATGGCGCCTCCTACATCAAGCCGGGGATCTGCATCCCGCCCGTGATTTTTCCCATCTCCGCAGAGGCCATCTCCTGAGCCTTGCGAACCCCCTCGTTCACCGCCGCGACGACCAGGTCTTGCAGCATTTCAACATCGTCCGGATTGACAACCTCCTTTTCGATTTTCAGAGAGAGGAGTTCGAATTTGCCGTTGACGGTGACAGAGACCATCCCGCCGCCCGCAGTCGCTTCGACCGTTTTTGCCGCCAGCTCATCCTGGAGCTGCACCATCCGCTCCTGCATCTTTTTTGCCTGTTTCATGATGTTCCCGAAATTCTGCACCGATGCTACCTCCTTTATGTTTGGGGTCAGGTCTTTAAAATTAGCGTTTTCTCCAAAACGCTAATTTTAAAGACCTGACCCCGTTGTTTGTTTTCAAGACCCTGGACCTGACCCCATCATATTTTCAATCTTCCGGCGGGGGCGGGTTGGGGGAGATATCCTCCGCATCCGGTTGCGGCACAACGAAGGGTGTCGCGGCGACCGCCGGCGCGGGAGTCTCGATCACCCTCACATCCCGCACCTCCGCTCCGGGAAAGGCGTCGAGGATTTTCCGGACGAGCGGGTGGGAGAGGGCCCCCCGTCGGATCTCCTGGATGCGGTGGTTTTTTGCCGCCCGGCCGTTTCCATTTCCGTTGGGCGAAGCAGCCGCTCCACCATTCACGGGGAGGATGGTTTCAATTTCCAGGGTTGTTTCCCGCCCGAAAAACAGCCGGCCGTGTTCGGCAAGAACATCCTTGCGGCCGACGACGTCGTCGAAAAATAGGTAGCCCTTTTCAAAACCGATCCGGAGACAACCCTCTTCGCAGGCAAGGCAGATCCCCGAATCGATCTTGGCGGAGAGGGCCGGATCCTGACGCTTGACGAACGCCCTGTATCCCTGCCAGTCCTTTTCCGGCCTCCCGCTGCCGCTGCGGTAGGGTGCGCGCTCTTCCGCTGCGGCTGTGGAGGCCATGTCACCGGCGCCCGGAGGCGCAGCGTTCCGGCCTCCCGCCGGGAACGCCTCGCTGCCCTCGCGGGCGGCAGACCCTGCGGCCCCCCCGGTGGCGGAAACGTTTCTTTCCGCACCGCGACGCGCCTCCATTTTATGGTTCACCGGATAGGCCGCCGCATCGTTTCCCAACATCTCTGATTTTACGAACACTTTCTGGCTTTCCGGCCCGGCTGTTGCCTCTCTCCGGGTTTCTGCCGCACGTCCCCCTCCAGGACCGCCTGCGACCCCCGGCGCCGGTCTCTCCCCCAGGCGCCTCTCCAGTCCCTCCATCCGGGTGATGACCGCCTCGATTGGGATCAGGGGTTCCAAAAAGGCCATTCGACAGAGGATCGCCTCCAGATTCAGGCGCGGATTCTGACTCCGGCGGACATTCTCCTCCTCGGCCATCAGAATCTCCAGGTAACGCTGGAGGGTTTCCGTCGACCGCCCCGTCGCCTGGCTCTGCAGTTTGGCTGTTTCTTCCGCCGGAAGATCGACCAGGGCCTCCTTTTTCCCGGCGATCCCCGTGAAGAGCAGGTTCCGAAAATGGCCGAGGAGCGTCTGGTAGAAAAAACGCATGTCGAGACCGGCATAGTAGGCCTCGTCGATGATTTTCAGGCAATGGCCCGCGTCCCGGGCGAGAACCGCCTCGGAAAGGGAGAAGAGGAAACGCCGGTCCGACCGGCCGAGAATCTCCTCCACCGCCGAATCTCCGATCTCGGAGCCCGCGTAGGAGATCACCTGGTCAAAAATGCTCTGGGAGTCGCGGAGGCTCCCATCCCCCGCCTCGGCGATCCAGGAAAGGCCGTTGTCGCTGATCCGTATGCCGTCCGACATGGCGATATTCTTCAGATTTTCAGTAATCTGCTTGAGTGGGATCCGCCGGAAATCAAAACACTGACAGCGGGAGAGGATCGTTGCCGGAACCTTCTGGGTCTCCGTCGTTGCGAAGATGAAGATCACATGGGCGGGCGGCTCTTCGAGGGTCTTGAGAAGGGCGTTGAACGCCGCCGTCGAAAGCATGTGTACCTCGTCGATGATGTAGATCTTGAAGCGCGAGGAGGCGGGGGCGAATTTCACATTCTCGCGGAGCTGCCGGATCTCATCGACCCCGTTGTTGGAAGCGCCGTCGATCTCGCGGACGTCGATCGCATTCCCATTCGTGATTTCAAGGCAATGGACGCATTGGTTGCAGGGGGTCGGTGTCGGCCCGGTTTCGCAGTTGATCGCCTTCGCGAGGATCCGGGCGATCGAGGTTTTCCCTACACCGCGCGGCCCGCTGAAGAGAAAAGCGTGGGCGATGCGCTTCTGGGTGATCGCGTTTTGCAGCGTCCGGACCACATGCTCCTGCCCCAGGACGTCTTCAAACACCTGGGGCCTGCATTTTCGGGCCAGAACACGGTATTCCACGGATGCTCCTGC
>DIWG01000024.1 GCA_002423465.1 Syntrophaceae bacterium UBA6112 | reverse complement strand
AGACCGTGCCGTTGGAGTCCTGGCCGTAGAGGGCCAGGTTGTTCGGGTCCTGGCCCTGCTCCTCGACGTATTGATGTGACTGGATCAGGAAGCCGCCGGAGCCGACCGCCGGGTCGTAGACCGTGTTGCCAGCCTCAGGCTTGGTGATCTGGACGAGCAGCCGGACCACCTCGGCAGGGGTGTAGAACTCGCCCCCCTTCTTGCCGGCACTGTCGGCGAAGAACTTGATCAGGTATTCGTAGGCCGCGCCCAGCAGGTCCGGAAACTCGAAGTTGTCGTTGATCAGGACGAACCGGGGCTGGCTGAAGTGGTCCAGGAGGTCCTTCCACTTCTGATCGGGAATCTTGGTCTTGCCCTTGACGGCGTTGAAATCGATGTTGTTCTTGAGCACCCCGGCGAGGGCGTCGTTCTCCTCCTCGACGGCGGCGATCGCCTTGTTGAGCATGTTGCCGATGTCGTGTTTGAGGTCCTTGAGGGCCGGGACAAAAGAGCCTTTCTGGTAGCCATCCGTCTGATCCTCATTGTCCTTGATCCAGGCCTCATGCCAGCGAGCGCGGACGGGGACGAAGAAGGTCTCGCCGTAGGACGTCTTGTCTTCCAGAAGATCCTTAACGAGGTCGGGCTGGTCTTTCAGGTGGGCGAAATCATGACGTCGGAGCTGTTCCCGCTTGCGGTCGAACTCGTCGGAGAGGCGCTTGAGGAAGAGCAGTCCGAAGATGAATTCCTTGAACTCCGAGGCGTCCATCTTGCCCCGCAGGATGTCGGCGGCTTTGAAAAGAAAGGATTCGAGTTGGGAGAGCGTTATTTTTTCCGTGGGCAAAACTCATTCCTCCTGGATCGTAAAACGGGGTAACGTGCTGAACCGAATTTAATTTACCCAATCAGACACGTTTTTACCGATGCATCAGAATGATGACCCTGTCCTCCTTTTGAGGGATAGTTACTCTGTGAGAACATAAAATCTTATCGTTATGGTTCGCGATATTGCATAGTTCTCAAATTCAGTCAATCAATGACTTGAGGAAAGTTGGCGCGCTATAATTTAGCAGAGGAAAGACGCGGTCAAGAATGGGCATACATTTCATCCCGTCTACAATAGAGATTGCCGATTAGTCATATCGAAGTTTTGTATTTAAAACTTGGAGTGTTTTTATGGTTTTGTAACGACCATTGCACTATACGGCAAATGAGGGACAGGCGCCCCTCTTTCCTATTTCCGGCCCACGCCGGATTTTCCATAAAAAGGGAGATGGTCCGGAAGGGAACCTCACCGCTCGGCGACTTTGATCCGCGATCCATTCTTCAATCCCTTCGGGGGGGTTACGACGATGCGGTCTCCCGCTTTAAGCCCCGATAAAATCTCCACCATATCGCCAAACGTTTTTCCGACCTTAATCGGCGTCTCCCGGACCCGGTTTTCCTCCAGGAGATAGGCTATTGTCCTGCCATTGCGGTCGATCAGGGCGGACCGGGCGGCGGCGAGACGCGGCTTCATCTCTTCGGGACCGAGCCTGCGCTGGAGAAAGGAAACCTTGGCGCTCATGTCCGGCAGCATCCGGCGGTCCTTGTCCAGAAAGCGAACCTTGACCAGAACGGTGGCCTTGCTGCGATCCACGGTCGGCACAATGGCATAGACCTCCCCGCGGAACCGCATGTCGGGGAGGGCGTCCAACTGGATGTCGCAGGGCTGGCCGACCCGGATCGTGGTAATGCTCGTTTCCGAGACATCCACCTCCACTTGCAGGGAATTCATGTCGGCGATCGACACGACGGCGGCCTTGGCGTTGGCGGCGGCCCCGATGGGGGTGACGATGTCGCCGATGTCCGCGTTCTTGGTCAAAACGACGGCATCGAAGGGGGCCCGGATCAGGGTGTAGCCCAGACTCGCCTCAGCGTTTTTCAGTGCGGCATCTCCGGCCTGAACGGCCGCTTCCAGCGCCTTCACCCCCTCGACGGCCCGCCGGTAGCGCGTTTCCACCACTTCATATGCGGACCGGGATACATAGCCATTGGCCGCCAGCCTTTTGTAACGTTCATGCTCTCGCTGGGCATTGTCCCGGTCCGCCTTGGCCTGTTCCAGGTTGGCGCGGGCCGTGTTCAGATTGGCCGCGACCTGGTCTCTGACTGCGGAGACGTCGACACTCTCCATGCGGGCGATTATGTCTCCCTGTTTGATCTTGCTCCCTTCCTCCACCATCAGCGCCACCAGACGGCCCGTCACCTTGGAGGCCACCGCGGCTTTCCGCTGGGCGACAATGTATCCGCTGGCGTTCAGCAGGGATATCGACTGGGAGGGATAAAATTGGGAAATGGTCGTCACATCGACGGAAACGGCCGGGACGAGGATGCCGCCAAAGTAAAGGCCGCCGGCGGTCAGAAGAAGCAGCACAACGGCTGCAATGACCAGGGGCTTCCGGCTGCGTCTGGGTTTGACGATCTTCTCCGACTTTTCAATTTTCAGTTTGGCAATGTCTTCACCAGGCATGACCGGTTCTCCGGAAAAGGTGCGGACTCATTCTTCATCTCATGTAACCGGATCATTTATAACAGAATCCCGCCGGCTTTGCCATATGGATATGCTCCAAGAGGAATTCGAAGTCAGTGCTGGGGTTTTTGGATCAGAACCGGCTTTGATGAAAGAGCGGGACGATATCGAGGCAGCGCACTTTCGGGTGGCGGGCCTGCGGCAGGGTGTTGGTGATCAGGATCTCGCTGACGGGCAGGCGTGAGAGGCGTTCTCCGGCATCGCGGGAAAAGATGCCGTGCGTCGCGGCGATGCGGATGGTCGCGGCGCCGTTTTCGACAAGGAGATTCACCGCTTCGACAAGCGTTCCACCCGTATCGATCATATCGTCGATGATGAGGACCTTCTTTCCCCGAACATCCCCCTGGAGACGTTTCGCAAGCGCGACGTTCGGCCGCGGGCGGACCTTGTCGATCGATGCAACCTCCGGACAGGACCCCAGCAGTTCTGCAAGCCGCCACGCCCGGTGGACGGAACCCGCATCCGGTGCGACGATCACCTCGGGAGGCCGTTTTGCGACTGCCGCGGCGAACAGCGGCAGGGCGGACAATTCAATGGCGGACGGGCCAAAGGCCTTGCGAATGCGTTCTCCGTGAACGTCACAGACAATCATTTTCGCCGGTTTCGTCAGCCGGAGGAGTTCGGCGACCATGACGCCGACGCCGGCCTCTCCTTTTTTCCCGGGGCGGTCCTGACGCGCATACCCGAGGTAGGGAACGATGAGCGTGATCTCGGCAGCGCCGTTTTCCAGGAGCAGCCGATGGAGCGCCAGGAGGTCGAAAAGCGATTCCGGAGCGGGAAGAACGGAGGCGATGATCGCAATCGATTGTCCCGTCACCTCTTCCCGTAAGAGGTATCTCCGCTCCCGGTCGGCAAAAGCGGAGGAGTTGTATCGCCCGATCGTGCAACCGCGCCTGACCAGGGAAGACCGCAAATGTTTGGTCGAATCGGTGAGGAAAAATTTCATGATCGCTGTTCACCCCTCCCTGTTTCGCGTGTTGCCTGCGCCGGTTGTCCCGGGCCTGTCCACCGGCCGTACGGTCCAAATGACCGTGTGAAGGAATAGGCCGGGATGATACCGCAACGGCAGAAAAAATGCCAGGGAAAGACGGGTACGTTGAGGTGGCGGCTTGTCGAAGAATATGGAAAAGGGGGACGTGCTGTCCCCCTTTTCTCGAATCTACGTTCTGTTTATGCCCAGCCGCGAAGCTTCATCGCCTCGACGACACGCTCCACCGCTACGACGTAGGCGGCCTGGCGCATGTTGATGTTGTACTTCTTCGAGGTGTCGAGGACCGCATGGTAGGCGGTGGTCATCTTTTTGTCCAGACGTTTGTACACATCCTCCGCCTCCCAGTAGTACATGTAGAAGTTCTGGACCATTTCGAAGTAGGAGACGGTCACGCCGCCGGCGTTGCAGAGAAAGTCGGGGATGATGTGGACGCCGTTCTTGTGGAGGATCTCGTCCGCCTCCGGCGACGTGGGCCCATTGGCGAGCTCGGCGACAATCTTCGCCCGGATCCGCGGGGCGTTCTCCTCGGTGATCACGTTCTCCAGGGCCGAGGGGAAGAGGATGTCCACGTCCAGTTCAAGGAGTTCCGCATCGCTGATGGACTTCGCGCCCTGGAAGTTGCAGACCGTGGAGGTCTTCGCCTTGTGCTTTCCGACGGCCTCTGCATTGAGCCCGCCTTCGTTCAGAACACAGCCCTTCGAGTCGCTGACCGCGATGACCTTGGCGCCGAACATCGACTGTGCAAGGCAGGCCGCGTAATACCCGGCATTGCCGTAGCCCTGGACAGCGATCGTGGCCTTCGAAAGATCGATTCCCAACTCCTTGGCTGCCTCGCGGACGGTAAAGAGTCCGCCTCTCGCGGTGGCATCGCCGCGGCCCTGGGAACCGCCGATCGCGAGGGGCTTGCCGGTGAGAAGGCCAAACTGGTTTTTCCCGGAGAGTTTCGAATATTCGTCCATCATCCAGGCCATGATCTGGGGGTTGGTATAGACGTCCGGCGCCGGCACGTCTTTTTCGGGGCCGATGATCCGTCCGACCTGATCGATGTAGGCCCGGCTAAGCCGTTCCAGTTCACCCTGCGACATCTCCTTGGGGTTGCAGATCACGCCGCCTTTTCCGCCGCCCAGGGGCAGGTCGAGGAGCGAACACTTCCAGGTCATCCAGGCGGCCAGCGCGCGGACGGTATCGATCGTCTCATCGGGATGGAAGCGGATTCCCCCCTTGCAGGGCCCCTTGGCGTCGTTGTACTGGACGCGGTATCCCTGAAACACCTTCAAGGATCCGTCGTCCATACGGACGGGGATCGCAACGTGAAGTTCGCGCGAGGGAACCCTCAGGATCGCCTGCACGCCGGGATCCAGGTGGAGTATCTTTGCGCACTGATCGAGTTGTTGCTGCGCTACCGCAAACGGATTAACCTTGGCCATAAATTCTTCCTCTCTTTCTTTCATTGTTAATGGTGAATGGTGCCGTCCCTATTGCTTCTTGCAGAGTTCCCGGAAATTCTGCAGTTCCTGATAATCCATAACGGTGGACATGGCGCGGTTCTCCACGTCAATTCCCATCTCATGTGCGCAGGCGACCGGATTCAGCCCCCCGTAAAGGATCATGCCGACCCGGTTTATGTCGACCGGGATCTGGCAGATCGGCTCGCCGATCTCGCCGATCGAAAGAACGCCGCCGATTCCCGCGTTTCGGAGTTTCGTGATCAGTTCATCGACCAGCTTCAGCGCCGGAACGGGAATCTCTCTGAAATTGGCCAGGATTTTCCCTTCGCCCTTTTTCACCGCCTGGCAGACGGAGGTCATCCTTCCCCGGATGAACACCTCGGAGGGATCGAGGGAAGATCCGGAATACTGGATCAGTTCGATGAACCGGAGCGGCTGTCCGTCCCGGACCTGGAGGATGCCGCCGAATTTCGAATCCATCGGGATGCCGCTCTTGAGCAGGATGCCGTTCACGACGATGCTGCAGACCGTGGCGAAGCCGACGCATCCCGCCGGGACCGTCACTTCGCCCAGCCGGGCCCCCTCTTCGGCGCAGGCGACCAGTTCGCTGACGTGGATGCCGGCGCTGAATGCTGGTTTCATCAGCTCAAGAGCCTTTTTGAAAACTTTTTTGGGGAATAGGGAGACGTTGACGGGGGTGAGCCCCTGCCGCCGGTCGAGGTCGAGGGATGTCCGGAACGCCAGGATCTCAATGCGGGAGATGGCGAAGCCGATCTTGTCGTGGACCCGTGCATGGGCGATCTCGTCGATTCCCTGATCGGTGATGACCCGGCCGTCATGCCGGCCGATGAGACGGGTAAGGCCGCGGTCGTCCATCAGCTTGAGATGATACCGGACGCCCCGCTCGCTCAGGGTCACGCCGTGCTCATGCATGCGCCGGGAGATAATGCGCGCCCCAACCGGCTCAGGCGATTCGTGGAGAATCCTGAGGACGAGGAGCGTCTTTTTCTCGAGATCTTCGACGTTGAATATCTGGTTCATCGGCATCGGTAATCCTTTGCCGATGCCTCTAACATGGAGATGGACTGCTGTCAATCAAAAAATGTTCCGGAAAGCATTTTTACCGAAAACATGAGAAATATAAAACAGATAAATTCCCGGGACTTCGGTTTCAAGACCAGAAAAATGCCCCCATCCGCTTTGGTTCCGGATGAGGGCTTTGATATTTCACATGGCTGTTTTGGGACTATCGATGGGGAAATCCAACCTACGCCTTCGGGAAAAAACCGGTCTTCGTCAGGACCTTCCGGAGCTCCTCCCGGTCCGCCTCCTTCAGGGGAACCAGGGGCGGGCGGGGATCCCCGCCGTACAGACCGATCATTTCCATCGCCGCTTTCAGTCCCGGGATGCCCCAGCGGGCGGTCACCGCGTTGTTGCTGTCGATCAGATTCATCTGCAGATCCCGGGCCTCCCGGATCTTTCCGGCATCGAAGAGCGTCTGCAGGCGGGCGCATTCGTTCGGGAAGACGTTGGCCAGGGCCAGGGTTCCCCCCGTCGCGCCGAGAGCGAGGCTCGCGAAGAGGAAGCTTGCCGATCCCGCGAATACGGAGAAGCCCTCCGGGGCGTTGCGGATCATGTCCGCGATCTGGACGATGTTGCCGCCGCTGTCTTTGATCCCGATGATGTTCGGATGCCTTGCCAGCTCGACGGCCAGTTTTGCGGAGATGTTGATCCCCGTGTTCCGGGGCATGTTGTAGAGGATGACCGGCAGCGGGCTGGCGTCGGCTACGTCTGTGAAGAAGTGTGCAAGAACCGGATCAGTCATGCTCCCCTTGTAGTAGTTCGGGGTGACGACGAGGACCGCGTCGGCCCCCGCATCGGCGGCCTGCCTGTTGAGTCGGATCGTCTCCGCCGTCGATTCGGCGCCCGTCCCGGCGATGACCGGTTTCTTCCCCTTCGCCCGGGTACAGACAAACCGCATCAGCTTTTCCTTTTCCTCCGGCGTCAGCAGGACGAACTCCCCGTTGGAGCCCATGACCACGATTCCCTCCAGGTCGGAGCCCAGCCAGAAATCCAGATTCTTTTCCAGTTTGTCATAGGCGATTTCCCCTCCCGCAAACGGCGTCGCGATGGGGGCGTAGATACCATGAAGCTTGAACATCAGACATACCTCCCTTGTTTATTCATACTCGATTGGAGACCTTTGAAAAACGCCCCTGCTTTGTCATTCCCGCGAAAGCGGGAATCCAGAAGGTCTTAAAAGGACTGGATTCCTGCTGGAGTTTACCCCTTGCGAAAGCGGGGGCAGGAATGACGATTTACCGAATTTCGGGATAAAGGTCTCGATCGGAACGCCTTTCGGAGCATGGCCCGGCATCCGTTCATATCCGCGTGATGCAGAACAGCTCGTCGTGGCCGAGCAGTTCGGCCCGCGCCGGCTCTCCGGATGCGATCCGGAGGACCTTTCCAAACAGTCCCGCGCCCACCTCGGCAATGGGCGTGCCTTCCACGATTCCTCCGGCGTTGAAATCGAGGTTGAATTTCATCCTCTCGTAGGTTTCGCCGTTTCCCGTGATCTTGATGACCGGGACGCCCGGAAATCCCGTCGGCGTCCCCCGGCCGGTCGTGAAGACGACCGCCTGGCAGCCGGACGCGACCAGACCCGTGACCGCCTCCCCGTCATGACCGACGCAATCCAGAAGATAGAGCCCCGGCGCTTCCGGAACCTGTCCGTAACCGAGGACTCCCTGGATCGGACCGGTTCCGGCCTTGTAGATCCCGCCCAGGGCCTTCTCGACGACGGAAGTGACCCCGCCCTCCTCGTTCCCCGGCGAGATCAGGGCCGAACGGTGCTGAACGTCCGTCCCCTCCGTTGCCCGGCTAAGTCTTTTTTCCATGTTGCCGATCGTCGTGAGAATTTCGCAGGCCGCCTCCGGCGTCTTGGCCCGTCCGGCGAGGATCTGCTCCGCCCCGATCAGCTCGGTCACCTCGGTGAAGATCGCCCGGCCTCCGGCGGCGACGATCCGGTCAGTCACCCAGCCGAGGGCGGGATTGGCGGCGAGCCCCGAGGTGGCGTCCGTACCGCCGCACTTGAGTCCGAGCGAGAAATCGGAGAGGGGAAACTTCTCCCGTCTCTGCCGCGAGGCCTCCTCGACGAATCGGCCGGCGAAGGTTATTCCTTTCTCGATTGCCCGGAGGGTGTCCCCCTCCTCCTGGATTACCAGCATCTCGACCGGCTTTCCCGCGGCAGCGATGCTCTCTGCCAGTTCCCGGGCCCGGAAGCGTTCGCATCCCAGACCCACGACGACGACCCCGTAAAAATTGGGGTGCCTTCCCAGCCCCTTGAGCCCACGGGCGGTCAGCTCCAGATCCAGGCCGACCTGGCTGCAGCCGACCGGATGGCAAAAGGCGATCGCGCCGGCGACATGTTCGGCGATCCGCCGGGCGACGGTGTTGGCGCAAAAGACCGACGGGATCACGGCAACCCCGTTCCGGATCCCCGGCAATCCCTGAGGCCTTCGATATCCTTCAAATGTTGTCATAAAATAATCCTATTGGGCCGGATGTTCATGCCCGCGCCGGCAGGTGAGGTTATGGAGGTGGATCCAGTCGCCGGCGCCGATTTCGGTCTGCGCCCGGCCGATCTCCTCGCCGTACTTGATAATCGGCTGGTCGGCGTGAAGCTCCGCGAGGGCAATCTTGTGCCCGAAGGCGATGGCCTGCCGCGCCGCGAGACGGACCGTCTCCCCCTCGGTCGTTACGACGATCTCTTCCCCGGGACGGACGTCCGCCAATACAACGGCGACGTTGTCGCGGGGATTGATTTTCAATGCTTTGGCCACGTCACTTTTACTCCTTTCCCCAGGGGATCAACCGGCCCGTCTCGTCGAAATCCCAGCCGATCTTGCGGAGCTTTTCCGGAGGTGCATCCGGTTCGCATTCGGCGAATGCTATTTCTAACGCAAGACGGGGAGCCTGGTCAAGATTCAAATCCCCTTCCTCGGAATGCGTTTTACTCAGTCGCATATCCATACATGAAAAGATTTGGGTCCATGAACGCCGAGGGTTAGCACCTTTTCGATATCCGCTGTACGGCTCGATCCGCTGACCAACACAAAATGTCTGTCCTTCTTCGCCATGGCGAAGGCGTGATGGATGTCCGCCCGGAAGGCCTCCGGGGCGACCAGAGCCAGGTGAACGCGGGGCAGCAGCGACAGCGCGTCGGGTTGTCCTTGCGTCGTCCGGAGCAGGACGGTCCCCGTCTCGGGAAGCGCTGCGTCCGCCGCGGTGATCCCCAGATCGCAATCGGCGAGCCTGCGTCCGTCGCCGTCGGGGGAAAGGACCTGAACCCCGGAACCCTTCAGGAGACTCGCGATGCCGTACGGGCGGTAAAGCGGGTGATCGCTGAACGCCGCCGTCCGGATCCTTTCGGTCTTGACCAGGTCATCGAGGGCAACCGCAAATTCATCCCGACCATGGACTTTTAGCCCGCGGCCGCCCAGCCGTTTGACCTCGAGGAGCATCATCTCCATCTCTTCGTCGAGGTTTGCAGCCTTTCTCGGTTCAAACCGGGCCGAGGTGGGGATCGGCTGCAAAGGCGAAGCGGCGTACGCGGCGAGGGCCGTATGCACGTCAGTCAAAATGACCTCTCTGGACGATTTTGTGTTACTCATGGAGCTTCCCCTCCGCCTGTTTCACCGCCGCCTTCCGATTCTTAAACCATCCGCGAAAGCCCCCCTGAAACGCCGGAAAGGGACGCGCCATGGTCCAGCGGTTCAGCGGCGGCGGCAGGGAAGGGAGCCAATCGCCGCGACGCAGCGGCGCCTGGAAGATTTTGCCGAGGCGCCCTCCCAGATGGTATAGCGTCGGCGATCCGAGGACAATGCGTCCCAGTTTGGCCATCGCCTTGAGTATTCCAGGAACCGAGGGGCTCTCAAATGTATCCCCTTCAACGAACCGTTTCCTCAGGTGCAGGAGGATCTCGGGAATCGGGATCATCACCGGGCAGAGTTCCGCGCAGGCCCCGCAGAGCGTCGAGGCGAAAGGGAGCCCGCCGGCGAGCCCCGTTCCCAGCAGCAGGGGGGTAAGCATCGACCCGATGGGACCCTGATAGACCGCTCCGTAGGCGTAACCGCCGACCTGGTTGTAGACCGGGCAAGTGTTCATGCAGGCCCCGCAGCGGATGCAGAGGAGCGCCTCCCGGGCGACCTTATCCGCGAGGATCCGCGAACGCCCGTTGTCCAGAAGGACGAGATGGAATTCCTTCGGGCCGCCTTCCCGGACGCCCGTGATAAAGGTGCTGTAGGCGGTGATCTTGCTTCCGCTGACGCTGCGCGCCAGGAGCTTGAGGAGGACGGCGGCGCTCTCCCAGTCGGGGATGACTTTTTCGATCCCGACGACGGCAACGTGGACCGGCGGCAGGGAGGTGCTGAGCCGCCCGTTTCCCTCATTGGTGACGATGAGCAGGGTGCCGGTTTCCGCGATCAGGAAATTGCCGCCGGAAATCCCCATGTCGGCGTTGAGGAATTCCGGGCGGAGCCTGAGTCGGGCGTGCTCGGTCAACTCCTCGGGGATGGGACAGGCGTCGATCCCGAGCTTTTCGCAGAACAAGGCGGCAACCTCCTCTTTGGTCATGTGGAGCGCCGGGGAGGTAATGTGGGAGGGGCGCTGCCCGGCCAATTGGACGATGAATTCGCCCAGGTCGGTCTCATACGCCCGAATCCCCCGGGCTTCGAGGGCGGGATTGAGATCGATCTCCTCCGAAACCATGCTCTTGACCTTGACGATGCTCCGGACGCTGCGTTCGGTGGCGAGCCCGAGGACAATTTCCCTGGCCTCTTCGGCGTCTTTTGCCCAGTGGACATAGCCTCCGGCGGCGGTGACCTTCTCCTCCACCATCGCGAGATACCGGTCCAGATGCGTCAGGGCGTGCATGCGGATCTCGTGCCCGGCCTTTCGGAGTTCCTGCCAGCGTTCCTCGCCGAACTCCGCGACGACCGCGGCTCTTTTGCGCAGGGCCGTGCGGGTGCTGTTTTGCGTCGCCGCCACGACGGCCGGTGAGGCATTCCGGGAGTTTTCACGAAAATCGATCCTGGCCGTTTTCTCCGTCATGTCGAACCCCCTTCGGCAAGGATCTCGATGAGATGCATCGCCCGTACGCGGGAATGGGCCTTCACCAAGCCGCCGCGGATGTTGACGAGACAACCCGGTTCACTCACCACGACGGCCTCGGCGCCGCTCGCGAGGATATTTTTCACTTTGGTTTCCATCATCGCCTTGGAAACCTCCGGATAGACGACGCTGAAAATCCCACCGAAACCACAGCAGGTTTCGGATTCGTCGAACGGGATCAGCTCCAGACCCCGGACCGCCCGGAGCAGCGCCAGCGGCTCGCTGCGGACGCCCAATCCGCGCGTCAGGTGGCAGGGGTAATGGCAGGCGACGCGGTGGGGGAAGGAGGCCCCGATGTCCGTGACCTTCAGGACATTGACGAGAAACTGGCTGAATTCCAGGACGCGCCCCGCGAGTCGTACCGCCCGTTCCTGTTCCGCCGATCCCTCCGGGAACATCGCGGGATAACGATGTTTGACGAACTCGACGCAGGAGCCCGAAGGAGCCACGATGTATCCCCCGGTGTCGGCGAACGCCTTCATCCACCGAAGGGCCATTTGGCGCCCTTCGGCCTGGAAGCCGCTGTTGTAAAAGGGCTGCCCGCAGCAGGTCTGCGCCTCGGGAAGCTCGCACCGGACGCCGAGACGCTCCAGCAGAAGGACCATCTTCTTCAAAACATCGGGAAGAAGATTTTCTCCCATGCAGGTGATGAAAAGTTGCACCATTTCCATGAAATTCCCCAATACAATGAAGCGCCGACAGTGGGACCGGGGTGCCACATCAAGAATATTCCTGCAGTAAGAACCTTAGATTTTGAGGTTGAGTTCCTTGATCATATCCCCGTAATCCTTGTTAGCTTTATGCAGAAAAATGGTCCAGTCTTTTGTGTTCTGCTACATGATCGGCTAATAAACTGCCGCTATGCCCTTTTGTAATTCTTAGTCCTCTGAGACCTTCTTCAGGGTCGAGGCGAGATATCGATCACCTCCGGCGTAGCAACGCCCTTCATCGAATCACAGGTGATCATGTCGATCCCCTGTTGCCCTCAGGGTGGAGTCGCGTTTGTTCAGGGCCACACCGATCGCCCGGAAATGGCCGGACTTGATGTTCGGCATCACCTCGGGGGGATGGCCTTCACCCATCGTGAGGTGGCCGCCCATCAGGGCCTTGACCGCATTGCGCCGCCTGTGAAGGGGACTAAGGTGATCGGAAAATTCACCCGCTTTGCCATGGCCTTCAGTCTGAGTTATGTCCACAACGCCGGTTACAACGGATGCGGCGGAGGTGACTCTATTGCCGGCATTGGTGTAGGCAACCAGATCCTTCATCGACTTAATCAGGTATTTAGCGCTCACGCAGATGATTACCGAATGAACCGAGAGCCGGGCGACCGGGGCGAAATCCTTGAAAAGGTCATAGGGCATTTTCTGGAAGTGCTGCATGGCCAAATCGGGGCTCGATCTCTCTAATGTAGAGGGTATAGCCGTGCGGTTTAGAATGGACGACACATTCGATGCCCATGATGCGGCTCGCACCAGGCTTGGTGATGACGACCATCTGCTACAGCCTCACTTCGGCAAGATGTTCGCTACCGAGCGGGCCAGAACGTCGTTTGAACCACCGGGAGCGAAGAGGACGACCACTTGGCTTGGTTTGGTCGGGAATGTCTCCGTGCCAAAGCAAAGACCTGCTGCGATCAGCAAGAAAATCAGTGCGAAGGCAATGAATAAAATGAATTTACGTGTTCGTTTCATGTACAACTCCTCCTAATGTAAGGGCATCGGTATCCCATTTATAAAATACATATTCCCTTTTCCGGGAAAAAGCAACAGACCTATGTTTCCGATTGTAAATAATTCCCGTTACTGTATCAGCGCGGATGGTTATAAACTACAAATCCCACCAAACAAATATCGTTGCCATTATGTCATGGTGAGGGCCCATCGCTATCGGGACGGGTCTCTTGCCATCTTCCACGGTCCGCGAAAGCTGGTCGATTACGACAAATACTGAAAACTCAAGGAGGTAGCAACCAAAAAACGGTGTAACAAAAACGGAGTTACCCACAACCATTTCCCGTCATGCTCCGCAAGTGCAGCAGGAAAATGGCTGTGGATAACTCCTGCGTAAGAATCACTGGCGAGAAAAGCAAACATCCGCCGTTCACCTCCTGTTCTCAAATGGCAATCCATTAAAAACGGAAAAACTGGAATACATCGCTTTTACGCGTTCTGCGGAGAGACATCTCAACCTCCTCAATGAAGAGTGTTTCACGGAACCCGTGGTGGGTCAGCGAAGAGTCCAAAGATCTTGATACCGAGTATTCCGGTCCTAAATTATTTTATTTGTGTGTCTGCGAATGAAGTGTCTTGCTTGACAGATTATAAGAGCTTCTGTTATATGTCAGAAGACAATCATATATACATAATAGTATGGTTAAAATAGAAAACTAAATTTACCTCAATGTAATTGCTGAACTTCTTAAACCCATTTTTCTGTGTAGGGAGGTATTGTGTCGAACAAACATCTCGAAAAATCGGTCCGTCAGGACATTTACGAAAAAATTCGGGACGATATCACCTTCGGGCATCTCCTATCAGGCGAACGCCTAACGGAGAAGAAGCTTTCGGACATTTATAAGGTCAGCAGAAGCCCGATACGGGAAGCTCTGCGGCAGCTCGAATCCGAGGGCTTGATCAGCTTCGAAAGAAACAAGGGGATTGAGGTCGCGAAGCTTTCCATCAAACAGGTGGAGGAGATCTACGATCTCCGAGAATTGTTGGAGGGCTATGCAGTTCGAGTCGCCATTGGGAAAATGACGAAGAAGGATATCGCCTTCCTGGAAGATCTACACAAAAAAATGATGAAAGCGGCCAGCAGCGGAGATACGCAATTGTGGCTCCATAACAACGCACTGTTCCACGCCTTCTTCCGGGAAATGGCCGACAACGAGAGCCTTTGCCAGTTCATCGTCATACTGAGAAGAAGAATCTACCGATACCAGTACGTGTCGGTCAGCATTCCCCGTTTTTTTGAAACCTACATTGAGCATCACGCGATGATGATCGAGGCATGCAAAGTGAAAGATGTGAATTTGGCGGAGAAAACCATGAAAAACCACTTGCGCAAAGTCAGGGATGTGATTATCGCCTCCCTCGCGACCAGCCGGACTCAATTGATTTAGCGATCACCAAGCGGTACGGAACTTTTCCCAACAGGGTGCAAAGCGCGGTAAAGTTTCTACCAAAACACAGCAATCGAAAATTTCCCACCCAACGAAAAATATTTTCCTTCAGGAACCTTTTTCTTCTTGACAAATTGGTGATCCTATAATAGCAGTATGTCCAAAATAATGTATACAATATTGGATCCAAATAATTGCACAAAATCTTAGCACCCTTTACTGAAAGGAGTCTTCCCATGAATCAAATTCTCAACTTTCGCTCACCCAACCTTATCTTGGCCGGATTCGGCGCTGCAGAGAAACTCGGACCGGAGGCCAAGGCTTTGGGGGCCAAGAGCGCCCTGCTCGTTACGGATAAAGGAGTCGCTGATTCCGGTATCGCGGATACCATCAAAAGCATCCTTGTAAAAGAGGGCATCGGCGTGGAGGTTTTCAGTCAGGTGAAGCCGGAACCGGACCTGGCCTGCCAGGATGCCTGCATAGCCATCGCCCGGAAGGGGAAATACGACCTGATCGTCGGCTTGGGCGGGGGCAGCGCCATGGACGTCGCCTCAGTGACAGCCGTTATGTTGACGAATCCGGGTCAGGTGACCGATTACGTCGGCGCCGACCTGATTAAGAAGCCGGGCATTGCAACAATCCTGCTTCCCACGACGGCGGGGACCGGCGCGGAAGTGACGCCCAATGCCGTTCTGTCCGATCCTGCCGCTAAGGGAAAGAAGGTCATCATCAGCCCCTATATTCTGCCCCGGATCGCCATCATCGATCCCTATCTGCACATCTCCATGCCGCCCTCCGTTACCTCCGCCACGGGGATGGACGCCCTGGCTCATGCGGTTGAGTCCTTTACCCATTTTACGAAGGCAAGCGTAATTACGGACGTCTTTGCAAAGGAAGCGATGATCATGATCGGCCGCAGCATCCGCACGGCGGTCGCCAAGGGAGAAAACCTGGAGGCCCGTTACGACATGGCGATCGGCAGCCTCTTCGCCGGTATCGCTTTGGCGAATGCCGGAGTCAACGGCGTACATGCGTTGTCGTATCCGCTGGGCGTCGAATACCACGTTCCTCATGGCGTTGCCAATGGTCTGCTCCTGCCTTACGTCATGGAATACAACGTGATCGGAAACATTCCCAAGTTCGCTGCCATTGCCCGATGCCTCGGCGAGGATGTGGAAGGTCTGCCGCTGATCGAACAGGCTTACGCAGGGGCGGAAGCCGTGAAATCGATCCTGAGCGATATGAAGATGGCCCATTCCCTCACGGATCTCAAAATTCCCGAGGAGGCGATTCCGGCCATGGCCAAAGCGGCGGCGGCCAATACGCGCCTGTTGTCGGTGAATCCTCGCGCGATGACGGCTGCGGACGTCGAAGGTATCTATCGGAACTGCCTGTAAAATCAACAGGTAACAGCGGAAATCGCTCATCCGTGATGTCAGTGCATGTTGCGTGTGGATTCAAGCGGCCACAAGGACGAAACGCAGTCGCTGGAAGAAGAGATAATGCGGATCACGAAACAGAGGACGCTTTAAGAGGATGGACCGATAAAAAATATGAAAGTCACCATCAGACCTATGGCTGAATTCCGCGATATGCTGGGAGGAAAAATAAACTACGAAATTCCGGAAGGGAAAACGGTTCAGGCGTTCTTGCACGGGTTGGCGCAAGCGGACGCCGCTTTTGGAAAGGCGGTGTTTGATCCGGAAGATCAAATCAGACCGCACGTTAACATCCTGAAAAACGGGAAACATATTGGTTTTCTGGGGTCGTCTGAAATGATGCTTGCCGATGGCGATGTCATAACCATCTTCAGTTATGCGGCGGGTGGATGACCCCTTTTGGGGGCGGAGGATGGAAGAAACCAGGCGGCAGATTTGTTGTGAATCGATAGCGAAGGCCCGTGGCCATATCTGGAGTCGTTCTTGATGAATCGAGATCAGGCGCCCCGGCAGTTGCTGTTTTTGGGCAACAGCCATACGTATACCCACAATGTACCAAAACTGATGCTGAAACTGGCCGACGCTGCTGGCTACCGGGATCATCTCCGCATCGAAATGAATGCGGAGAGTCGTGTCGGATTGGAGTGGCACCGGCAGAATTCACGGAGCCTGAAGTTGATCTCCAGCGGCAAGTGGGATTATGTGGTCCTGCAGGAACGGAGCCGGGGGGTCCTCGAAGATAAAAACAAGATGTTCATGAATGCAAGGTTGCTGGATGAGGAGATCGGTAAAACGGACTCAAAAACGGCATTTTATATAACGTGGGTCAGCCGGAACGATCCCGGAATGCAAAAGACCATCACGGATGCCTATCATGAGATCAGCCAGGAGCTTGGGGCCACATTGGTACCGGTAGGATGCGCTTGGGAGAACGCCCTGATCGCGAATCCCGATCTGCCTTTATATGAAGCGGATGGTCGCCACGCGACCATCCTGGGCGCCTACTTGGCTGCCTGCGTCTTTTTCGCCGTTTTCTATGGTGTATCACCGGAAGGACTGCCGGGAACTTTATCCGATCAAGGTATTCCCTTGTGTAGTTTGCCGACATCGCAATCCCTGTTCCTTCAGAGAACGGCTTTTGAAACCGTAGCGAAAGCGTAGGTCATCCCGGGGATTTTTGAAACCGTTCCGGCCTTGTAGCCATGATTCAGCTGGGGTTATGGAAGATCAATCCACGCGAAAGGAGTAACGATACGTGTACGGATATCACAAAAAAATGTTGAGGATCGATCTTTCCAATCGGAAGATCGAAATCGAAACACTGGATGAGCGGGACCTTCGTAAATATATAGGCGGTCTGGGCATGGGCTTGAAGATCCTTTTGGAAGAAACCGGCGTCGGGACCAAACCTTTCGATCCGGATAACATTCTGACGGCAGTGATGGGTCCTTGTACGGCAACGGGAGTGCCGACCACCGGAAGGCATCATCTCGTGTCTCGTTCCCCGCAGACCGGTCTTTTCGGTGGCGCCAATGTCGGCGGTTCTTGGGCGGTCGGCTGCAAACAGGCCGGCTTTGACGGGATCGCCGTCAAAGGCAAAGCCGACGCACCTGTTTATATCTGGATATATAACGGCAAAGCGGAAATCCGCGACGCTTTGCCCATTTGGGGAAAGGATTCTTACGAAGCTGCCGCCTGGTTGAAAAAGGAAACGTCGGAGAAAGCCACGGCAGCTGTCATCGGGCCGGCTGGGGAACGGATGGCCGGCATCGCCGGCATTCCCCACATTGGAAGTATTGTTAGAATGGCGGCAAGGACCGGCTTGGGGGCCGTTATGGGATCAAAAAATCTGAAGGCCATGGTCGTCCACGGGGATGGTGAGGTTTCGATCGCAAAGCCTGCGGAACTCAAAGAGTACATTAGTGCATTAATGCCCCACATCCGGAAGTCGACGGAAGGCTTTACCAAATACGGCACCTCCGGGGGCTTGGTCAACTATGAAAAAATCGGCAATTTCCCCCTGAAAAACTGGCGACAGGGAAGATGGTCCGGTGTCGAGAAGATCAACGGAGTCACCATGCACGACACCATCCTTTCCGGGAGAAAGGCTTGCAAAAGCTGCCCCATCGCCTGCGGTCGCCACATCAAGGTTACCGAGGGAGCCTATGCACCGATGGATTGCGAGGGGCCGGAGTATGAGACGCTGGGGACCCTTGGCGGACTATGTCTGATCGATGATCTCCCGGCCATATCCAAGGCAAACGAATTGTGCAACCGCTATGGAATGGATACCATATCAGCAGGCGGTGTGATCGCTTTTGCCATGGAGGCCTTTGAAAAAGGCATTATTACAAAAAAAGATACGGATGGTCTGGAGTTGGTTTGGGGAAGCGCCACTGCCCTAGTTGAGATGGTGCATAAGATGGGCAAGGGCGAGGGGATCGGCAAACTCATGACAGAGGGATCAAAAAAGATGGCAGAAGCTTTGGGGAATAACGCCATTGAATTTGCGATCCAGGTGAAAGGACTGGAGCCGTCGGCCCATGATCCCAGGAGATTCTTCAGTCAGGCCCTTTCTTACGCGACAGAAGCCAGAGGGGCCTGCCACAATGCCAGTTGGAGTCACCCCTATGAATTGGCCATGACGATGCCCGAAATCGGTATCACGGAGCCTCAAAATCCTTATCAGATCGAAGGCAAAGAAGTGTTGACCTGCAAAATGCAGGATCTAATGAGTGTTATGGATGCGATGATCCTGTGTCGTTTTTCGCAGGTAGGGAAGGCTGTCAATGTGACGAATCATGTGGATTTCTTGAACATGATTACGGATTGGGGAATGGATATTCCCGAATACATGAAAGCGGGCGAAAGACTTACCAACATGAAAAGACTATTCAACGTCAGGCACGGGGCAAGTCGTAAAGACGATTTTCTCCCGTACCGGTTTATGACATTGAAGCGGACCGGTGAGGGGTTGAGCAACCAGCTGCCGCCCATGGGAGAGTTGTTGAGCAATTACTACGCCTATCGTGGGTGGAGTGAGGAAGGAATTCCCACCGCGGAAAAATTGAAGGATCTGGGGTTGGATGAGTTCATTCAGAAGTAACGAATGGTTGTGATTCAAAATACAGAATTTGTGAGGTGAAGGGCATATGATGCTGGACAAGTTCAAATTGGACGACCGGGTCGCCGTGGTAACTGGGGCAAGCCGGGGGCTCGGACAAGGAATGGCTGTTGGTCTGGCGGAGGCCGGCGCAAAAGTTGTGCTTGTTGCACGGACGTTATCCTCTCTGGAAGAAACGGCCGCGCGGATCGTAAAACAGGGCGGCAAGACGAAAATTGTACAGGCAGATTTGTCAAAAGTTGAGGAGGCCGATCGGGTAATTGCCGAAACGGTCGCCCATTTCGGCAAAGTGGATATTCTGGTAAACGCAGCGGGAACGCAAGTTCGCAAACCTGCGTTTGAAATGACGGAAGGGGATTGGGACTATTTGATGGGGGTCAATCTGAAGGCTCCCTATTTTATTGGTCTGGCGGCAGCCAAGGAGATGGCCAAGGCCAAACGTGGCAAAATCATCAATATCACCTCACTTCTTAGCTTTATCGGTGTAAGCAACATCAGCATTTATGGCGCCAGCAAGGGCGGACTTGCCTCATTGACGCGCCAGTGGGCGGTTGAGTGGGCGAAGTACAACATCAATGTCAATTCGATTGGTCCGGGATATTTTAAAACCGAATTGACGGCGGCTCTTTTTGCGGATCCCGAGAAGGCCAAATGGGTCCTGAGCAAGATCCCTCTGGGTAGAACAGGCGTGCCGGAGGATTTGATGGGTACCGTTATTTTTCTGGCGTCAGAGGCGTCCGACTACATTACCGGACAGGTCATCAATGTTGATGGCGGTTGGTTGTCCGCATAATTTAAGAAAGGGTTTAGAATGGAAAAATTTGTAGCACCATTTTTATTGGGTATCGATGTGGGTACGACCGGTTGCAAGACCGAATTGCTGGATGTGGAGGGCAATACGCTCGCACGCGCCTATCGGGAGTATCCGTTGATCTACCCGAAGATTTCCTGGGTCGAACACGATGCAGAAACTGGGTGGTGGCAGGCAACCATCGATACCACACGGGAGGTCCTCCAAAAAAGCAATGTGGATCCGAAGGAAATCAAGGGGGTTTCCATCAGCTGCACCAATGCGCTGGTCGCCGTGGATAAAGAGGGTAATCAGCTTCGCCCTGCGATCATGCAATTCGATAAGAGGACGATTGATCAGGTGGACTGGATCAAAGAGAAGGTTGGCGACAAGGTGATCCGGATCACGGGTAACCAGCCGTCCGCCAGCGGGACCAGCGCTCCGATCATCCTTTGGATCAAGGAAAACGAGCCCGATATTTTCAAGAAAACGTACAAGTTCATGTGGCCCGGAGGTTTTGTGGTGCAGAAGCTGACGGGTGAATTCACCATGGAATGGTCGCGGGCGAGTTGGACCTGTCTTTTCGAAACCGGCGGGAAGCAGCGGTGGTCTGCGGAGCTCTGTTCCGATATGGACATCCCGATGGACAAATTGCCGGACCTGTGTCCCTCCTGGAAGGTGGTTGGGGAGGTGACGGAAAAGGCAGCGCAGCTTACCGGACTTGCCAAGGGAACGCCCGTCGTGGGCGGAATGGCCGATACCCCGGCGGGCGGCATCGGAACCGGCGCAGTTTCACCCGGGGACACATGCCATGTCATCGGGACGACCGCGCGTCCGTGTGTTGTCCTGAGCGAGCCCAAATTTGATTCAAGGGTCGTTAATTGCTGTCACGCCGTACCCGGAAGTTGGTTCTCGCTGGGCGTTCTCGAAAACGCCGGATCATCCATCAAGTGGTTCAGAGACCTCTTCGGACAGATGGAAGTGAGTATGGCGGGTTTTACAGGCCAGAATGCCTTCGATTACCTGGATGAAGAGGCGGAGCGGTCTGTGCCCGGGGCAAACGGCATTATCTATCTTCCCTATCTCAATGGCGAACGGTCGCCCATCTGGGATCCCTATGCCCGCGGCGTGCTGTTCGGTCTTTCAGGGTCACATAAGCGAGCTGACGTGGTCCGGGCCATCCTGGAGGGGGTTGCCTTTGCCTTCGCACACAACCTGGAATTGTTCGAAACGGCACTGGGGGTCCGGATGAAGGAAGTATCCCTCAGCGGCGGCGGTTCCAAAAGCCGGGCGTGGCAGCAGATCCATGCCGATGTGTCCGGCAAGGCGATGAAGGTGGTCAAGGTCAAGGAGAGCGAGGCCATTGGAAACAGCATCCTGGCCGGGTATGGCGTGGGGATATACAAGGATATGGTTTCGGCGGCCAGGCAGGTCGTTAAGATCGAAAGAATTGTCGAGCCCCGGAAAAAGTACGCCGAACGCTATGCCGAAATGTTCCAGATCTACAAGAATATTTATCTGCATACGAAAGAGGACTTTGGTCGGCTGGCGAAGCTGAAACACTGATCCATACATCACCAAACATTCAAACCCTATCCGGCCGCCTTGCTGGCGGCCGGATAAAAAACGGAGGTAAACCATGCACATTAATTCTGAAATTGTTTTTTACATGCTTTTGGGAATTATCGGAGGTGCTTGCGTGAGCCTTGAGGGAAGCCTCAATGCCCTACTGGGGCGCCATGTTGGTGTTCTTCAGGCCACGATCGCACCTTTTAGTGTGGGCCTCATTGTGATCCTGATCATGGTTTATGTGTTTACTGCGGAAAAGATGGGAAGTCTGAGCCAGTGGACGCAGGCCCCCTGGTATAGCTACTTTGGGGGAGTGGCAGCAGCTGTCTTTGTCAGCATAATCATCATGATCGTGCCCAAGGTCGGTATTGCGGCGGCTTTTTCCGCCATCATTGTTGGTCAACTCGGTATGTCCTTGGTTGTAGATGCTCTCGGCCTTTTTTCTCTCTCCAAAATACCAATTGCTTGGCCACGGATCGCCGGTCTGATTTTTCTCATTGTTGGAATGCGGTTGTTTTTCATGAAACCTTCGGCATGATGGCTCTGACAATCGTAGAATGAATGCATTGGCATATTTCACTATCACACGGGGTAAAAATGAGTAAAACATCGATCAAAAAAACGACGTGTGGTCTTTGCCAGGCAGGTTGTGGTCTCCTCGTCTATCTCGAAAATGATTGTATCATAAAAATTATGGGTGATCCGGAAAGCCCTATAAACAAGGGGCTTATTTGTTCAAAAGCCATTCAATCGCTAAATTATTGCAATGATCCCGGCCGATTGAAATATCCTCTAAGGCGCGCTGGAAACAGAGGAAGTGGAAAATGGGAAAGGATTACCTGGGATGAAGCATTAAACAGGATTGCTGGCGAATTTAATAATGTTAAGTACTCCTTCGGTCCGGAAAGTACAGTCTTCATTCATGGTTCTTTCAAAGGTGGATACGAGGGGGCTTATCTATCCCGGTTTGCCAATGCTTTCGGATGCCCCAATATTGCTTCAATGGCGCCACTTTGTTTTGTCCCAAGGGTTTATGCGAATCTTATTACACATGGGTACAATCCCATGATTGATTATGAATATACGCCAAAGTGCATTACGGTTTGGGGGATGAATCCTATAGAAACACGCGTTGGCGAGTACGGTTACATTCAAGAAGCCCTGCAAGCGGGATCAAAATTAATCGTCGTTGACCCCCGAAGAATCAATTTGGTCGATAAGGCAACGACATGGGTAAGTCTCAGACCGGGATCGGATTTGGCCTTGGCGCTGGCTATGATCAATGTCATTGTTCAGGAGCAGTTATACGACAAGCCTTTTGTTGAAAAATGGACAGTCGGATTTGAAGAGCTCCGATCTCATATCAGGAATTACACGCCGGAATGGGCTGAAGAAATTACCTGGGTAAAGGCAAGCCTTATCAGAGAAGCCGCTCGCCTTTATGCAACCACAAAACCTGCCGTCATTCAGTGTGGTAATGCTATTGACCACAATCAGAATAATTTTCAAACCGCTCGCGCCATAGCCATTCTCCGCGCCATTACCGGCAACCTTGGTATTCCAGGGGGCGAATTATGCTGTTCAATCCCTCCCGTTGTTCCAATGGCCTCTCCGGATTTAGATTTACGTGATAAAATTCCCGCTCCTATACGAGAACGAAGGCTAAGCACGAAGGATAAATTAATACCGTTTGCATTTTATACACTTCCCCAATCCATTACTGATTCCATCCTTCATGGCGATCCCTATTCCATTCATGCGGCATATATTTTGGGGGCAAATTTGCTGCTGACGTATCCCAATGCCAAGCGCGTGTATGAAGCGATGAAAAAAATAGACTTTCTCGTAACGGTGGACATGTTCATGACACCGACGGCCGCTTTGTCTGATATCGTTCTGCCGGCGTCGGGATTCCTGGAGATGGATGGCATCGTCATGCCGCCGTATTACTACCCAGTTTGCCAAGTTCAGCAGAAGTTTATTCAAGTAGGAGAATGCCGGTCTGACTATGATATTTTGAAAGATCTCGCGGGCAAAATGGGCTTTGGTGGCGATTTCTGGAATCGTGAGCAGGATTGTCTGGATTACATCTTAAAACCATCAGGAATAACATTCCAGGAATTCAAAGAAATAGGTCAGCTCAAAGGTCAGAAGGAATACCGGAAATTCGAACGGGATCGATTTGCAACACCTTCCGGAAAAGTGGAACTATTTTCCGAGAGACTGGCGCAATGGGGTTACGATCCCCTACCCGTATATCATGAGCCCCCGGAGACGCCGTTAACCGCACCGGAAATGACGGAGGAATTTCCTTTCATAATGACATCCTGGAAGACGGAAATCTATCGACATTCCGCAGGTCGCCAGGTAGCTTCCTTTCGAAACCAGTATCCCCGGCCTTGCATGTGGATCCATCCCGATACGGCAGGGAAACTCGGGATCAAAGAGGGCGATCGGACGTACATCGAAACGAAACGAGGTAAAATTATTCAAGAGGCTAAAATTACGACTGACATCGATCCAAGAGTGATCGGTGTGGATTATGCCTGGTGGTTCCCCGAAAGGGATCATGAAGAATTATATGGTTGGGCAGAAGCAAACATTAACATTTTAACCGATGATGGTTCGCTGAGAGGTAGAGAAATGGGTACGCCGAATCTGCGTGGCATGTTGTGCAAAGTATATAAAAAATGAAGCCTCGTGGAGGGGCGGTCCTGTTGATGTCTTCACTGTGAATCAGGAGGGTGTTATGGCAAGCAACGATAGAATGTTTGGTTACGCAGGAAAGATACTGAGAGTCAATCTGAGTAACGGAAATATAACGATCGAATCTACAGCCAAATACGCCAAAGAGTGGATTGGTTCGTCGGGTATTGCGATAAAGATATTGTACGATGAATTAAAACATTGGGTTACGCCATATGATCCGGCGAATAAAATCATTGTCGGCGTCGGTGCTCTGGTGGGTACGACGGCGCCGGGCACCAACAAGATGAGTGTAAGCACTTTAGGTCCGATGACGGGGGGCTGGGCAAGCTCATGCAGCGACAGTTATGTCGGCAACCAATTGAAATATGCCGGCTATGATATGATCATCATTGAAGGCCGAGCACACAGCCCTGTTTATCTGTGGATTGAGGATGATCACGTTGAAATAAGGGATGCCTCTCACCTATGGGGTAAAACAACCTGGGAGACCCTTGACGCTGTCCGAAGGGACCTTAAGGATCCTTCGCTTCATATCATGTCCATTGGACCCGCTGGGGAAAACCTGGTCAGAGGCGCCTGCATCGTTCAAGACAAAGGGCGTGCATTTGGGAGATGCGGCACCGGTGCGGTCATGGGATCAAAGAATTTAAAAATGATTGTTGCCAAAGGGTCCGGATCAATCCGTGTGGCCAAGCCGGAGCAGTTTATGAAGGCTGTTGCCGAAACAAGGGAGATGTTTCAAAAAGCGAAAAGCCTCGAAAATACAAGAAAGTATGGAACATTGGCCATCTTTCCGGGAAAGCAGAAAGTGTGCGGTATTTCTTATAAAAACTTTCAGGATTGTTCTCTTCCGAATGATATGGCCGAAGCCATTCTGCCAAGCAAGACCATTGATAAATATCAAATTGCCAAGAGAAACTTTCCCGGCTGCGTCATTGGTTGCGGGAGGTATTTATATATCACGGAAGGGCCCTATGCCGGACTGAAGACGGAATGCAACCAGTGGGAGGTTTTGGGAACCCTGCAAGGTAAGTTGGCTATCATGGAGCCTACCTTCATGATGATGGCAAATGCCTTATGTAATCAGCTTGGTCTGGATGTCGATGCCGCTGGAGGTGCCATCGGTTGGGCAATGGAATGTTATCAGCGTGGAATCATTAATGACAAAGATACGGATGGCCTTAAATTAAATTGGGGTGATGCCGGTGTTGCCCTCGAACTGATCAGGAAGATGAGCCATCGGGAGGGTTTTGGAAATACCCTGTCGGAAGGGTGTGCGCGGGCCGCGGACATCATCGGCAGGGACAGCAGTTACTATGCCATGCACATCAAGGGTCAGGACCTTTATGAGCCCTGCCGGGGTGCAATGGCTTGGTGTTTGGGAACAACGACTTCTACCCGAGGTGGCGGGCATACGACCGGAGCGGTTGTCTGCGAGACAGTGCCGGGCCTGGATATTGAAAAAGCTAAAGAAGTATACGGGGTTGATAACCCGGACAAAGCCCAGGACTATGATGGCAAGGCCAAAATGGTCCAGTATACTGAAATACTGCACAGAATAAATAATTCATTAGGCGTGTGCCATTTCAATACCTTATGGTGGGATATCTGGCAAGTTGATTTGCCTCACATGGCCGAACTCTACTCGTTGGCGACGGGCTGGGATACATCCGTAGAAGATTTCAAGCGTATCGCGGAAAGACATCTGAATCTGGAAAAGGCATTTAATTTGAGATTTACCAATTTTGCACGCCAGGATGACATGCCCACGCCAAGAGATTTAAGCGAACCGATTCCAACGGGGAGTTTAGCCGGATGGAAAATGGATGAGGTGAAGTATAACGGAATGCTTGATGAATATTATGATCTCCATGGGTGGGATAGAGAAACAAGTTATCCCATGAGAAGGACGCTGGAATTGTTAGATTTGAAGAGCGTGGCTGACGATTTGGAGGCGATTGGAAAATTGCGTTGACGGGAGAATTGCATCACGGAGGCGAATCGGTGCTTCCGGGCTGCATGGTTCGAAGGACGCTTTAAACGCTTAATGGCAATGGCGCCATTGAGTGAATCAATCGGGATGAAAAGGAGGTTCGTCATGGAATGGGTAGAACAGAAGGAAGTCAAAAAGGAAAAAATTTATAACTTGTTCCGCTGTACTTATGTTGAGGTGAGGGAATGGCTGAAGGAAACGGACATTGTCATCATTCCGCTGGGCAGCACGGAGCAGCACGGCAAGCACTGCCCCGTTTGCACGGACAGTCTTGCGACGGAGATTCCGTGCCAGCTGGCGGCGGAGATGGCAAATGTGCCCCACATCCAGCTTATGCCCATTGGGTATTCCCCTCAGCATCTGCACCCGGCGGGAATTGGATCGGGGACCATCACGTTCAGTTCTTCCACCTACCAGAACATAATCTATGAGATTGGGCGCTGCCTCATTCACAACGGATTCAACAAACTGATCTTTGCGACCGGTCACACCTCCAACATGAAGGCGATCGATCCGGTCATGCGCGCCCTCCGCTACGAGACCAACTGTTTCATCTGCTGTGTCCGGAACGATGCGGAAGCGGCACCGGCGCTTTTCAAGGACGAGGGTATTATCGAGTGTCCGCCGGAGGAGTGCCCCGGTTGGCACGGAAGCGAGATCGAGGCGTCGGAGTGCCTCTATTTCGAGCAGCTCTACGGCAAGCAGATTGTCCACATCGACCGTGCTGACAAGGAGGACTACACGCATGCCCCCAAGTGGGCCACGGATGTCAGCAAGAAATTCACCAAGAATAACGGTTCGCCCTACCTGACCATGAACGGCAAGGACATCGCGTGGGTGCCCATGGAGCACCAGGAATACAGTACCAATGGTCTCATCGGCTGTCCGGGGAATCCCTTCGTGGCGACGGCGGAGAAGGGCAAGAAGCTGTTCTACGCCAAAGCCAAGCTGATGGCCGAGTTCATTGAAGAGGTGAAGAAGTTCAAGGTGGAAGTGAAGAACAGGGAATACTGGAACAGGACCTACAGGCCTTTCTAGGCCAACCAGCGGCGGCCGGCGAATCCTTTTCCTCTTGGGTTCGCTGGGCCGGCTGCCCGAAGGATGTTTCAAGGCGGCGTAAGGCTTTTTATTCATCAAAACGAACTTCGAATAGGAGGATGGTAACATGAAAAAAGTAGCGTCTCTTTACACCGGCATGTTGGTGTTCGCAATGGTTTGTGTCATCGCCTTACCGGTCATGACCTCCGCGGCGAGTTTTAAGCCTGTCAACCTCAGAGTGGCCTCTCCCTATCCACCTCCGGAAACGGCCCTGGCGGGCGCGCATATTATTGAGTGGGAAAAAATGGTCACGAAAAAAACGGGCGGAGCGGTCACGTTCACCAATTTTTGGAGCGGCACGCTCGGCAAGCCCGCGGAGCATTTGTCCTTGGTGAAAAGCGGGGCAGTGGATATTGTTCTGAGTTATGGGTGGTATACCCAAACGCAGTTGTCGCTTCAGGACTATGATTACGTGTTTCCCTTCGGACCCACCGATCCCTTGATTGTCACAAAGGCAATGCGTCAAATCTACGAGGAGTTTCCCCAGATAAAGAAGGAAATGGCAACGCAGAATATCACCCGTCTCTTTCAGAGTCCGGGAATCAAATTCTATATTCTGTCCAAAGAGCCCATTACCACGTTGGGTGATTTCAAAGGGAAGAAGGTTGCTGTTGTCGGCCGCTATTTCGGCCGCTGGGCGAGCGCCATCGGGGCAGTCCCTGTAGCGGCCCCAGGTACGGAGAGATACACCATGTTGCAGACGGGGGTGGTTGACGCAAGTTTTGATCCCATGGACCTCCACTATTCATCCAAGACTATCGAACAGGCGCCTTACGCCCTGGATGCCAACGTTCTGCTGACCAACTGGATCGGGTGCTGGATCAATCTGAAGAAACTGCAGACACTGCCTGCTGAAGTTCAAAAAATCATGCTCGAAGCGGGAAAAGAGCTGGAGATTAAAGCGGCCAAGGAAATTAACTCCGTCTGGGAAGAAAAGATTTTCAAGGAGTGGAAAGAAAACAAGAAATTCAAACTGACCCTCATGTCGGAGGCCGATCGGAGCGCGTGGGCCAACGCATGTGATGACATTCCGGCGGAATGGGCCGAAGAAGTCGGAAAAACCGGTCAACCGGGTTGGGAAATCGTAAAGCGTTATCAGGAGATCACCGCACAGTTGGGGCATAAATGGCTGCGGCAGTGGGGTGTGAAAAAATAATAAATATCCGTGGTCATATTGCAATGGCTTGCATGGCGGCTCTTTTTCTGAAAACAACGCCGCCGTGCAAGCTGATGGACAGCATGACGAAAATGCCACTGAATGGAAATACGGAAATACGTTGTGAGGGGATGCAATGACAGAAAAATTCATGGGTAAAATGAACCACGCCTTGTCATTGGCGGACAACGGGCTGTTGTGTATTACGGGATTTGCTTTGCTGTTTCTGACGCTGATGATTTTTACGGATGTTGCGTTGCGCTTTCTGTTCAATGAGCCGCTGCCGGCCAGTGCGGAGGTGACAGAACTCATCATGCCGTATATTGCTTTTTGCGCATTGGCGTATACCCTTTCCAGGGGGACTCACATTCGAATCACGCTTTTGCTTGAAAACGCACCGTCATTAAGAAGAATGGCTTTCGAAATGATTTGCATCATATCCGGATTGCTGTGCTGTGCGGTGTTTACATACTACTCCTGGCTGCTCTTCTGGCATTCCGTTAGCATCAACGAACAAATGCAGGCCCTTATCATGCTGCCCTGGTGGGTTGGGAAATTTTCCATGCCCCTTGGTTTCTTTTTCTTTACGCTCAGATACCTTTTGAACCTGATCACTCTATGCTCGGGATATCCTGTAAAGCAATAGTTCGGAAAGGAGAAGTGGATGGATCCGTTATATGTCGGTTTGAGTGGTATTGTCTTGCTCCTCTTGCTGGTCGGGGGTGGAGTTCATATCGGAATCGCCCTTACCATTACGGGTATTCTGGTCATGTCGTTCATCATGGGATTCGATAATGCCATGATGATGGCAACCAGCAGCATGTATTACAACAATTCGAGCTTTGCGCTGGTCACCTTGCCGCTGTTTATTTTGATGGGTTTGCTGGGGGCGGCCGGCGGAATCAGCAAAACGCTTTATGACAATCTCAGCATATGGACAGGAAAAATCCCGGGAAGCCTGGGCATTGCAACCATTGCCGGCTGCACGGCTTTCGGCGCGGTCTGCGGCTCTTCCATCGTTACCGCAGCCGTTTTTGCGAAGGTCAGCGCTCCCGAGATGAGACGACACGGCTATTCGAAAAAAATTGCCTATGGGCTTTGCGCTTCTGCCGGAATCATCGGGATGATGATTCCTCCCAGCATTCTTGCTGTCATGTATGGGATTTTGAGCGGCCTTTCCGTAGGCAAGCTGCTCCTTGGGGGAATCGGTCCGGGGTTGATGATTACGTTGCTTTTCTCGGTTTGGGTTGTTTACCTGGCGGTATTTCGGCAGAATCTCATCCAACCCGTCGAATTGAAAAAATTTACCTGGAAAGAAAAAATACGAACGATTCCTTCATTTTGGCCTGTTATCGTCACGGCGCTGATCATTTTCGGGGGCATTTTCGGCGGGATTTTCAGCCCTACGGAAGCGGCTGCGGTTGCGACGGTAGCGATCTTGGTGTTGTTGGTCATTAGCAAGAGGAGAGAGTCCTGGAAATATCTCAGGGAGGGCTTGGTTGAGACCGCAACGACATCCGCGATGATTTTTTTGACCATGGCGGGTGCATGCGTATTTTCTCGTTGTCTCGCCATTACGGGGCTCAGCCAGAAGGTGGTTGAACTCATCCTTTCCGCCCATATGAGCAACATGACCTTTTTGATCATCATGGCCATCCTGTATCTCATTCTTGGAAGCCTGATGGATTCCATATCGATGTTGACGATTACCATTCCCATTTTGAATCCGGTCATCGAACCGCTTGGAATTAACCCATATTTCTTCGCGGTATTTGTAATATACGTAGGTCAGATCGGTATCATCACGCCTCCTTTCGGTTTGTCGGTATTCACCGTCAAGGCTGTTGCTGAACCCGATGTGAGTGTTGAGGATGTTTTCTCCGGCTCCATGCCATACTTTTATGCCCTCTGTGTCGGGGTCGTTGTCCTATTGATATTCCCTCAGATCATCACAGTTTTTACGTAAATGATTTTATGGGGGCCCGGGAGGAAATGAAGGAATGCTAAATTGACCCGATGCCATGAAGGATAAAGACAAGCCAATGAACCGGAAGGCAGGTAGTTAAAAGAACGATTGGGGGCAAGCCGAAACAGAGGAGGTGAATCCATGAAGTTTGATATGCCAACCTGTGGTGGGTGCAGAACATGCGAAATGGCCTGTTCGTATAAGCATACGAAGGAGTTCAGTTATTTAAATTCAAGTATCAAGATCATGGATGACGAAGAGGGACGCGGCTTCTATGTCTGGCTGAGCGACAAGGGTGACGGGAAAACAAAGGCTTGTGACGGTTGCAAAAAGCTGGAAATTCCGTATTGCGTTCAATATTGCAAGCAAAAAGAGGAGCTTATCGATATTTTGAGGCAATTCGATCAGATGAAGGAGATCCATTAAATGGATAAGACGATCGCCATTATGGCCACCCTGGACACGAAGGGGAATGAGATTAGATATATCAAGGATCTGATCGAGGAACGAGGAAAGGATGTCCTGGTCATTGATATGGGGCTTCGCGGTGTGCCTCTCAGTGTAGGGGCCGACATTACGCGGCAGCAACTGGCGGAGGCTTCGGGTTCGACGGTTGAAAAACTTGCGGCCATGGGACGCGGGGACGCCATTGAAATCATGATTCCGGGAATCACGAAGTTTGTCAGGGGATTATACGCCGAAGATCGATTCCACGGCATCATGGCGGTCGGCGGTCTGGATGGCGCTTTGCTTGCCGCGGGGGCCATGCGCTCCCTTCCTTTGGGTGTGCCGAAGCTGCTGCTTACGCCCGTAGCGCAGGGGAAACAGGCCTTTGGCGCCTTTGTCGGCACAAGCGATATGATCGTCATGCACTCGGTGATCGATATTCTTGGGATTAACGAGGTCAGCCGCAAGATTTTCAGAACGGCTGTTGGGGCGATGATCGGGATGCTGGACATGGAGGTGAGCACCAAGCTCGAAGGCAGGAACGTTGTTGCCATGACGATGTACGGAAACACGACACCGGCGGCGATGAGAGCCAAGAAGCTTTTCGAGGCCAAGGGGTATGAAGTAGTCGTTTTCCACCCGAACGGGACCGGCGGGATGGCGATGGAGGAACTCATCGAACAGGGACTCTTCACCGGTGTTTTTGACCTTACTACCCATGAGATCACGGATTGGCTGTACAACGGGGTTCATTCCTGCGGTCCGGAACGATTGGATTCGGCATGTAAAATGGGAATCCCGCAAGTTGTGGTTCCGGGCTGTGTGGATTTCATCCTCAAGGGGCCGATCGGCGATCTCTCGCCGGAATTCAAGAAGCGAAAGATCTACAATTTCAATCCGGCGGTCTCCCTGGTCGGCACCACACCGGAAGAGATGGGATGCATTGCCGGCGTCATGGCGGAGAAACTCAACCGGGCAAAAGGGAATCTTATTGTGATGATCCCGTTGCAGGGTTTATCGATGTACTGTCATCCGGGCGAAGCGCTCTATGATCCGGAACGCGATGCGGCATTCTTCAATACATTTAAGAAAGCCCTCCTTCCCCATATCCACGTGATCGAAGTGAATGCCCATATCAACGATCCCGAGTTTGCGGACAGGGCGGTTGAGGAGCTGATTGCAATGATGGAAAATCAAATAAATAGAGATTAGGGAAAGGGGATCAACATGAAGCTGTACGAACATGAGGCGGCGCAGATTTTTGGTGAGATGGGGCTGCCTGTACCTGAGAGGGTGGTGGTTTATTCGCCGGAAGAGGCGAAAGCGGCTGCGGAAAAGATCGGGGCGCCGGTGGTGATCAAGGCTCAGGTGTTGGTGGGAAGCCGTGGGCTGGCAGGCGGAGTCAAGGCGGCGGAGACGCCGGAGGAGGCCTTTGCTGTGGCTTCCAGGATCATCGGCATGAGCATTCAGGGGATTAAGGTTGAAAAGGTGTTGGTCACCAAGAAGGTGAGCTTCCAGAAAGAGCTCTATATGGGGATCACCGTAGATGGATACCGGGGACAGCCCGTGGTGATGGTGAGCAGCGAAGGCGGGATGAGTATCGAGGAAGTGGCGCGGCTCTTTCCGGAGAAGATCGGGACGCGGCATGTCCCGTTGAACCGTGGTCTGATGGCCTTTGAAGCGCGCAAACTGGTCAAGGATGCGGGGTTTCCGGCAGGCCAGATCGGTGCCTGCGCCGACATCCTGGTGAAACTGTATCAGATCTTCCTCCGGTGCAATGCATTGATTGCAGAGATCAATCCGCTGGTTATCCTTCAGGACGGTACGCTGATGGCCATCGATGCAAAGCTGGAGATGGACGATTCCGCGCTCAAGCGACTGGGGAAGCTCGTTCCCAAGGATCATGTCAGGAATGAGACCCCCATGGAGAAGAAGGGGCGGGAGATTGGCGTGACCTATGTGGAGCTGGACGGGGATATCGGAATGATCGCCTCCGGGGCCGGATTGGGCATGGCTACGATGGATATCATCGGGAAGAAACTCCGTCCCGCCAATTTTCTCGAGACGGGCGGCGGCATTACGGAGGAGCTGTTGTACAAGACCATGGATTTGATGATGATGAAAAAGGGGTTGCGGGCGATATTCATCAACCTCTACGGGGGCATCAATCCGATTCATGAAGGCGCCAAGGGGATCGTTCGCTATATCAAAGAAAAGGGCGTTAAGATCCCGATCGTGGCCAAGGCGTTGGGGAATCGCCAGGAAGAAACCTGGGAGATTCTCCGCTCGGGGGGCGTCCATGTGGTGGAGGAGGTGCCCACGGAAAAGGCGGTGGCGAAACTGTTCGAGGTCTTGTCATGATATTGCAGTCGCGCCGGATTTATGACTTCGGCAGTCATAAAGGTCAAAATGGTCGTTCCCGCGGAAGCGCGGATCCATCAAGGAAACCGGATGCCGGATCGACTTCGGCATGACAATTTGAGATTTTTTTACTGGCAGGAGCAATCATCAGCGAATCGGAAGGGGATTACCATGAGCATTCTACTGAATCAAAAAACACGTGTACTCGTGCAGGGGATCACGGGGAAAATCGGGAGCGTCCAGACGCACTGGATGCTGGATTATGGGACGAATATCGTGGCGGGCGTCACGCCCGGCAAGGGCGGTGCGAACGTGGAGGGCGTGCCCGTTTTCGACTCTGTGTCAGAGGCAGTGGTTGCGACCGGAGCGGAGGCGGCCGTATTTTTCGTTCCGGCCTCTTTTGTTTTGGATGCCTTCTTCGAAACGGTGGATGCGGGCATTGATCTGATCGTCATTGTGCCGGAACACCTGCCTGTGCATGATGTGATGATCATGCACGATTATCTGCTGCGGCAGACGGGACGGGATATCTTTGTTCTGGGGCCGACAACGCCGGGGATCACTACGGCCGGGGAGGCCAAGATGGGCATTATGCCGGGCTCCCTGTTCAAGCCCGGGAAGATCGGGATCATTTCCCGGAGCGGGACTCTGGCCTACGAGATGACGGGGATCCTGACGGATTCCGGCATTGGGCAGAGCACGGTTGTCGGCATGGGCGCAGATCCCGTCGCGCTGACCTCCCTTGCCAATATCCTGAAGCGCTACGAAGAAGATCCGGGTACGGACGCGGTCGTCATTGTCGGTGAGGTCGGCGGGGTTCAGGAGGAGCAGGCGGCGGATTACATCAAGAGGATGACGAAGCCCGTGGCGGCCTATATTGCCGGGCGGTTCGCCCCCGAGGGCAAGAAGATGGGCCATGCGGGGGCGATTATTCGCGGCACCCAGGGCACGGTCAAGAGCAAGTGCGAGACGTTAGGCGCCGCGGGGGTGACGATTCTCGACACCCCGATCGACGTATTACCATGGGCAAAGAAGACAGGACATTAAAATGTAGACAGAAAATTAACGAAAGGAGTTTTTAGCATGCCAACAAACAATGGACAGCAGTATCTCGAATCGTTGAAGAAGCTTCATCCCACGGCGTACATTCTGGGGGAGAAGGTAGAGAACCCCTATGAACATCCGTTGATCAAGCACATGGTGGCCGGGGTGGCCAAGACGTTCGATCTGGCGCAGGGCCCGGTCGGTCGGCAGCATCTGGTTTCGTATTCCAAGCTGATTGATGCGGAATGTTCCCGGTTCATCAAGTTCTACGAGAGCCAGGAAGATCTGATGGCGAAGATCGAGATGCTGAAGTACCTGAGCCAGAATATCGGCACCTGCTTTATGCGGTGCACGGGGATGGATGCCATGAACGCCGTCGGGATCGAGATATACAACTGCGATCAGAAGTACAAAACGCCCTACACGGAAAGGTTCCGTAAGTTTGTAGGCGAGATGCAGAGGAACGACTTCGTCGTCTTCAGCGGGGTAACGGATGTGAAGGGGGACCGCTCGCAGCGCCCATCGCAGCAGAAGGACCCGGATGTCTACCTGCACATTGTGGACAGGAACAAGGACGGCATCGTCGTGAAGGGTGCCAAGATCCATCAGACGGGGTCCCTGTGCGCCCACTGGGGTCTGATTGTACCGACGCGGGAGATGAGGGAAGACGACAAGGACTGGTCGGTCTGCTTCGCCACCCCGGTCGACGCACCGGGCATCATTCACGTTTACGGTCGCGGCACGCTGGAGGCGCGGGCGATGGGCGATTGCGACCTCGGAAACGCGCACTACAGCAAATTCGCCCCGATGGTGATCTTCGACAACGTCTTCGTTCCCTGGGAATACGTGTTCCTGTGCGGCGAATATGAATTTGCCGGGCCGATGGTGAGGAACTTCGGCAGTTTCCACCGTCATTCCCACGGGGGCTGCAAGTGCGGCGTCGGCGACGTTCTGATCGGCGCAGCGGCGTTGGCGGCGGATTACAACGGATTGAAGAAGGTTTCCCACATCAACTCCAAGCTGGCCGAGATGATCAAGACGATTCAGGCCATCTACGGGTGCTCCATCGCCTCGTCGGTGAAGGCGAAGAAAACCCCTTCGGGGATTTTTATCGTCGATCATTTGCTTTCCAACACCGCCAAGCTCTACGAGGGCAAGGAGCTCTACGAGGTGATCCGGAACATGATCGAGATTGCCGGCGGTCAGGTGGCGGACCTTCCTTCGGACATGGATATGAGCAATCCGGAGATCGGGCCGATGCTGAAGAAGTATCTGCATGCCGTGGAGGGTGTTTCCACCGAGGATCGCCTAAAGCTCTTCCGGCTGATCGAGAAGCTGGCTTTCGAAAGTCGCGATGTCGTCTCCAACATTCACGGTGGCGGCTCCCCGGAGACCCACAAGATGATGGTACTTCAGCATTCGGATCTGGAAGGCAAGAAGAAGATCGCCAAAGGGATCGCCGGAATCGAGAGTTAATCCTGTCCGGCATTGCCGGGAGGTGACACGGAGTTTCGTTTTCGAATGTACCCATCGGTTGTTCCCGGAGCCTGAAGTCGGTGGCGATGTGCGACGGTATGTCGGAGAGGATGCAACATATTTAAACTGATAAGAACCTTCTTTCTCGTAGTTTTAGGTTGCGGGGAAATGTCAATTGTGAAACCGGAAAATATTCGCAGTCTGAAGAAGGAAAAGATAAGATGAAGCCTTATTTTGCCAAGATGGATGCGTTGGGGAAGCCCTTGCGACCCGCGCAGATGGAGAGAATGCAGGCGAACGTTGCCCAGGCCGAGTCGATCATGAAGGAGATCGATGCGGAGGTCGAACGGATCAAGAACTTCGGTATTCCGGCGGAGAAGGTTCATGAGCGGGGTGAGATGACGGTCTGGGACCGGATCGAATACATTGTCGATCCGGGGACCTTCTGCCCGCTGCATACAATCTTCGATCCGGACAACG
>DIWG01000034.1:218-7941 GCA_002423465.1 Syntrophaceae bacterium UBA6112 | reverse complement strand
ATCGGCACCGGCATCGACATGAGCCGGTTGTTCACCGAGCAAGCGAAACTCCGCGCTGAAGAACTCGGCGTCGCCGATCAAGTCAAGTTCATCCATGGCGATGCTGCCGGCTTCGTCTCTGACGAGAAGGCCGGTGTGGCAGCCTGCCTGGGTGCCACGTGGATCGGTGGGGGAGTCGTCGGCACCATCGAGCTTCTGGCGCGGAGCCTCCGCCCCGGAGGGATCATCCTCATCGGCGAGCCCTACTGGCGGCAGTTGCCGCCGACGGAAGAGGTTGCCAAGGGGTGTCTTGCCCACTCGATCTCCGACTTTCTCATGCTTCCAGAACTTCTCGCGTCTTTCGGCCGCCTTGGTTACGACGTCGTTGAAATGGTTCTGGCTGACCAAGACGGCTGGGACAGATACGAGGCGGCCAAATGGCTCACCATGCGCCGATGGCTTGAAGCCAATCCCGATGACGAGTTAGCCAAAGAGGTTCGAGCCCAACTGACCTCGGAACCCGAGCGCTACGTCGCTTATACTCGTGAATACCTAGGCTGGGGCGTGTTCGCGCTGATGCCGCGCTGATGAGGGGTTTACCGGGCGACTCAGAAAGTGGGGAAAATCAAATCATGCCTAACCAAAAGCAATACAGCCGATCGATAGGCTCCGGTTGATCTATTCGCCGGGCCGCTTGTCGCAATCCCGGTGGTTTGCAGGTTTCGGATCGTGTATCAAAGGTGCGAGTTCTATAAGAACAATGAAGGAACTTCAAAGTGAAATTGAAATTCAAGCGTCGGCGGAAAGGGTGTGGCAACTGCTTACCGACTTTGCCGGTTTTCCACAATGGAACCCGTTCATCCGTCGAGTCAGTGGAAACGCCCAGGTGGGGAAACGCCTCGAAGTCAACATCCAACCTTCCGGTATGAGTGGAATGACCTTCCGGCCAACTGTTCTGAAAGTCGTGCCGAACCGGGAATTACGGTGGATAGGGCATTTTCTCGTTTCCGGGCTTTTTGACGGGGAGCACATCTTTACCATCGAACCATATGGAACAAATCGAGTCCGTTTTGTCCAGCGTGAAATCTTCACTGGCCTGCTTGTCCCGCTATTTGCACGGAAACTGGATACCGACACACGACGCGGTTTTGAGGAAATGAACCGGGCGCTAAAAGTCAGAGCTGAGAAAGCCGCATGATGGGGAAGTGAGGGACGCCCACGGAATTACCAAATTCTGGAAAACACGATCGAGAAATGGCAGAATAAAGAAAGGCACTCGCCCAGCCATGCCATGCCCCGAGCGCGCAAACAGCACGCTCCGAATGATGGCCACGTTGGGCGATACATAAATATGGAATTGAGCAATCTTGGTTTTGATCAATGGTTTGAGGCACATGCCGTTCAGTTGCTGCAGGAGGGCGACGGCGTTGCCCGCGTATCGGCAGTCGATCGCGGCTCATACCTCATAAGAAACGAATCGGGGGAAGTCTCTGCAGAAATCGCGGGGAAGTTCTCATATCAGATTGAAAGCCCCGTTCACCTGCCATGTGTCGGAGATTGGGTAAGGGCACAGTACTATGACAATGACACGGCAGCCATCATCCACGGCGTATTTCCGCGAAAGACGTTCCTGCGCCGCAAGACCGCGGGTGAGAATGTCGATTTCCAGATGATTGCGGCCAACATAGATGCCGCCTTCATTGTTCAGTCATGCCATTTTGATTTTAACCCCCGCCGCTTGGATCGGTACCTGGTCATGTCGGCGGATGGCGGCGTTGAACCTATCGTCATGCTCACGAAGACGGACTTGATCACCCGGGACGAGCTGGCGCAGAAGCTTGCGATCATCAGCTCTGTCACCAAAGCAAAAGTGATCGCTCTCAGCAGCATCACGGGCAGCGGGTTTGACGAGTTCCGGCAGACGCTATCCCCGGGAAAGACTTACTGTCTCCTTGGTTCATCGGGTGTCGGGAAGACGACTCTCATCAACCGCCTCATAGGCCGGGAGGCATTCTACACCAAGCCGGTCAGCGGTACGGGAGAAGGCACCCATACGACTTCCCGCCGGCAGCTCATTGTTTTCAGCCAGGGTGCGATGCTGATTGATACGCCCGGCATGAGAGAGCTTGGTCTCGTCGGTGTCGGCGATGGGGTCAACATGGGTTTCGAAGAATTTGTCGCACTATCCTCAAACTGTCGATATGCGAATTGCAGCCATGAATCCGAGCCGGGCTGTGCCGTCCGAGCCGCGGTCGAGAAGGGTGAATTCTCTGAAGATCGCTATTCAAGCTATATCAAGCTAAAAAAGGAGTCAGAGTACTACGGGATGTCATACCTGGATAAGCGGAAGAAGGACAAAGCTTTTGGGCGTTTCATCAAATCGGCAAAGAAACAAATGAAGGACTGAAATACGAGCACCGAACTGGTGGGGGCAGCCTCCGGCAATATTGAAGGGCTGGATTGACCGGGTGATAAAGGTACTGCGGCTGCAAAGACCGGAAGCGCATGCGGCAACGCGACCATCCGCTCACCGCTTGAACCGCCACCTCAGAAGAGGGGGGACCATGAGGAGGATGGAGAAGAGCCGGAAGAGCTGGTAAGCCGTGATGAAGGCGACGTCCGCGTGAAGCGCGAGGCCAACAACGCCCATTTCGGAGAGGCCGCCGGGGGCCGTGCTCAGGAATCCCGTGAGCAGGGTGGCCGGGGTCAGGAGGGTCAGGCCGACGCCGAGGAGGTAGGTGAAGACCAGCAGTGCGACAGCGCCGCCGAAGGCGTACGGGAAAACCTTGCCGAGCTTTTTCAGGCTCTCCAGGGTGGTGATGACCCCGAAATAGGTTCCGAAAAAAATCAGCGCCAGGTTCATCAGGAGAGGCGGCACCGGAGGAGCCGAACCGCCGAGGAGAACGGCGGCCGCCGCGGCAAAAATGGGGCCCAGGAGGCAGGGGATCGGCAATTTCAGGAGGGAAGCCAGCCATGCCCCCAGCGGGGCGGCCAGGATGGCCGGAAGCGCGGCCATCAGAGCATGCGGTTCTGTTGCAACCGGCGGCAACGGCAGTCCGCCGGGCATCGGGCCGATGCCGTAGGCGGCAATGAACGGAACGGAAAATATCACCGCCAGGACGCGCATCATCTGCATGAAGAGCACCACGGTCACGTCAGCGTCCTTGATCTCCTCCGTGAGGAGGACCATCTGGGCCAGACCTCCCGGGATGCTGCCCAGCATGCCGCTGGCCAGGCTGATGCCCGTCCGCCGGTGGGTAAGGTAGCCGATGCCCAGACAGAAGATCACGGACAGCAGGGTCACCCCAAACATCAATGGCAGGTTTGCCAGGATTTCCCCGGCGGTTTCAAGAGTGACGGTCCTGCCCAACGAGTAACCGATGACGATCAGCCCCAGGTTCCGGAACTGGATCGGCCAGCGGGCGCGTCCGCCGCTGACGGCCTGGAAGATCATCATGACGGTGAGCGGTCCCAGCATCCAGGGCAGAGGGACGCGCAGGAAATGGAAAAGAAGACCGCCGGCGGCGGCGATCAGAAAGGTTACGAGGATCTGCAGGACTTTCATCGCATATACGTATGAAGGATTGCTTTTTTACAGCATCGGCAGGTGCGAGATGATGCAGCCGCCATGCTACCGCATGCAGATGCTCAACACTTCGATGAGGTCCGTTTCCCCCCGCAGGACCTTGAGGATGCCGCCCTGGAGCAAGGTTTTCATCCCCTCTCCCGTGGCGGTTTTCCGAATGGCGGCCATCGATTTGCGGGTTATGATCATCTGCTTGATGTTGTCCGTCGCTGTCAGCAATTCGAAGATTCCCATCATGCCGCGGTAGCCGGTGCCGTTGCAGGCCGGGCAGCCCTTGGGGCGGAAGAGCGTCAGCTTCTCATTGTAGGCGATGTTCAACAGGGAAAAGGCCCGCTCTCCATAGTGCCGGGCGAGATCCTGGAATTCATCCTCCGCGGGATGATAGGGTTCCTTGCAGGCACTGCAAAGGGAGCGGAGCAGCCTCTGCGCCAGGACGCACAGAAGGGAATCGGCGAAGGAGAAGGGATCGATTCCCATGTCCAGCAGCCGGATAATCGTCTCCGGCGCGTTGTTCGTGTGTAGGGTAGTGAGAACCAGATGGCCCGTGGTGGAGGCGTCCACCCCCATCTTCGCCGTCTCGTAATCGCGCATCTCCCCTACCATGATGATATCCGGATCGGCACGGAGAAAGGCGCGCATGGCATTGCTGAAGTCGAGACCGATCTTGTGATGAACCTGGACCTGGCGGATCCCCTTCTGGGTGATCTCCACAGGGTCCTCCACCGTCCAGATCTTGACGTTGGGGCGGTTGAGCATGTGCAGGGCGGCATGGGCCGTGGTGGTCTTTCCCGAGCCGGTGGGACCCACGAGCAAAATCAGGCCGTAAGGTTTTTTCAGGATCGCCTTGAACCTCTCCAGCGTCTCCGGCGTCATCTGGAGTTCATCGAGGACCAGGATTTTCCCCCGCGTGAGAATCCGCAGAACAACATCCTCCACATAGCCCTGGGTGGGGATGGTGGCCACCCGTAGTTCGATCTCTCCGATGTCCGGGACTTTGTGCTTGATCTTCCCGTCCTGGGGAAGCCGCCGTTCGGTAATATCGAGGTTAGACATGATCTTGATCCGCGAGACGATGGCAGAGCGATATTCGTACGGAAAACTTTTGAAGGGAATGCATTCGCCGTCGATCCGGAAACGGACGTTCAGAAAATGGTCCCGGATATCAGGTTCGAAATGGATGTCCGATGCCCGGCGCCGGTACGCCTCGTTGATGACATCGTCGACGAGCTTGACAATGTTGTGGTCCGCTTCGGATACGGAAAGATCCTCCCCGTTCCCACGGTTTTTACCGGACGCCTCCGCCTTGAAGAAGTGGTCGATGAACAGCAGGATCTCTTCCTTCTCCGCGACGCAGTACTCCACCGCCTTGGTCTTGAGCAGGCTTTCAATGGCGTCCCGTTTGATGATGTTCTGCGGGTCGTCGATCAGGACGCAGACCCGGCCATCCTTTTTCTCCAAAGGGACCCAGAGCTCCTGGCGCAAGTACTCGTACTTCAGCAGGGAAAGCAGGGTGTCGGGAACCGGAAAAGTTTTATCAAAGCAAATCACCCGGTAAGCGGCATTCCTGTCCGCTTTCTTTGCCGGCCTTTCCGGATGGGGGAGCGGCTTCTTATCCGTTTTGGATTGCATGGTCTTTTCCCCTTCTTGCGTCGGTCAAAGAATCTTCCGGAGGAACCGGCCGGTGTAAGAATCTTCCGTCGCGGCAACTTGCTCCGGCGTGCCCGTGGCGATGATCCGGCCGCCGCCCGGCCCGCCCTCCGGCCCGAGGTCGATGATGTAATCGGCGCATTTGATGATGTCCAGATTGTGCTCGATGACGACAATCGTGTTGCCCATATTCACGAGGCGCATCAGGACATCGAGGAGTTTCCGGATGTCGGCGAAATGGAGGCCGATCGTCGGCTCGTCCAGGATGTAGAGGGTGTTGCTGTTCATCCGCTTCCCCAGCTCCCGGGAGAGCTTGATCCGCTGCGCTTCGCCGCCGGAGAGGGTCGTCGCCGACTGGCCGAGGCGGATGTAGCCGAGGCCGACGTCGTAGAGGAGTTGGAGTTTCCCGCGGATCGCCGGAATGTTCTCGAAAAAGACCAGGGCCTGCTGGACGGTCATGTCGAGAACCTCCGCGATGTTCTTGTCCTTGTAGCGGACTTCCAGGGTGTCCAGGTTGAACCGGCGGCCGTGGCAGACGTCGCAGGTCACGTATACGTCCGGGAGAAAGTGCATCTCGATCTTGATCAGGCCGTTCCCCTCGCAAGCCTCGCAGCGCCCCCCCTTCACGTTGAAGCTGAACCGGCCCGGTTTGTAGCCCCGGAGCCGCGATTCGGGAAGGCCGGTGAAGAGGTCCCGGATGGGGGAGAAGATCCCCGTGTAGGTGACGGGGTTCGAACGGGGGGTGCGCCCGATGGGCTGCTGGTTCATCAGGATGATCCGCTCGATCCCGCCCAGGTCGACGATCCGGCGGATCTTCCCGCCTCCCGTCTTCTCCCGGTTGAGCCGCCGGGCGAGCGCCTTGTAGAGGGTTTCGATCACCATCGTGCTCTTCCCGGAGCCGGAGACCCCGGTCACCGCGGTGAAAATCCCGACGGGGATCCGGATGTCGACATCCTGGAGATTGTGCTCGTGCGCCCCTTCCAGGATGATGAATCGCCCGGTCGGCTTCCGCCGCTTCCCCGGCAGCGCGATCGACTTCCGGCCCGAGAGGTAGGCCCCGGTCAGTGAAACCTCGCTTTCGCAGGCCTCTTCCGGCGTTCCCTGGAAGACGACCTCACCGCCATCGACGCCCGCCCCCGGCCCGATGTCGATGATCTGGTCCGACTCCATCATCATGTCCTGGTCGTGCTCCACGACAAGGACGGTGTTGCCCATGTCCCGGAGCCGCTTCAGGGTCGCGATCAGCCGGACGTTGTCCCGCTGGTGGAGGCCGACGGTCGGCTCGTCGAGGACATAGAGGACCCCGACCAGCCCCGAGCCGATCTGGGTGGCCAGCCGGATCCGCTGTCCCTCCCCTCCGGAGAGGCTCCCCGAAGCCCGATCCAGACTCAGGTAGTCCATGCCGACATCGAGGAGAAAACGGAGCCGCTGGCGGATCTCCTTCATGATCCGTTCGGTCACCTGCACCTCCTGCGGGGTCATGGGGATCGTCATGAGAAAGGCAAGACACTCGCGGATCGGCAGACGGCAGACAGCGAAGATGCTCTTCCCGGCGACGGTCACGAAGAGGCTCTCCTGCTTCAGCCGGGCGCCCTGGCAGGTCGTGCACTCGCGCAGGTTGATGTAGCGCGACAAGTCCATGCGGACATGGAGGGAGGTCGTCTCCTTGTAGCGCCGGTCCAACTGGTTGAGGACCCCTTCGAACGACCGGGTGTGGAAGAACCGCCGTCCCCCGCGGTCGAGATAGAAGCGGACCTTCTCCTCGCCGGAACCGCGGAGGAGAACGTTCCGGATCTTTTCCGGCAGCTTTTCAAACGGCATGTTGATGTCGAATTTGTAGTGGTCGGCCAGGGCATCGATGGTCTGAAAATAGTGGAGCGAGTGCCGTCCCGACCAGGGGACGATCGCCCCCTCGCGGACGGAGAGACCCCCGTCGGGAACGACCAGTTCCTCGTCAAAGTGCATTCGAGTGCCCAATCCCCCGCAATCCGGGCAGGCGCCATAGGGGCTGTTGAAAGAGAACATCCGGGGGGCCAGCTCCGTGATGCTGACGCCGCACTCCGGGCAGGCGTACCTTTCGCTGAAGAGGACCTCCTCTCCCCCGGTGACGGCAACGCGGACCAGGCCGTCGGAAAGCCCCGCGGCGGTCTCCAGGGAGTCGCGCAGACGTTTCCGGATCCCCTCCTTGACGATCAGGCGATCGATCACCACGTCGATGTCGTGGCGCTTGTTCTTGTCAAGAGTGATCTCCTCGGCAAGCTCCCGGACCTCGCCGTCCACACGGACGCGGACGTACCCTTCCTTCAGGAGCTTTTTGAGTTCCTTCTGAAACTCTCCCTTTTTCCCCCGGGCGAGCGGGGCCAGGATCGTCAGGCGGGTATGGTCGGGCCAGGCGAGGATCGTCTCCAGCATCGTATCGATGGATTGGGAACGGATCTCCTTCCCGCATTGATAACAGTGGGGAACGCCGATCCGGGCGAAGAGAAGGCGGAGGTAGTCGTAGATCTCCGT
>DIWG01000034.1:0-121 GCA_002423465.1 Syntrophaceae bacterium UBA6112 | reverse complement strand
GCCCCTCGGCGTAGATCGTATCGAATGCGAGTGATGACTTTCCTGATCCGGAAACCCCCGTGATAACAACCAGTTTATCACGCGGGATGTCGACATTGATGTTCTTGAGGTTGTGCTGTGC
>DIWG01000042.1 GCA_002423465.1 Syntrophaceae bacterium UBA6112 | reverse complement strand
GGATCTCGTCGCGGAATTTCGTCTGGATCTGATAGAGGTTCCGGGGAAGTTGACGGTAGGACTTGATTTCGTTCCGGACCAGATCCGTGATCACCTCTTCGTGCGTCGGGCCGAGACAGCACTCCCGGTCATGCCGATCCCGAAAGCGAAGCAGTTCCTTGCCGTAGTGGACCCAGCGGCCGGACTCCTGCCAGAGTTCGGCCGGCTGAACCATCGGCAGGAAGAGTTCCTGGGCGCCCGCACGGTTCATCTCCTCCCGTACGATTTGCTCGAACTTGCGGATCACGCGATAACCCAGCGGGAGATAGGAATAGACCCCGCTGGTCAATTTTCTCATCATGCCCGCCCGGATCATGAGCTGGTGGCTGATCAGTTCCGCATCGGAAGGGACCTCCCTTCCCGTGGGCAGGAACATCTGCGAATAACGCATGGAACCTCCTTGACGACAGGGTTTATGTTTTCATGTTTTAAACGTTCCCGATTTCCTTCTCCATTTTTCGAATCTCTTCCAGCAGCACCGGAATAAACTCCGCTTCCCGGATCTTCCGGACGATTTTCCCTTTTTTGAACAGCATCCCAACGCCTTTTCCTCCGGCAATCCCGATATCCGCCTCGGCGGCTTCCCCCGGCCCGTTGACCACGCAACCCATGAGCGCGATCTTCAGCGGGGTCTTCATCTCCCGGAGCTCCCGTTCCACCTTTGCCGCCAGTCCCGCGAGATCGATCTCGCAGCGGCCGCAGGTCGGGCAGGAAACGATATCCGGCCCGACGTTTCGGATATTCAACGCCCGCAGGATACCGTACGCCAAACCGATTTCGGGAACGGGACTGCCGGTCACGGAAACCCGAATCGTGTCGCCGATGCCTTCGTATAGCAGGGTTCCGATGCCGATTGCGGATTTGATTGCCGATTGAATGAGCGTGCCTGCCTCGGTTACGCCCAGATGGAGGGGGTAATCGGTCTTTGCGGAAACTTCCCGGTAAGCTTCGATTGTCGTCGCCACATCGGAGGATTTTAAGGAAAGCTTGATCAAATCAAAATTCATCTCCTCCAGAAAGAGGATATTCTTGAGGGCGCTCTCCACCAGGGCCCCCGCGGTGGGTCCGCCGTGGCGGGCCGCAATCTCCTTCTCGAGTGACCCCGCGTTAATCCCGATCCGGATTACCTTCCGGTTTGCCTTCGCCATCGCCACGATTCGGCGGATTCCGTCCGCGGGGATATTGCCCGGATTGATCCGGATGCCGTCTGCCCCGTGATTCATGGCCAGAAGCGCCAGTGGATACTGGAAATGGATGTCGGCAATCAACGGAATGTGGATTCGGGGGCGAATTTCACGGATGGCTGCCGCGGCAGCCTCATCGGGAACGGCAACGCGGATGACTTCACAGCCCGCCTTCTCCAATTCGTCGATCTGGGCGACCGTCGCATCGACATTCCGTGTATCGCCGGCAGTCATGGATTGAACCACGACCGGCGCATCCCCGCCGATCCGGACTCCTCCGAGATCGATGGACTTCGTCTTTCTTCTTCGGATCCTCGGACTCAATGATGCTCCCCTCGTGTTTCAATTCAACCTTGCAAACGAGAATCATGAAATATCAATAACGTTGAAATCTATAACATGAAGGGATCAGGGCAATCAACGGGTAATTTCCTGCGGAAGGGGCAATCCACAGCAGCAGCGGCAATATCCGCCGAATCCGGGATGCTGATCAATGCGGCGTTTGATCGTCAAGCCATCCTCTACCGGCCGCGCCAGCAGTAGAGGCAGAGCTGCTCTTCCGGCAGGCCGATGGCTTCGATCATCTCTTCAATGTGAATATATTGGAGAGACGTTACGTTGATATCCTTTCGGATCCATTCGATCATCCTTCGGTATCGTTCCGTTCCGTGATTCAGGTATTCGTCGATAGGCCCCATCTTCTCGCCTTCGACTGCACGGATCGCCCGGTGGGAAGCCAGTTCGGCGGTTGTTCTCGTGGAAGAGGCGTATCGGCAGGGAAACATCAGGGGCGGACAGGCCGGGCGGACATGGATCTCCTTCGCCCCGTTGTCCCAAAGCTTTCGGATTGTGTAATTCTTGAGTTGCGTTCCCCGGACGATCGAATCATCGCAGACCACCATCCGGCTTCCGAGGATCACGTCCCGAACGGCGTTAAGCTTCATCGTTGCCACAAGGTCCCGAATGTCCTGGGAGGGAGGTGTGTAGCTTCTCCCGTATCCCGGCGTGTACTTGACGAGGGGTCGGCGGTACGGGAGGCCGGATTGAATGGCATAACCAATGGCATGGCCGACGCCGGAATCGGGGACGCCGGTTACGAAATCCGCTTCAACACAATCCCCCCGGGCCAAAGCCCGACCGCATCGCTCCCGCGCGTTTTCAACACTGATTCCCTCGTAGATCGATGCCGGATCTCCGGTGTAGATCCAGAGGAAGGCGCAGACATGTTTCTCTTCGCCCGGCGGGCATTCCTGGTGAATCCCTTCGGTATCCAGTCGCACGATCTCCCCCGGTCCGAGGGAACGGGTCAGTTCATAGCCGAGGTTGGGAAAAGAACTCGATTCGCTCGCGGCCGCATAGCCCGGGTGCGTCACGCCTTCACGAACTTCCTTTCCGATGACCAATGGAAACCGGCCATAGCGGTCCCGCGCCGCATAGATTCCTTCCCGGGTCATTAAAAGGAGGCAGATCGATCCCTCTACGGCCTGTTGCATCCGGACGATGCCGTCGACAATGTTGTCCCCCCGGTTGATGAGCTTGGCAACCAGCTCGACGCTGTTTACGCCGCCGTCCGCCATTTCGCTGAAAGAGGCGCCCTCCCGGAGAAGATTGCGGGTCAGCTCATCGCTGTTGGTAATCTGTCCGGTCGCGGCAATCGCGTAGGTTCCGAATTTCGACCGGATGATGAGCGGCTGCGGGGAGTCGTCATTGATCGCCCCGATGCCCATCCGACCGGCCATCCCCTTGTAATCTTCGACAAAACGGGATTTGAACTGCGCCTGGCTGAGGCTGTGAATGACATGACTGAATCCGTCTTCGCCATAAACCGCCAGTCCCGCATTTTCCGTTCCGAGATGGGAATGGTAATCCGTTCCATAAAACAAGGCCTTTGCACAATTCCCTTCCGCTACGACGCCGAAGATCCCCCCCATTCTTTCACCCTCTTCAGATGCCTGCATTCAAGCGGTTAAACCCTGGATGCAATTTTCATGACCTTTCCTTTTTGAATTGATATTTCTCCTGCAACTTCAAATTGACGATCTCCGGCACCAGACCCTTGACGGAACCCCCCAGGCTGGCGGCCTCGTTGATAATTTTCGAACTCGTATAAAACCATTTGTAGCCGGTCATCAAAAACACGGTCTCGACCTCCCGGTTCAAACGGCGGTTGATCAGGGCAAGCTGAAACTCATATTCGAAATCGGAAAGGGCGCGGAGACCACGAAGAATCACGTTTGCCCCCCCCTTTTTCACATAGTCCACCAGGAGACCGTCAAAACAGTCGACACGGACATTTTTGCAGTCCCGGATCACCTCCCGGATCATCTCCTGCCTCTCATCCACGGAAAAAAGAGAGTGTTTGTTCGGATTGTATGCAACGAGCACGATCAGTTCGTCAAACATCCGCAGCCCCCGTTTGATGATATCCACATGACCATTGGTGATTGGATCGAACGAACCCGGATATACCGCAATTTTTTTCATTGGCTACCCCTGGATTTTTCTCGTAAGGAAAGACAGCATCGTGTCGCCGTACCGTCTTTGATCATTCAATTCCATAGCCTTGTTCAAGGATGCTTCCAGTTCTTCCCTCACCGAATGCTGTAAAACGACAATGCCGTCCTCAGCTGAGGCATCTCCCCCTTCGAGATATTGAAGGGTCTCCATAGCCAACCCCTGGTCATATGGCGGATCGGCAAAGATGATATCGAACCGCTCCCCTTTTTGAACGAGACTGCCCAACCCTCTCAACGCATCCGCACGGATCACCTCTGCCCTTTCCGCATATCCCATCTGCGAGAGGGCCGCTCGAATCGCCCCGACCAGACGGATATCCTTCTCCACAAAGACCGCAAAACGAGCGCCACGGCTGATGGCCTCCAGTCCGACATTTCCGCTGCCGGCAAACAGGTCGAGGAATGATTTGCCCGCAACGGGATGCAGTATGTCAAAAAGGGATTTTTTGACCCGATCGGCGGTCGGCCGGATCCGACATTCTCCCGGAAGGCGGATCGGCCTTCCCCTGGCCTCCCCCCCGATGATCCTCATAGATACTTTTGGATCAGGATCTCGGCAATCTGAACAGCGTTGAGCGCGGCGCCCTTCCGGATATTGTCCGACACCACCCACATGTTGATGCCGTTGGGAATGGATTCATCCTCCCGGATTCTTCCGACCAGGGTCTCATCATGCCCGGCGGCATCGATCGCGAGCGGATATTTCTTCCAACGGGGATCATCGACCACCCGAACGCCGGGCGCCTTCGCAAGGAGACTGCGCACCTCATCCGGGGTGATCTTCCTCTCCGTTTCGATGTTGATGGATTCGGAGTGCGCGTGGAAAACAGGCACCCGGACCGTCGTCGCCGTAACCGCAATCGATGGATCGTTCATGATCTTCTTGGTCTCGTTGACCAT
>DIWG01000007.1 GCA_002423465.1 Syntrophaceae bacterium UBA6112 | reverse complement strand
CGTTGTCCGGATCGAAGATTGTATGTAGCGGGCAGAAGGTCCCCGGATCGACGACGTATTCAATCCGGTCCCAGACCGTCATCTCGCCCCGCTCGTGAACCTTCTCCGCCAGAATACCGAAGTTCTTGATCCGCTCGACCTCCGCATCGATCTCCTTCATGATCGACTCGGCCTGGGCGACGTTCGCCTGCATTCTCTCCATCTGCGCCGGTCGCAAGGGCTTCCCCAACGCATCCATCTTGGCAAAATAAGGCTTCATGGTCTATTTCTTTCCTTCCCTGTTTCCCGTCCATCCATCGACAAAGGATATTTATCTTCTGATCGGATAGCGAATTCCTGCATCATACCGAAGCCGCCTGTCCGGCATCGCGTTTCCTTCGGAACCACTGGAACAGAAAAACGACGGCGAACAGGGTGGCGCCGATCATGTCGGTCTGTAGCCCCGGCTTGATCAGTAAAAACGAGGTGACCAGCAACAACAGCGTCTCGTACCAGGTGGTCTTGACCAGCAGGCAGCGCTGGACGGCGGCCGCCAGGCAAATCACCCCGAAGGTGGCCGTCAGCAGCGCCGGCAGGATTTTCCAGAGGCTGCCGACGAAGAGCAGCTCGGGCGCATAGACGAACATGAACGGGATGATGAAGCCGGCGATCCCGAGCTGGAAAGCCGCCAGCCCCGTCTTCCAGGGGTCGGAGCGGGCGATGCCCGCCCCTGCATATGCGGCCAGGGCCACGGGGGGTGTGATATCGGCGCGTGTTCCGAAATAAAGGATGAACAGGTGGGCGGCCATCGGCAGGACTCCCATCTGGACGAGGGCAGGCGCCACCAGTGCCGAGATGATGACATACTGCGCCGTCGTCGGCACGCCCATCCCCAGGAACAGGCAGGCGATCATCGTGAACGGCAGAGCCAGATAGAGCTGCCCCATCGAGGCGTCAACGATCAATGAGGAAAATTTGATCCCCAAGCCGGTCATCGTGATGGAGCCGATGATGATGCCCGCCGCGGCGCAGGCGGCGGCCACCTCGACGGCGCCGATTGCGCCCTCCTCGAGACCCTCCAGGATCAGTTTCCCGAAGGCCTTCAGCGATTCCCTCCGGATGAGGCACATGAGGAAGGAGGTGGCGACGGTGGCGAGGATCGCCCAGAAGACGGCTCGCTCCGGAGAGAAGTCCTGCATCAGGAAGGCGATCAGCAGGAAGATGGAGAAGAGGTGGTGCCAACCCGCGGCAAAGGCGGCGCCGATCTTCGGCAGCTCGTTCCGGGGAAGGCCGACGAGACCCAGGGAAACGGCCCGGAAGTGGACCTGCATAAATGTCGAGAAGAAGGCGAGGGTCGCCGGGATGGCGGCGGCGATGCAGACCTTGTAGTAGGGAACGGAGAGGAACTCCGCCATGATGAAGGCGGCGGCCCCCATGATGGGCGGCATGATCTGCCCCATCGTGGAGGAGGATGCCTCGACGCCGCCCGCGAAATGGGCCGGATATCCGGTCCGTTTCATCAGCGGGATGGTAAAGGTTCCCGTCGTGACCGTGTTGGCGACCGAACTCCCAGAGATCATCCCGAAGAAGGTGCTGGAGACGACGGCGGCCTTCGCGGGTCCCCCCCGCGTCCAGCCGGTCAGGGCGAAAGCCACATCGGTGAAGAACTGTCCGGCGCCCGTCTTCCGGAGCAGGGCGCCGTAGAGGATGAACAGGAGGATGAAATTGGCCGACACCCCGATGGGGACGCCGAAGATCCCGTCCGTGGAGAGCGCCAGGTAGGTGCAGAGGCGTTGGATGCCGTACCCCTTGTGGGCCAGGACATCCGGGAGATAGGGACCGAAGAGGGCGTAGCCGATGAAGACGACGGCGATCAGGGGAACGGCCGGACCCGCGGCCCGCCGGGCCGCCTCCAGGACGATCAGTACCAGAACAGTTCCCATGACGACATCCATTGTTCCGAAGGTTCCCGCCCGGTTGAGGATACTGGTGGAATGGGTGAAAATCCACAGACAGATGCCCACCGATATGACGAGAAGAACCCCGTCCGGGAGGGACATGCGTTTGAGCGGCGACCGCTTCTTGGAAAACGGGTAGAGGGCGAACAGCAGGATGGACATGAACAGCCAGTGGATTGCCCGGTGGTCCAGCGCAAAGAACGGGTGAAAATAGGCATAGAGCAGGTGATAGCCGGATGTCGCCACCGCGACGATCGTGATCAGCAGGGCGGGAAGGTTCTTGTATTCGCGCTTTCGCTCAAACTCATCGAGGACCTCCTTGGCGCGCCGCGCCGCCAGGGCCTCTTCCGTCTCCTCTGCGGTCCCGGCGCCCTGAAGACCGGGTTTTCGCCCTACTGGATCTTGACGTTCCTCTTCACGCGTATCCATATCGATTCCCTCCCCCTTGCAATGGACAACAGCGGTATTTCCCGACCGTGAAGGGTCAGGACATGGTTGGCGACTTCTCCCACCCGGAGCAGAAATCGGGGAAAGGCCCGCTGCATGCGAACCCGGGTCCATTCTCCGGAAAAGTCGGTTTTCCCCATCTCGGGGTGGGACTCCAGACCCGCCCCATACCACAGATAGCTCTCCTCAATGAGTACAATCTCCCCTTCGTTCCCGATTCGGAACAGATCCCGTACGGGTGTAAGGTCGGAGGAGTGGCGGTATTCAATCGTGAAATGATCCCCCCGTTCCACCGGGGATTCCCAGAGCAGCTCTTCCCCGACCGTCCGGACGATCTGGAGGGTCAGATGCCCCGCAGCGCAAGGCCCGACCGACACACCGCCCGCAAGGAACAAAATGGCCAGCAACAGACAGAAGATCCTGCACATGTTCGCCCGCTATCCCTTTCCGTTTTGGGACTTGGAAAAGGAGAAGGAAAGGGGCCGCCGACACCGCCCGGCCCCCCGGCATTTTCACCGCTCCGCATCTCCGCTCTCCCTGAACCATGGACGGATTGTCTATTTCAACGCCCCAACTTCCTTGAAGTACTTCGCCGCGCCCGGGTGGAGCGGAAGAGGGCTGTTCACGGCGTTCTGCGGCGTCAACTGGGACGCTATCGGATGAACGTTTTTCAGCGCCCATTGTCCTCCATTCACGTTGGTGTAAATCGCCTTCACGATCTTGTAGGCGACGTCATCCTTCATCTTCTTGTTTGCGACCATCACGTTGGAATCGCCCAGGCACAGGACATCGTAATCCACCTTCGCATAGGTCTTCCCGGGGATGACGATCTTGACATAGTAGGGATATTTCTTGAGGATCTGGTCCGCCAGCTTCTGCTCGATCGGAACCAGGACGATGTCCCGGGTGGCCGCCAGATCCATCACTGCGGAACCCGGATAGGCAAAGTTGAAGAAGGTTGCGTCAATGACTCCGTCCTTGAGGGCCTGGACCGATTCGGTCTGCGACAGATTTGCGATCTTCAGGTCCTTTTCGAGATTGAAACCCGCCTCTTCGAGGATGATTTTTGACATTGTTGAGCAGCCGCTGCCCGGAACGTCGATGGAAACCCGCTTTCCCTTGAGGTCGGCGATCTTCTTGATCCCGCTCTGGGCGGTTGTCACGAGATGCTGAGGTGCCGGATACATCTGGAAGAGGGAGACGATATCGTATTTCTTCTCAAAGGGCTTCTTCCCCTCCGCGGCATTGTAACCGACGCTTCCCATGACCATCCCCATGTCCGAATCGCCGTTGCCGACGAGCCGGCTGTTCTCCACCGATGCCCCGGTTGATTCCGAGGCGCAGCGGAAGCCTTCCACGGTTTTCTGGATCACAACGGACATGCCGCCTCCAAGGGGATAGTAAGCCCCGCCGGGGCTTCCCGAGGCGAGCGTCAGGAAGATTTTGTCCGCGGCCGATGCCTGGACCGCAAATCCCAGGCACAGGACCAACCCAATGGCCAATAAACTGATCTTTGAACGTTTCATTTTTCCCTCCTTCATGATCGGTCGTTTGTTTTCTTTTTGGTCCCGATCATCCGATCGGTTCCCCCAGTGCCGTTGTTCCCGGAGGATGCAACCCCCCCCTATTTTTTCCGGTCGGCGAACTCCTCCAACTTATCCAGCCGCTCCGGCGCCGACACGGTCGCCAGACAGGCCTCGACCTCGTAGTCCATCAGGGCCTCCAGGCTGACCTCCGAAGCCATGTTGAGCCCTTTCTTGATCAGGTTGATGGAAAAGAGCGAATTGGCGGCGATCTTCTTCGCCATGGCCAGGGTCTCCTCCATCAACTGTTCGGCGGGAACGGCCCGGTTGACGAGGCCGATCCGTTCCGCTTCCCTGCCGTCAATGTAGTCGCAGGTGAACAGCAGTTCTCGTGCCTTGCCGGGGCCGACAAGATCCTGGACGAGGCGCATTGCGCCGCCGGTCACGGAAGAGGAGACGCGCGCCTCGGGGGAGCCGAATTTTGCCCCTTCCGCGGCGATCCGGATGTCGCAGGCGAGCGCCAACTCGTAGCCGCTGCCCAGGGCAAAACCGTTCACGGCGGCGATGGTCGGTTTCGGATAGCGGATGATCTGGCGGGAGATCTCCTGGAGGTGGACCAGGTAATCCCGGTAGGCCTTGAGGGATCGGCCTTTGGAGTCCTTGAGATCCGCCCCCGTGGAAAAGGCCCGTCCCGTTCCGGTGAAGATGAGGACCTTCACACCCTCGTCCTCGCGGGCATCGGCGAGAGCCTGCTCGACATCGAGCCAGAGTCGCTTGTTCATGGCGTTTAGCACCTGGGGTCGGTTCAGGGTGATGACGGCGACCCCTTCTTTCTTTTCGTAGATGATGCATTCAAAAGTCATGGTGATCCTCCTTAGGCGATGATGATCCGGGCGTCGACGACGGACGCCCCCTGTTCGTGCACGATGATCGGATTGATGTCCACTTCCTGGATTTCCGGGTGATCGGCGGCCATCTGCGCGACCCTCCGGAGGAGATCCTTCAGGATTCCGGTGTCCTTCGGCTTCTGCCCGCGGATACCGCTCAGAAGGGGGTATCCCTTGATTTCATGGATCATCTCCTCCAGGTCGAGGTCGGACGGCGGGGCGACCCGGAAGGAGACATCCTTCAACACCTCCACGAAGATCCCGCCAAGGCCGAACATCAGGACTGCGCCGAACTGGGGATTCCGGATCATGCCGACGATGCACTCCTGACCCTTGGGCGCCATCGGCGCCACCAGGACGCCCAGAACTTTTTCCGGACTGCTGACCCGGGAAGCGTTGGCGACAACCTTCGCAAAACCCTCGCGGACGGCAGCCTCGTTCCCCAGGTTCAGGAGAATACCGCCTGCGTCCGACTTGTGGATGATCTCGGGGGAGACGATTTTCAGGGCGACGGGGAAGCCCACGGCCACGGCGGCCGCCACCGCTTCATCCGGGGTTTTTGCCAGTGTGGCCGGGGGAAGGGCGACGCCATAGAGGGAGAGGAGTTCCCTGGCGTCCGTCTCCAGGAGACTTTTCCGACCCTCCCTTTCGACCGCCTCGATCAGGGTCCGCGCCTTGTCCACATCGGCCGGAACGGCCGGCAGAGGCTTTGCAAGATTCAGCTTCTCCCGGCGGGCCGAGAATTTGGCCATGTAGGCCAGACATTGGGCGGCCCGTTCCGAGGAAGGGGTTAGCAATACGCCGTTTTCACTTAGTATTTGCATTGAGCGGAAGGGGGCTTGGGCAAAGGAGGTGTGAACGGCGAGCGGTTTGCCGTACTGCCGCATCAGACGGACCAGCTCCTGCGAGGTCTTCTCTTCCAGTTCGCCGACGTGCGGGGCGATGATCTCCTTGAACCCGCCGAAAAATCCCGTGACGTAGACCGAATCAATTCCCGGCTCCTCCATCAGGGCCTCGACGACTTTGTTGATCATGTCGGGGTTCTCCTCGGCCGTTCCGCCGTAATCGATCGGATTCGATGCCGGCATTCCGGAGAGCAGGAACGGGCGGATCCTCTCCTGGGTGGCCTGCGGCAGGACCGGGACATCCAGCCCGAAATGCTCGGCGTTGTCCGCGGCGACCGAATTGTCCCCGCCGCCCTCGGAGACGATGGCGACACGGTTTCCCTTCGGCAGCGGCATGTTGGCGAACGACATCGCGACATCGAACATCTCGTCCACGTTGGCGACCCGGACAATTCCCGCCTGGCGAAAGGCCGCATCCACGACGGCGTCGTCGGCGGCCAGAGATCCCGTATGGGAGGCGGCGGCTCGTGCGCCCGCCTTGCTCCGCCCGACCTTGAGGACCACGACCGGTTTCATCTTTGAAACTTCCCGTGCCACCCGGACGATCTCCCCTCCCTCCTTGATCCCCTCCATGTAGACCAGGATCGCTTTGGTTTCCTCGTCCCGGCCCAGGTAGTCGATGTATTCGTGGAACTTTACCCCGATGGCGTTGCCGGCGGAGATGATGTGGCTCAGTCCGACACCGCGCATCTCGGCATAGTGGGTGANNGGGTGATCGAGTCGATGATGTTTCCACTCTGGGCGATGACGGCCAATGGCCCCTTTTGGATCGGAGGGACGCCCAGAAGGTTCATTCCGCCGGCGGCGCTAAAGAGGCCCGAGCAATTGGGACCGATGATCTTGGCGCCTCCTTCGGTTGCGGTGCGGAGGATCTCCGCTTCGATTATTTTACCCTCCTCGCCGGTTTCTCCAAGACCCGCCGTGATGATCACGATTCCCTTGGCATGCATCTTCACGCAGTCGGCGACGGCCTGGGGAATGAGCCTCGGGGCGACGACGACCATGACGAGATCAACCTCCTCCCCGATATCGAGAATCGAGGGATAAGCCTTTCTCCCGAACAGGGTGTCCCGTTTGGGGTTGATGAGAAAGATCTTGCCGGGGTACCCTCCCTGGATCAGACTTCTCGTCCGCCGTTCCGCCGCCTTGCCGGGAACCTCGGAGGCCCCGATCACGGCGACGGAGGCGGGTTTGAAAAGACGGTTCAACGATTGCATGACAACCTCCTTATTTGTAATGGTTGATCTCTCAGGGTTGTTGAATCCCCGTTGCAGCGGAACGGTTCAATGGCCGTCTGCTGGAAACACCGAAACAGGGACGCTATCGAGTAGATGCTTTTTTTGTCTTCCGTTCTTTTTTGTAATCGGCGTAGGGTAGAACGTAGATCTCTTTTTTTTGCCAGAGGAGTTCCCGCTCCTTCAACGTCTTCATGGTCTCCTCCGGATTCCGGACGCTCAATTCCGTTAAAAGGGCGTTGGCAAGGCTCATGGCTGCGGTAAAGGATTCGATAAAAGAGTCGAGTCGGGAGTGGACGGGAAGAACCCAGTCGGCGTTGCGGGCGAGGGGGGAGATGAGGGAATCGGTAATGACGCCGACGCGGGCGCCGTTCTCTTTCGCGTATTCCATGATATCGATCGTCAGTTTTGTGTACCTGGGGATGCTGATCCCGATGGTCAGATCGCCTGCGCCCATACCGTGCAGGGTGTTCCAGACATCCCCGTAGCCGGGGATCACCGGCGAAGCATGCTTCCCCAGAAAGCGCAGATAGAGGGCCAGTACGAGGGCCGGGGCATGGGCCCCGCGGAGTCCGACGATGAAGATGCGTTTGGCTTTCTCCATATCGGTGACGGCTTGATGGAATATCTCCGGGGAGATATCCCGGAGGGTTTCGGAGAGATTCCGAATGTCCTCTTGGATGATCTTCGCAAGAATGTCGCCGTTTGTCCGGACGCTTTTGACGGTCTGCTCAAGCCGCTTGACCGTGCTGAGTTGGTCCTGCAGATTGGTGCGAAGCATCTGCTGGAATTTCGGATAGCCGTCGAACCCCAGTACTTGAGCAAGCCGCACGATAGTCGCTTCGCTCACGCCGGCCTTGTTTGCCAACTTCGCGGCTGTGAGGAAGATCGATTCCTCATAATGGTCCATGATATACTGCGCCGCACGCTTTTGGGCTTCGGTTAGTTGAATCCGGTTATCCGCGAAAAGGGCTTTGATCGGCATGAAATATATCCTTCAGTAATATATTTCGTTGAAGGAATTATTTCTTTGTTGTTCGTTTTTGTCAAGAAAAAAATGTAGGAATAAAATAAACGAAGTTATATCGATGGTTTGATTATGATTGAAGGATGCATCTGAGAGGAGTCTATCGGGTCAATCCATGAAGATTCAAAAGCGGGTTGCCGCGATGGAGAAGGCCGGCGACCATCAGAGCCATCCCGACGACCTGCGCGGGATCAGCGAACGGAGGCTCCGCTACAAGTTCAAGAAGTACAGCCTGAATGCAGGCTGAGGGTTATATCCTTCCGCCCGGCAAAAGCCCTTTGGCCAGGAGGCTCAGCATGCCCTGGCCTTTTTCATAGGCCTTCCCTTGGAGAAGCAGCTTTTCCACCTTCAGGTTCAGCAACTCGTCCGGTTTCATCCCCAGCGGATTTTGGTTCAGGATGACCATGTCGGCGATCTTTCCCGTCTCCAGGGAACCGCGCTCCTTCTCGTCGAAAGTGGTCCAGGCGGCGTTCCAGGTGAAGAGTTTCAGAGCCTCCGGAATCGTAAGGGACTGTTCGGGGATGTAGTGATTGCAGGCGGCGTAGATGCCGGCGATCGGGTCCGGCAGCGTGCAGGGGGCGTCGGAGCCGCCGCTCAAAACGATTCCCATGTCGGTCATCTTTCTCAGGGGAGAGATGTGTTCCGTTCGCTTTCCCAGGATGCCCTCCAGAAACGCCAGGGGTTCCAAGTCCCACATCAGAAAGGCAGGTTGAAGCGGGATCTGGATGCCGAGATCGGCGCACTTCCGAAGCCCTTCTTCGGTGGGAAGGCAGGCATGGATGATGCCGTGGCGGTGATCCTGCCGCGGGAAATCCCTCAGGGCGGCCTCGATGGCCATGACCGCCTGATCGAAGGCCGCATCGCCGATCGCATGCATCTCGATCTGCAACCCTTCGCGGTTGGCCCGTTTCGCGAATTCAACGACCGCTTCGTCGGCATGAAAGAGGATCCCCCGATTTTGGGGGTTGTTGGCGTACGGTTGCCGAAGCGCCGCGTCCTCGCTGCCGAAGCAGCCGTCCAGGGCCGTCGCGAAGCATCCCCCCACGCGGGGAAGCTTTCTTTTCTTGACTTTGTTCAGATCCATCGTCTGGAAAAAGAGCCGGGTCTGGAAACCGCTGTCCAGCCCCTTTCCCAGGATCGTCTCCAAGGTTACATCGAGATCGAGCGGAAAACCGACCCCGGAAACGGTATGCATCATCCCGATCCCTTTTTCCGCAACGGCATCGGCGGCCCGGAGCATATTCCTCAGGGTCCGCGGCAGGGATATCTTTTTGGTCATGAAATCGGTAACGGCAAAGAAAGACTCCTGATTCATCTCTCCGGATTCTTCATGCCAGCCGCGCAGGGTTTTCACTTTCCCCGGCAGCATGGCGATCGTTTTGCTGTTCAGGATGCAGGCATGGCCGTCGTATTTGACGATGAAAACCGGCCGGTCCGGACAGGCCCGATCCAGTTCCTCCCGGGAGATCAGCCTCTTTTCCTTGACGCAGTGGGTGGACGCTCCGAACCCCATGAGGATCGGATCCTCGTTTTCGCGCGCAAATTCACCGATGCGCGCGGACATCTCAGGCAGGCTCCTGGCGGATCTCACGTCGAGACCGGCATTGAACAGGGCATAAGAGGCGAAATGAATATGGGTATCCCCGAAGCAGGGAAGCAGGGATCTTTCCCCCAGAACCTCCCGGGGCGCATCCCGATATCCTGCGGGAAGCTCATCTCCGACATAAAGAATCCGCCCATTTTCTTCGACAAGGTATCGGTAAACATGATTTTCCCGATCACATGAAATGATGGTGCCTTCATAGATTTTCATCATGCCGGACCTCCTTGGCGCCGGTTTGTCCCTAAAATCATTGAAAATGAAATCGATTCTCCTCATTCAGCAATTGTTATGTCACAGCCATTTTTTCCGTCTGAAATAGAGCAGCATGAAGACGGCGATGACCAGCATCACCCCCCAGAGGGCAAAGTATCCCCACCGCCACTCCAGCTCCGGCATGTATTTGAAATTCATGCCGTAGACCCCGGCGAGGAAGGTCAGCGGCATGAAGATGGTGGCGATGACCGTCAGGACCTTCATGATCTCGTTCATCCGGTTGCTGATGGTGGAAAGGTAGATGTCGAGCATCCCCGAGAGCATGTCCCGGTAGGTCTCGATCGTGTCGATAACCTGGACCGTATGGTCGGAGATGTCGCGGAAGTAAAGGATGGAAAGCTTGCGGATGAGAGGGGAATCGGACCGGCTGAGGTTGCCCACCACCTCCCGGAGGGGCCAGACCGCTTTCCGCAAGAGGATCATCTCCCGCTTGAAGATCTGGATCGCCCGGAGGGTTTTCGGCGAGGGTCGGCCTATCAGTTCTTCCTCGATGGTTTCGATCTCCTCGCCGAAATGGTCCAGGATCGAGAAGTAGCCGTCCACGATCCCGTCGAGGAGGGCATGGGCGAGACCGTCCGCCCCGCCCTTGCGAAGACGCCCCCGATCGTTGCGGAGCCTCTCTCGAACGGGGTCGAGGAGTTTTCCTTCCTTTTCCTGAAGGGAGATCAAAAAGTTGGGGCCAAGGACGATGCTCACCTGCTCGGGGACGAGACGGTCGCCTTTGTCCTGATGGAAGCGTTTGAGGACGATGTAGAGGTATTCGCCGTGGTCCTCCAACTTCGGCCGCTGATCGGTGATCAGCATGTCTTCGAGGATCAGGGGGTGGAGGCCGAAAACGATCCCCATCTGTTCGAGCAGGGGGACATCCTGGAGACCGTCGATGTGGACCCAGGTGACTTCCTTGCGGTCCGAAGGCGGCATCAGCCCCTCCAGGGAGCGGATCTCCCTCTCCTTAAAATGGGATTCGTCGTATTCACAGAGGGTAATTTTCGCCCTGTCCGCATGAACCTCCCCGATATGAACCAGGGCGCCGGGCGGGAGACCGGCCTTGGCGGATCTTTTCTTTGTGGTTCCCAGCATCTCCCTTTTTCCTCCGGAATCGAGCGGAACTTCCGAGATGGGAATAAACGGGTGCAAAAGTGATATTAATGTAGCCCATCGTTTCCGGAAAAACAATGAAAAAGTAGGCCGCAGAAGAGGGATGCGGATGTGATTTTTTCTTGACAAAATTTTCGGAATCGCGGACGTAAACGCCGGATCCAAATTTTATTGATTCCGGAGGTTTCATGAAATACATCCTTGCGGCGACCGGAGATCGGGCCGCGACGGAGGTCATCCGAGTCGCCTTCCGCCGGCCCTTCCAGGTGGATGCGGCGGCCACCGTCCGGGAGAGTCGGGAATCGTTGCGGAGACGGCGGTACGAGTTCGCCTTTCTCGATCTGGATCTGCTTTGCGGACTGGGGGAAGTCGGCGACGACTCCGGTGCGGCTCTGCGGGTGGTGCGGCAGGGTTTTCCGTCGATTGAAATCATTGTGATGACCCCGCCGGAGAGGGCGGGTGAGGCGGTCGAAGCGGTGAAGGCGGGCGCAGCAAATTATGTGACCTATCCGCTGAACGCCGAGGAGATCCGGTATGTGATGGAGAGCCTTCACGAGGGGATCCGGGCGCAGTCGGAACTCGATTACCTCCGGGATCGCTTCTGGCAGTCCGATTCCCTGGACGTCGTCCAGACCCGAAATCCCGTCATGCGGGCCGTCTTCGATCAGGTACGCCTCGTCGCGCCCACGAAGAGCACCGTTCTGCTGACCGGGGAGACGGGAACGGGGAAAGGGGTTCTGGCTAAACTGATCCACCGTCACAGCAACCGGCGGGGGGTTCAGTTCATCGGCGTCCATTGCGGCGCCATCCCCGACACCCTCCTCGAGAGTGAGCTCTTCGGCCACGAGAAGGGGGCTTTTACCGGCGCCG
>DIWG01000071.1:1039-8404 GCA_002423465.1 Syntrophaceae bacterium UBA6112 | reverse complement strand
AGGAAAGGATCTTTCAGCCGCTGGGCCTGGACAATACCGGGATGGGCGTGGGCGAAATCAGGGGCAAACCCGTCGCGTTGTATTATGACGCCAAGACCGGGAAAATTCATCCGCCGGAAACGCTCTCGATTTTGGGCGCCGGCGGATTGTCGTCGACGGCCGAGGAGCTCTGCCGTTTTACGGATGCCTTTTCGGCGGAAAGCAAACTCCTGAAGAGGGCATCTCTTGCGGAGATGAAAAAGGAGCAGCCATCCGCATTCCGGGGCAAGCTGAGAAATCCCACCATTTCATTCGGTCTGGGCTGGGACTTCACGGGTTTTCCGCGGTACGATGCGGCCGGTGTTCAGGTATTGGGAAAGAGTGGCGGCACGGGAAATTACTCTTCGATGGTTTACACGGTTCCGGACAAGAGAATCTCGGTTGCCGTCATTGCTTCCGGAGCGGAAAGCGGCGCGATGAAAATCGCGCTCGACATATTGGATGAGGTGCTCGTCGAGAAAAAGCTCATCGCAAAAAAGGAAAAAGCCGTCCGCATGCCGCCGGAAGCGAAGAAATTGCCGCAAGATCATGTTTCCTTCGGCGGCTATTACGCCAGCGACACGAAATTAGGCCAGGTCGTGTTCGATGCGGATAAAAACAGTGTTACCTTGTACATCTTCAAGGAGCGGGAGAAAACGCCGGCCGTCAAGCTCGTCTATAACAACGGCTATTATCACGATGCCGAGGGCAACCGTTTCTATTTTACCGACATCGGCGGAGAAGGCTATCTGGTGAACTGTCCGTCCATGGACAAGATCGACATGATTATGATGCAAAAAGTAAAACCGATCGCAAAACCGAAAAGCCTCAAAATCGATATGGACGGCAAGGTTTGGCTGCGGCGCAACGTTTCTCCTTATGAAGCGGTTATGGCTGCGGATTCGCATGTCGCAAAATCATGGTTGTACGGGGATCTGCCGGGATATGTGGTTTTGGGGGGTGTCAAGAGGATCGATTCTCCTGAATTCGCGGGCATGCCGTTCGACGCCGTCCGCGACCAGACGGAACTCACCCTTTTTGAAAAGAATGGGGTCACATGGGCATGGGTTTCGGATATGTTGTATAGCCCGGCCCAGAGCGCCGTCGCATTGAAAGCCGGAGAGAATTCCGTAAAAATAGGGAGCGATGGATATAACGAGTGGCTGGTCGTCGAGGAAGGCGCGGTTTTGCATTTTACAAAACCGGACCGGGGGCGAATCATCGTCTTTTCTTCCGACGATGTCGCGACCTACGACAGTTCGCTCGATACGGGCGATGCGTATGCCGCCCAGGGCAGTTATATTGAATTTGCGGGTTTTACAAACGATCTCTTTACGGTCCAAGCCAAGCCCCCCACGGCGAAAGGAAAGAAATAAAGGATTTTTTATCTTTGCCGGCCCGAGACGGAGTGAAGGCGAAACCATCACCAAAAACAACTTCCTTTTGACAACCGAGACCCTCTTGTCTTATACTTCTTCCATGAAAATCAAAATCATTCTCCTCGGCTTGTTTTTGGTCATGGTTTTTCTCGTTCTTGCGGGCTGCCATAGACGTATCGCTACAGATCTTACGGTCCTCCCGACAATCCCCAAAGATTATCTTCGGCCATTGCCGCCGGGCGAACTGGCGCTGAGAAAGATTACCGATCCCAGCCAGATTCCCGACTACACGCGGGCTTGTTCCGATACCGACCGCTTGCGGGAAGCCATCGCCAACAGCCTGAGCTATATGGCGAAACCGTCCAGCGAAAAATTCTACCCTTATGGCGACATCACCTACGAACGGGCGGTCACGAGTCTGCGGGAACTGGATAAACTGGTTGCTTCGGGTATGTCTCCCCAGCAGATGAACGCGGTGTTGCGGGAAAAATTCGATACGTATATTTCGGTGGGCTGTGATGATCAGGGGACAGTCTTGTTTACAGGGTATTATACGCCGATTTTTGACGGGTCGCGGCTGCGCACGGACCGTTTCCACTACCCTTTATATCAACCGCCTGCCGATCTGGTCAAAGGGCCTGAGGGGACGATTCTGGGTCAACGGGGGGCGGATGGCCGGATCCGCCCATACCCAAGCCGGGAGGAGATCCAAAAATCCAATGCCCTTGTCGGCAATGAGCTTGTCTGGCTCGGCGATCCGTTTGAGGTGTACATAGCGCATGTGCAGGGCTCAGCCAAAATTCGCATGCCGGACGGACAGCTCGAAACGGTCGGCTATGCCGCCAACAACGGCTGGGAATACCGGGGTATCGTGCAAAAAATGATCGCTGATGGGAAGTTTTCCAATAAAAACATCAACCTCAAGGCGATGATCGACTATTTCAAGGCCCATCCCGATGAAGTCGATCTGTACGTGAATCAGAATCCCCGGTTTGTTTTCTTCAGGTCTGAAAAAGGCGATCCCAGAGGTTCGCTCAATGAGCCGGTCATTCCGTTTCGAACGATTGCAACGGACAAGACGATTTACCCCAGGGCGATGTTTACCTTTGTTGCGGTTGATCTCGACAAGCCTGCAGGGTTTGCGTTGGATCAGGATACAGGGGGGGCTATCCGGGCGGCGGGCAGATGTGATGTTTACATGGGAGTCGGCGACCGTGCCGGCGAACTGGCCGGTAGAACATACCGTGAGGGGCGGCTGTATTACCTTTTCATCAAACCCGAGTGATCAGCCCTCGTAAAATGCAAACCAACCAAACCCGTTGACCATCCGGCATTCGCGCTCGGCCTCCGTTTCGCCGTCGCCTTGCATTTTCCTCATGGGTTCCGAATTTTTCCCGATCGGCCGCCGTAACATCGGGGGCTCGGGTCATTTGGATCGGAGACCATAGGATGCAGGGCCGCTGGTGTAGTGTTCTTTTCATCAAAAAAGTGACTGTGGTATCGAGTAAAGAGGCCATCCGCTGATGAAAATTTCGAGGCTCGTTTTGATTATAGCATGGGTTTCGGCGCTGCATGCCCTGACGGCAGGCCGTTCGTTTTCCATGGATCTGGTTTTTCAGGACACGCAGTATTCATTCCAGACGCTGCGGGCGCTGGGCTATGCCGTCTCCGGAGGGGCCGATGTCGGCGAAGTTCTCAAGACGGCGTACGCGATCCGGGAAGGGGACGATGAGAGTTGGTGCCGGGAATGGCTGAAGACCGCCGAACAGCGCGAGAAGGCGGGGGGCGATTTCCTTGCACGGGGCCGGAAAATCAGCGCGGGACAGGAATTCTTCAAGGCTTCCAACTATTACAGAACCGCCGAATTTTTTCTTCATACCCATCCGGAAGATCCGCGCATCGTGTCGATCTGGAAGAAAAGCCGGGACAGCTTTCGGAAAGCGGCAAAACTGGCCGGTCGACCGATCCTCCCGGTCGAAATCCCCTTCGAAGGAACGACGTTGGCCGGATATCTGTGCCTCGTCGACAATTCGGGGGCAAAGAGGCCCCTGTTGATCGTTCAATCCGGGTTTGACGGCACGATCGAAGAGCTCTATTTTTCAACGGCTCTCTTTGCCGTGAAACGGGGGTATAACGTCCTTCTCTTCGAAGGCCCGGGACAGGGCGGCGCGATCCGGGTGCAGAAACTGCCGTTTCGGCCCGACTGGGAGACGGTGGTGACCCCGGTCGTCGATTACGCGCTGACCCGCCGGGAGGTGGACACGAAGAGAATCGCCCTGATGGGAATCAGTTTCGGCGGGTACTTTGCCCCCCGGGCCGTCGCCTTTGAAAAGAGGATCCGGGCCTGCATCGCCAACGGCGGCATCTATGATGTCAATCTGATCGCCCGCTTGAGTCCGGAAGATGAAAAAGCCCTTGATACGGAACAAGGTGCGGAAGAGATCGACAAGGCGATATACTCCAGAATGAAAACGGACGCCTCTTTCCGGTGGCTGATCGCGAACGGCATGTTTACATTCCATGCCAAATCCCCGAGCAACTGGCTCAAAATGATACGACCTTATACGATGAGGGATATTGCAGCGAAGATCACCTGTCCCATGCTGATCGTTGATTCCGAAGAGGACAAAGCCAATCCGGGGCAGGCGAAAAAGCTTTTCGAGGCCCTCATATCCCCGAAAGATTTCATGTTGTTTACGAAGGAGGACGGGGCGGAAGAACACTGTCAGATGGGGGCTCTTCTGATATCCAATGCCCGGATTCTGGATTGGCTGGACGGCATCATGATGAAAGGATGGGCGGGAAAGCAGAGGCCGTGATCCATTTTCCGTTGATCGCGGCCGGACCTTGTGGAAGGAAATCCGCCGCCCGATCGCAACTACCGCAAATTCCAACATCAAAAAATGACCGGTCGCCGTCAATCCATGGATACGATATGGTGGATGGGGTGATGCCCGGATGGCCCGCTACCGCGAGGAGAAATACGCGTAAAGCCGTCCTGAAGAATTTTGCTGCCTGCCCATCCTCATGGAGACGCTTAGCCGGGTGGAAATACAGGGGCGGGATCATTCATGGTGGTGATGTTCACGACTTTTCGGCGCTTTCCGGAGAGTCTTGAGTCCCTTCCGAACCTGCGGGATCATCGAGGACCCATGCCTTCATCGTCTTGGGAATCGTCAGGGCGATCCCTTCTTTCGTGCATTCACTTACGGTATTCCCCCTTCAGGCGTTTTTGATGTTGCCTTCGATGAAGGCGATCTTCGCCGTGTCTTCGGCGAGATCCGAGAGGTAATAGGCATTGGACAGGTCTGCGCCCAGCGCCAGGGTTCCGTGCTCCCGCATCAGAATGACCTTGACCGTGACGGGGAAGGTCTTGAGCCCCTCCTGCACATACTTTGAAAGCTCCGGGGAACCCGCCGGCGCGCTTTCGATGCAGGGAACCTCCTTGAGGACGCCCCGGGCCGAAACGGTGACCAGGGGAAGAGGCTTCAGCTTGTTCGAATAGGCTGTCGCATGGGGGGGATGAAGGTGGGCCACCGCTCCCGCATCGGGGCGCAGCCGGTAGGCCGCCAGGTGAAACCCCGTTTCCTTCGATGACCTCAACCCGCAGGGGCTCTGCAGGACGGCGCCGTCGAGGTTCATCCAGAGATTCATCTCGGGCCTGATGTCGCCCAGGGAGATACCTGTCGGGGTGATCAGAACCTCGTCGGTGCCGGGGATCCTCACGCTCATGTTTCCCCCGGTCCCGCTGACGAGTCCCCGGTGGAACGAACGGACCGAGAAGTCCGCCAACTCTTTCCGCAGCCGGACGATTTCCATTTCCTTGCTCATGATTTCTCCTTGCATGCCTTCATAAAAGTGATCAATCCGATCAGGGTGCGGACGTCCTGATCACATTTTGCACATTCTCCGCCCCCGTATAGAAAACCGCCAGTTTGACGGGAACAGTGCCGACATTCTTTCCGCAATGACCGGTATGGACGACTTCGACGAACGCATCTCCGGCCTGAAAAACAGATGCCGGTTTCCCTTCGACCTCGACGGTCAATGATCCTGATAATACGTAGACGTAGACGGGAACCGGATGGGTGTGCCATCCGGTTTCAGCCCCCGGGGGGATTTCCACGGTCATGGCCGTGACCTCGGCGTTATCCGTTCTCAAGTAGGCAATGGGCTGACCGTTGCTCGTGTTCTTTGTCTTGAGGATAACCTTCGCCTGAACGCCGTCGCTGTATTCTCCGGCACCGGCAAGGGAAGCGGTGCAGAACAGGAAGAAAAAGCATAACCATATGCGGATTTTCATAAAATCTCCTTTGACGGGGTGGCTTCCTCCCCGAATTCCGCCCCCCATTGCGAAAAAGGCTTGGGCGTAAAAAAAGATCGCTCCTCCGCGCCTATGGGGAGACGTTTCGGAGAAAAGCGGCGGCGTTCCGGAAGAGCGCAAGTCCCATCCCCTCTTCCGGTAGATTTTCCCGTGTCCAGCGGGGGTGGTTTGTCCGGTGGAGGTAGGCCTCGGGGTGGGGCATGAGGCCGAAAATCCGTCCCGTTTCATTGCAGATCGCGGCGATCCCGTCCACGGATCCGTTGGGATTGGCCGGATAGTCCTGCGTCGCTTTTCCGTATTCCCCATTGCTGTATTGCAGGGCGATCAGGTTCTGCCGGTGAAGCCGCCCCAAAATTTCTTCATCCCGCGGAATGAACTTCCCTTCGCCATGGCGGACAGGAAGATCAATTTCGTGAAGTCCCCCGGTGAAGATGCAGGGGGAGGCGGGATCGACGCGGAGATGGACCCAGCGGTCCTCAAACCGCCCCGAGTCGTTGAAGGTCAGGGTAACGGTCTGCCGGTCGTGGCAGCCGTCCAGGCCGGGGAGCATTCCCAGCTTGACGAGGAGTTGGAAGCCGTTGCAGACGCCGAGGATCAACTTTCCCGCCGCGATGAACCGCGTGAATTGATCGAAGAGGCGTTCCCTGCCCCCCGCGACGGTGGCATGGAGAATCCGGTTCGCGCCGGCCTTGGCCGAGCCGAGGTCGTCGCCGTCGAGAAATCCTCCGGGCAGGTTCAGGAAGTCATAGTCATCGAGCCGTTTTGTCCCGCAGAGAAGTTCGCTGAGATGGACAATGCCGACTTCATCGAAGCCGGCAAGACGGCAGGCATGCGCCATTTCCATTTCACAGTTCGTTCCGTTTCCCGTGATCACAATCGCGCTGATTCTCTTCGACATTCTTTCCACCTTATATTCCGCCCTTTAGAACGCGAGGGGGTTCTGCCAGGCCGCCTTGAGGACGGCAAGGTTTTCCTCGAGGATTCTTTTCCCGCCGAGGCCCTCGATCCGAAGGGTCTGCTCCGGAATCACCTCTCCGATCCGGGCGAAAACGGAGCCTGTAAGGGCGGCCTCGAAGGCATCCCGCAACTCCGGATGAACGGTCGCGACGAAACGGCTCTGGGATTCCGAGAAGAAAATCTCGTCGTTCCGGACGATCCCCTCCGCCGGGACGGCCCGCAGATCGACCGCAAGGCCGAAGCCGCCGGCGAAGGCCGTTTCCGCCAGCGCCACGCCCAGCCCGCCATCCGAGCAGTCGTGGCAGGAAGCGACGAGCCCCGCCCGGATCGCCCGGCCGAGCGCCTCGTAGAGCGCCTTCGCCGTTTCCGCGCATACCCGGGGAACGCCGTTCCCGATCGCCCCGTTCAAGGCGTACCATTCCGACCCGCCCAGTTCCCGGATGGTCTTCCCCAGGATGTAAACGAGGTCCCCCGGCTGCTTGACGTCCATTGTTACCGCTTGCCGGACATCCTCCATCTTTCCCAAGACGGAGAACAGCAGCGTGGGGGGGATCGAAATCCGGACCTCTCCGATCTGGTAGTCGTTTTTCATGCTGTCTTTCCCCGAGATGCAGGGGACGCCGTAGGCTGTCGTGAGGTCGTAGAGGGCCTCGTTCGCCCGGACGAGCTGGGCGAGCTTGTACTCCC
>DIWG01000071.1:267-995 GCA_002423465.1 Syntrophaceae bacterium UBA6112 | reverse complement strand
CGGACCGCCTCATCGATGGCGCAGGCCGCCATCGCGTAGGCGTCGATGTCGCTGTAGCGGGGGCAGATTCCGTTCGCAACAACGATCCCTTCAAAGGAGTCCAGCAGCGGCCGGATGACGGCGGCGTCGCTCGGACCGTCGTTGACGATGCCGGTCAAGGGCTTGATCACGCTCCCCCCCTGCACCTCATGGTCGTACTGGCGGACGACCGACTCCTTGCTGCAGATGTTGAGGCGGGAGAGGATCGCCTTCAGGGCGCCTCCCAGGTCCGACGGTTCCGGGAAGTCGGGTTCTGCATGGTGCGGGGGCGTCCAGGACGCCCGGAGGGCCATTTGCGGAAGACCGTCGTGAAGAAAATTCATTTCCAGGCAGGCCACCGTCTCTCCCCCGTAGAAGATGTGAAACCATCCCGAATCGGTATAGCGGCCGAGCACGGTTGCCTCCACATCCATCTTGCCGGCAAGGGAGAGGAACGCGTCAATCGTTTCCGGCGCCACGGCCAGGGTCATTCGTTCCTGCGATTCCGAGATGAGGATTTCCCAGGGGTTCAGCCCCGGGTACTTGAGAGGCGCCTTGGCCAGATCCAGTTCGCAACCGCCGGAGAGGCGCGCCGTCTCGCCCACGGAGGAGGAGAGCCCGCCCGCGCCGTTGTCCGTGATCGCCCGGTAGAGGCCCCGGTCTCGGGCGACGAGGAGGAAATCGGTCATCTTCTTCTGCGTGATCGGGTC
>DIWG01000071.1:0-123 GCA_002423465.1 Syntrophaceae bacterium UBA6112 | reverse complement strand
CGCTTTTGTTGCCGCCGTGCTCCACCCCTTCGCGGACCCCTTCGTAGATCCGCCGCGGGTGAAGGATCCGCTTCGGCAGGGGTTTGTCGTAGTCGGGGGGCGCAAAGCAGAAGACGTCCGTGT
>DIWG01000046.1 GCA_002423465.1 Syntrophaceae bacterium UBA6112 | reverse complement strand
GCCTACAGCTTCGATGCCGATGAGGCGGGCGCGGAAGTCAGTTATCGGAAAATGTTTGATGCTTATCAACGGATTTTTTCCCGCTGCAGTCTGGATTTCCGTCCGGTGGAGGCGGATTCGGGGAGCATCGGCGGAAGATATTCCCATGAATTCATGGTGATGGCCGATTCAGGAGAAGACGCCGTCTGCTATTGCACCGCCTGCACCTATGCGGCGAACCTCGAAAAGGCGGAAATTGTCCGGCCGGCGGAAACGGGCTCGGAAACAAAGATCCTTCCCGCGGAGGAGGTTCACACGCCGGACATCCGTACAATCGAGGAACTCTGCGGTTTCTTGAATGTCCGACCGGAGGCGGTGGTCAAGACCCTGATCTTCTCGGCGGATGGAACAGCCGTGGCCGTGCTGATCCGCGGGGATCACGAAGTCAATGAAATTAAGGTCAAGAATTTTCTCGGTTGCGACTCGCTGGAACTGGCCGACGATGCACTGATCCAAAAGGCCACCGGCGCTCCGCGCGGATTTGCCGGCGCCGTCGGAATCCGGGTCCGGACCGTTGCCGACTATTCCCTGTTGGGGCTGAACGATTCGGTCATGGGGGCCAACCGCGAGGATTATCATCTTTGCCATGTGCAGTCCGGCCGGGACTGCCCGATTCCCGATTACGCGGATCTCCGGATGATCGGCGAATCCGATTCCTGCCCCCGATGCGGCGGGGCGATCCGCTTTGCGCGCGGCATTGAGGTCGGTCACGTCTTCAAATTGGGAACCAAGTACAGCAAGGCCATGAGAGCGGTTTATCTGGATCAGGGCGGAAAGGAACAAACCATCGTGATGGGCTGTTACGGAATCGGCATCGGTAGAACGGTTGCGGCGGCGATCGAACAGAATCACGACGCGGACGGGATCATTTGGCCGCTGCCGCTTGCCCCCTATGCGGTGATCATCACCCCGGTGAACGTGAATGAAAAGGAGCTTTTTCAAGCGGCCGAGGAAATTTACCGCAACCTGTCGGGGATGGGTGTGGAAGCGATCCTGGATGACCGGGACGAGAGGGCCGGCGTCAAATTCAAGGACGCCGATCTGATCGGGATCCCATATCGCGTTACGGTGGGTCCCAAGAAGTTGGCGGAAGGGAAGGTGGAAATCAAAAACCGGCGTACCGGTGAGATCACGATCCTGCCGGTTTCCGAGGTCACAGCTTTTTTAACAGACCGAGTGCTGAGGAATGAGTGCTGAGGACTGAGTCTTTCACTCAGAACTTAGCACTCAGAACTTAGCACTAGCACTAAGGATTTTCATGCTCCGCATCAACGACATCCTGGATAAGGTCCAGACCTATCTATCCCCGGCCGAAATCGGGATGATCGAAAAGGCCTACATCTTCTCCGCGTCCGTTCATCAGGGGCAGGTCCGTCTCTCCGGCGAGCCGTATCTGACGCATCCGATGGAGGTTTGCGGAATTCTCGCGGACATGAAACTCGATGCGGCCACGCTCGCTACGGGTTTACTGCACGATACGGTGGAGGATACCCTGACAACGCTGGAGGAGATCGAAGAGGCCTTCGGCAAAGAGGTGGCGTTCCTCGTCGACGGGCTGACGAAGATCAGCAAGATCACCCTGGGAAACCAGGAGGAGCGGCAGGCGGAAAATTTCCGGAAGATGATTCTGGCGATGTCGACCGACATCCGGATTCTCCTCATCCGCCTGGCGGACCGCGTTCACAACATGCGGACGCTTGAATTTCAGGCGCCGGACCGGCAGCGCTACATCGCCAAAGAGACCCTGGAACTCTATGCGCCGCTGGCCAACCGCCTGGGCATCTACAGGATGAAAATGGAATTGGAGGACCTCTCTTTCCGGTACCTCGACTGGGAGGCCTACAATGTCCTCGCGAAACGGATCGTCAAGAAGCAGGAGAAACGGGAGCAGTATGCAGAGGAGGTCAAAGGAATCATCTGCCGGGAGATGGGGCGTTTCGGTATTCGGGGCGAAGTGGAGGGAAGGGCAAAACACTTTTACAGCATCCACAAAAAAATGAAGGAGCAGCACATCGATTTCGATGAGGTTTACGACCTGATGGCTTTTCGGATCATCCTCGATTCCGACAAAGAGAAAGACTGCTATGAGGCCCTGAGCATGGTCCACGCTCTTTGGACGCCCGTTCCCGGAAGGTTCAAGGATTACATCGCCATGCCGAAGGCCAACCACTATCAGTCGCTCCACACCACGGTGATCGGGCCCTATGGAGAGAGGGTTGAAATTCAGATCCGGACCCGGCCGATGCATGAATGGGCGGAAGAGGGGATCGCCGCCCATTGGCGTTACAAAGAGGGCCGCGTCTTCTCGAGCGATGACGATCAGATCAAAAAACTTCGCGATCTCCTGGACGTTCAGCAGGAGATAAAAAATCCCCGCGAGTTCATGTCCAACCTCAGGGTGGCCCTTTTCCCGGAGGAGGTCTATGTGTTCACCCCGAACGGGGATGTGAGATCCTTCCCGAAGGGAGCGACCCCGATCGACTTTGCCTACAGCATCCATACGGATATCGGTAATCAGTGCATCGGCGCCAAGGTGAACCGCAGCATTGTTCCACTGAAATATCAGTTGCGAAATGGAGATACGATCGAGATCATTACGCAGTCGGGCCACCACCCCAGCAAAGATTGGCTGAAGGTTGTGGTTACTTCCCGGGCCATTGCGAAGATCCGCAACTGGGTCAAGACCGAGGAACGCAAGAAGAGCATTGCACTGGGGAAGGACCTCCTGGACAAGGAGTTCAAAAAACACCACCTGAAGTTCGGCCTGATTGCAAAAACATCGGAGATGAAGGAGGTATTCAAGGAATATCATATCGATTCCCTTGAAGATCTGATGGCACTCGTCGGCTATGGCAGATTGTCGCCGAAGCATGTGGCGCATCATTTCCTGCCGGATGAGGAGCCTGCAAAAGAGGAACCGTCCGAACGGACGAAGAAAAGGAGCGGAGAGGTTGCGCCGATCGGCGTTTCGCTGGTCGGGATCGATGATATCATGGTCCGCTTCGGAAAGTGCTGCGACCCGATCCCGGGCGATGAGATTATCGGTTACATTTCCCGCGGACGCGGGATCACGGTTCATACGGCCGATTGCACGCATGTCCGGGACATGGATCCCGAGCGTCTTGTCGACGTTCAGTGGGACATCCGTGAAAAAAGGGACTATACGGTCCAGATGAGAATCATTTGCCAGGACAAGAAGGGGGCTCTGGCCGATATCAGCGCCGCCATCTCTTCTCTGGACGTCAATATTACCCATGCGGAGATCGATGCGACCCAGGACGGACAGGCCCATTGCGAATTCGGAATCAATGTAGCCGACTTGAATCAGTTCAACAAGATTGTCGCAGTGATTCGAAAATTAAGGGGAGTGACCTCCGTTGAGAGGCTTTTGCGATCCTGAATGGAAAACGGACCTCCTCTCCCGACGATTCAAATTGACAGTCGGCAACCGTTTGCTGTATGAACCCCAAGCGTTTAACGACGGAAAGGAAGCGATGGCATTCATGAACGGATGGATCCTGAAATACGGGATTTTCACACTATCGGTGTTGCTGTTTTGTATGACCCCCGGGAGCGGATTCGGGGCGCCGCGACAAAATACATTTGTGGTTTTGCTCGATCCGGCGCATGGGGGAGAGGATTCCGGCGTCGTATCGGATAAATTGCGAGAGAAAGACCTGACCTTGAATATAGCCCTCCTGCTCCGCCAGGAAGGGCAAAAGATCCCGGATTTTAATGTCCAGTTGACCCGTTCGGCGGATCGATCCATGTCGATCGCGGAGAGGCGGGCAATGGTCGGGACCGTGAAACCGGACTGTCTGGTCAGCCTTCATATCAATGCCGGTTTCGGGAAGAAGGCGACCGGTTATGAGGTCTATTTCCCGGGATTTCGACAGGTGGCCGGCGGTGGGGATTCCCCGGCCATCCTCAATGACATGGCCCGCAACAAAGCTCTCAACAATTCAGTCAGACTCGGGCAGCGGATGCAGGCCGGTCTCGAAACCGTCTTTCCCCGCAAGGGGCGCGGTCTGCGCGAGGCTCCCAGCCCGTTGCTGGAAGGTTTGAACATACCCGGCGTGGTTGTAGAGATAGGATTTGCGACCCATCCGGACGACCGAAAAATGATGACCGAGCAAGAAACGCAGAAAGCCCTTGCCCAGGCTCTGCTGAAGGAGGTCCAGGATTATTTCCGGAAGGCGCAGTAGAACAATCGCAAGATCAAACAATAACCTTGACGCGACCGGCGATACGCAGCGCCGGCCGACGGAATGAAGGAAGTCGCAGAAGAGTTGGATACCTTAAATAAGATCGTTTTTGCCTCGAAGAACCAGGGGAAGGTACAAGAAATCCGGGCGATGCTTGCGGACATCAGCATCAGCCTCCTTTCGTTAAATGATTATCCGGGGATCCCCGAGATCGTTGAAGACGGAAAAAGTTTTCTGGAAAACGCCCTGATCAAGGCAAGAACAATCGCAGAAGCGACCGGGGAGATCGTGCTGGCCGACGATTCGGGACTGGAGGTGGATGCCCTTGGCGGTGCGCCGGGGATATACTCCGCGCGGTATGCCGGTCACGATGCAGACGACGAACTGAACATCCGCAGGCTCCTGGATGATTTGAAGGATGTTCCTCTGAAAAGACGGGGCGCCGTCTTCCGGTGTGTTCTGGTCCTCTATCCTGTTGCGGACGGCCGCTTCGAGACCTTTGAAGGACGCTGGGAGGGGAGGATTGCAGATACTCCGGTCGGCCGGGGTGGGTTCGGATATGATCCGGTTTTTTTCCTCCCCGATTGGGGAGTGACGGTAGCCGAACTTTCCCCCGAGGCAAAAAACCGCATCAGCCATCGGGCGCAGGCCATTGCAAAATTAAAGGAAAAACTCAGGAAGGCGATATAGAACCGTAAAAAATAACGGGGCGTAGCGCAGCCCGGTAGNNGGTAGCGCGCCTGCTTTGGGAGCAGGATGTCGAGTGTTCAAATCACTCCGCCCCGACCATGATCGATTCCGGCCGCACCGGCAATATTGAAATCAACTGAACGATTTCATGACGTCGTTCAGAACCTGTTCGATGTCTTTGCGAATTGCCTCCAGGCGTTCTTCGGTTGCCGCCTCGAAGCGCAGAACCAGAACGGGTTGCGTGTTGGATGCCCGGAGAAGACCCCAGCCGTCGCCGAAGGGGACCCGCACACCGTCGATATCGATGATCTCCATGGTTTTTCGGTAGTGTTCCCGGACGGCATCGACGACGCCGAACTTGATCCGGTCGGGGCATGTTACGCGGATCTCAGGGGTGGTGAAGGTCCGTGGGACATCGGAGAGCAGATCGCTCAGCCTCTTTCCGGATTCGGAGAGAATCTCCAGCAGGCGGACGGATGCATAAATTGCGTCGTCATATCCGAAATAGCGGTCCGCAAAGAAGATGTGACCGCTCATCTCTCCGGCCAGAAGCGCCTTTTCCTCTTTCATCTTACCCTTGATCAGCGAATGACCCGCCTTCCACATGATGGCACGCCCGCCTTTCGCGGTGATGTCGTCGAAAAGGGTCTGGGAACATTTGACCTCCCCGATGATCGCGGCGCCGGGATTCGCTTTGAGAATAAAGCGGGAGAAGAGCAGGAGAAGCTGATCGCCCCAGAGGATATCACCGCGATCGGTGATCACGCCGATCCGATCGGCGTCCCCGTCATAGGCGATCCCGGCTTCAGCCTTCTCTTCCAGAACCAGCCGTATCAGTTCCCGAAGGTTTTCCGGGATGGTGGGATCGGGAAAGTGGTTGGGAAAGCGGCCGTCGGGATCGCAATAGATATCGGTAACGCTGCATCCGTACCGCTTGAACAGGGGAAGGGCGAATAATCCGCCAACGCCGTTGCCGCCGTCGACAACGATCTTATGGCCAGGTTTTAATTTTACGCGATTAAAAAGATAGTCCTGATAGATTCCAGAGATTTCAGAACGGGTGGATCTTCCCGAACCGTCGATATAGACTCCCCCTTCGATGATTTTTCGGAGTTCCTGAATCTGTTCTCCGTAGATCGTGTCCGGGCCGATACAGATTTTGAAGCCATTGAAATCCGGAGGATTATGACTTCCGGTGACCATGACGCCGCCGTCCGTCCGAAAATGGCGAATCGCGAAGTAGAGCATCGGGGTGGCACAGAGACCGATGTCGGTCACGTCGATGCCCGCGGATCGGATCCCCCGACCGACGGCATCCAGGTAAACCTCCGAACTAATACGGCAATCCCGTCCCAGGGCCATCGTCCGTACGCCGTACCGCGCGGCATAGACGCCGATCGCCCTGCCCAGCAGATAAACAAAATCAGGGGTCAAATCCTTGTCTACCACCCCTCTGACATCATACTCGCGAAAAACTTCCGGGTTCATATTCACCTCACGGTTCGATAATGGCCTGAAGATTGATATGTTTTCGAACCATCTGTTCGATCAGGTCGATTTTTCCCAGGTCGTCCTTCGTCGGAAGGGATTCCATTCCGTCGATTTGTCTTGCGATCTCATAGGTGTCCGCCGACACCAGCAGGAGAGGGATCTCCAATTTCGAAGCCCTCGCGATGAGATCGGGCGGTGGAGAAAAATTGTTGGTCAGGAACACAGCCGCCGCCTTGCTGTCCAGGGCGGCAATGATCATATCGCTTCGGTCGCCGCTTGTGATGACCACTTTGTTTTCCTCCTGGAAAATGGGGTTGTTCATTGCCGCGGTTGCGGACATCGAACCGATGAAAATGTGTTTTACGGTTCGGTTCAGGTTTTCTTCCCCCGCAATAATCTTTGCAAACAAGCGATCCGCCAGGTAATTGACGGAGAAATAGGAAAGTTCCCTGTAATAGGGAATCACTCCCAAAACTTCGACGCCGCACTGCTTGATCTTCGGCAGTCTTGTTTCGGAGAAATCGTCGAGGTTGGGAACCTTGTTGATGATGATTCCCTTGCAGCGGATATTCCCGATCGCAATATGGTTTTGAAAAAAAATGATATCATCCAGAATCGTATCCTCGTCGCCGCTCACCACCACAATCAGTTGGGCATCGAGCTCCCGCGAGAGGGTCAGCGCGTCCAGGTGGACGGAGACGCCGTAGGTCATGTCCTTTCCACACTCCGCAAAAAAGATCTCTTTTCCCTCTCCGACGCTGACCAGGAGTTCGCGAAGCTTTTCGCGTGTGGTGTCTTCATCCAGCATGTAGAGAAGCTTGGAGTGGTGAAAACCGATGCTCATGTCCTCCGGATTTTCTTCCAGGCCGAAAATGTTCGTGATCAAGGCGGCGTCATAGTCCCAGAGTCTCTTCTTACGATACAGGAATCTCTCTCCAAACGGTTTGATATAGCCCATCTTCCGGTTCAAGGCCTTGGCGATGCCGATGATGATGCTCGTCTTGCCCGCACTGGGCCGCAGGGATGTCACCACAAATTTATCCATCAATTTCACCTTTCTGATCTCATCTCGGGAAAAGACAGATGCAATCATTCCCAGGAGACATGGGTGTTTAACCTCGGAAGGCCATTTGTAAATCGTAAACACCGGCGTCGTTCTTTTTTTTGATATCGAAGCCGCCCTTTTCGAAGACGTGCAGCATCGGCTTGTTGTCGATCAGGACCTCGGCCGTAAATCCCAGCAGACCTTCTCTTTTGGCGAGATAGGTGAGGTAGGAAAGCATTTCCTGCCCGATACCCCGGTTGTGGTGATCATCGCGGACGGCGAAGGCGACCTCCGCCGTATGGGATGCCTCATCGATGCCATACTGACCCACGCCAACGATGAGTTCGTTTTCCTCCGACCCGACGACCCCCAGGATGACCACCTCGCGGGTGTAATCAATGATTACAAAGTCTTGCAGACGCTCATGCGGCATGTCTTTTCGCTTGGAAAGAAAACGACGGTTCAGGCTTCGATCCGAGAGCGAATAAAAGAAATCTTTTAGAAGCGGCTCATCGCTGATCTTTACGGGCCGAAGGAAAAGCTGAAGGCCGGTTTTGGTGGTCCGGTGGGTCTCGAGGTTTTCCGGGTACTCACCCCGTTTTCCGGGGATGAAGGCCTGATCCCGGTAAATAAACCCCCGCTTCTTCGCCTCTTCAATGAGTGAGGGTCTGAATTTCGGATGGGCGATGGAGATGAGCGACATTGCCCTCTCACGGATGTTTTTCCCATGGAGGTAGGCGATGCCGTATTCGGTGACCACATAACGGACATCCCCCCGATTCAGTGTAATCCCGGCCGATTCTCGCAGTGACGGAACGATCCGGGAGACGGTGTCATTCATGGCGGTTGATTTCATTGCGAGGATGGTTCGTCCGCCCCTGGCCATCAATGCGCCCCGCATGAAATCCTGGTGACCTCCCACTCCACTGTAGAATGTGCCGCCAATCGAGTCTGATGTCGCCTGTCCCGTAAGATCGATCTCCAGGGCGCTGTTAATGGCCACCATGTTGACCTGCCGGGCGATGTTGAGCGGATTGTTTGTCCAATCGATGGTTCGGAAGAGAATGGAGGGGTTGTCGTGGAGAAATTGATAGGTTTCTCTCTTCCCCATGGAAAAAGCGGCGACGGTCTTCCAAGGACTCAAAGATTTCATTGAGTTGTCTATTACTCCAGCCTTGATCAGGTCCACGAGACCATCGCTGAGAAGTTCGGTGTGCACTCCGAGATGTTTCTTATTGAAGAGGTTTGCGAGGACGGCATTCGGAAGGCCGCCGTATCCCACCTGGATGGTGTCACCGTCCTGGATAAGGCGGGAAACATAGTTCCCGATCCGTTGGGTCGTTTCGTTCAGTTCAATTCCCGGAAGTTCCAGGAGGGGCTCGTCGTGGCGGATGATGAAATCGACGTCTTTGATGTGGATGAAGCCGTCTCCGTGAATACGGGGCATTTCGGCGTTGACCTGGGCGATGATCATGGTCGCCTTGTCCGTGGCGGCCTTAACCATGTCGACGCTGATTCCGAGACTCAGGTATCCGTGTTCATCCGGGAGAGATGTCTGCACCAGCGCCACATCGATCGGAACGGAGCCGTTCCGGATCAGGGCGGGTACCTCGGAAAGCGAAACGGGTGTATAGTCGGCAAGCCCTTGATTGACGGGACCGCGGGTGTTGTTGCCGATAAAAAAGGAGTTGTGGCGAAAATTGCGTTTGAATTTCGGGTCTGTGTAGGGCGCGATGCCGAAAGAGTAGACATGGATGATTTCGGTGTCGAAGAAGGCTTTGGGGTGGGATTCCACATAATTGACCATGGCCCGAACAAGATACTGAGGCTCGCCGCAACCGGAGGCGACAAAAATATGGTCTCCCCGGCGGATGTGCGTGAAAACGACATCCTCCCCGGCGAATTTTTCGGGGCATAGTCTTTTCCAGTCGTCGAGCGTGTTCATATTATTATTAAAACCCATCAGGAATTCCCATGTCGAGAGATTCGGATAATCTTGGAATTGTCATTCTACAGTATGATAGCATTAACCATTATGGCTGTTTTCTGTCAAGAAAAGAATGATCCCTGGTCCATTGGAAAAGTGGCTCAGGATGGGGGCCGTCCGGTCAGGTAATCGGGATGCAGGCTTCTGCGAATGATGGGTCCGTTCCGCCAATCGAGAAGACTGTAATCCATGACGATCCCCAGAAAGCTGATGATGATGTTGAAAGTTGCCCCCCATAGCACCTCTTGTGCGCCGTCTGAATCCCGATGGATCAGGCAGGGGTATTGAAGCGATCGGTGTCCTGTTGAATCGGACGCATCTATCCGATAGCTTCCAAATAGATCCTCCCGGTAAAAAGACGAAAGGGGAATTTCGATGATCTTTTCCACCTCACGATTCAGACGCGGAAAGGAGGGATTTCCCACGAACCCGACCAAGGGAAAGATCGTCCGTCGGAAAAGGGTCAAGCTGTAGGTGGGAAGAGGGCCAAGAAAACGAACGCGGGCAGGGGAAAGCCGGATTTCTTCCCAGGATTCACGCAGGGCGTTTGTCAGGAAAAGGGTGATCATCCGGAAGGTCGGCGCTTGTTGCTGAAGCGCATATGTCCTTGCCTTGCCGCTGAGTATGGGGAAAGGTCCGTGGATCAGGATGGATCTCAGAATGCGGTCCAGAAACGGGTGAAGCATGCCTCCCGGAAGACTCAGGTCGCCGGGCTGTGGGACGCTGGAAGAGCGTTTGATCAGTTGAAACACGAATTCTCCCCGGCCTCCGGGTAAGGATTCCCGAAAAAGAAGGGGAAGAAGAACCCCGGCTGCGCGATGGCGGTGATCCGTCTTTCCGCCGGTCGGGATCCGACAAAAGGTTTCTTGAAAATCAGAGGGATGCACACCCAGTTTTTCGATAACAGCGGTCGGGAATTTGCTTCGGTCCTTGAAGAGTGCGGGATCGGGGGCAGTTTCGGTCATCCCTCCTCCTCTCGTTCGAGGATATCACCGATGTGTCTTTCATACCAACATCCGGAGGGAAAAGGATCCAGGAATCCGCAATGCCCCCCATATCGCAATATGGAAACATCGAGATAGCGGTTCCTCGGCAGATGACGGAAATCATCCGCTGCGATGAACGGATCATCCTCGGCGGTGATGATCGTGACCGGTACGGCGAGGGAAGCAAGGGCGCTTCCAGTCAGTGTATAATGGCTGAAATATTCATGATAATTTCCAAATTCGGGATACCAGGACATGATGGCTTCGGTCAGCGCCATGCACGTTTTTTGGTGAAGGATCTCATCAAAGCGGTAGAAGTCGGGGAAACAGCTCTGTTTTCTCCGGAGCGACCTCTTCCACTTGGAGAGGAAATAGGTGCGGTAAATGGACAGGCTCTTGTCGATCGCCAGCGTAGCCTGATAGGGATCGAGCGCGGGGCTGATCGAAAAGATCCGTTTGAGGTTGGGAATTGGATCGATGGATTGACGAAGCGCAATCCGGAGCGCAAAATTTCCTCCCAGTGAGAAACCGATCAGATAACAACGGTGATCGGGTAAAAGCCGGGCGATGCTTGCAACCGCGTTCGCCGTCTCATCCGTCAAAGCGCCGTGAAAGAGTCCCCGGTTCAGGTGATGACTTTTCCCGTGGTCTCTCAGATTGAGACGAAAGACATCGTATCCCCGCCGGAAAAAATACCGTCCCGTAGAGAGGACATAGGATGAATCTGAGCTTCCTTCCCAGCCGTGAATCAGGATGATCAGGCCCCGCGGGGAGCGCATCGGTTGGTGGGAGTAATAACCCAGTAGACGGCTGCCGTTTCCGGCGTCCGTGATAATCTCTCGTGCAGCGTCGATCATTTCGTTTGCCCCCATCGTCCTGAATCCCAGGCTTCCGAAGATGGTCTGCATATGGGGGCTTCTGGCCCAAACGGCGGGATGAAACGTTTCAACAACCATGTTCGCTCCAACGGCGGATGCACAAAAGCCCGGTCTCTGACCGGGCTTTTGCATTCATTGGTGGCGGTGCAGGGAATT
>DIWG01000019.1:662-54783 GCA_002423465.1 Syntrophaceae bacterium UBA6112 | reverse complement strand
AATGACTTTGGAAATGTACGGCCTGGTTCTGCTGGTGGGCCTCTTCTTCTTTATATGCGTTGGGTTTCCCATATCCTTCACGCTGATCACCCTCGGCGCGATATTCGGTTATATCGGTCTCGGGCCCAAGGTGTTTCACCTGATGACCTATTCGTTCTTCGGAACGATGATGGACACGGTCCTGGCGGCGGTGGCCCTCTTTACCTTCATGGGTTGCATCCTGGAGAGCGCGGGACTCATGGAACGGCTGTTCCATGCGGTGCAGCTCATCTCCGGCCGACTCAGGGGCTCCCTCTACCTGGGAACCATTTTCTCGGCGGCACTGTTCGCCGCGGCCACGGGCATCGTCGGCGCATCGGTCACCATCATCGGTTTGATGGCCGCCCCGGTCATGAAAAAGGCGGGGTACGATCAGGGGTTGTCCGCCGGAACGATCTGCGCCGGCGGGACCCTGGGCATCCTGATCCCCCCGAGTGTCATGCTCGTGGTCATGGGACCGGTTTTTCAGGTCTCCGTCGCGCGGCTTTACGCAGCCGCCATCATCCCGGGGTTGATGCTCGCCGGCATTTATATTTTCTACACGATGGTACGGGTGATGATCAAACCCGAGCTGGGTCCGCCCCTCTCCGATGAGGACCTCGACGTTACCAAGAGCTTCATCATCCGTGAATTCTTCGTCGGCCTGGTGCCGCCGGCTGTTCTGATCCTCGTCACCCTGGGCACCATCCTCACCGGCTTGGCCACGCCCACGGAAGGGGCGGCCCTCGGCTGCCTGGGCGCGGTGGTGGTCACGGCGGCCAACGGACGCCTTACCTTCAAACTCGTCAAGGAATCGGCCTATCGAACCGCCGAAACCACAAGCATGGTGATGATCCTTCTGGCGGCATCCACCTTCATGGGGGCGGTCTTTTCCTCCATGGGAACGCCCAAGTTCATCGCCGATACGTTGCTGTCCTGGAACATGCCGCCCTGGGTCTTCATCGTCGGGATTCTGATCGTCTGCTTCGTCCTGGGGTGGCCCCTGGAATGGGTCCCGATCGTGGTGGTCATTGTCCCGATCTTCCTTCCGGTTCTCAACGGGCTTAATGTGAACATGATCTGGTTCGCCATCGTTCTGGCCGTTACTTTGCAGACCTGCTGGCTCTCTCCGCCGGTCGCCCTCTCGGCGTACTACCTCAAGGCGATCATGCCGGAATGGGAGCTGAAGGACATCTATCTGGGGATGATGCCTTTCATGGCATTGCAGGGATTGGGCGTGCTCCTCATCTACAATTTCCCGCAGATTGCCCTGTGGCTGCCCAAGATTCTGTTCGGATAGGAAAGAGGGATCCAGATGAGTAAAACAGGAAGGGCCGCCGTGATGACTGCGGCCAAGAAGGAGTTGGAGATCCGGGAGTATCCTCTCCCGGACGTGGGTCCCGGCTGCATTCTGGTTCGGATCACCTGCTGCACGATCTGCGGCTCGGACCTGCATACCTGGACGGGCCGGAGAAAATCGCCGCTGCCGATCATCCTGGGTCACGAAATCGTCGGCCATATCGTCGAAATCGGCGCGGGCGTGACCATGGATTCGGGAAACAACCCCCTGCGGGTGGGAGACCGGATCACCTGGACCATCATGGACAACTGCGGGAAATGTTACTTCTGCCGGGAAAAGGGGCTGATGATGAAGTGCAGCCGCCTGAAGAAGTACGGTCACGACAGTTGCGCCGAATGGCCCCATTTCGTCGGGGGATTTGCGGAATACTGCTACATCACCCCGGGGACCTGCGTCATCCGGGTCCCGGACGAACTGACTGACGAGCAGGTCGCCCCGGCGAACTGCGCACTGTCAACGGTGGTGGCCGGCTGGGACGCGATCGAGATCCGGCCTTTTGAAAACGTCCTCATCCAGGGCGCCGGGGCGCTCGGCGTCTACGCGGCTGCTCTGGCAAGTCACTATGGCTGCCGCCGGATCATCGTGGCCGACGTCATGGAACACAGGCTCGATTTCGTCAAGAAGTTCGGCGCCACCGATACGATCAATTCGAAGGAACTCACCGATAACGAAGTGATCGACACGGTCAAGGATCTCACCGGCGGGTTCGGCGTCGATGCGGTCATGGAGTCGGCCGGCTTTCCCGCCCTCCTGCCGCTGGGCCTCAAGTGTCTGCGCACGGGCGGCCGTTTCGTTGAAATAGGCAACGCCTTTGCCGGCGCCATGTTCAACTGCGACGCTTCCGATATCGTCTTCAAGTGCCTCACCATCAGGGGGGTCCACAACTACGATACGTTGCATCTGCAAAAGGCGGTCGATTTCCTTCAGATGACCCGGAATCGTTTCCCCTTCGGCGAAATCGTCGGCGAAAGGGTGTCGCTCGATGAAATCAACACCGGTTTGAAGATCGCCGAATCGGGCAGAACGATCCGCGTGGCCGTGAAACCCTGATCCCAGGAGACGCACATTATCTCAGATGCCATTGTTTTTCGATCCCGCCGGCCGCAATGATCGGGGTGCCGCTCTACCTGTCTGCCTGGAAAACCCGAGCGCGCCGTCCATCGTCAAGGGCCTCCTCCAGGGGATGCAACCCGAACCTTGCCGCCGCATTCAGGTCATCCTGCTTCGGCCCACCTCACGATCCTCTGTCTTATCAAATTGGTGTTCTCATCAAATTGGTTGACAAACCAAGCCCATCCAAGTATGAAGGGTTAACTTCTCAGGACAGACCTCCTGAACGGTTGTACAGGGTTGCCCCTTGAAGTTCCCTCATTTTTCCTCCTAAGCGGCTCCCGGGAAGTTAATAACCAGATGATTGCTCGGGCGAAATCCACGGAAACAGCGGGAGTGCGGACAGCATGAATGTGAATCATCTGAAGGCATTTTTCGAGGTTGCGAAGGCAAAGAGCTTCACCCTTGCCGCGAAACAGTTGAACGTTTCCCAGCCGACCCTCAGCATGCGGGTGAAGTCCCTGGAGAAACGCTTCGCCGTCCCTCTGATCAAACGGAACAAGAAAACTTTTGAACTAACCGAGGAAGGGAACATCGTTTTCGGTCATGCGGAGAAAATCTTTTTTCTTCTCAATGAATTGAAAAAGGAGCTGGAAAATTTCGAAACCCACAACATGATCATCGGCTCGACGCCATACATTTCAAATCACGTGCTGCCGAATGTCCTGCTCGACATTCAGGAAAAACACAGTAACGTGAAAGTCCAGATCTACACCGGATTGTCCCAGGAGGTCCTCGACAAGGTCGTCGATTACGAATACCATCTGGCCGTTATCGGGAGGTTGCCCTATCCGGATAATATCGTCTCCATTCCCCTATTGAAAACGAAGCTGATGTTCATATCGAAAGACGATATGGGCGAACGGGTCAGCCTTCAGGAACTGGCGAATTATCAGATCATTCTCCCCGAGAAGGGATCCGCAACGCGGGATTATCTGATCCGCGAATTCGCCGCGAGAAATCTGACCATCACCAACAGCATCGACTGTGAAAATCCGCCGGCAATCGGGCACATGGTGCAACTGGGAATGGGCGGCGCATTCTTTCCCCTCTTCACCATTCAACGGGATGTTCAGGAAGGACTGTATCACATGGCGGAAATCGAAGAGGATCTGTTCGTGGATTACGATCTGATCTTCCTAAAAGACCGCAGAAGTTCCAATATGGTGAGGATTTTCACATCCACCATGAAGAAACTGCAACGGAGCCTTTCGAAATAATTGAATCCGCCTCCTACCGGCTCAGGCCGATGGCGACCACCCCCAGGCAGATCAGCACGGCGCCCAGCAGCTTCTGACGCCCGTGTTTCTCTCCCAGATAGACGATGCCGAAGTAGGCCGACAGGACGATGCTGACCTCGCGAACCGCCGCCACATAGCTGACCTTGCTCATTGTCAGGGCGAAGAGGATCATCAGGTAAGTGAAAATACTGAAGAAGCCGACGACAAAAATGGTGCCGGCGTGTCTCCGCCACTCCTCCCGCAACCGGCCGCGCTCCCGGATCAGGATCCAGGGAGTCAGTGCCAGCCAGGTGATGAAGACCATGATGTAGATGTAGACCGGCGGGTAGACCAACCCCACACCGACCTTGTCCACCAGGGAGTAGGCGGCGATCATCAGACCCGTGGAAAGCGCCCACAGAGAAGCTCCGCCGCGGAGGGAGCGGAAAGGCTCCAGAAAGGCCCTGCTATTGAAAGAGCGCAGATGGACGCAGTAGATCCCGGCGATGATGAAACCGATCCCGATACCGCCGAGTGGGGCGATTTCCTCGCGGAGGAGCATCACGGCGAGGACCGGCACGAAGAGGGGACCCGATCCCCGGGCCAGCGGATAGACCAGCGAGAGGTCGCCCCGCTGATAGGCCCCTCCCATGAACCAGAAATAGGCCGCGTGGATGAGGCCGGTTGCGAAGATGCAGAGCCAGCCCGCGGGGGGAATCGGAGCGTCCCCGATGAAATAAAGAAACATCGGGAAGTAGAGAACCAGGGAAGCCAGCAGGAACCACCAGATAAAGACGATCTTTCGGTCGCTTTTCTTGAGAAGGTAGTTCCAGCCCGCATGCAGCAAAGCGGATGTCAGAACGATTCCCAGGGCAATGCCGCTCAATCCAAAACCTCCTGATCCCGGTGATTCTTACCGAATCCTGACAGTGCCGTGGATCAACACCCGTCTGTGGTTAAAGAAAATCCTCCAGGATCTCCGCGGCGTCCCGGACGAAGCGGGGACAACGTTCGGTGAAGAGCCCCTTCTGTTTCGCCATCTCCCTCTCCTCCGGCGTCGTCAGGTTGCACCCGAGCAACTCCCGGCAGAGCAGGGAACCGTTGCGAGACCGGAAGCGGCCGGTGAAATCCTGGACATGGGCATAATTTCTATCTTTCGTCTCCTTGTCCTTCGCCTGAGTCTGGCCGTGCTTCAGGCCGATGACGATCAGGGCGCCCGTCACGGCGCCGCAGACCTCCCCGAGGCCTGCCATCCCCCCTCCAAACGCGGACGCCACCCGCAGGGACGTCTCTTTCTCCAGGCCGAACTCCCCGCCCCAGGTGGAGAGGATCGCCTGTGAACAATTGAACCCCTCCCGGAAACAGGCCACCGCCGCCGCAACCTTTTCGCTCATGGCGCCCTCCCATCCATTTTCCATCCGGAGCCACCCGGCGCTTCTTCTTTGAAACAACCCCAAACAAAATTCCCCCTCAACGTGACCGGGGAAACACAAAGTGGACTTCACATCGCGGATCGTTCATAATATGAATCGGCGCCCTCGTCAAATGCAAATATATGCGGAGACCATCCGGGACCGGTCTTGCGCATCGCGGGAAATCGCCTCCCGGCGCTGTGCCGCGGCGACAGGCCATGCGGCGCGGACGGTCTGTTTGACATTTTGCAAGATATCCATTATGAATGAAACCATGAAAAAACCCGAAGCCCCGTTGTCCCAGAGGCCGATGTTCCGTAACCGAGGGGTATAATCATGCAGATACAGGATGTATTTCATTATTATGGAAGCGACCTCAAACAGGTCGAGGAACACATGGAGATGTATCTCCGTTCGGAAGTTCGGCTCATCCCGGAGATCATCAACCACCTGATCGGCAGCGGCGGCAAACGCTTCCGGCCCCTCCTGCTGCTGGCCGCCGCGGAACTTTGCGGCTATAAGGGGGAGCGCCGCTATCCCCTGTCGGCAATCATCGAGTTCATCCACACGGCAAGCCTCCTCCATGACGATGTGATCGACCATGCGGAAACCCGGCGCGGCAAGGCTTCGGCAAACCGGGTCTGGGGAAATGCGGCCAGCGTTCTCGTGGGGGACTTCCTCTACTCCAAATCCTTCAAATTGATGACCGACGACGGGAACCCGGCCATCCTCAAGCTCATCTCCACCACGACCAACACGATGTCCGAAGGCGAGGTCTTCCAATTGATGAAGGCGGGCGACATCGGGATCACGGAAAAAGAGTATCTGTCAATTGTCGAGAAGAAGACGTCGATTCTGATTTCGGCGGCTTGCGCGATCGGCGGCATTCTCGGAAACGCCGCGGAGGGCCAAATCGAGGCGCTGACCCGCTTCGGGATGAGGCTGGGCACCGCCTTCCAGATCACGGACGACACCCTCGACTACGTGGCCAAGGAGGAGGAATTCGGCAAGGCGATCGGACAGGACCTCAGCGAGGGAAAGTTGACGCTCCCCCTCATCCGGACCATGCGAAAGTGCACCCCGGAGGAAAAGACTTTGATCCGGACGGGGATCGAAAAGAAGGACGGGGAGGCGACCGCCGGGATCATGACCATCATGCATCGCTACGACGGCATTCCCTACGCGCTGGGGAAAGCAAGGAACTGCATCGACGAGGCGAGAGGGTTCCTGGCCCCCTTTACCGACTCGGAGGCCAAAACCGCGCTGCTGACGATCGCGGACTACATCATCGAACGGCGGCTGTAACCATTTTCACAGCAACGCCTCGGGATCGATCGGAAGCGTGAGGATGTTCCGTTCGCCTTCCCGCCGGTACCGGATGGCAGGGATCAACTGCTTCACAAAGAACACCCCCAATCCGCCGACGCTCCTCTCCTCGATCCCGGCCTGTAGATCGGGGTCCTCCCGGGAGAGGGGATCGAAGGGAACCCCCTGATCGGCAACCTCAACCAGCACCCGTCCGTCGCCGTCGAACCGGCAGGCAAGTTCCACTTCACCTTCCCGGTCCGAATAGGCGTAACGGAAGATGTTCACAAGGATCTCCTCCATCGCCAGCTCGACCTCGCGGAGTCTCTCCTCTCCGATACCCTGCGACGCCAGGCAGGAACCCACGAACGCAAGCAACGTTTGAAGAGACCCCATGGAAGCGGGGACCCGGATCTGCGCGGGAATCTGTGCCATTCAGATCTGACGGAGGGCTTCTTCCTCCGTATCATAAATCTTGAATATGGAACCGAAGCCGGAGATTTTGAAGACATCCTTCACCGGACCCTGAAGGCCGGCGAAGAGCATCTTACCCTCCTTCGCCTTGAGCTGCTTCGCGATGGACAGAATGCTTCTCAGCCCGGCGCTGCTGATATACTCAAGGCCCTTAAAATCGAGAACCAGCATGCAATCCCCGCCGGTCATCAGGGCGGACAAGCCCTTCTCAAACTCTCCCGCCGTTACGGCGTCAATCCGGCCCTTGACGGACACGACTGCGGCGCTTCCCTCTTTTCTCACGGTAATCTCCATTTTCTCCCCTTTCAAACCTTTTCTGAAGCTGTTGAAACGGCCACCCTCTCCGCCCGTCCCTCCGGGGCCGGCGGAAAACATGAAGACAAATCGTCGTTTTTGTTTCATTGCATATTTTCATTGCGATGTCAAAACCAGATATGTTTTACGGGAGGCGGGATGGTCCGGTACGGTGAGGGATGTCTCCGGAGGCAGAGGGGCTCGGTAAATTTTCATTGAATTTTGCCTGGGCCTATGCGCATAAAGATGCAAAACGTCTCCGGGGAAAAGCGATCATGAAATTTATGAACCTCCTTGCAGCAATTTGCGCGACTCTGTGCATCGTTTCGGCCGCCGCTCCCGTGCGGGCGGCCTCCCCGGAAGAATCCTTTCAGCAGAGCTTTCCCAAGATCCGAGCGGACGATATCCGCCCCGCCGGCATCCAAGGCCTTTATGAAGTGGTATCCGGAAGCCGGATTCTCTACTACGCCCCAGGCCCCGAATACATCGTCTACGGACCGATCGTGACCCGGGAGGGGAGGAACCTGACGGAAGAGCGCGTGCTGAAAATCCTGGAACAGGGGTTGAAAAGGGTCCCGCTCGAAAAGGCCCTCCGGATCGGCGCCGGCCCCCATCAGGTCATCGAGATCACGGATCCGGACTGTCCGTACTGCCGAAAGGCATCCGCCTTTCTCTCGGGAAGAAACGATGTGACCCGGCATGTCTTTTTCTTCCTGTTGGCGAGCCACCCGAACGCCGAGGCAAAGGTTCGTCAGATCTTCTGTGCCGAGAACCGCGCCAAAGTCTATGAAGAGGCGATGACCGGAAAACTGGACGACATGAAATTCACCCCCTGCAAGACTGCCGCGGTGGACGATCTGCTCAAGGCCCACCGGGAAATCGGCGACCGCGTCGGGGTCACGGGAACCCCTCTCTTTCTGATCGATGGACAGGTTGTTTTTGGGGCGGACATCCCGGGGATGGAAAGGATCCTGGGCGGTAAAAAATGAGGAGGCAACGGACATGCTGAGTGAACCCTATCTGGAGCGGTACGCCGATGTCCTGCTCTGGGGCCTCAGGACGGCCCGGCGGGGGCGTTTCCGAAAAGGAGACGTGATCCTGATCCAGTACGACCACGCCGCCTTGCGGCTTGCGGAACTCCTTTATGACAAAATCATCGCCGCGGGGCTGAACCCCATTCAACGGATGGGACTTACGGCCGGCATGGAACGTTCCTTCTTCGGAAAGACCGGCGAACACCGGCTCGTTTTCCAGCCCCCGGGCGAGAAGGAGCTCTGCTCGAACCTGCACGGCCGGATCTACCTCCATGCACCCGATTCCCTGACCCATCTCAAGGAGATCGACCCGGCCCGGATCGGCAAGGTTCTGGTCGCCCGCAAGCCGCTCCGCGACATCCTGGAGCGTCGTGAACAGGAGGGGGTCTACGGTTGGACCCTCTGCACGCTGCCGACGGCGGAACTCGCCCGACAGGCCAGGACGACGCCGGAAATTTACACGGAACAGATCATCCGGGCCTGTTACCTGGATCGGGATGACCCGGTCGGAAAATGGGAGGAGATCAGACGGAATGCAAACACCATCAAGCGATGGCTGGAAAGCCTGGATGTCTCCTTTTTCCAGATCGAATCCGCCCATTGCGACCTGCGGATTGCGCCGGGGATGCAGCGGAAATGGGCGGGAATCTCCGGCCACAACATTCCGAGTTTCGAACTGTTCGTCTCCCCGGATTGGCGCGGCTGCGAAGGAACCTTTTATGCGAACCTCCCCTCGTACCGGAGCGGCAACTATGTCGAGGGGGTAAGATTGACCTTTGAGAAGGGAAACGCCGTGGGGATCAGCGCCAAGACCGGCGAGGCGTTCACCATCCGTCAACTTGCGATGGACCGGGGGGCGAAACGGATCGGCGAGTTTTCCCTGACCGACCGGCGCTTCTCGCGAATCGACCGGTTTATGGCCGACACCCTTTTCGACGAGAACTTCGGCGGAGAACACGGCAACTGCCATATCGCCGTCGGGAACTCCTACACCGACACCTTCGCCGGCGATCCCGCCGCAATGAACGGCGCGCTGAAAAAGAAGCTGGGTTTCAACGAATCGGCCCTCCACTGGGACCTGGTGAACACGGAGATCAAAACGGTCACGGCGCATCTCTCGACGGGGAAAAGGGTCGTCATCTACGAAAACGGATGTTTCCGGCACTGAAGCCCGCCCAAGGGTGATGAACCTGAAAACCCTTGACCCCGCAGGGCGGGAAAGGGTAAGGCATTGCCATTCTCAATGGTGAAGGAGGGTTCCCGAATTTCATGACAAAGTTTCCGTCCCGGAAGAGGCGCTTCCTGACCATCCTGCTTGCGCTGACCGGCATCGCCATTACCGTCGCCTACGCCTTCTGCCTGGGCGCGTGCAGTTCTCTGAAAGGCGATATCCTGGGGATCGACCTCAAATACCTCGGGATCTTCTACATGGTCGTCGTTCTGCTGCTCGCGTGGTTCAGGAAGTCCCTTCTCTGCCTCCTGCTGCTCGCCTTCGGGGCGGGCGGGGAGATCTTCCTGATCGGCTACCAGGTGAAAATCGGCATCTATTGCCCTTACTGCCTTGCCTTCGGGGCAACGATCCTGCTGGCCCTCGCCGTGAATTTCACGCGGAACCGGAAGACGCTGGCCGCAATGACCGCCGCCGTCGGGTTCCTCTTCTTCCTGCTGTTTTTCTCCGGTTCGACAACGCCGGCCTACGCCGCCGGACCCGCCCTGCCCGTTTTCGGCAGAGGACCCGTCGAGGTCCGTCTCTACACGGATTACTTCTGCGGACCCTGCGCGGCCGAGGATGCGGAGGTTATCTCCCTCGTCACCGAACTTGTCGAAAAGAACCTGATCCGGGTTCAGTTCATCGACACGCCGGTCCACCGGGAAACGATCCGCCACGCCGGCTATTTCTTCGCGGCGCTGAACGCCAAGCACGAGTTCCGGCAGGCGGTCGCTGCCCGGGGCGCCCTCTTCGAGGCCGCAGGGAAAAGATCAAGGGAAGGGTAGAAACTCCAGAAGTTGGGTATTTTTAAATCGCCACGGGGATGACGTAGAGCAGGATCGCAAAAAAATGGAGGGTGCTGCCGGCCAGGACGAAGAGGTGCCATACGGCATGGTGGTACGGCAGCCGGCGCCAGCCGAAGAACGCGAGACCCAGGACGTAGGCGAGCCCACCGGCGATCAGCAGGGACAGTCCGGCCGGCGTGAGGGCGGTGAGCAGGGGTTTGATGGCAACGACCACCAGGAATCCCATTCCCACATATAGGCCGACCGAGGCCACCGGCCAGCGGCGGAGCAGGGAAACCTGGAAGATGACCCCGATCAGCGCGATTCCCCAGACAACGCCGAAAAGCGACCAGCCCCAGGGACCGCGGAGATTCACCAGGACGAAAGGGGTATAGGTCCCGGCGATCAGCAGAAAGATCGCCGAATGGTCGATGACCCGCAGGAGCGTCTTTGCCTTCGGGAGCGGGATGCTGTGGTAGAGGGTGGATGCCGTGTAGAGAATGATCAGCGTGGCCCCGAAGATGCTGCAGCCCACGATGTGCCAGGCATCCCCGAGCAGTGTCGCGAAGGCGGTCAGGATTCCAAGCGCCCCGATCGCGAGGACGACCCCGACCCCGTGGGTGATGCTGTTCGCAAGTTCCTCACGGGGGCTGTACTGGGGAATGGGTATCTGTATCGGCATCTTTTTAGATCGTCTCCTTTGACTTCCTACCCGGTTATTTCCCACCAGGGAAACGGAATATCCGTTTTTGATGCGCGCTTCTATCATCCGGTTCGAAAAAATGAAAGCGAAATAATCAACCCGCACTCGGCCTCATACCCGTTCATCTCGGCGAATTTCGTCTCCAGCTCCACGGAAAGGACCCCATCCTCTTTTTTAGAAAATTCGGGTTTCGCGTAGATCGCCTCCCGCGCGGCCATCACCTCGTAGAGCCGCTTGCGCCCCTTCCCGTCCCATACTTTCCCGGGAAAAAGATGCCCTCCGAGGTCTGAAATCAGGCAATCAGGGGGATGTCGTAGCGGTCGGCCGCCTCATCTTCAAGACCCTCCCGGTCCTGTTTCAGCGCGTAGGGAAGGTAGTTGAGGATGTCCTGCGCCGTGATCCCATCCTCCCCCTTGTCGGCGGCAGCCAGATCTCCGGCAAGGCCGTGGAGGAACACCCCTTTGCGCACCGCCTCCTCCAACGGAAGACCGAGGCCCGACATCGCGGCGATCGTTCCGGTCAGGACATCCCCCGCCCCCGCCGTCGCCATCCCCGGATTTCCGCTCAGGTTGATGAAAACACGTCCTTGCGGCGTCCCGATCAGGGAGTGGGCGCCTTTCAGGACAATCCACGCCTTCAGATCCGCGCAGGCATCCCGGAGGATTGAAATCCTTCCTTTTTCGATTTCGGAAACGGATTGATCGGTGAGGCGAGACATCTCACCCGGATGGGGAGTCAGAATCGTCGGCGCGCGGCGCCCCCGAAGAATCTCCGGCCGGTCCGCCAGCGCGGAAATTCCGTCGCCGTCGACGAGGAGCGGCTTTTCAATCCCGGCTGCCATTTCCCGGACAAGTTCCTGCGTCTCATCCGCAAGCGAAAGGCCGGGGCCGATCACGACCATGTCCGCACGTCCGGCCAGTGCCAGAAGGGCGTCCTTATTCTTCAGGGAGAGGCTCCCCTCCGTGGTTTCCGCCTGGGGGAGAAAGACGATCTCGCTCCCGCGCGTCGCAAGAAAAGGAGTCATCGACCAGGGGGCGGCAAGGCGGGCATACCCTCCCCCAGCCTTCAGCAAAGACATGGTGGAAAAGTAGGGAGCGCCGAAATAGCCGGCCGCGCCGGCGATGAACAGGACGTCCCCAACGGAACCCTTGTAAGCCGTGGGCTCACGCGGCGGAAGCGGGATGAATCCGTTCGTCTCGACCGGGATCGCATCGTCTTCGTACAGGGAGGGGGGGAAGGAAATGTGTGAGACATGGAGGCGGCCGCAGAGGCCAAAACCCGGGTAGAGCATGTTGCCGATTTTGGGAAGACCGAAGGCGACCGTATGGTCCGCCCGGACCGCCGTCCCGAGGATCTCTCCCGTATCGCCGCAGACGCCGGAGGGAATGTCCAGGCTGAGAACCGGGTTGCCGCCGGCGTTGATCAACCCGATCACCTTCCGGCAGAGACCGTCCACTTCGCGGTCGAGACCCGTCCCGAACAGGGCGTCAATGATCCCATCCGCATGGAGGACGGCCGAACGGATCGCGGCGGTGTCCGTCACCGGCTTCACCTCCACCGAAAGCTTCGCGAGGATGGCGAAATGGGTCTTGGCCGCCCCCCGCAAGCGACCGGGATCGCCGACGAGGAAGACCCGCGGGGTACCGCCTCCCGAGAGGATATGGCGCGCTACGACAAACCCGTCGCCGCCGTTGTTTCCGGCCCCGCAGAACAGAACGTAACGCCTCCCAGCGACCCCAAACTCCCGGGAGAGGACCTCAAAGGCCGCCCGCCCGGCATTTTCCATGAGGATCTCCTCCGGAATCCCGAACTTCTCGACGGCCCGGCGGTCCATCGCCCTCATCTCATCGACGCTGCTGACCTTCATCTTCCACCCCCTTTTTCCTCCGCCGCAGTTGCCACTCTGCGAACCTGCCGCGGAACGGCCCGAGCCCATCCCGATCCGCCGGGTTCCGTTTTCTGAATTATATGCAAAACGGAAAACTTTGCAACCCAAACGGACCATCATGAGGCGATACGGCGAACCGCTGCGTTGATCCCCCAAAAAAGCGCCTCGCCGGATTTTTGGTTCGCAAAGCGCTTGGTCATGGGGCAAGCGTTCATAAGGAGCGCTGAATGTCGATGAAAACGATTCCGGCCGGAAGGTTAAAAGGTTCCGGGATACTTGCCGCCGTCGATCAGCAGGTTCTGACCGGTGATGAAACCGGCCTGGACGCTGCAGAGATAGGCGCAGTACTCGCCCAGCTCCGAAGGGGCGCCGAACCGGCCCGCGGCGACCTGGGCGGTACGGATCGCCCGCATCTCCTCATAGGTCCGGCTCTGGATCTTGGCCATCGCCCGGGTGTTGGACTGGTGGCGCTCGGTGTCGAAATCGCCGGGCAGCAGGTTGTTGACGGTCACGTTGTGTTTCGCCACCTCGCGGGCGACCCCGGCAACGAAGCCGGTCAGGCCGGAGCGGGCGCCGTTGGAAAGGCCCAGGATGCTGATCGGCGCCTTCACCGCGCTCGAGGTGATGTTCACGATGCGCCCGAACTTGCGGGCGATCATGCCGTCCACCGTGTCCTTGATCATGAAGACGGCCGCCAGCATGTTGCCGTTGAGCGCCGCAATCCAGGCGTCACGGTTCCAGTCGCGGAAGTTTCCGGCAGGCGGTCCGCCCGAGTTGTTGACAATGATGTCAGGCTCCGGGCATGCCTTGAGCGCCGCGGCACGCCCCTCATCCGTGGTGATGTCCATCGCCACCGGCGTCACCCTGACGCCCGTGGCGGCTCTAATTTCCTCGGCAGCCGCCTCAATGTTGGCCACCGTTCGGGCAACGATGGTTACGTCAACGCCCTCACGGGCCAGCGACATCGCGCACGCCTTGCCCAGACCCGCACTGGCGCCCCCGATGATGGCCTTTCTTCCTGCAATTCCCAAATCCATGCTTCTTCCTCCTTCTTTTTAACAAAATCTACCGGGCAATGGGGTCGGTTGTCAATAGCGGATGCCACCGTTTTTTGCGACGAACCGCTTTACATCAAACATCCGTTCGAAAGCAGCGGGTGACGGGATCCGCCCGGTCATGAAATCATCACCGGCGATTCATCACAATCCCGGCCAAACCGGCATCCGGATGGATTGAAAACACTGGCGCGCCGGGTTCAAATCAGCTATAGTCCGCACCGGAAATCGGCTTTATCGGCCGGTCACGCTCGGATTACACGCGCGGGCTCGTACCGCAATTCAATGGTAATGAGGGGCAACATGTCAAAAATCAAAGTGATCCATCCCGTTGTCGAGATGGACGGCGATGAAATGACCCGGATCATCTGGGCTGGAATCAAAGAGAAACTGATTTACCCGTATCTCGACATCGACCTGAAGTATTACGATCTCGGCATCGGGAACCGCGACGCCACCGGGGATCAGGTCACCATCGATGCCGCCCATGCGACCCGCAAATACGGCGTCGGGATCAAATGTGCAACCATTACCCACGACGAGAGCCGTCTCCGGGAATTCGGCTCGCCCAAAATGCTGCCCAGCCCGAACGGCACCATCCGCAACATTCTGGACGGCACCATTTTCCGCGAGCCGATCGTCTGCAAAAACGTGCCTCGCTTGATTCCCCACTGGGACAAGCCGGTCGTCGTAGCGCGCCATGCCTTCGGCGACCAGTACCGCGCCAGCGAATTTCTCTACCCCGGAAAGGGAACACTGAAGCTGACCTTTGTACCGGAAGGCGGCGGTCCGGTGATCGAGAAAGAGGTATACCGGTCCGCAGGCTCCGGCGCGGTGATGGCGATGTACAACACCGACGAGTCGATCAGGGGTTTTGCCCGCGCCTGCTTCACCTATGGCCTGGCGCGCCGATACCCGGTCTATCTCTCAACCAAGAACACGATTCTCAAGGTTTACGACGGCCGTTTCAAGGATCTCTTCCAGGAGATCTTCGCTGCCGAGTACGCGGAAAAATTCAGGGCCGCCGGCCTTGGCTACGAGCATCGCCTGATCGACGACATGGTCGCCTGCAACCTCAAATGGAGCGGCGGCTACCTCTGGGCGTGCAAAAACTATGACGGCGACGTGCAATCCGATACCCTGGCCCAGGGTTATGGCTCGCTCGGCCTGATGACCTCCGTGCTGATGAGTCCGGACGGCAAGGCCTTCGAAGCCGAGGCGGCGCACGGCACCGTGACCCGCCACTTCCGCGCCCACCAGGCCGGCGAGGAGACCTCGACCAACCCGATCGCCTCGATCTTCGCCTGGACGCGCGGCCTGACCCGTCGCGGCGAATTGGACGGCACGCCCGATCTGGTCCGCTTCGCCGAAACGCTGGAGCGGGTCTGCATCGAATCGGTCGAAGCCGGACACCTGACCCGGGACCTGGCGATCATGATCGGCGGCGGTCAGGCATGGGAAACCACCAACCAATTCCTCGATACGCTGGACGGGGAACTCAAGCGCCGCATGGGGTAATCATCCCCGGATTAAAAAGTCTTATCCGGTTGGAGATTCCTTCTCAGGGGGGAGAAGCGCCTCGATGAGCGGGATAACCGGAGGCAGATCCTCCCGCACGGTATGCCAGACCGCGCCGACATCCAGGCGGAAATATTCCGCCACGAGCCGGTTGTTCCCCATCGCCGTCAATTCTCCCCACGGGATCTCCGGATGGCTTTCCCGCAGAAACGGGGAAAGCCGGCGGGTCAGGGAGCCGATCGCGATCAGCCTCCCCTCAACGGCGTCCTGGTGAAGGGGGCTTCCCTCGAACCGTTCCCGGGTCATCCCGGCCACGTACTGTCGGGCGCGCCGCATCGCGATCAGAATGTCCAGGAGGATTCCGTCATCCCGCCGCATGGATTACCACCTTCGTCGCGAGGATCTGCCGGCGTTTGATGTGATTTTCGCTCCGCTCCACCGCCTTTTCCGACACCAGATCGACGCTCCTTCCGAAGATCGCCTCCAGCTCCTCCCGCATTCGGGAGAGCTGGAAGAGGCCGTATTCCTTTCCGGGGGAAAAACGGACCAGAAGGTCGATGTCGCTCTCCGGCCGGAAATCCTCCCGGAGAGCGGAACCAAACAGGGAAAGCTCCACAACATTCCACCTGCCGCAGAACTCGGCAATCCGATCGCGGGGAATCTCCAGCTGTGGATTGACGATCTCCGCGGCAAGCTGCGGAGAATCTTGAATCTCCGGGCGACCGGAACCATCTCGTTTTTGCCCGCTTCCTCCTCGGCAAGTCGTTGGGGAAGCATTCGCGGGTGGATTCAACATTTCTGCTCCAAGGCCAGGATCGCCGCCAGCTTCACAGGATGGGTTACGGGTCGCAGGCAGGAAAAGTCCCGGCAGACATATGCGGCGGCGCGGCCGTCGATCGTCTCCATGGGTCGGGTGAATGGCGCGATCGCAGCGATTTCAGGTTCTGACTCCCCCGTGGGACGAAGCAGCAGGGTCGGTCGAAGAGAACGACAGCGGCGCACGACCTTGATCAATTCCAGGGTATCCGAGGCATCAGGCCGGCCGGCAATCACCACCTCGCAGGAAGGGGTCGCCAGCATCTCCAGCGTAACCAGCCACTGGGCATGGTCGGATGGGAGCCTCCGGATGGATTCGGCGAAGGCGCGGCTCAACGACATCGCCTCTTCCTCCCAATGGGGATCGCCGGTCATCCTCCCCAGGCGAATCAGGTTCATCAGCGTTACGGCATTTCCCGAGGGAACAGCCCCGTCATGGCTTTCTTTGAGCCGGGCGAGGAGTTCCTCACCGTCGTCCGGCGTAAAGAAGAAACCACCCGACCGATCACGGAAACGGTCCGTCAAGATCCGTTGCAGTTCGAGCGCCTTCCGCAGGTCTTGGGGGGCAAACCCTGCCTCGTACAGTTCGATCAGTCCCCAGATCATGAAGGCGTAGTCATCGAGGTTTCCCCGCATGGCCGCCTCGCCGCCGCACCAACGGTGGAGGAGCCGCCCGTCCGGGGTTTGCATCCGCGCCAGAACAAAGTCGGCGGCCGCACGGGCTGCAGCGAGGTACAAGGGTTCCTCCAAAACGCAGGCCGCACGGGCCAGGGCCGCAATCATCAAACCGTTCCAGTCCGCGAGGATCTTTTCATCGCGCCGGGGGCGAATCCTTCCGGCGCGGGCAAGTAGAAGCGAGAGGCGAACCGCCTCCAGGCGCCGCGCATCTCCCTCCCCCCTCATCCCTTTCCCTGTTTCGCCAACCCCCGATTTCCGTAAGGCCATGTGGAGGATATTGAGGCCCGTTTTCTTCCCCGTCACGGGGTCGGTGAAATTCCCTTCCTCCTCGAGACCGAAGATCTCCGTCGCGAAGCGGACCTCCTCCGGATCGAGGATGCGGCGGATTTCGTCCATTTTCCAGAGGTAGAAGCGCCCCTCCTCTCCCTCGCTGTCTGCGTCCTCGGCGGCAAAAAATCCCCCTTCGGGCGCCTGCAAATCCCGCAGGACATACTCCAGAACCTCCCGTGCGGTCCGGGCGTACTCCCCGTCGCTGCTCGCCCGGAAAGACTCCAATGCAGCCAGGGTGCAGAGGGCCTGGTCGTAGAGCATTTTCTCAAAATGGGGGACAAGCCATTGCCGGTCGGTGCTGTAGCGGTGGAATCCGTAGCCGAGCTGATCGAAGATCCCGCCGCGGCGCATCGTCCGGAGGGTTTTGGTCACCATCCGGATGGCCTCCGTCCGTCTGGTCCTCTCCTCATGACGAATCAGGAAAAGCAGTTGATGCGGCATCGGGAATTTCGGGGCCGTCCCGAATCCCCCGCATTGCGAATCGAACCGCCCCCGAAGCTCCTTGAAGGCGCCGGCGAGGGTCTCCTCATCGGGGGTCTCCCCCCGTTCCGAATCCGGGCTCTGCAGAAGCGATACTGTCCGAACCGCCGCCTCTTCGATCCGTTCGCGCTCCGTCCTCCAGAGTTTGACAAGCTTCGGGATCAGTTCCACAAGCCCCGTTCTTCCCCACCAGCTCTTCTTCGGAATGTAGGTGGCTGTGAAAAAAGGACGCCGGTCCGGCGTCATGATCACGGTCAGCGGCCACCCCCCGCCCCCGGTCATCATCTGGCAGATCCGCATGTAGATTCCGTCGATGTCCGGCCTCTCTTCGCGATCCACCTTGACGCAAACGAACGCCCCGTTGAGGAGGGAGGCTGTCTCCTCATCCTCAAAAGATTCATGGGCCATGACATGGCACCAGTGGCAGGTGGAATAACNNCCCCAGGGGTACCAGTCCACGGGATTTGCGGCATGTTGGAGGAGATAGGGACTCTTCTCATGCTGCAGGCGATTCAGGGCGCCTGGGGTCATCGCACGGTTCCTCTTCGCTTGCTCAGCCCGGGGGAAAGGAAGGAGTTCCTCTGAGCTGAACGGTTGCCCAGCGGGGGGTTACAGGGCTGCCGTCAAACGGGATATCCCGCCCGCCTGATCCCCGCAGAGGTGGATCCGGATCGCGCGGCGTCCCGCGTTGAGCAGGGCCTGCCGGTCGCCGAAGACCTGGGCCTGTTTCAGGATGCCGAACGTAAGCGCGGATTCCGGCCGGCCGAGTTCATCGGGAATCGGCAAATCCCGGGGATCGTCCGCCGTGAATTGGATGAATAGGCCGAACCCGGCGTCCCCCTTATGGAGCTGCCCCGTCGAGTGGAGGAAGCGGGGCCCGTAACCCACGGTCGTCACGAGATGGAAGCGATCCCGGATCCGCATCCGGAGGCGCTGAAGGAGGCCGTCCATCTCCGGAGAGGGTGTCAGATAGGCCTGGAGCGCAGCATACGCGCCCGGCTTCGCCTGCGCAAGAAAAGCCGCCAGCGCCTCTGCCGGCTTTTCCGTCCTCACGAGACCGTAAACGGAGACGCCTTCCCCCTTGAGGGAAGGCGTCTCCGCCGGCATCGTCCCCTTCTCCCGATACTCCGCGATCATTTTCCGGGCGAGGATCTTCGCCGCCTCCACGTCCGGCTGGTCGAAGGGATTGATCGCCAGCCGCCAGCCCGCCGCCGCCGCAGCCATCTCCCAGAAGAAACACTGTCCGCCCAGATCCCAGGGATCGGTAATCGTGATATCGATGACGGGATGGCCGGCTCCGGCCAGCGCCTCCAGTTTCGCTTCCCCGGTTGCATCTCCGGCGAGCCTGATCGAGCAGAAGAGGCGGTCGGCGCCGTAGACCGAAGGCGGCCCGATCTCCTCCCCCACGACCGGCAGGATCCCCTCCCCTTCTTTCCCCAGGCTCTCCGCGAGGAGCTGCTCCACCCAGTCGCCGAATGCTGCAAGCCGCGGGGAAAAGAGGAAGGTGAGCTTGTCGCGCCCCTGCGCCGCAAACTCCCCGAGGAGCGCCCCGAGGACGGCCCCGCCCATCTGCCCGTCGGTGCCGGCAAATTCATCGGCGACGGCCGCCGCGGCACGATCCAGAAGAAGCTTCACATCGATCCCGATCAGCGCCGCCGGGACGATACCGAAGCAGGAGAGGGCCGAATAGCGACCGCCGATTTCCGGGTCGTTGAGAAAGGTGTGACGGAAACGGCGTTCCCGGGAGAGATCCGCCAGGGCGCTCCCCGGATCGGTGATCGCCAGAAAGTGTCTCCCCGCCTCATCCGTCCCGAGCTTCTCCATAACGAGATTGTAAAAATACTTCATGAAGGAGAAGGTCTCGACCGTCCCACCCGATTTCGTGGAGACGATGAAGAGCGTCCGTTTCAGGTCGAGCCGCTCGGCGCGGGCGAGAACCGCTCCCGGGTCCGTGCTGTCCAGGACGGCAAGGTCAAGGAAGCCTTCGGCCTGACCGAAAACCTTCCGGAAAACCTCGGGTGCGAGGCTGGAGCCCCCCATCCCGAGCAGAAGCGCGCAGTTGAAACCATCGGCACGCACATCCTCGACGACATCCGTGATCTCGGCGAGCCGTGCCTGCATCGCCCGCGGGCTGTCGAGCCAGCCGAGGCGGTTTGCGATTTCCACCGGCTCGGGATTCCAAACGGTATGGTCCTTCCGCCGGATCCGTTCAACGACCCGGCCGGTCGCCAGGGCCTTGCGGGCCTCCCCCGCCGCCGCCCGGCATGACTCCGGACGAAACGTCAATGATGTCGTCATGGCCGTTCCCTCGCCTCTGTGAAATAGGGGGACAGCGCCCCCATATTTTGAGCGAAAAATAGGGCGCTGTCCCCTATTTCTTCCTACTTTTTCAGCAGACGCCGCGCCTCCGCCGCAACTGCCGCGGCGGTGACGCCGAATTGCTCATAGATGATCTGGTACGGGGCGCTCGCGCCAAAACGGTCGATCCCCACAACGGCCCCCTCCAGGCCGACGTAATGCTCCCATCCCAGGCGGACCCCGGCCTCGACGGCGATCCTCGCCTTTACGGCGGGCGGGAGGACCTGATCCCGGTATCCCTGCGGCTGGCGGTCGAAGAGATCCCAGCTCGGCAGCGAGACGACGCGGACGCGGACTCCCTCCGCGGCAAGCGTTTTTCCCGCCGCGAGGGCAAGCGGAACCTCCGATCCCGTCCCGATCAGGATCGCTTCCGGCACACCCTCCCCCGACTCCCAGAAGACGTACCCCCCCTTCCGGAGGCCGTCCGCCGGTCCGACCGTCGAGCGGTCCGCAACCGGCAAATTCTGACGGGTGAAGATGAGGGCGGTCGGACCCTGCCCGTTTTCGACGGCCATGCGCCAAGCCTCGACCGTCTCGTTGGCATCGGCCGGGCGGATGACGGACAGGCCGGGAATCACCCGCAGGCTCATCAACTGCTCGACGGGTTGGTGGGTCGGGCCGTCCTCGCCGACGCCGATGCTGTCATGGGTAAAAATATAGATCACATGCAGGCCCATCAGGGCGGCCAGTCGGATCGACGGCCGCATGTAGTCGGCGAAGGTAAAGAAGGTTCCGGTGAAGGGGAGAACGCCCCCGTGCATCGCCATCCCGCCGGCAATCGCGGCCATCGCGTGCTCCCGGACGCCGAAATGGATGTTCCTGCCGCCGTAGCCCCACTCCCCGCCGCACGCCCCTTCCCGGCAGGCGGGGGCCTCGCCCGTCTTCTGGAAATCGCCCATCCCTTTGAGCCAGGAAAAGGTGGAGGGGTTCAGGTCGGCCGCACCCCCCATCAATTCCGGAATCGTCGCCCCGAGGGCCTGGAGGACAGCCTCGGACGTCTTGCGCGTCGCCACGTCCTTCGTCTCCGGACCGTAGACGGGGAGCCCCTTCTCCCAACCCGCGGGAAGTTCCCCCTTCATGGTCCGCTCGAATTCGGCGGACGCCTCCGGATATGCGGCGGCATAGCTCCGGAAACCCTCCTTCCAAGAGTCCTGTTTCTTCGCGCTTTCGGCCGCGGCCTCGCGGAAGAAGCGGAGCGCATCCTCCGGGACGAAGAACGGAGGATCGACCGGCCAGCCGAGGTTCTCCTTTGCCGCCTTCAACTCCTCCGCACCGAGGGGCGAACCGTGCGCTGCGCTGGTATTCTGCTTCTTGGGCGCTCCGAAGCCGATTGTCGTATGGAGGCGGATGAGCGAGGGCTTCGCCGCCTCAGCCTCTGCCTCTGCAAGGGCTCTATCGACGGCCACCGTGTCGTTGCCGTCCGAAACGGCGATCACCTGCCAGCCGGAGGCGGCGAACCGCTGACCGATATCTTCGGTGAAGCACAGCGAGGTGGCTCCCGACAGGGAGATCCGGTTGTCGTCGTACAGGACGGTCAGCTTTCCCAGGCCGAGATGGCCGGCCAGGGCGCAGGCCTCGGCGGAGAGCCCTTCCATGAGATCGCCGTCGCTGGCAAAGGCATAGGTCCGGTGATCCACAACCGGGTGGCCGGGCCGGTTGAATCGTGCCGCAAGGTGCGCTTCCGCGATCGCCATCCCGACAGCGGCGGCCAGACCCTGCCCGAGAGGACCGGTCGTCATCTCCGTCCCGGCGGGATGCCGGCGTTCGGGATGACCGGGCGTTTTGCTCCCCCACTGGCGAAAGGCCTTCAGGTCGTCGAGGGTGAGGTCATACCCGGAGAGGTACAGGAGGGTATAGAGGAGCATCGAGGCGTGCCCGGCGGACAGGACGAAGCGGTCCCGGTCCGGCCAGACCGGATCGGCCGGGTTGTGCTTCAGCCGCCTTGTCCAGAGGGTGTAGGCCGCTGCCGCCGCCCCCATCGGCATGCCGGGATGGCCCGATTTGGCCTTTTCGATGGCGTCCGCTGCCAGAAACCGGATCGCGTTGATGCACTTTGCCTCCAGGATCTCTCGTTCGTTCATGCAAAAATCTCCTCTCATCGTAATCGGTTTAATATCGTATGGTCGCATTACTCTACAACAACAATCCCCTTTAGACAAGAGGATTGGATGCCTGGACGTTATCCTCTCGATCGCAACGAAATCGATGATGGGAATATGAATCCCCGATTCTGATCGACTTGCAGGAAAGAGATGGTTATTGACTTTGACCGGATCGTTGTGTAGAGAGAACACGATGATCAAACCTGATGATTTTGGTCGTCAGATCCTGCCGGAATGCTGACCCATTAATAAGGATGCCCTCGATGATCTTCGGCAAGCATCTTCGCACTGTCGCAGCCGCAGCGCATGAAAATACCAAAGAAATCGGGTATAAAAAGGACAAAGCGCGAATGATCGGGGTCCTGAAAGATTTCCTGCGCCGCAAGTGGATGTTCCTGACGATCATCGTGGTCTGCGGGGTTATGGTCAGTGGCATCTGGATCACGAACTATCTGGTCGGCAATGCGAGACGGCAGATTGTGGGAGACAACGAGGCGGCGGCGTTGACCATATCCAACAGTCTCTCTTCGGAATTTAGAAAAATGAGGGGGACCGTCCGGGCCTTGGCCGGTTCCCCCTGGATTGCCCCGGCGCTCGTGACGGAAAATAAGAAGGATCTGGAACGGGCCGACTCCGAGTTGAAAAGATTTCAGAGATCTCTCGAAGCAACGGTTTGCTATCTCATCGACAAACAGGGAAGGGTCATCGCCTCGTCCAACCGGGAGCAGCCCGATAGTTTTGTCGGGAAATCCTATCGCTTCAGACCCTATTTTCAAAAGGCATTGAAAGGTTACGAATTCAACGAGATCGCCCTTGGGGTCACCTCACTGCAGCGGGGGTTCTACGCCAGCTTTCCCGTCCACGATGCAAGCGGACACATCATCGGTGTCGCGGTCGTCAAAAAAGACCTCGTGGAAATTGAAGAATTCATGAATCAATACCCCCTTTGCCTTTTGATTGACGAATACGGCGTGATATTCCTGGCGGGTCGAAGGGATCTGATTTTTTACAGCCTCTGGCCGCTCGGCCAAAAGACGCGCGAAGCCCTGATCGCCACACGCCCGTACGGCGGGGATGTGGGATTATCCTACCCGCTCTTGTCGAAGCCGCTGTTTGACGGAGACGAGGTTTCTCTCAAAGGTCACCGCTATCTTGCTTCCCGCAAACCGGTCAGTTTGGCGGGTTGGTCCCTGGTTCTCCTGACAAAAATGAACATTCTCCAAACCTATTGGATCGTGGGAAGCATCATGACGTTCATCATCTGCGCCTTGATCCTCATCCCGCTTGGCTGCCTGCACCAATCAATCCAGTCCGAGGCAGTCATCCGGCGAAGCGAGGAGAGATTCCGCGTTTTGATCGAGAATGCTCCCGATGCGATTTACGTGCATGCGGACGCCAGATACATCTATCTGAACGCTGCGGCCATAACCCTTTTTGGCGCCGAAACGGCCGATCAACTGATCGGATCTTCCATCATGGATCGATTCCATCCGGACTACCGGGAAATGATTGCAAAACGTCTTCTGGATCTTTATGGGCAACAAAGGAAATTGCCCATTGTCGAACAGGTTTATCTTCGCCTGGATGGGTCAGCCGTCCCCGTAGAGGCCCACGCGGTCCCGATCACCTATAACGACCAAAAAGCTGCTTTAACGTTTGTCCGGGACATTACCGACCGCAAGCAGGTGGAGAAGGCGCTGCGGGACAGTGAAAGAAGATACCGGGAACTCAGTACCATCGATGGCCTCACCCAACTTTACAATTCCCGGCATTTTTATCATCAGCTGAAGATTGAGATCGAGCGGGCGGACCGCTACGGACATCCCCTAACCCTTCTGCTTTTCGATCTCGACAATTTCAAGGCATTCAACGACACCTATGGTCACATCGAGGGGGATCGGGTTTTATCGGGGCTCGGCCGGGTCGTAAAAAGTTGCCTGCGCCAGACGGATTCGGCCTACCGTTACGGCGGCGAGGAATTCACCGTCCTCCTGCCCATGACATCCGGCACGGACGGCGCCGTCACGGCGGAAAGAATCCGGACGGAATTCAGGAAGGAGAATATCGCTCCGTCACCCGGTCAGGACGTCCATATGACGGTGAGCATCGGGGTTGCGCAGTACAAACCGCAGGAGGAGATGCAGGCCTTCGTTCACCGGGTTGATCAGCTCATGTACCAGGCAAAGAAGAACGGAAAAGACAGGGTTTGTTGTACGTTATAACTTCAAGAAAAGTTCAAATTCTTTTGGGAAGGAGGGATCATGAGCCAACACAAGAAGATCGAACGGAAGAAGGAGCTGGACCGCAAACGCAGGAGAAGAGAGAAGAATCTGAAGCTCCGGGCAAAGGAAGCAAAAGGGAAAACCAAATAGCATCCAAGGGTGGGACAGCTTCCCACTTTTCTCATGGGGCTGTCCCACCCTCAGGTTATCCTTCCGGAACGCCGATCAGCCGAGAATCGCCCTGAGATCCTCGTCCGGCGTCGTGATCGGCTTGATCCCGAATTTCTCGATCAGAACGCCCAGCACGTTCGGTGTCAGGAAGGCCGGAAGCGTCGGCCCCAGGCGGATGTTCCTGATCCCCAGCGACAGGAGCGTCAGCAGGATCACCACCGCCTTCTGCTCATACCAGGAGAGCACCATGGAGAGCGGCAGGTCGTTCACCCCGACGCCGAAGGCCTTGGACAAAGCGACGGCCACCTGGATCGCGGAATAGGCGTCGTTGCACTGCCCCATGTCCAGAAGACGCGGAATCCCGCCGATGTCGCCCAGTTCCTTGTCGAAGAAGCGGAATTTCCCGCAGGCGAGCGTCAGAACAACGCAGTCCGCGGGGACCTTTTCCACGAATTCCGTGTAGTAGTTCCGGCCGGGCTTCGCCCCGTCACAGCCGGCCACCAGGAAGAAGTGGCGGAGCTTCTTGGCCTTGACCGCTTCGATGATCGTTCCCGCAACGCCGAGGACCGCGTTCCGGGCAAACCCCGTCATAACGCTTTTCCCCTCCGTATCCGCCGTGAATCCCGGCGCGCCGAGTGCCGCTTCGATGACCGGGGCGAACCGGCCGTTTTCGACATGCTTCACGCCGGGCCATCCGACCAGACCGGTGGTGAAGATCCGGTCATGGTAGGCTTCCTGAGGCTTCTGGATGCAATTGGTTGTCATCAGGATCGCCCCGGGGAACGCGGCGAACTCCTTCGCCTGGTTCTGCCAAGCCGTCCCGTAGTGCCCGTAGAAATGGCCGTATTTCTTCAGCCCCGGATAGCCGTGGGCTGGAAGCATCTCCCCATGGGTATAGATGTTGATTCCCTTCCCCTCCGTCTGTTTGAGCAGTTCATCGAGGTCCTTCAGGTCATGCCCGGAGACAAGGATCGCCTTCCCCTTCTTCGCTCCGAGGGGAACCTTCGTGGGCGCCGGGTGGCCGTAGGCGCCGGTATTGGCCGCATCCAGCAGCTCCATCGCCCGGAGATTCACCTGGCCGCATTTCATAACCAGACCCAGCATCTCCTCCAGACCGGGTTTCGGATCGGAGAGGGCGGCAAGACCCTCCTGGAAGAAGGCGAAAACCGCCTCATCCTCCAGTCCGAGGATCCGGGCATGGTCGGCATAGGCGGCCATGCCCTTTATCCCGTACAAAAGCGTGTGTTTCAGCGAGAGAATATCAGCGTCGGCGGCCGGATAGGACCGGATGCCGTATTCCCCGCCCTGGACAATCAGCCCCGAAAGATCGTCCGCCGGTTTAAACGTCACGGACTCCATCGATGGATCGACCTGGGCGCCCGCCGTATGAAGCTTTTCCAGGAGAGCGTCGCGTATGGCCGTGCTCCGGTGGATCAGGAGCAGGAAGCGATCCGGGTCGAAATCGACGTTCGTGACGGTGGCAAAAAGGGCCTCACAGATGAAGACATCGGCAGCCCGGTCGCGGATTCCCGCTTTCCGGGCCGCTTCCGCGGCCTGCGCAAGGCCCGTGAGGGTATAAACCAGAAGATCCTGCAGGGCTGCTACGTCCGGCTGTTTCCCGCAGACTCCGGATCGATCGCACGCGATCCCTTTGACCGTTTGTTCACACTGGTAGCAAAACATGATGCACCTCCTCAGGTTTGAAGTTGAGGGGTCGCGCTATTTTGTCCGAAATAAAACGCTGCCCTCGTTATCAATTGCTTCTACACCCGCTGGAGTCGGAATGGTTTGACTTAAATCAATTCCTCCTCTTTTTATCGGCGGCAAGAATCATCTTCATTCCGCACACGACGCCGCCGGTTCGCCCCTGAGCCAGTCGAGATAATCGCGGCTGCCGGCGGTCACCGGAACGGCGATGATCTCCGGCGTTTCGTAGGGGTGGCGCGAGCGGATCGCCTGCTCGAGAGCCTCGTAGTTCTCTTCCCGGCTCTTGATCAGGCAGAGCCACTCGCAGGCCGTCTCGATCCTCCCCTTCCAGCGGTAGATGCTCGTGATCGGTCCCACGATCTGGACGCAGGCGGCGAGCCGCGTCTCGACAAGCGACCGGGCAATCCGCTCGGCATCCTCCTTTTTTTCGGTCGTCGTCGTCACCTGGATGAACCCTTCCATCATATCACCTCACGCGGTTTTCGTCTTCCGCACGCATTCGTACATCAATATCGCCGCCGCCTGCGGAAGGCTCAGGGACTCGGCCTCCCCGGCGCCGGGAATCCGCCACCGTTCGTCGGTCAGCACGAGGAGTTCCTCCGGCAGCCCCCGGCTCTCGCTTCCCATCATGAGCGCCGTCGCCGACCCGCAGGGATGCGGGGCAACGCCCTGTCGAACATCGCTTCCCATGATCCGGAAACGTCCCCGGACTTTTGGAAGAATGACATTAAAATCGAGGTCGTCGATCACCGTCAGGTGGAAAAGGCTCCCCATCGACGTTCGGATCACCTTGGGATTCGTCACCTCGCAGGACCCCCGGCTGACCAAAACCGTCCGGAAATCAAACCAGTGCGCCGTCCGCAACAGGGCGCCCAGGTTGTTGGGATTGTTGACCTGATGGAGGAGCAGAAGCGGACCGAATCCCGAAGCGAGCGTAACGGACGGATCGGCGGCCGGCAAAGCGGCGGCCACCGCCATCACCCCTTCCGGGGAGGGATCCTGGCTCAGGGCTTCCCATTCGCCGGCGGTGAGCCGATAGACGGAAACAGCCACCGGCGCCCTGTCCAGGAGGCTCCGCCACTTTTCCGCTGACTCCTCGCTGACCAGGAGCGTCTCCACCGGCCGGCCGCTGCTCAGAAGCTCAGCGACCACCTTTCCCCCCTCGGCCAGGAAAAGTCCCTCCCGGCGGCGGTACTTGGCCGTCAACAGTTTCTTCCACTGCTTGAGCTGCGACCTTGAAGGTGTTTCGATCCTCTCCGCCATTCCTCCCCCCGCCATACCGCCGGCAAGGCCGGCATTGTCTCAACCGGCCAATGAATGGGTCTATTCTAACAGAGAAAAGACGGGAGGCAAGAGGGTTTTTATAGACGCTATCCGGCACGGCTCTCCAGAAGCGAAGCGGTCAGCCTTTCACCGACTGCTTCGAGGTGCTCCCGGATCGCCTTCCGGGCCCCTGCGGGATCGCGCGCCTGAATAGCATTGAACACCGCTTCATGCTGTTCGAACACGCTGTCGTATCCGCCGAAGAGGGACGCCTTCTGTTCCATCCAGTTCTTCACGGGTTGGCGGAGCTCCGCGAGGAATCTCACAAGAACGCTGTTATGGCTGGCATTGGCGATGGACATGTGGAAGACGAGGTCCGCCTGGACGACCTTGCGTTTTGTCAATTTCGGGGATTTCAGCAGATGGAGCCCTCTGCGGATCTCCTCGATGTCCGACTCCGTGGCGCGTTCTGCCGCCATCCCTACCAGGGTCTGCTCGAGGGCGATTCTTGCTTCGATGAATTCGTGCAGTTTTTCACGCCAGCTCATGAACATCCCCCAGCGCAGGGGCTTGGAGGTGGGCTCGCCCGGGGAGGGGGCGACGTGCGTACCGTAGCCGGGTCGCACGGTCAGCATGCCGGTCAGGGACAGGGCCCCGACGGCCTCCCTCAGCGAGCTGCGCCCGACACCGAAGAGTTGCATCAAGGCGGTCTCGGACGGCAGCTTGTCTCCGGGTTTGAACTTCCCCGCCGCAATCATCGCGATCAGTTGATCGATGATCTGATCCGTAACCCGCTTTCTCTCTATCCGCATCGAATTGAGTTTCATCGGCATCCTTTCTTGACCGAAGGCCTGTCCCCATGAACGGCACAACTTCTTTTTACGGTAATGCATTTTCGCTCATCCTGTCAAGCAGCATCCGTTGTCTTTCGTCTAATCATCAGACGATCATATCATTTATCGTTTGCGCTTGAAATCGGATCGGATATGATGTATCAAAGAACCCGAAGTTTTGGACTGCCGGGAGGAGGCATCATCCTGTTTTTGGTGTTGTGACCACCTTAATCATAAGCTCGCGTAGGGCGGCGCTTTGGATTTTATCCCGCAGGAGGAACCTTCAACAAAAAGGAGTCTGCATGGCAGAATGCGCAGCGGGGACAGGACACTCCGTGAAAGAGACAAGCCGTTTGTCCAACGGCTTATCCATACGCGAAGATGCCAAAACCATCTTTCGGCATGTTTTGGCGTGTGTGATGCCCGAGCCGGCCTTAGGGCGTTGTTTGGTTCTGGATGAAGCCACGAACACGCTGATGGTGGCGGGCAGAAAGTATAATCTGAATGATTACAAAAAAATATTTGTCGTAGGCGGTGGAAAGGCCGGACGGCGTACCGGTTCGGAACTGGTCAATATCCTGGGCGACCGGATTACGACCGGCGTTCTGAACGTCTATCAGGAGCAGGCCCGGGAACCGATCTCCGGCAACATCCGGCTCTTTGCGGCAAACCATCCCACGCCGAACGAAGCGGGTGTCGAAGGCGCCGGGCGAATGGTCGATCTCTTAAAAAGCGCCGACACGGATACTTTGGTGATCGCTCTGATCTCCGGCGGCGGATCTTCTCTCATGGCCCTGCCGGTAGCGGGGATCCGTTTGGAGGATTATGTCGCGATCATCAACCTGCTGCTCACGGTTCCGGCGACCATCGACGAAGTCAACGCGGTGCGAAAACACGTTGATCCGCTCAAAGGCGGCGGGATGCGGAAAATGGCCAAAAACGCCGGTGGATTTATCTCCTTGGTCCTGTCCGATGTGCCGGTCACGAAGACCGGCGTGGTGGACGACCCCTCGGTCATTTCCTCAGGGCCGACGGTCGGCGACGATTCTACTTTTGAGTCGGCGAAAAAGGTCCTGACGAGCCACGGCATCTGGGAGCAAGCCCCTGCAGCGGTTAAAAGGTATATTGAAGAAAATCTGGGCAAAGAGGATAATGAAACCTTGCCGAAAGACTCCCCTCTCCTGGCGGCGGATAAAAGTCAATACGTCATCATCGCCAACAACGACCTGGCCATGGAAACGGCCAAGGAAAAGGCCGAACAACTGGGCTATACGGCACATCTCATCGGCTGCAATACAGGCTCCGTGGCGGATAAGATCAAAGATGAAGTCAACCGGGAAATCGAAAAAATCTGGGAGGCCATTTCTTCTTATCTGATCGGTCGCGATCGTGTCACCTTCGGAAGTTTCTCAACGGATGGCGTAGACGGCCATTCCGACCTGGCCGGGGCCATCGCGGACCAGGACACCTTGACGACCGCCAGAGGCAAGGGGATGGATTATCGGAAATATCTGGCCGATTACGACTCCGCAACCTTCTTCAAAGGGCTGGGTCTCGATATCAAGACCGGACCGACGGGTACCAATGTGGCGGATGTCAGCATCGCCCTGATCACCAACCCGGATAAGCCGGATCGCAAGGTCGCGATTATTTTTGGAGGCGAGGCAACGGTAAACGTCACTTTGCCGGAAGGTCAAAAACCGGGTTGCGGCGGCAGAAACACCCATCTTGTTCTGCTCGCCGCCCAGAAACTGGACGAACGTAAACGAATCGAATCAACCGGAGAAACAGATGGTTAAACATCATTCATGGATATGGATGTGGAAATCAGCGCGTTTTTCCTGTATGGGTTTTTTTCAGGATAGGATCGTTTTGGGTGATTGTACCAAATGCTAAGGAGGCCGTAATGGAAGTTAAAATCGATGGAACTTGGACCCCCAGCCATATCGGACTGATCGTCCGCAACCTGGAAGAAAGCGTCAAACACTATGAATCGCTCGGGTTTTCCTTTCAGCCCCAGGTTGACAGGGACTCCAGTCAGATTGCCGATTATCAGGTCTATGGTCACAAGAGGGGAAAATCCGAGAAATGGAGTCTGAGGATTGCCTCGGTGGGACCCTACCGGATTGAACTTGTCTGCCCGACCGAGGGTGAGACCATCTTCGAGGAACGCCTTCAACAGAGGGGCGAGGGCATACACCATGTTGCCTTTAGCGTGGATGACCTGAAAGCGGAAAGGGTAAGGCTCACGGGCATGGGCATCCGTGAACTCATGCGCTTCATCCGCGCCGACGGCACCGGCGCCTCTTTCTTTGATTTAAAGAACAACGGCAGCTTAATCGTCGAACTCATCCAGGCACAGCCGCCGAAATAGAAACGGGACCGTAAATCAATTATAGAACAACTCTTCAAGGAGGAAAAGAACATGGCAGAACTTGGATTCATCGGCTTGGGAATCATGGGGAAACCCATGGCGGAGCACCTTTTAAAGGCCGGAAACACTCTTTATGTGTATGATGTTGTACCGCAATCCGTCGCGGATTTGAAGCAGCAGGGGGCGATCGCCTGCGCCTCTTCCAAAGAGGTGGCCGGGAAGGCCGGAATCGTGATTATCATCGTGCAGGATACGCCGAATGTGGAAGCAGTGCTCTTCGGAGAAAACGGCGTCGCCGAAGGGATCAAGCCCGGTTCGATCGTGGTCGATATGAGCTCGATCTCGCCGATCGCCACGAAGGAGTTTGCCAAGAAGCTCAAGGCCATGGGCGTCGAGATGCTGGACGCGCCGGTTTCCGGCGGTCAGGTGGGCGCCCAGAACGCCACCCTGTCGATCATGGTGGGCGGTTCTCCCGAGAACTTCGCGAAGATCAAGCCCTACTTCGAACTCATGGGGAAGAACATCGTCCTGATCGGGGGCAACGGGGACGGCCAGACCTGCAAGGTGGCCAACCAGATCGTCGTGGCCCTGAACATCGAGGCCGTGGCGGAAGCCCTCCTGTTCGCAGCCAAGGCCGGCGCCGATCCGGCAAAGGTCCGCGAAGCGCTCATGGGCGGGTTTGCCGACAGCCGCATTCTTCAGCTTCACGGCGAGAGGATGATCAAGCGGACCTTCCAGCCGGGCTTCCGCATCCGCCTGCACCAGAAGGACCTGAACAACGCGCTGGAGTCGGCGCGCAAGATGGGGCTGAGTCTCCCCAACACGGCAGCGGCCCAGGAGCTCTTCAACTCCATGGCGGCCCACGGCGGGAGCGATCTCGACCACTCGGCAATGGTCCAGGCCCTGGAGAGGATGGCCAACCATACCGTGGCCTGATGGCAGCACAGGCGGGGTTCCGCCTGACTGAAGAAATAACACCGGTTGCAAGGAGAAACCATGATCCAGTTCGTACCCCGGGGGATCATCCCCGCGATGGTCACCCCGATCGATGAGAAAGGGCAGATCAATGAAAGCGCCCTCCGAAAACTGACCAATCACCTGATCGGCGGCGGCGTGCACGGTCTTTTCCCCGTTGGAAGCCAGGGGGAATTCTTCTCCCTCACCTTCGAACAGAAAAAGGAGGCCGTCCGGATCGTCGTCGATGAGACGAAGGGACGGGTCCCCGTCTATGCGGGAACCGGCGCCGTCACCACCCGCGAGGCGATCGAAACCACGAAAATGGCGCAGGATATGGGTGTGGACGCGGTCTCCGTCATCACCCCCTATTTTCTGGTCCCCAGCCAGAAGGAGCTGATCGCGCATTACACGGCGATTGCGAAGGCCTGCCCTTCCTTGCCGATCCTGCTCTACTCCAACCCCGACCGGACCCAGGTTCCCCTCCCGGTTTCGACAGTCTTGGAACTGGCCGCTGTCGACAACATCATCGGCATCAAGGACTCCGGCGGCGACATGTCGATCACCGGCGAGTTCATCCGCCTCACCCGGGGGATGAATTTCCATGTCCTGATGGGACGCGACACCCTGATCTACGCCGCGCTCTGCTATGGGGCCAAAGGGTCGATCTGCGCTACGGGAAACGTCGATCCCCGCGTGCCGGTGGAGATTTACGAAGCCTTCATGGCCGGCGACCACAAGCGGGCTCTCGAAGCCCAGTACAGTCTGGCGCCCCTGCGGATCGCCTTCGGCCTGGGCACCTTCCCCGTCGTGGTCAAGGAGGCGCTGACGATGATCGGAATCGACGCCGGTCCCGCAATCCTGCCGGTCGGCCCGATGATGCCGGAAAACCGGGAAAAACTGCGCAAGATCCTCACGGATATGGGATTGCTCAAAAAATAGCAAGATGCCATTCAGATGCGTCTTTGAGCGAGGCATGACATTTGTTTGCTCTCTGAATGCCATTTTATCAAAACAGAGGTTCAGCCATGAAGCAGAAGATCCTGATCACCCAGCCGATTCACGAACGAGGCGTACAGGTGTTCGATGATCGGTTCGAAGTCCGTGTGGCCTCCGATCCATCCGTGGCGACGGTTATGAAGGAGATCAAAGGTGTCGCGGGAGTGGTCGTCCGGACTGCCCCCTTCCCGCGGGAGATCATCGAGGCGGCGGACGCCCTCAAGGTGATCGGCCGGCATGGGGTCGGCGTGGACAATATCGACGTCAGGGCGGCAACCGAAAAGAGAATCATGGTCGTCAACACCCCGAACGCCAACGCCACGTCGGTGGCCGAGCATACCTTGACGGCTATCGGCGCCCTTGCCAAACGTGCTGTCGTCTATGACCGGGCGACGCGGGAAGGCCGTTGGGAAATCCGCAACAGCTACAAGGCCGTCGATCTCGACGGCAAGACCCTGGGCCTGATCGGGATCGGCAGGATCGGTTCGATGGTCGCCCGGCGGGCGGCTGCGGCCTACAACATGAAGGTGATCGCCTACGATCCCTACATCCAGCCGGAGGCGGCAAGCCGGATGGGCGTTTCACTCTGCGCCCAGATGGACGAAGTCTTCCGGCAGGCGGACGTGGTCTCCCTTCACACGCCGCTGACGCCGGAGACCCGCGGCTTCGTCAACGAAGCGAAGCTCCGTCTGATGAAACCGACCGCGTTTCTGGTGAACTTCTCCCGAGGGGAGGTCGTCAACGAAAAGGCGCTTTTCGCAGCGCTCCAGTCGGGCATCATCGCCGCGGCCGCGATCGACGTTTATGACCCGGAACCGCCATTGCAGGACAACCCGCTCTTCACGCTGGAGAACATCCTTCTGTCTCCGCACAGCGCGGCGCTGACCGAGGAGTGCGTGATCCGGATGGCAACCGGCGCGGCGGAGGGGATCGTGGATGTTCTCTCGGGGAAACGGCCGCAGTTCATCGTCAACCCCGACGTGTTCAAGAAGTAGCCCGCTGCGCCGAAAACAGGGGAGGCTCCGTCTTCTTTATTATTGCACCGGCAAGCAAACATATCAGAGTTTGTCATGCCGGACTTGATCCGGCATCCAGTCCTGTCTTGGATTCCCGCTTTCGCGGGAATGACAGGATCGGCACTTATGGTTGCCGGAGTAATATCAGCAGCAACCGGGGGATTCGAACCCCGGTTGACCGGCAGAGGAGGAAAGAACGCCCGTGAAAAAATCTGAACGCATCGTGGCGATCATCACGTCCCTGGGGGGCGTGTGGATCATGTATTACGGCTGGCACACGCTGAAACTCGGCTCGATCCATATACCCGATGCCGGTCTTCTGCCGTTTCTGTGCGGGGTGGGTTTGGCCGTCCTCGGCGTCGTCTGGATGCTGATCCTCCAGTGGGCAAAAGAACCGACCCATGAAGGGCCGGTGGAAAAGCGCCTGTGGCATCGGCCGCTTTTGTCCCTGGTCCTCATGGTGCTTTACGGCTGGGCGATGGAATCCGTCGGCTATATCACCTCGACGCTGATCTTCGTGATCGCCTGGCAGAAGATCATCGAACGCGAAAAGTGGTTGAAAACGATGATCATTGCCCTTATTGGGACATTCGCGATGTATGCCCTTTTCGTCTACCTGCTGAAGGTGCCCATACCTCCGGAATTTTTTGCCAGATAAGGAGTGGATCCCATGGATATTTTTGCCGGCCTCATCAACGGTTTCTCCATCGCCCTCATGGGAACAAACATCCTGTTCTGCTTCCTCGGGGCGCTGATCGGCACGGCCATCGGCGTCCTTCCCGGCCTGGGGCCTGCGGCCACGATCGCCCTTCTGCTGCCGCTGACCTATGTCATCGGCTCCCCGGTCACCGCGATCATCATGATGGCGGGCATTTACTACGGCGCAATGTACGGCGGCTCGACCACGTCCATCCTGCTGAACCTCCCCGGCGAGGCGGCCTCCGTCGTCACCTGCATCGACGGCTATCAGATGGCCAAGAAGGGACGGGCGGGAGCGGCCCTGGGAATCGCCGCCATCGGATCATTCATCGCGGGAACGGTCGCCGTCATCGGCCTGACCTTCTTCGCCCCGCCGCTCGCCGAATTCGCCCTCGATTTCGGTCCCCCCGAATATTTCGCCCTCACGACGCTGGGGCTCCTCCTCGCCGTAACCCTTTCCGGAGGCTCGATCACCAAGGGGCTGATCATCCTCATCGTCGGCCTCCTGCTGGCGATGGTAGGGCTCGACCCGATTTCCGGCAAGATCCGCTTTACCTTCGGAAGCATCGGCCTCCAGGGCGGCTTCGACTTCGTCACCCTCGCCATGGGGGTCTTCGGCCTCGGCGAGATCCTCTACAATCTCGAATCGACGATGAAGACGGAACTGGTCACCAGGAAGATCGGGAAAATCTTCCCGACCCTCAAGGATTGGGCGGATTCCAAGTGGGCGATCTTGCGGGGATCGGTCATCGGGTTCTTTATCGGAATCATCCCCGGCGGAGGCTCCGTCATCTCGTCACTCGCCTCCTATGCCATCGAGAAGAAATACTCAAAACATCCCGAAGAGTTCGGGCAGGGGGCGATCCAGGGCGTCGCCGGACCGGAGTCGGCGAACAACGCCGCGTCGAGTTCCTCCTTCATCCCGCTGCTTACCCTGGGGATCCCGGGAAACGCCGCGATCGCAATGATCTTTGCGGCCCTGATGATCCAGGGGATCACGCCGGGGCCTTTCCTGGTTGCGGAGCACCCGGACCTCTTCTGGGGGGTCATTGCCTCGATGTACATTGGAAACGCGATGCTCCTCGTGTTGAATCTCCCGATGGTGGGACTCTGGGTGCAGATGCTCCGCGTCCCTTATGGGATTCTCGCCCCGGTGATCGTCCTGTTCACAACCGTCGGCGTCTACAGCGTTCAGAATCAGGTCTTCGACATCTATTCGATGCTCTTCTTCGCCGCCCTCGGCTACGGGATGCGGAAGCTGAAGTTCGACCCGGCCCCGCTGCCGCTCGCCTTCGTCCTCGGTCCCATGGTCGAGCGGTCGCTCCGCCAGTCGCTTCTGATTTCGGGCGGCGATCTGACGATCTTCGTCACCCGTCCGATTTCCGGAACCCTGATCGCCATTTTTGTGCTCCTGATCGTCGGGCAGACAACCTTTTTCATCAAACGAAAAATGAGAGGGAAGAAAACAACGGCAACATAAACGAAAAGGAATAAGCGTTCAGAAAGAGTCCCATTAACCCATTGAAGAAGGAGGTAAAACATGAATCACATGCGTAAAGTCACCCTGTTTCTGACCCTGGCCATGGTCACCATGCTTATGGTCGGCGGCCTGTGCTTCGGCGCGGAGAAATATCCGACGAAACCGATCCAGGTCATCGTCCCCTACTCAGCCGGCGGCTCCAGCGATCTGCTGGCCCGCACCGTGGAAAAGATCTGGACGAAGTACAGCACCCAGCCGATGCTCGTCATCGACAAGCCGGGGGCCGGCGGCGTCCAGGGAACCGAATATGTCGTCCGCGCCAAGCCGGACGGCTACACCGTCTTGTTCGCATACGGCTCAGGCTGCGATCTGGTGATGCCGCACCTGCAGAAGATGCCTTACGATCCTCTGAAGGATCTCGCCCCGGTCGCGAGGCTGTCGATCCATTCAGTCGTGGTCAACGTCAGCGGAAAATCCCCGATCAAATCGATGAAGGACCTGATCGAATACGCAAACAAGGGGAATAGGATCACCGCTGCCGTCTCCACGGCGGCCGGCGCTGTGGACATCGTGATGAGGGCCATCGCCAAGCGGGCAAACATTCCGATCACGACCGTGCCTTTTGCGGGCGGCGCCGACGCAGTCACCGCACTGGCGGGCGGTCACCTCGTGATCGGCGGCGGTCATCCGTCCGAAGTGCTTCCGCACATCAAGGCCGGTCGTTTCCGTCCGATCGGAGTCGCCCTCGACAGACGCGACGGCACCTTGCCGAACGTTCCGACCCTCAAAGAGCAGGGGATCAATGTCGCCACCTGGGGCTCCGTGAAGGGCGTCGCGGTGCCGCTCGGAACCCCGCCGGAGATCATCGCCTACCTCGAATCGACCCTCAAGAAGGTCTGCGAGGACAAGGATTTCAAAAAAACCATGGCCCAGATCGGCCAGCCGATCGATTACCTCAACACGAAGGACTGGGCCGCCTTCATGCCGAAGGCGTCCAAGGATTACGGCGATATGATCAAGGAGTTGGGCATCAAGATCTGATCCCCTGCGGGTAACATCTTAAAAAAGAGAGGCGCCCCGGTTCTCCGGCGGCGCCTCTTTACGTCCAACTCGTCTTTTCAGAAGCAATGGCGATTTTCACGCATCGCCGACCCGGCCGGCAACGGGGCTTTACGATAAGGTAAAGCCCGTCCCCACTTCCTTAGATCTCCCTTTTCAACGTCTGGGCGGCGATATGGATTGGGTCCCAGGCAGGGCCGACCGGCGGGGCGTAGGCCAGGTCGAGCCAGCCGACGTCGTCGAGGTTCAGGCCCGCCCACAGAGCGGCCGAGAGGGTGTTGATCCGGCTCACCGCCCCCGCCGTACCGACCGCCTGCGCCCCGAGAAGTTTCCCCGTCGCCCGGTCGGCAATCAGTTTGAGGCCCACTTTTGTATTTCGCGGCATGGACCCGGCGATTGCGTTCCCCCAGATCAGCGTGCTTGCCGGATGGAAGCCGGCCTCTATCGCCTCCCGTTCGTCGAGGCCCGTGGCCGCGACCTCCAGGTCGAAAACCTTGAAGGACTGCGCCCCGACGATTCCGGGGAAAATCATCGCCCCCCCGCCGATGTTCCGGCCGGCCACGCGCCCCTGCTTGTTGGCGATGTCGCCGAGCGGGATATTCACCCAGTGGCCGCTCACCCGGTGAAAGGATTCGCAGCAGTCGCCCACGGCATAGACCTCTTCCCGGGAAGTCTTCTGGGAAAAATTGACCTGGATCGCCCCAGTCTTTCCCAGGGGAAGCCCCATCTGCTTGGGCAGCGCGACATCGGGCCGGATCCCGACCGCCATCAGGATCATGTCCGCCTCCGCCGCGCCGTGGTTCGTGACCAGGCGGAGTCGATGCTTCATCCCGGTCTCGACCGCCTTCACCTCCGCGTCCGTCACGAAATCTACCTGATGTTTCCGGAGTTCGTCAAGAACCGTCTTGGAAAATTCAGGGTCCCAGCGGTTTACGGGAAGCGTCCCCCGGTGGAAAACCTGCACCTCAATGCCGAGGTTCCGGATCGCCTCACACATCTCCATCCCGATGAAACCGGCCCCGACGATGATCGCCTTCCGGCAGGGGACCTCCCGAAGCCACGCCTTGATCCGCAAGGCGTCCGTAAACTTCTTCAGTGTGAAGACCCCTTCCCGCTCCTCCCCGGGAATCCCCGGCATCAGCGGCGTCGTTCCCGTCCCAAAAACCAGTACGTCATAGGGGATTCTCGTTCCATCAACCAGACGGACTTCACCCGCCTTTTCGTCCACCTCTTCGACCCGGCTGTCGATCCGAACATCGATCCCCGTCTCCCGGAACTTCTCAGGCGTCCGTGCGATCAGCCGCGTTTCCTCTTTGATTACATCGCCGATGTAATAGGGCATCGGTCAGGCGGCAACGGAAACCTGCCTCCGTTGCTCGATCATCGTAATCGAAAGCGACGAATCGCCCCGCCTCGCCTCGGCCGCCGCGGAGGCGCCCCCGGCACCGGCCCCGATGATCACGACCCTTTTTCCCATATTGGACTCCTTTCTCATTTCGCACGGATAACATAGATCGCTGCGCCGGCCAGGATCATCAGCAGGCAGAGGAGCTGCCCCATGCTGAAGGGTCCCAGGACGAAGCCGAGCTGCACATCCGGCTCGCGGAAGAATTCAATAAAGAAACGGACGAAGCCGTAGCCGATGATGTAAACGGCAAAGAGGGCGCCGGTGAAGGAAAACCGCTTCCGGACCGCCCAGAGGACGGCAAACAGGACGATTCCCTCGAAGAAGGCCTCGTAGAGCTGTGAGGGGTGGCGCAGCAGGTGCAGCGGGTCGAGCGGGAAGACCATCCCCCAGGGGACGTCCGTCGCCCGGCCGTATAGCTCACCGTTCAGGAAGTTTCCAATCCGGCCGAAGGTGTAGCCAAGCGGGATCGCCGAGCTGAAGAGGTCGGCGAAGCGCCAGAAATCGATCCCGCGCTTCCTGCAGAAGATCACGGTCGCGATCATGACAGCAATGGCGCCCCCGTGGTAGGACATCCCGCTGATCCCCACAAAATGAAATCCACCGTTGAATGTGAAGGGGAAGATGATCTCCAGGGGGTGTTGCAGGTAGTAGCCGAGATTGTAGAAGAAGACATAGCCGAACCGACCTCCAAGGATCACCCCAAGGATCGCCCAGACGAAGTAGTCCTGGATCAGCTCCGCTGTATAGGGAAAATTCTCCCGCCGGATCCGGTGCATGATGAGCAGGTAGATGCAGGCGAATGCCGCGAGGTACATCAAGCTGTACCAGCGCAGCTGAAAGGAGCCGATCTCGAAGAGGTATGGGCTCAGGTGCGCCGGAATGTTACGCCAGACGGCGATCCATTGTTCCATCTTCAGTAGGCCTCTCCCTTCAGTTCCTCCACATAGAGCTGGGCGGAAAAGGCTGCCGTCGCTCCGTCGCCGCAGGCCGTAACCACCTGCCGGAGACGCTTCGCAATGCAGTCCCCGCAGGCGAAGATTCCGGGAACGGACGTTTGCATGTTCGCATCGACCGTGATGTAGCCGCCCTGATCCGCGGCAACAAGCTCCCGGAAGGGGGCCGTGTTCGGGGTAAGGCCGACGAAGATGAAAACCCCGTTTACCGCAAGCTCGCGCGTGGCCCCCGTCTTGACGTCCTTCAACTTGATCCCCTGGACCAGGTCAAGCCCCTCGATCGATTCGACCACGGAGTTCCACGCAAAGGCGATCTTTTCGTTGGCAAAGGCCCGCTTCTGGAGGATCGCCGTCGCCCGCAGGCGGTCCCGGCGGTGGATCACCGTGACCTTCTTCGCAAAGCGGGTGAGGTAGAGCGCCTCCTGGATGGCCGTGTCGCCGCCGCCGACCACCGCGACCTCGCGGTTGCGGTAAAAGGGGCCGTCGCAGGTGGCGCAGAAGGAGACACCCTTCCCGATGAAGCGCTCCTCGTCCGCAGCACCCAGGCGCCGCCAGTTCGCCCCCGTGGCGATGATCACGGAAAGCGTCCCGTAGCGCATGTCGCCTACGGAGATCTCCCAGCCGTCCATCTCGCCCCACCGTTTTTTCGTCACCGCCGTCACGTCGCCGGAGGCGGTCTTCAGACCGAACTGGACGGCTTGCTTCTTCAGACGGTCCACAAGCTCGGAGCCGATGATCCCGTCCGGAATCCCCGGATAGTTCTCGATCAGGTCGGTTACGGTAATCTGGCTGACCGTCGAGCCGCCCTCGATTGCCAGCGTCCCGAGGTCCGCCCGGGCGGCATACATCCCCGCGGTGAGCCCGGCCGGCCCCCCGCCGATGATCACAATGTCGTAGGGTGGATTGGAATCTGTCTCTTCGGCCATACTCTCTTCTCCTTTTCATTGTTTGTTCTCGGATGTCTATTTAATCGAGAAACCTCCCTTTTGTAAAGCCGGAAAAATGAAGGAGCCGGATTATGGCTTGACAGGGGACAACCGTTTGCCTATATTGCCCGCGCTCTCATTCATGCTCACGATGATCCGACCAAAGGAGGGAACCGATGCCGGAGAATCCACTACACCTGCTGCTGAATCCGAAGTCCGTCGCCGTCGCCGGCGCAAGCAACAACCCGATCAAAATGGGGACCCTACAGGCCCTGTCCATCCTCAAGGACGGCTACATGGGGAAATTCTACCCCGTCCATCCCACGGAAAAGACCGTCCTCGGGCACAAGGCCTACGCCTCGCCGCTCGACCTTCCCGAGCCCCCGGACCTCGCCCTGTTGGTCGTCCCGACCGCCCAGGTTGTTCCGATCCTCGAAGGCTTTGCGAAGATCGGCACGAAGCGGGCGGTCATCATCAGTGCCGGCTTCAAGGAGACAGGCCCGGAAGGACGGGCGTTGGAGGAGCGGCTCCGGGAGATCGCCGCAACTTACGGCATCCGCTTTCTCGGCCCCAACTGCATGGGAATCGTGAACACCGCCATCTCCCTCAATGTCACCGTCGCCGCCCTGGAGAAACGGCCGGGATCGCTCGGAATGGCCTCCCAGAGCGGCACCTACATCACCCAGACCCTTCCCTATCTCCGTGAGCGGGGGATCCGCTTCAGCAAGGCGATCAGTTGCGGGAACGAGGCCAACATCGACGTGGTCGACGCCCTCGAATACCTCGGCGAAGACGAACAGACGAAGGCGATCATCCTCTACATCGAGGGAATTCGCGACGGCCGGCGATTCATCGAAACCGCGCAGAAGATCTCCCCGCGGAAGCCGATCCTCGCCCAGTACGTGGGCGGTTCGGCCGCCGGCGCCCGCGCGGGCCTGAGCCACACCGGCGCCCTGGCCGGCCCTGACTTTCTCTACGAAGGCATCTTCAGGCAGGCGGGAATCATCCGCTGCCACTCCATCGAAGACCTCTATGCCCACGGGTGGATGCACGCCGCCCAGCCGCCCTTGCGCGGCCGCAGGCTCGCGATCGTCACCAACTCCGGGGGACCGGGCACCGCCATTTCCCACAACGCCGATCAGGGCGGCATGTCGGTTCCCCGTTTTTCCGACGCCCTCCAGGCGAAAATCCGACCGCTGATCCAGCCCCACGCCTCCAGCGCGAACCCCGTCGACCTGACCTTTCACCTGGATACCCAGGTTCTGGCCGCAACGATCCCCGCGATGATCCTGGAGAGCGGCGAGGTGGACGCAATCGCCGTCCACGGCGCGATGAACTCCGGTTTTATGAAGGCGGTGTATCCGCACATGCGGGAAATCATGGGGGACATATCCCTGGAAGCCTTCCTGGCCCTAATGGAAAAAGACATGACCGCCGCCGTGGAGCTCCCCCGGAAATACGGCTTGCCGCTGGTCATTTCCTCTTTCTTCGGCCGCGAGGACAACAACACCTCCCACTACATGGACCACGATATCCCAGTCTTCGACTCGCCGGAGAAGGCGGCGCGGGGGATGTGCTCGCTCCTCCGCCATCTGGAGATCCGCGGGCGAAAGCCGATCTTGAAGCCGGCCCTGCCCCCGGAAAGTCCCGAAGCCGCGGGAGTGATCCGGTCGGCCCTGGCCGCCGGACAGAAGGCCCTCGACGAACACCAGGCGAAAAAGGTCCTCGCCGCCTACGGCGTCCCGGTCACCCGGGAGGGGATCGCCGCAAACGAAGACGAGGCCGTGAGCATTGCCGGTGGAATCGGTTTCCCCGTTGCCGTCAAAGCCTGCGCGTGGGAGATCCTGCACAAGTCCGGGAAGGGGCTCATCGCTCTGAATATCAGGACGGAAGAGGCTTTCCGCGACGCCTTCCGGGCTATCCGCGCAACCGCCGGAAAGGAGATCCCCGTCCTCGTCCAGGAGATGGTCGCAGGCAGTCGCGAATTCGTGGCCGGGATGACCCGCTTCCCCGGCTTCGGCCCCTGCATCCTGTTCGGCCTGGGCGGTGTCTTCACGGAGGCGCTGAAGGATACAGCTTTCCGGGCGGCCCCCCTCGGCACAATCGAGGCGGAGGAGATGCTCACCGACATCCGGGCAAAGGCGCTCCTCGGGGCGTTCCGCGGCCTTCCCGCCGTGGATCTGCCCGCCCTTGCCGGGATCCTCCGGGCGGTGGGCGCGATTGCCCTCCTCCATCCCGAAATCGCCGAGATCGATCTGAACCCTCTGATCATCGCGGGGTCGAAACCTGTCGTCGCCGACGCCTTGTTCGTCCTTACGGCCTGATCACGAGGGTGGAACCCATTCCTTCTCCGCTGGAAACGCCTTTCAGCAATCATAAACCGGTTGAAATGTGAAAAGAATTCTGCGAGTATCCAGACATCCTGTAAGAGAGGCAACAGCAGATGATCACCGTTGTCATTCCCCGGAGCGCGGATTCCAGGGGCGAGGAGCTTTTCAAAGAGTTCCTTCAAAACCCGTTGATCCGCAAAATCATCGTCCTCAATGCCGGCGATGAATGGCCGTTGCCGCCCCGTTGCAAGGCACTCGCCTGCGATAATCCCGTCTCCGGTCGGACCTGGAACGCCCTTTTCTCAGAAGTTTCAACAAGCTATCTCCTCTATTGCGTTCGCGCAGACGTCCGGATCGATCCCCGCGCCCCGGACCGCCTGCTCGCCGCGATTGCAGCAACCGGGGCGGGGATGGTCTATGCGGACTACGCCGAGCTCCGCGACGAAGCCCTCCGGGAACATCCCCTGAACGATTATCAAATGGGAAGCATTCGCGACAGCTTCGATTTCGGCCCGCTGATCCTGATCTCGACCGCCGCCGCCCGCCGGGCGCTCCGGAAATGCGGAGAGCTCCCGCCATCAAGATGGGCGGGCTGGTACAACCTCCGGCTGAAGATATCGACCGACCGCGGGATTTTCCATCTCCCGGAGCGCCTCTCTGTCGTGACGGAATCCGGGCAGGCAGGCGCGAGGGGAACCGGAAAGGCCGGCGGGGACCACTTCGCCTACCTCGATCCGCAGAACCGGTTGTTCCAGAAGGAGATGGAAGAAGCGGCCACGGCGCATCTCAAAAGGATCGGGGCTTGGCTTCCCCCTTCGTTTCGTGATATTCCAAGTTCGGATCGACCCTTTCCCGTAGAGGCGAGCGTCGTCATTCCCGTGCGGAACCGCGCCCGAACCGTGGCCGACGCGGTGAGAAGCGCCCTCGCGCAACGGACCGATTTTCCCTTCAACGTGATCGTCGAAGACAACCATTCCACCGATGGGACGACGGCCATCCTCGCGGACCTCGCCGACCGCCATTCCACCCTGAAACACATTGTTCCGGAGCGGCACGACCTCTCCATCGGCGGCTGCTGGAATGAGGCCGTCTTTTCCGAAATCTGCGGCCGGTACGCCGTCCAGCTCGATTCGGACGACATCTACCAGGAGAATGATGTTCTCCAGCGCCTGGTCGACACGCTGCGCCGGGAAAACTGCGCGCTGGTCGTCGGCTCCTACACGATCGTCGACGCAAACCTGAAGGAGATCCCGCCGGGTCTGATCGACCACCGGGAATGGACGGACGAAAACGGGCGGAACAACGCCCTGCGCGTCAATGGCCTGGGGGCCCCCCGGGCCTTCGATACGGCGGTCCTCCGCGGGATCGGATTCCCCAACGTCGGCTACGGCGAGGATTATGCGGTCGCTCTCCGTCTTTCCCGGGAATTCCGGATCGGCCGGATCTACGAGAGCCTCTACCTCTGCCGGCGCTGGGAAGGCAATACGGATGCGACCCTTTCCGTCGAGCAGGCGAACCGCAACGACGCCTACAAGGACCGTCTCCGGACCATCGAGATCCTGGCGCGCCGGAGAATGAACGGGGTGAGGGGACGGAGCAATATCATACGGCGACCCACCGGTCCGGCGATGAGGTGATCAGGGAATGACGCTGAACGATTGTACGGTTGACGGTTCGCAACAGCGATGTTTCGCCTCTTTCGACGGGAAGGGGGGATCGACATCGCTCCTCGAACTGGCGGACGCTCTTCTCGAACGGCAGAAGCAAAACTGGCCTATGCTCGTCGATGGATACGCCGCCCTCTCGGCGGCCCGGATCCGCGAGATCCGCGGAGACGGCTGGGGCGTGCAGTTGCAGTTCAATCCCCGGAGGATCATGAGCAGCAGGGCGAAAGTCGATCCGGAATCGATTCGCCGCCGCCCCTGTTTTCTCTGCCCGGGGAACCTCCCCCAGGAGCAGGAGGCGATAGGTTATCGGGATGACTACCTCATCCTCTGCAACCCAGCGCCGATTTTTCCGGGTCACCGGACCATCGTCCACATTTGCCATCTTCCGCAGTCGCTTCCGGACCATCTCGGGATCTTTCTGCAGCTTGCGGCGGACTTCGGCCCCCGGATGACGGTCTTTTACAACGGCCCGCTCGCCGGCGCCTCGGCCCCGGATCATCTCCATTTTCAGGCCGCCCCTGCCGGTCTGATGCCGGTGGAGGCAGAGATTCTCCATCCGCGGAAACGAGTCGGGGCGAAACGGCGCGACGGCGTGAAGATCTGGCAGACAACGGGGTTGGGGCGGGGAATTCTCGTCATCGAAGGGGAGAAAAAGGAGAACGTTGCCGCGGCGACCGGGGATGCAATCCGCGCGCTCGGCCACATGACGTCAACCGATCAGGAACCGATGCTGAATATTCTTTGCACGCACACCAAAGAGGGCTGGCGCCTGCTCCTCTTTCCCCGGCGGAAACACCGGCCGGACGCCTATTTCCGGGAAGGCGGGGAGAGGCTTCTGATCAGCCCCGGGGCAGCCGATATGGGCGGAACGATCATCACCCCGCGGGAGGAGGACTTTTACGCCTTGACGCCGGATCTCGTTTCGGGAATCTTCCGGGAGGTCGCATTCGATGACACGGCCACGGCCGCCCTCCTGTCCCTGCTGGCCGGAAAACGTCCGTTCATTTGAAACAACCGGCCATCGGGGGTCGCCGACCGAACCGACACCCGAACCGGCCCGCAATCAAAACGGCCAGACGAAAGATCACGGCCAGTTCTTGACATAGTCGATGATGCCGAAATACTCGAGAAGGAGCGGAACCACCGTACCGATGATGATGCCGATCGCCACGGCCATGACAAAATAGTGATAGTTCTTCGGGATGAGGGGCTGGCTTTTTGGTGTCTGGTCGTTCATCTGTTCTCCTTCACAATTCTTTGTCCGATGACGGGCTTCCGGATCATCCGGCCGACAATGATCCCCGTCCGGGAGCGCCTCGCCCGGAGATAGCGGCAGAGGGTGACGTCGGACAGGACAACCTTCCCCGCTTGGCTCGAGGCATGGAGGAGACGCAGCCCCCGGCGGATGCGGACGGCGATCCCCGTGTGAACGACGTCGATTCCGGCCGCATCCGTCGTGATCGCGATGATATCGCCGTCTTCGATACGGCCTTCCATCTCTTTCACGCTGATCTTCGGGATATAATGGAGCGTCCGGCGGGAACAGGCGGCCTCCACGATCCGCATTCTCCGGAAGACACCCGGGCTTTCCAGCGCCGGATGATCCCCCCGGCGATCCGTGAGGGCATGGAAAGGTTTCCGGAAGGGGCGGCCGCCGATCTCGGCGGTAATGTCCCGGACGATGTCCTTGCGGCCGTTGTTCCGGAGCCAGTCGGTAAAGTAGTGGAGACGGGAGGGGTAACCGTTCCGGCGTCCGTCCCGGTAGCGGATCCGCTCCAGGGCGGCGGCGTAGTCCTGAAAGGCGGTCTTCCCGGCCCGGATCAGCCCCGCCAGGACGATCACGTTTTCGATGAATGTGACGCAGTCGAAGGCGCGCAGGTTGATGATGAGCTCTTCCGTTCCTTCCCGCCCCAGCGTTTCCGCCTCATAGGGAGCGCCGATAAAGCGAAGCCCGGTCCACGCGATCAGCTCGGAGATGGACCCGGCAGGGTCGCCCCGCTCATGCGCCGACTGTAGAATCGCCTCGCAGATCTCCCGGTCTTCCGGCAGAAAAATCAAACCTCTCCTCCTGGGTTTCGTCCATCCGCATCTTCTCTATCACAATTTCCCCGGCGCGGCATCCGGAAAACCAGAATAAATTGAGACTTGAACATCTGATACGGACATTCCGATATCGGAGATGGTTTTCCCCGTGGGCTTCTTCCCTGCAATGTTCAGTTGATGAAACGCAAGAAATATGCAAGATTACGTTAATATTTGGAGTGAGCAACACAACCGGGAAACCATTCGGCAAGCGGGGGAAAAACCACAACATGCAACATCGGGAAAAACCACGACTCAGCCTATTTCACACAGAATGGTTCCGGTTCGTTAACCTCAAGGTTGACTTCCAGGAATAATCCTATTAAATTTATAATGTTTGACACGCATCGCACAGGGGAGGTCATAATGAAGGTCCGGCAATTCATCTGGGAGCGCCTCCGCAGTCCTTTCGTTTCCAGAAAAGGGGATGTTGAATACCCGGAGACATTTCATGAGGAACTTAACGACCAGTGCGGCAGGATCATCCTCTTCGCCGCCGTGATATTCACCTTCTCCTGGCTTCCTTACATCCCAATCGACCGCCAACTTTATCCCGGCGAGCCGCTGATCGTCGCACTCAGGGTCGGCCTCTCCCTTGTCGGGTTCACGGTCTTGATCCTGCAGAGCTTCAGGCGCTTTAACCGGCACAGCTTGACCTTCCTCATCATCCTCAGTGCTTACCTCGAAGCCGCGACGGGGGTGATCACCGGTCTGACCAAGGCCGATCCCGCGTACATGGGCGGCTATCTTTTCGTGCTCACCCTGATGGCCCTCGTGCCGATCCCGCGGCGGGTGGCCTGGTCGATCCTCGCCGCATCTCTCCTTCTGTTTTTCACCGTGGGATTGGCAAGCGGGATGCGATTCGACACCCTCCGGCTGCGCTACAGCCTCAACGACCTCCTAGCCACCATCCTGATCGTGGCGCTCTTCGTTTACCTTCTGGACCGGCTGCGCTTCAGCAGTTGGGAAAAGTCGCGAAAGATCGATCAGCAGAACGAGACCCTCCGGGAGAACGAGGAGTTCTCCACGCAGCTCATCACGGCCATCCCCGACATCGTGATCCGCACGAATATCCAGGGCGAAATCCTTTATATCAATGAGAAGGGCCTTGAGGTAAGCGGGTATGCGAAAGAAGACATCGTCGGGCAAAATATACTCTCCTTCGTTGCCCCCGAGGACCTCGAGGCGGCGGTTCAAAACACGATCCTCATGATGGAGCAGCCGCTCGGGCCCAAGGAGTACCATCTGATTCTCAACAAGGAGGCAAAGTCCATCTACGAGGTGAATGGGAGCGTCCTCAAGAAGGAGGACGGCGTGCTCTACGGCATGGTTTATGTCATACGCGACATCGCCGAACGCAAGAGGGCGGAGGAGGCACTCCGGGAGAGCGAGGAGAAGCTCCGGCTGATCTTCAACACGATTCCCCACGTCGTCTCGATCTTGGATATGAACCTGCGCTGCACCTACATAAGCCCTTCGATCGAGCGCCTGATGGGGTACACGCCGGAGGAGGCGCTGACGCTAACACTGGATCAATTGATGACCCCGGAGTCGCTGCAGATTGCCGTAAAGGCCTACCAGGAGGATCTGGAACAGGAGCAAGCACCAGATTTTTCCAGCCATCACGTCCGCGTCCTGGAACTCGACGCATATCACAAGGGCGGTTCCCTGATCCCCTTCGAAAACACCATCACGTTTCTGCGCGACGACAAGGGAGTTCCCATCGGTATCGTCATCTTATCGACGGACATCTCCGAGCGCAAAAGGGCGGAGGAGGCCCTGCGGGAGAGCGAAGACCGGCTGCGCAACATCATCGAAGGAACGCAAGCATTGCTGCTTCGTGTGGATGTAAACGGAACTATCATTTATGCCAACGACGCTACAGCCGAGGCGCTGGGATACAAGACTGCCGCAGAGATCATCGGCAGGCTGTACCTGGATTTTGTCTATTCCGATGACCGCCGGCGGGTGCTGAAAAGTATGATCCATCAGGCCGAAGCCCGCAAACCGTCAAGCATTCATGAGTTCAGGGTTGTCGACACGGAGGGGCGGGTCAAATGGTTTAGTTTTCTTTCTACACTGGTAATCAAGAACGGACAGTTTGTCGGCATGACCGGAGTGGCTCAAAATATCACCGAACGCAAGCAGGCCGAAGAGGCGCTACGGGAAAGCGAGGCGCGGTACCGCACCTTTTTCGATCAGGCGGCGGTGGGCGTGGCTGAGATAGAGCATTTCACGGGCCGCTTCCTCACGGCCAACCGGCGACTGTGCGAACTCCTCGGGAGGACAGAGGAGGAAATGCGGGACACGACCTTTCAGGCGATTACCCATCCGGATGATCTTCATCTGCATGAGGACAAAGCGGAACAGTTGCTGGCCGGAACAATTGATCATTACACCCTGGAAAAGAGATACATCTCAAAGGACGGCACCGTCATTTGGGTGAACATTACGGTATCGGATCCCCGGGAGATATTCGAAACACGCGGGCGCAACATTGTCATTGTGGAAGATATCGCGGAGCGCAAGCGGACGGAGAAGGCACTTCGGGAGAGCGAGGAGAAATATCGATTGCTTGCCGAGAACAGCAACGACGTGATCTGGACTACCGACACCGAGCTGCGCTACACTTACTACAGCCCCGCGGTTCGAAAATTGAGGGGACTGGAACCTGAAGAAGCCAAAGCGAAAACATTAGCGGAAACAGTAACCCCCGCATCACTAAATGCCCTGGTCAGCGAGTACATGCGTCATCTCCCTGACATCGAAAAGGGCCTTAACCCGACCGCTGTCATAGAGATCGAGGAATACCGCAAGGACGGTTCCACGGTTTGGGTTGAGATTTCCATGACCACCATGCGGGATAAAGGAGGGATTCTGACCGGTTACGTTGGAGTGACCCGCAATATCTCTGAACGCAAAAAGCAGGAAGAGGCGCTGCGGGAGAGTGAAAACAAATACAGATTTTTAATCGAGAATAGCAACGACATCGTTTGGACTTTTGACTTAAAAAAAATGGCTTATTCCTTTTGCTCTCATTCAGTTATGCCGATTCTCGGCTATTCCAGCGAAGAGTCTGTGGGGATGATTCTTGACGATATTTTCTCTCCGGATACAAAGGAATCCATCAGAACCGCTTTTGGAAAAATAATTGGAGGTGCCGCGACAACAGACCGTGTTTTGATCGAGGCTGAGCACATCGCCAAGGATGGACGCAAGGTTTGGATGGAAATCAACGCCGTTGTCCAAAAGGATCAAACCGGAAAACCATCCTTGATAAATGGCATTTCCAGAGACATTACCGAGCGCAAGCGGGTTGAGGCGGCTCTGCAGGCGAGCAAGAATGCCGCCGATGCGGCGAACCGGTCCAAGAGCATTTTTTTAGCGAATATGTCTCACGAGATCCGCACACCTATGAACGCCATTCTCGGATTTGCCCAGCTTATGCAACGAGAACCGGATCTTTCACTGAAATCGCGCGAACACCTCGACATCATCAACCGCAGTGGCGAACACCTCCTGTCTCTTATCAACGACATCCTTGAAATGTCGAAGATCGAGGCGGGAAGAGCGACATTTGTTCCGAGCACCTTCGACTTGTATTCCCTCCTCAATGACCTTGAAAGGATGTTCCATGTGAGGACCGATGCCAAAAACTTGCGGTTCCTGATGGAGAAAGTCGGACATGTCCCCCGCTGGGTCATCACGGATGCAGGGAAGCTCCGCCAAGTCCTCATCAACCTCTTGGGGAATGCGGTGAAATTCACCGCGGAGGGTGGCATTTCTTTGCGCATTTGCGCGAAAACCGGAAAGGCGGACACGTTGGATCTTAAGTTCGAGGTGGAAGATACGGGTCCCGGCATGGCCGAAGAGGAAATCGGTCGCTTGTTCCAGGCATTCGAACAAACCAAGGCTGGGCTCAATAGCGGCGGGACAGGACTCGGTCTGGCATTGAGCCGGGGATTCGTCCAAATCATGGGGGGCTCTATCGCGGTGACCAGCACACCCGGCAAAGGGACCACATTCCGCTTCGTAATCCCGGTTCAGGAAGGAGTGGAGGAGCATGCACCGATGCAAGAGGTAAAAAGACGCGTGCTCCGCTTGAGCCCCGGGCAAAGCGAGATCCGGGTTCTGATAGCCGACGACAGGGAAACGAATCGTCAGCTTCTGTCGCAATTGCTCGGAGTCATAGGTTTTACAACACGGGAAGCCGTCAACGGGGCGGAAGCGTTGCGCATGGTCCATGAATGGAAGCCGCGGGTGGTTCTCATGGACATGACCATGCCTGTCATGGACGGCTACGATGCAACACGTAAAATCAAGGAATCACCCGCCATCAAGGATACGGCCATCGTTGCCGTGACGGCCAGCGCCTTCGAGGATGACAAACAGCGGATCTTGGCCGCCGGCGCTGACGGCTACCTCTCGAAACCATTCAAGGATGCGGAACTTTTTGAAACCATCGGCCGGTTGACTGGGGTGGAGTACCTATATGAGGAAGCCGACGGCGTTGAAAAGGCTTTAGAAGCAGCGGATGATATGACTCTGATGCGCAAGACCGTTGCCGCGTTGCCCCCGAACCTTGTCGGCCGCATACGCGATGCCGTGGAGGGCGCCGACCTCGACCTGCTGAACCAGATTGCCGGACAATTGGTCACGGACCAACCGTCCCTCGCGCAGCGGATGCAGGAAATGGCCGCCCGGTATGAATACGATGCATTGATCGAGCTTTTTTCTCCAGGAGAATGACCCATGGCGAATGTAAGCAAAACCGATCCAATCCGCGGCAATATCCTCGTGGTGGACGATGTGCCCGCCAATCTGACCCTTCTCACCGGCATGCTCAAGGAAAAGGGCTACCGGGTACGGCCCGTCCCCAGCGGGAAGCTGGCGCTTAAGGCTGTGGAGCATGAGGCTCCCGATTTGATCCTTCTCGACATCACGATGCCGGGGATGAACGGCTTCGAAGTATGCCAAAAGTTGAAGCAGGATAAAAGGTTCCACGACATCCCCATCATTTTCATCAGCGCGCTGACCGAAACGCTGGACAAGGTGAAAGCCTTCGGCAGCGGCGGCGTCGATTATGTAACCAAGCCGTTTCAGTTTGATGAGGTGGAGGCCCGGGTTGAGACACACCTGAAGCTGCGACGGTATCAGGCGCACCTGGAAGACCTCGTGCAAGAACAGGTCAAGGAAATTTCCGATTCACAGATATCGACGATATTTGCCCTGTCTAAACTATCGGAATCAAGGGACAAGGAAACCGGCGAGCATCTTGAACGGGTGCAGATCTACTGCAAGATGCTTGCGGAAAAACTCAGTCAACAGGAGCCATACAACAGCGTCATTGATGCCGCATTCATCCACAACATCTTTAACGCCAGCCCGCTGCACGACATCGGCAAGGTCGCCAGCCCCGATTATGTCCTGTTGAAGTCCGGCAAGCTCACCGAGGAGGAATTTGCCATGATGAAAAAGCACGCACACGTGGGCGCGAACACGATGGCGGCCGTCCAGCAGGTGTACAAGAAGAACGCTTTTATCAACATGGGGATCACCATTGCGCGGAACCACCATGAACGCTGGGACGGAACGGGCTACCCCGACGGCCTGAAAGGCGAGGATATCCCTCTGGCCGCCCGCATCATGGCCATCGCCGATGTGTACGATGCCCTGCGGTCCAACCGCTGTTACAAAGGGGCGTTTTCACGCGATCGGAGTCGTGAGCTCATTGAAGACGGCAGCGGTACCCAATTCGATCCAGCCCTGGTGGTGGCTTTTTTAGCCCTGGAAGAGGAGTTTGACAGATTCGGACGACAAATGGGGTACGTATAGCAGACCCTTCCCCGTTATGGTGAAGGCTGCGGAAGCCTTCCTCCTAATGTTGGTTCCCTTATTTTCCTAATTCGCACAACATTTCAATCAGAAACCGATGGCGCTCACCCCAACTTTACAATCAGTATATCCCCATCTCGCATCCTCCGGCCAGCGTCCCTCCCAGTTCACGGCACTGTTCCAGGATTGCTTCCGTGATATCTCCCTTGGCGATGACGGGGGTGAACACCCTTTTGAATTTATAACCCAGGGCGATGCGCTCAATGGCGCGAAGCGCGCCGGACCCATCGTTTCCCGCGCTGATGAAGACGACGTAAGGCTTGCGGAAGACCTTATCCTGAGCCCCGTTGTAAGTTCGGTCAAAGAAATCCTTGACCATGCCGGACATATAGCCGAAGTTTTCCGGCGTCCCGATCGCCAGGCCGCTGCAAGCCAGAAGATCATCGAGGGTTGTTTCACCGGCTTTCTTCAGGATGACTTCCGTGTGTTCGATCGCCTTTGCGCCGTCAGCGACGGCTTTTGCCATTTTCTCCGTGCGTCCGGTCTGGGAATGGTAAACAACGAGTATGCACGTCATATTACGGATTGCGTCTTGTAGCGGGGTCATTACATCCCTGCCATGTCAGCCAATCCTTCATCTCCCCTGAAAATTGCTCCCTGAAAGACTCTGGTTGCGGTATTCTTATGTTCGGCAGCCACATCTTGATAACGTTTTGATCTCATCAAAGCGCCCGACCAGAAAGGTGATCATGAGCGAACGCTCTGGTTTTTCCTCAATAATTATCTGCGTTGGAAAGATTGGACGCCGTCGAAAGTATCCGGCAAAGGATTTGTTGATCTCGACCGTTACCTCGGTCGAGCGGTTGGTCGAAAACCAGACGTCGGCGCTGGTTTTCAGCACTCTTTCCAGCGATTCCGGAATCTTTTTGAAATATGTCGCAATCCAAAATCCGTTGCCTTCAAAATTGCCGGCGGACTCCCTGGATGGAAAGCCATGCCGCTTCTCAATCCCCGGTCATAGTTCATCCCAAACCGAGATTTCTTCAGAGGGCAGCGGGATGAGGAAAACGGGTTTTTTCGCCTGATCCATAACGGAGCGCGATACGCTGCCCAGGAGTGCCTGCTCCAGGAATCCTTTTCCATGATTTCCGAGGACAATCAAATCACACTCTTCCTGATCCACCGCTTTCAAGATCTCCTGGGCGGGAGCGCCGGTCTGGACAAAGATCTTAGCAACGAGGGCCACGCAAGCCAAATTCTTTTTTTCCTCCAGTTTTTTGCAGAACTGCTGGAGACGGTTTTTGATTACGGTAACGGATGCCTCGTGTTGTTCATTCTGCATTTTATCCGTGTGGCTGCGGTAGGCGCTTGTATAAATGGGCTCAATGACATGTAAAATGCAAATCTCCGCATTGTACTTTTTAGCCATGTCTACAGCGTAGTAGAAAGCATAGATGGAATTCTTGCTAAGGTCGGTTGCGTAAAGTATTTTTTTCACATGCGGTATCATCTCTTCACCCTCCGTTCTCTTTTCGCGATATCTTCATCAGGTAAATTGAGTATAAGAGAATCGGTATGATACGTCAAGGAAAGGTTAGCGACTGCTCTTGACTCTCGCATTGCCTCAAATATAATAATAGCAGTGGAAAATTTCGGGAAATTTGGCTAAGAATGCGCTTGGATATCCAACAAGGAGGAATGGATGAATCCCGCAAGCCAACCTGCCCGTTTCCAAGGGGGAGCGAAGTATGTCCTCGATGATGAACTGGCCAAGATCGTTAATGTTTCGATGGCTTTGGAGATGCCGCTGCTGCTGAAAGGCGAACCGGGCACCGGCAAAACNNACCCTCACCCGCCTGAACGACAGCCGCTTCGGGGATTCCAAGCGGGAGGTGAGCAACATCGAAGAGTACATCCGGATGGGGAAGATCGGTCAGGCCTTCGTTTCCGACTGCCGGACGGTGCTTTTGATCGACGAGATCGACAAGGCCGA
>DIWG01000019.1:506-653 GCA_002423465.1 Syntrophaceae bacterium UBA6112 | reverse complement strand
TCATCGAGATCGACAAGACGATCACCGCCCGAAATCGCCCCGTGATCGTCATCACGTCGAACGCGAAGAAGGACCTTTCCGATCCCTTCCTCGGACGCTGCAATTTCCACCACATCGCCTTCCCCGATCCGGAGATGATGCGGATGA
>DIWG01000019.1:0-480 GCA_002423465.1 Syntrophaceae bacterium UBA6112 | reverse complement strand
GGGAACTGATCAACTGGATCCGCGCCCTTCGCGCCGACCCCGATTTCGACCCCAAGGCGCTCGAAAAGGGCGATATCCCTTACCTCGGGGTGCTCTTCAAGAAAAGCGTGGACTTGAACCTTGCGATCCAGCAATCGGGCCGCTCCCGCAGGTAAAAAAGGAAGCAGGGAATGCCGTGTTTGTCCAATTTTTCTATATGCTCCGTGAGCGGGGGGTTCCCGTCACGCCCACCTCTTTTCTCCGCCTCCAGAAAGCCCTCGCCCTCGGCCTGATCGGCTCCGTGGATGATTTCTANNGGTACTTCGACACCTACGATCAGGTCTTTTCCCACCATTTCAAAGGGACGACGTTCGAGGAGATCACCGATACCGAACTGATCGACATCGCCAAGGCGCTGCTCGAAGAGTGGCTCAAGCGACCGAAGGAGATGGCGGAGGCGCTCGGCCTCGACGAAAAGCAGCTCGCCCAATACACGCCGGA
>DIWG01000087.1 GCA_002423465.1 Syntrophaceae bacterium UBA6112 | reverse complement strand
AATTTAATGTGCGACGTTACACCAGTAGGTCATCATGGATGTAATCATGATCAAGTCCGGTCTGGGGATTGCGTTCAGGTTGTTGAGAAAAATGCGGGGTGTGATGCCGTAACGTTTGTAATGTCGTTGAATGCCTTTCAGGGGAGGGGGGGGCGGGATTCGCTCTGAGGCGTAGGTTCCCTCTCCGGATCTCTTTCTTTTCGGCATCCGAATATGAGACTCACGGAGTAGATCCGGATGAGCGGGGTCTAGGCAATCGATCCATGAAATAGAAACTCCATTGATCCGGAGCAAGGCCGCCAAGGAGAGAAGCCCCAACGGCTTGTACCAGAAGTCATAGGCGGAAAAATCAAAGATCCAGGGGTTGATCAGGAGAATGTGATGATCCATGGGGAGAACGATTAACACATCGCAAACGAAATCACAACTCCAAGGCTAAAATAGATGACAGTATTATAAAGTATAATATAATATTAGACTGTCTACTTATATGTATATACGATATATTATTATAAGTATAAAAAATATTGACTGATGCATTTATACAGTTTAAATACGTAACCAATGATGGTCATTTACACGACCGTCAAACCGAAGAAAACGTCCTCTTCCGGACGGGAAACGGATCATGACGGGATTGAAAAAAGAAGAGATGGAATTGATCAGCAGCATAGCGCTTCTCGCAAGGACAGGTATATCCCGGGCTACCCTGAATAATTACATTAAGATGGGAATGATCCGCCCGCCGATTGTCAAAAAACCCGACGATCCCGATGCGAAGGCGAAAAGAATCGGTTATTTTGAAGTTTTTGCTGTCGATACGATCGAAAATATTAGACTGCATAAAAATGAGGGCCGCACCATGAAAGAGATCGTCTCTCTTCTGTCACTGAAAAATGATGACCGCAGAACTCGAGAAGATGATTTTGATACAATCGAAATGGTCTCCACATTCGCAGCCGGTCAAAAAATATTACCTGGAAACAGAACCTCTTCGGAACATGAGAACGCAAGACGGGACGCATTCGGGAACGCAGAACGGCTGCCCGCCCTGGTTTCTTTTTCGGTTCTGGTTGCCGGTCTTCAAGACTCGATGAGAATATGTGCAGAACTACCTCCGGAGGAACATTTTTCCTTGATCCATCAGATTTGGAATCGCATGGACGTCTCTTTTAAAAGGTATTCCGGTACATATGAAAAATATAACGGGGATGGTGTGATCTTTTACTTTCTCAAGGATTCCAACACAAACTACCTTATGAATGCAATTTCTTGTGCAGTTGAATGCAGGGAAAATATGAAGCAGATCAGTCATGAGTGGAAAATGAATAAGGGATGGTTCAACGAGTTGTATTTAAACATCGGGATCAATGAAAGTGAAGAATATTTTGCTGCAATCCCGGAATCGCCTTTAATCGAATTTATATCGATCGGTGACGCCGTCGAATGCGCGATGCGCCTCTCTGAACTATCATGTTCCGGTTCGATTTGGACAACGAAAAGCCTCTTGACCCGATTGGATGAAAAGGAAAGAAGGAAAATTCGCTACGGTATTTACCGAGATCGACAGGATCAGAACATCCTGATAGAGAACGTTTTTTCTCGCATCATGGATCTGATTCCCCAGGAAAGCCTAAAATCCAGTCATTTCAAAGATATCTCCACACTTTATGTAGCAGAGCTCCTCAACCTCCGTTAGGAAATCCGAACCATTTTTTGCAGGAACATCAATTATTCCATATTGTATCGTGTCTGCAGGACGAGATCCCGATAATTCGCTTGAAGCTGATGGGGTTTATTGCTAACATACCGCCTTCATCGAGGCGGGTGTCATGCGGTCTGTGGTGCAGCGGGTTGAAAGGGCCGGAGTTCTCATCGGCGACAAACAGATATCCGAAATCGGGAATGGCCTTCTGGTTCTACTCGGAATTGAACGGGAAGATCGGGAAGCTGATGCGGATTATCTCTCCGATAAGATTTTGAATCTCCGAATCTTTGAGGACGAGAATGCAAAGATGAACCTCTCTCTGCTCGATATCCGAGGGGAAATACTTGTGGTTTCGCAGTTTACCCTTCTTGGGGATTGCCGAAAAGGGAGAAGACCCTCATTTACGGAAGCGGAGAATTCGGATCGCGCCCTTTTTCTTTTCGAATACTTTATCCAAAAGACGAAGAACACCCTCGGTCATGTGGCACAGGGTGAATTTCAAGCCATGATGTCCGTCGAACTGGTCAACAGCGGACCGGTGACGATGCTCCTGGACAGCAGGAGAAATTTTTAGAAAACGTTCCGCAGAAAGGGGAAAGATTTCGAATCGATTCCAGAAGATCACTCTTCATCCATTTTCACAGGAAAGCATTTCTTCCCGGTACGGCAGGACGATATTGAAAAGGAGTGACAATGACAGAGCAATATCATAATGAATCGCCTGAGATCCGGATCGATCAAAACGGAGTATGGTATTATCGGGATATGGAAATGACAAGATTAGAAATCGTTCAATATTTCTATAATCATCTCCGACAGGATTCAGAGGGGAAATATCGAATTGAACTGGATAACGAACAATGTTTTATCCAGGTGGACGATGTTCCGTACGTTATTCAAAGCGTCTCGCGAGAATTTTTTGGAGAGGAGAAGGGGCCCCGCATGGTCATCTCCCTTTCGGATGGCAGTTGTGAGGAACTGAACCCGGAAACCATCCGGATCGGTGAAAAGAATGTCCTCTACTGCCGTGTCAAGCAATGCAATCATGAGGCGCGTTTTTCCCGCCAGGCCTATTATCAACTTTCCGAATATATTGAACATGATATTCAACATGATCGCTTTTTTATGACCGTGGACGGTCATTCATATCTTCTTGCCGTAAATCAACCAACCGAAAATGGAGGCCCCCATGTTAGATGACCCGATTGAAGAAGCACTGACTTTTGACGATCTGCTGATGGTTCCGGCGGAGTCCGATATTCTACCGCGCGATGTCGACACCTCGTCCCTTCTGACCAAAAACATCAGCCTGAATATTCCCATCATCAGCGCTGCAATGGATACGGTCACGGAATCCAGAACGGCGATCTGCTTGGCTCAGGAGGGCGGGATGGGAATTATCCACCGGAACATGAGCATCGAGAGGCAGGCAATCGAGGTCGATAAGGTCAAAAAATCGGAAAGCGGTATGATCGTTGACCCGATTACCATCGAACCGGAACAGAAGGTTTATGAAGCCCTGGAACTGATGAATCGTTACCGCATCTCCGGCGTTCCGGTCGTCAAAGGAAAGAAGCTGGTCGGCATCCTGACCAATCGGGATCTTCGTTTTGAAACCGATCTTGATCAACCGGTAGCCGACGTCATGACGCGGGAAAATCTGATCACGGTCTCCTCATCGCATATCTCCCTCGAAGACTCCAAAAAACTTCTGCACAAACACCGGATCGAAAAACTTCTCGTCGTCGATGAAAATTATTATCTGACAGGATTGATTACGATAAAAGATATTGAAAAAATTAAAAAATATCCTCTCGCCAGCAAGGATTCGCTGGGGAGACTGCGGGTCGGTGCTGCTGTGGGAATCGTCGATCGGGAAGAGCGGATCGAAGCACTGCTGGCGGCCGGCGCTGATGTCATTGTCATCGACACCTCTCACGGCCATTCCGGGGGAGTCTTGGACGCTGTCCGCGCCACCAAGGCCAATTTCCCGAAATGTGAATTGATTGCCGGAAATGTCGCGACCGCGGATGGGGCGAAAGCCTTGATCGAGGCCGGCGTCGATGCCGTCAAGGTGGGTGTCGGGCCGGGTTCCATCTGTACGACGCGAATTATCGCTGGTGTAGGTGTTCCGCAGATGAGCGCGATTCGGGACGCTTACAAAATGGGCAAAAAAATGGACATCCCCATTATTGCGGATGGCGGGATCAAGTATTCCGGCGATATCGTCAAAGCCCTTGCGGCGGGGGCTCACTCGGTCATGATCGGCGGTCTTTTTGCGGGGACGGAAGAAAGCCCGGGGGAAACGATTCTCTTTCAGGGCAGGAGCTACAAAGTCTACCGTGGGATGGGCTCATTGGAGGCCATGAAAATGGGCAGCAAGGACCGCTATTATCAAGATGACATGGAAAGCAATCTGAAACTGGTTCCGGAAGGGATCGAGGGAAGGGTTCCCTACCGGGGATCCATGTCGGCCAGCATTCATCAGTTGCTCGGCGGGCTCAAGGCAGGCATGGGCTACGTCGGATGCAGAACCACGGGTGAATTGAGGCAGAAAGCGCGCTTCATCAAGATCACTTCCGCCGGACTTCGAGAGAGTCATGTTCACGATGTGATCATTACCAAAGAAGCACCGAACTACTGGCTGGAGTAAAGCATGAAGCACGCCGATTTTGTTCATCTTCACGTTCATACTCAGTATAGCCTGCTGGACGGTACGATTCGTCTCGACGATCTTTTTCTGAAGGCAAAGGAATATCAGATGCCCGCCGTCGCCCTGACCGATCACGGCAATCTCTACGGCACGATCGATTTTTACAAGCATGCCTACCAGTACGGAATCAAGCCGATCATCGGCTGCGAATTGTACGTTGCCCCCAGGAGCCGCCTCGACAAAAATGGTCATGGCATCGGGGAAACGGCTCATCACCTGATTGTCCTGGCCCGCAATATGCAAGGATACCGGAATCTGATGAAATTATCGACCGCGGCCTTTCTGGACGGTTTTTACTATCGGCCGAGGATAGACAGGGAGCTCCTGGAGAAACACCATGAAGGCTTGATCGGACTGAGCGCCTGTCTGCATGGTGAAATTGCTTCCCATCTGCTTCGGGGAAATTCTGCGGAAGCGGACCGAACGGCTGAGCAATACCGGGGCATTTTTGGTGAAGGAAATTTTTTCATCGAGATTATGGAAAATGGTCTTCCCGAACAGAAGAAAGCCAATCAAGGATTGATCGAACTCAGTGGCAGGCTTGGATTGCCCCTTGTTGCAACAAACGACTGTCATTATCTGAAGCAGGCGGATGCCGAGGCGCACGAGATCCTGCTCTGCATTCAGACCGGTAAAACCATGGAAGATTCAGACCGGATGCGCTTTGGAACCGATCAGTTCTATTTCCGCTCCCCCGACGAAATGAAACGCCTCTTTTCCTACTGCCCTGAGGCGATCGAGAATACGGTCCGGATCGCTGAAAAATGCAATCTTACATTCGAATTCGGAAAGTTTTTTCTCCCCAATTTTGAAATCAATCCCGAGGAAACGCTGGATGAACGCCTGAAAAAGGAGGCGAAGGAGGGCCTCGCACTGATTCTGCCGAATATCCTACAGGGAAAGAACGGAACACTTCGGGAAGTTTACGAAAAAAGGCTCCAACAAGAGCTGGAGATGATCCGTTCCATGGGTTTTGCCGGATATTTCCTCATCGTTTCCGATTTCATCCTTTACGCCAGGGGAAAAAATATTCCGGTTGGACCGGGCAGGGGTTCTGCTGCCGGAAGTCTCGTCGCCTATGCGATCGGAATCACCAAAGTCGATCCCATTCGCTACAACCTGTTTTTCGAAAGATTTCTCAATCCGGATCGGATCAGCATGCCGGATATCGACACCGATTTTTGCCCGGCGGGCCGGGATGAGATCATCCGCTATGTAACGGAGAAATACGGCAGCGACCGGGTATCCCAAATCATCACCTTCGGGAAGATGCAGGCGAGGGCGGTCATCCGGGATGTCGGCAGGGCGATGAGCATTCCCTACGGAGAGGTGGACCGCATCGCCAAACTCATTCCCAATGTCCTGAACATCAAACTGGATGAGGCGATCAAGCGCGAACCCCGGCTTCAGGAAGAGCAGAAGGGCAATCCTCGGATCAAGAAACTTCTCGATCTTTCCCTGGCTCTGGAAGGGCTGAACCGTCATTCTTCGACCCATGCGGCCGGTGTTGTGATCTCGGATCTGCCGCTTGTGGATAGAATCCCCCTATGTAAAAGTCCCAAAGAGGATGTCGTAACGCAGTTTGCCATGAACGACATCTCCGAAGTGGGGCTGACGAAATTTGATTTTCTCGGATTGAAGACCTTGACGGTCATCAAGGACGCCCTGCAATTCATCCGCGATGGGCGGGGGGTCCAGGTGGATGTCGAATTTCTTCAGCTCAACGACCGGCAGACCTATGAATTGCTCATGCGGGGCGATACCGACGGGATCTTTCAGTTGGAAAGCTCGGGAATGAAAGACGTTCTGGTCCGGATGAAGCCGGACTGTATTGAGGACGTCATCGCGCTGATCGCCCTCTATCGCCCCGGTCCGATGGACAATATTCCCGAATTCATCGCGAGAAAGCAGGGCAAGACCAAGATCGTCTACGAGGCTCCCGAATTGGAGGCGATTCTGAAAGAAACCTATGGGATTATCGTCTATCAGGAACAGGTGATGCAAATCGCGGTGGCCATCGGCGGGTATTCCCTGTCCGAGGCGGATACCCTCCGCAAGGTCATGAGCAAAAAAAAGACCGATGAGATGGAGAGAAAGGAGAAACCGAAGTTTCTGGAAGGAGCGCGTAAGAAGAAAATCCCTGAGCCCAGGGCCGCAAAGATCTGGGAACAGATGGAAACCTTTGGGAAGTACGGTTTCAACAAATCGCACAGCACGGCTTACGCAATCATTTCCTATCAAACCGCCTATCTGAAGGCCCATTACCCCGCGGAATTCATGGCGGCGCTGCTGACGAGTGAAAAGGATAACCGGGACAAAATTATCAGCCATATCGGAAGTTGCCGTGAGATGGGGATCAATGTCCTTCCTCCCGATATCAATGAATCCATGAGTGATTTCAGTGTCGTTGGCGAGAACATCCGTTTCGGTCTTGCGGCGGTAAAGAATGTCGGCGTCGGTGCGATCGAGTCGATTATCGTCGTCCGGGAGTCTGGAGGACCTTTCAAATCAATTTTCGATTTTTGCGATCGCGTTGATCCACGAAAGTCAAACAAACGGGTGATCGAAAGCCTGATCAAGTGCGGAGCATTCGACTCAACGGGACACAAGCGGCGGCAATTAATGACCTTCTGCGAAGAGATTATGGACAAGGCGCAGAAACGCCAGCGGGAAAGGGCCAGCGGTCAGGCGAACCTCCTGGAACAATTTGAGCGGACGGATGAAGCGCTACGCGACGGAGGCTTCACCGACGGCCTCTCCGGCATGCCCGAGTGGGACCATAAGGAACTGCTTGCAAATGAAAAGGAGACGATTGGTTTTTATATTACGGGACATCCCCTGTCCCGTTACGCCGACCGTTTGGGAATGATCGTGACGGCGGATTCCACCAATCTTGCCGCCAGGAGCGATCGGGAAGCGATCATCATGGCCGGCATCGTCGGCAGCATTCGTGAGGTACAAACCCGGCGGAAAGAAACGATGGCTTATGTAACCATTGAAGATCTTAAGGGTTCCGTGACCGTGATTTTTTTCCCCGAGATCTACAAGGGCTGCTACGATCTCCTGCATGGAGAGGAACCGTTGCTGGTGAGGGGAACCGTCGATATCGGGGAAGAAAGCGCCAAGATGATCGCCGCGGAGGCAACCCTGCTGGCGACGGCTGCTGAAAAATCATATCATTCGGCCTATTTTACGATTGATGTCAATCGATCAGCAGCGGAGGATATCGAAAATCTATGTCGATGTCTTCGAAAATACTGTGGAAAGCATGATGGCTATATCAAACTCATCGAAGAGAAGAGCGAGACGGTCATCTATATTGGAGAGGATATTAAGCTGGATCTCACCCTCCCGTTGAAAAAGGAAGCCGAACGGATTTTGGGGATCGGTGCAGTACAATTTTTGTAGAGTCATTGGGCGGTCTTCAGAAAATGAATCGTAATCCTCCGGACTATCGTTATCGGACCTACCGAAATGGAATATTAAAGAATGACCTTACGGTATTCAATGTAACCATAAGAGATACAGACCTTTTTATCCGTGCTGATTCCGATCTGACCCCGATCGCTTCCGCCTCCGTACACCGACATCGTTCCTCCATTGAAACCTATATCATAACCCACCCTGAATTTTTGACATCCCTGACCCCGGTTTCTTATGATGAATTGGCGCCGAAAATCGTCCGTGAGATGATGAAAGCGTCTGAAAAAGCGGGGGTCGGTCCAATGGCGGCTGTTGCCGGTGCGGTTGCGGAACAAGTCGGGCGGGATCTTCTCCCTGATACGCGAAATCTGATCATTGAAAATGGCGGTGATATCTATATCAAATCATCGGCTGATGTCCACGTGGGACTTTTTGCGGGGAGATCGCCGCTGAGTGATCGTGTGTCGATCAAAGTCCGGAAAGAGGAGATGCCGCTCGGCGTCTGTACATCATCCGGAACGGTCGGGCATTCTCTGAGCTTCGGATGCGCCGATGCATGCTGTGTGAAATGCAAATCGGTTGCGCTTGCCGATGCCGCTGCAACGGCAGTCGGAAATTTCGTCAAATCCAATCAGGATATTCAGAGTGCATTGAAAGCGGGCATGGAAATCGAGGGTGTTTTGGGGATCGTGATCATCGTCGGCAAACATTTGGGAGTGATCGGTGATATTGAATTGGTTGAAGTATAATAAGTTTACATAACATATCTTATAGGCGTTTATTCGTGTCGCCGGGAATGTTCTAAACAGCGCGTCATATCCCTTCCTCGGCCAACTTCCGAATCAATAGAAGCTGTGCATCGTTGATTTTTCTGGGGATCTCAATGCTTATTTTCACGAACTGATCGCCTTTGGAAGATCCGGATCCCTTGAGACCTGGAACCCCGTAGCCCTTCATGCGGATCTTCGTTCCGCTTTGTGTACCGGCCGGGACTTTGATTCTCTTGATCGTCCCGTCGATCGTCGGCACCTCGATACTGCTCCCCAGAACGGCCTGTGTGAAGGAAATCGCTTTCTCAATATAGATGTCGCTTCCGTCCCTGGCGAAGATCGGATGGGGAAGAATCGAAATGTTCAGATAGAGGTCGCCCGCAGGACCGCCATGAACCCCGGGATATCCTTTGCCGGTAAGTCGCAGCTTCTTTCCGGTGCTGATTCCCGCCGGAATGTGAACGCTGATTTCATGGACTTCCTTTTCCTGCTGAAGCGACAGCTTCTTCTCCGCGCCGGACACGGACTCTTCCAGGGTGATCGAGAGGTTGTAATGAAGATCCTCCCCCTTCTGAGGCGGTTCGTATTGCGGCTGACCTTGTCCGAAGAGGTCTCGCAACGGGTCGCCGCTGCTGCGGAAGGTGTAGCCGCCTCGCCTGCCGGCGCCCTGGAATCCCCTTTCATGTCCTCCCGCGCCGCCGAAACCGAAATCCCGAAGAATATCATTGAGATCAAAATTCCGGAAAATATCTTCCTGGCTGTAATGACGGCTGAATTGATCCGATCCGAAACTGTCGTATTGCTTTCTTTTTTCGGTATCGCTCAAAACGGCGTAGGCTTCGCTGATCTTCTTGAATTTCTCTTCCGCCGCGCGGTTGCCCGGGTTCCGGTCCGGGTGAAACTTCAATGCCAACTTTCGGTATGCCTTCTTAATGACATCGGGGTCAGCGCCCTTTTCAACACCCAAAGTCTTATAATAATCATCCGCCATACTGCTTCTGCCAACCTCTTTTATAAATTATGATGTTAACCTATACATGAAAAGCAAATTGTCAACGTGGTTAAGCTGTTAAAGACCCCTTCCCAGGTGGAAGGCTTTTCGGTTCACAGCGATAAGTTTGAATGGGAACGAGTCGTCAATAATTTTTTCCCATAGCTCAGGCGAGAGGTGCAAACAGCCTGAAAGCGCCCCCAGAAGGACCATATTGACAGTGCGGATGTTCCCGGCACGGATCGCGAGTGCTGCGGCGTTAACTGATTTGACCGACAGGAAAAATCGTCGAACTTCTTCGCAGACGTTTTTGGGATAAGGCACATCTCCCAGATTGACGGCTGGGGGATAGATCTCTTCCGTATTGATGATCACCGTTCCACTTTCCTTAACATAGTCCAGGTAACGTAATGTTTCCATTTTTTCGAATGAAACGAGGATATCAATATCATTTTTCTTCGCCAGCGGTGAATGAACCGCCTGCCCGTAACGTACATGGCTGGTCACGCAACCGCCCCGCTGCGCCATGCCGTGCACCTCGCTCTTCTTGACATCGAGACCGACCGCCATAAAAACACGGCAGAGAATATCGCTGGCACGAAGAATCCCCTGCCCGCCGACACCGGCCAACAAAATGCTTTTGGTTTCCATCATTCCTTCTCCTCCGTAATGGCTTGTGATTTGCAGAGTTGAGCACAGAGACCACAGCCGGTGCAGAGATTCCGATCGATGACGGCCACCCCATCCCTTTCTTTTCCTTTCGTCTTTTTCGTTGCGCTGCCGGAATCATTACTGACTTTTTGCCAGGCGATGGGTGGACAACCCATGCCGAGACAAAGACGACACCCGGTACATTTCTCGGGATCGATTCGAAAGGATTTTCGCGGGAATGACTTCTCCCGCTTGAACAGAACACATGCGCGCCTGGAGATAACAACGGACGGGCCCGACCGTGCCAGTTCCTCCTTGAGGACGGTCCGAACGGCCTTCAGATCATAAGGATCGACGATCCGGACGCTATCAATACCCAATGTCTTTACGAGAGCGGCAATATCGACCATTATTGTCTTATTCCCTTGGAGGGTAAAACCGGTGCCGGGATGTTCCTGCATTCCCGTCATCGCCGTGGTTCGGTTGTCGCAGATGACAATGACGGCATCGCTGTGGTTGTAGGCCATGCCGAGCAGCGGTGTAATTCCGGAATGGAGAAAGGTGGAGTCGCCGATCACACCAACCACCTTCCCCTTCCCTTTCTCCCCGAGGGCTTTGCTCATTCCGTGGGCCATGCCGATGCCGGCGCCCATACAGATGCAGGAATGAAGGCCTTCCAAGGGTTTCATGAAGGAGAGGGTATAACAGCCAATGTCCCCGGAGACGAAGACCTTCAGCTTCCCCAGAACGTAGAAGAGTCCACGGTGGGGACAGCCGGGACATAGATTTGGCGGCCGGGGGGGGATTGGGATCTCCGGAAGTGATCGTTGGGCTTTCCCGCCGCCGGTAATCGCCTGTTCGATAACTCCGGGATCAAACTCGTCCGTATACGGGAAGATCTCCTTTCCAGTCACCTCGATTCCCATCGCACGGATCTGCTCTTCCAGAAATGGGTCAAGCTCCTCGATCACATAGATTTTACGGACCTGGGCGGCAAACTCCCGAATGAGACCGATCGGCAGCGGGTGCACCATGCCGAGTTTCAGATAGGAGTATTCAGGAAACACATCCTTGGCATAATGGTAGGATATTCCAGCGGTGATGATCCCAACGTCGGGGCTGTTCATCTCGATACGGTTTTCGGGAAAGGTTTCGGCGAAGATTCGGAGATCCTGCATGCGTTTTTCGACGACAACACGCCTTCTGCGGGCGTTCATCGGGACCATTACGAATTTTTCCGCATTGAAGCGGATATCTGTCCGATCGTCGACCTTCAGCGGTTTCTCCAGGTTCACGACTGACTTGGAATGCGAAAGCCGTGTTGTCGAACGGAGAAAGACCGGTGTGTCGAATTGCTCGCTCAGTTCGAATGCCCGCTTGATGAAAGCCTTAGCCTCCTCGCTGTCTGCGGGTTCCAGCATCGGGATCTTGGCGAATCGTGCGTAATGTCGATTGTCCTGCTCGTTTTGTGAGCTGTGCAGTGACGGATCGTCGGCGGTGATGACGACCAGCGCGCCGTTCGTACCTGTATAGCTTGCCGTAAACAGCGGATCGGCCGCGACATTGACGCCGACGTGCTTCATGACGACCATCGCCCTGGCACCGGCGATGGCGGCGCCGATCCCGACCTCCATGGCAACTTTTTCGTTCGGAGACCATTCCGCATAGACTCCCGGATATTTTGCAAAGGCCTCCATGATTTCCGTGCTCGGTGTTCCCGGGTATCCGGTTGCAAATCTTGCCCCGCACTCGAAAGCGCCTCGCGCAATCGCCTCATTTCCCGACATCAATTCTTTCAAGCAACACCTCTCTCCAGTCTTTCCTTGCCGCTTTGGGAAGATTAATTTTCGGCTGTCGTTATCCCAAAATGGAAATTTTTCTTTTCAGATACAGCGTCATGAACGGATCAGTCGTCTTGCCAAGGGCTTTCCGGTAAAATTCCACGGCCTTTGCAGGATTGTTCATCGCCTCATAAATCCTCGCAATATTACTGAAATTAATGGCTTCGAAGGAAGAGGCCGTGCTTGACTTCAGCGCACCCTCATAGGATTCCAGTGCCCTTTTGAAATCCTTCTTTGCCTCATGGCAAGCCCCCATACCGCCGTAGGCCAAGGTGATCAGATCGTTTTCCGGGGGAGACTTCTTGATGAAATACTGATAGGCGCCGATTGCAGCATCAAATTCACGTTGATTGAAATAAAGATTTCCGAGACGATAATAGGCCGTAACGGCTGCATTGCTTCGCGGATACTGGTTAATGAGATCATTGTATCCTTTGAGTGCTGCTGAGTTTCCGGATGAGGGATTCGCTTTTGCCGCAGCTTCAAAAACGCGGTTGTAGATCTTACCAGCGGTCGTCTCGTAGTGGATCTGATAGAGATAAAGGCCGCCGGCCAGAAGAATGACCAGCAGCAAAAAGCCAGCGCCGGCATAGATTCTCTTTCGGTGCTTCTCCACAAACGTCCGGACGTTGAGAAAGAAGATCTGTAGTTTGTCCGGTTCCAAGAGTTCTTTTTTGTCTATTTTTGCTGCCATGAGTTTGCCTTTTCTCCTTCGATATTTGGATAGAATGATCGAACTTTGTCCGTAACGATGGCCGGGATTCGGACGATCTTTCCGCCCCGATCCGTGCAGGCATGAATCGTATATCCCTCCGTCAAGAGATTTTGCCGGATTTCATCCCAGATAAGATAGGTGAATTTCATGCTGGCCCGTTTGAGATATGCGATCTGAGTTTCAACGAGGAGGACCTCATCGTAATGTGCCGGAAGATGATAGTGGCAATATACCTGAGTCAGTGGCAGATTGCACCCGGTCGCCTCCACCTCTGAGTATAAAATCCCTATATCCCGGAAGAACTCGGTGCGACCGATTTCGAACCAGCGGATATAATTGGTGTGATAGACAATGCCCATGGCATCGGTATCGGCGTAGATGGCGCGGATCTTAACGGGTGTTCTTTTCAAGAAAGCGCCTCCAGTCACCAATGAAATTCTCCAGGAACCGGTGCCCAGGAGAGATGAGGTTGCCCGATCTTTCGGCATCCCCTTCCGAGAAGGAGAATCCCCGGGCCTGATTTTCACCATCCCGGGAAGAGAGGACGGCAATGGGGCTGGGATCTGCAGTATGCGTCCTCAGGTGGATCGGGGTCGGATGGTCGCTTAATACGGCCACGCGGTAATCTCCAAGACAGTGAATCTCTCTCAGGATTGTCCCGACAACCTTTTCGTCAAAATCCTCGATCGCCTTGATTTTCCCATCCAGATTTCCCTCATGACCCATCTCGTCCGGTGCCTCAACATGGAGAAAGATCAGATCGTGCTCATTTAGGGCAGCCAGAGCTTTTGCCGCTTTGCCAGTGTAGTTGGTATCCGTGTAGCCCGTTGCTCCATCGACCGAAATGACTTCCAGACCGGCATAGACGCCGATTCCGTTCAGGAGATCCACAGCAGAAATCATGCCGCCGCGAAGGTGGAACCGTTCCGTGATCCTTTGCATCCGAGGCGCCCTACCCTGCCCCCAAGGCCAGATTGCCGTCGCGGGTCTTTTTCCCTTCGATCGCCTTTGCCGGTTCACCGGGTGATCCGCAAGAAAATCACGGGATTTTTGAATGAGGCAAATGAGCTCATCGGCGCCCCGGCCGGACGGCAGATGGGGTTCAAAGGATTTCCCTGTGATGTCATGGGGCGGCGTTGCCGCAAGATCCTGTTCTCCACCCTTCCAGACCAGCAGATGCCGATAACCAACACCCGGATAGAAACGGAAGATCTCCGATCCGATAGCACGGTCGAGATCCACGATGAGTTGCTTTGCCTCTTCGGAAGAGATGTGACCGGCCGTAAAATCCACCATGACCGGATTCCGGTCGTCGCCAAGTGTGACCAGATTGCAGCGGAAGGCGATCTCCTCCGGAGCAAGGGTGATCCCCATGTTTGCCGCCTCGAGAGGTCCACGCCCGGTGTAGCATTCGCGGGGATCGTAGCCGAGGACGGCCAGATTTGCGACATCACTTCCCGGCGGGAGACCGGATGGGATCGTATCGATCAAACCCAGGGTGCCTCCAGTGGCGATCCGATCCATAAAAGGTGTACGGGCGTATTCGAGGGGGGTCTTTCCTCTCAGGACGGCAAGCGGCTGATCCGCCATTCCGTCACCCAGCAGAATTACATATTTCATGAGAGTCTATCGTCCTCGATCCGGATCAGCATGGTTTTCCCCATCACGACATCGAGACGATCGATATTCTCGAGGGCCCTCCGGACGTCCCTTTCTCTGGCATTATAGGTAGTCATCACGATCGGGACGGCGCCCCCCTGCATCCTCCCCTTCTGAATCACGGTCGCGATGCTGATATCATTGGCGCCAAGAATTCCGGAGATCCGTGAAAGGACACCGGGACGGTCGGCGGCGGAAAAACGGAAATAATAGTTCGTCCGAATCTGATCAAAAGGCAACAGGCAGATATCTTCGATGGTTTCCTCGTCGAGGACTCGCGGAGGAATGCGAACCGTGATTCCCTTCCGAATGTCGCGGGCGATATCAACGATGTCGCCAACCACGGCACTCGCCGTAGGCATCATCCCCGCGCCTTGGCCGTAGAGGAATATCGAGTCGGAGGCATCACCGATGATGTGAAAGGCATTAAAGTTTCCGTTGACATTGGCCAGGAGGTGATTGAAGGGGATCATTGTCGGATGAAGCCTTGCCTCGATCTCCCGGTCCCGGCGGATTGCGATGGCCAACAACTTGATTCGATAACCCAGTTCCCGAGCGAATTCTATATCCTGTTCGCAAATCTGAGTAATGCCTTCCCGGTACAGATCGTTCAGATGAACCTTTTTCCCATAGGACAGGGAGAGGAGAATCGCCAGCTTGTGGGCGGCGTCGATTCCCTCGACATCGTAAACGGGATCGGACTCGGCGAATCCAAGCGCCTGGGCCTCCTTCAGAACCGTCTCAAAAGAGCCACCCACATCCGTCATCTTACTCAAAATAAAATTGGATGTACCGTTTACGATCGCGGAAATGGACTGGATCCGGTTGGCAATGAGGCTTTCCTTAATCGTCTTGATCACGGGGATGGTTCCGCCGACACTGGCCTCAAAACCGATATTGACCCCGCATCGCAATGCGCTCCGGAAGATTTCGTCCCCATGGGTCGCCAGCAAGGCCTTGTTTGCCGTGACGACATGTTTTCCCTGATTGATGGCGGCCAGGATAAAAGTTCGCGCCGGTTCGTATCCGCCCATGAGTTCGACGACGATGTCAATGTCCGGATCATTGATGATGTCGGCGGCGTCGGTCGTGAGGAGTGCCTGATCGATCGTAATACCCCGGGATCTCTTGATATCAATGTCCGCGATTTTCTGCAGGCAAATTTTCGCGCCGAGACGCCCGGCGACAAGATCCCCATTCTCTTGCAAAAGTTTTACGACACCCGTACCAATGGTTCCGAAGCCGATCACGCCTATGGATATTGATTTCTTCATAGTCTTGTACTCGAACGTCGATGGATTCGCCTCTACGGAAGCATTCAAAACGCTGCCGCTTCTATATCAACTTATCGCGGTTTGTCAAAAGAATTCATCTTTCATCCGGTTTTGGCCAGTTCCAAACGACCCGTCCAGCGGCGGAGCAACACCTGCCGGAGTACCTTGTGTTCGGGTTTTTCCAGACCTGGATCATCTTCGACAAGGGCGAAGGCATCTGTCCGAGCCTCACCCAGGATGCGGCCATCGCGAATGATGTTGGCGATCCGGAAGTCGGGCAGGCCGGATTGGCGCGTCCCCATGAATTCCCCAGGACCGCGGATGGCCAAGTCCTCTTCCGCGATCCGGAAGCCATCATTGGTTTGTTCCATCACCCGGAGACGTTTGCGTGCATCTTCCGAACCGATTTTCTGTGTTAGGAGAATGCAGAAGGACGGAACAGCGCCCCGGCCGACCCTTCCCCGCAACTGATGGAGTTGTGAAAGACCAAATCTTTCCGCGTGTTCGATGACCATCAGTGATGCTTCGGGGACGTCAATGCCGACCTCGACGACTGTGGTTGAGACCAGGATCTGGATTTTTTTTGCGGTAAAATCCGTCATGACGCGATCCTTTTCGCTTCCCTTCATTCGGCCGTGGACAAGACCGACGCGGCACTCCGGAAAAATCTCGTTTTGGAGATGCTCTGCCATTCGCGTCGCATCTTTGAGATCCAGGTTTTCCGACGCTTCAACAAGCGGATAGACGATAAAAATCTGATTCCCCTTGTTCATCTCCCGGTGAATGATCTCATAAACGCGCATTCTCTGGGATTCGGAAAACATCTTTGTGCGGATCGGTTTTTTGCCAGGGGGCATCTCATCGATCACGGAGACGTCGAGGTCTCCATAGACCGTCATGGCCAGGGTGCGCGGAATCGGGGTGGCGGTCATGACGAGAACATCCGGGACCGGTCCCTTTTTGCGCAACGCCGCTCGCTGGACAACGCCGAAGCGGTGCTGCTCGTCGATCACCACAAGTCCCAGGCTGTGGAAGACAACTCCTTCCTGGATCAGGGCATGGGTTCCCACAACGAGATCAATTCCGCCGTTCCCGATTCGATCCAGAAGCGCTTTTTTTTCCGTAGGCTTCATCCCACCGGTCAAGAGAGCCATTCTAAGCCCCAATGGTTCCGCCCACCGTTTCAGATTCCGGGAGTGCTGTTCCGCCAAGATCTCCGTCGGCGCCATGATCGCTGCCTGATGACCATTCTCGCAGGCGGTGACCATGGCCGCCATGGCAACCGCCGTTTTTCCGGAACCCACATCCCCTTGAAGCAGGCGGCTCATGCACCGCGCCGACGCCATGTCCCGCTCAATTTCCGAGATGACCCGCTTCTGGGCCGCGGTCAGCGTAAACGGAAGCAAGCGATAAAGTTTCTGTACCTTTTCCCCATTTGTCCGAAAGATAATCCCCTGTCGGATGACTTCCCCTCTCTTTTTTAAGGCCATGCCGAGTTGAAAAAAGAAGAATTCATCATAGATCAACCTCCGGTGGGCAGCCGAACGGGCTTCCTGAAACGGTTGGATCTGCTGCTCGTTTCTTGGAAAATGCACCTGACGGACAGCCTCCCGGATTTCCATAAGATCACGCTTCCGGCAATAATTCTCTGGGATAGGGCTCTGGACAAGATGAGCAAAATCGCGAACCACCTTCCACAGGATCCGCCGCAGGGTTTTCTGATGCAGTCCCTCTGTTTCCGAATAGACGGGAACGATCCTCTTGAAATGAAGGAGCTGATCATCCTGGTCATTTAGGATCTCGAAATCGGGATGGATCATCTCTCTGTCGAAGGGAAATCCGCTGACCTCCCCGGTGAGAATGACCCGCGACTCCAAGTGAAAAGTTGCTCGCAGGAAAGCTTCGCGTCCCTTGAACCACTTGGCTTTCAGGATGCCGGAGCCGTCATCGACGATGACCTCAAAGATTTTCCTTCTGCCGTAAAAACGGGCATCGGTTTGTGTGATTCTGCCCACGATGGTCTGGCGGATACCGGGAACCGTTTCCACGATCCGGGAGATCGTCCGGCGATCTTCGTAACGTCGCGGAAGAAAATAGAGCAGACTTTCAACGGTAAGGAGGGTTTTTCGGGCGAGGAGCGCGGCGATCCGTGGACCAACTCCTTGAATTGACTGGACCGGCATTGAGAGAACGTTCGGGTCTCCGTCGGATCCCCCTGTCTGCATGATATCGTGCTCCGCCATCGGTGAGCTTCTCAAAATGGTCTTCAATTCGGACAGCAGAGGGTTAACGCGGGAAAGTTGATCTCTTTTCCGTTCCTGCGGCAGTGTATCATAACCATCGAAGATATTGAGCAATGTGTCACACAGCGCGTCGATTTGATCCTTCCGCGATTGATGTTTTTCACACAGGATTCCCTCTTTCAATTGCCGCAGGAGGGATGTCATAACCCTCTCCAGATTCTTGATCTGAGAGAGGCGGTTATAGGAGTCTTCCGTTGCAAAGGCAATCGGGGCCTCCATTTTATCCACAATTTTTACCAAGGATTGCATCGTTTGTCTCATCCGGGTATGATTGTCATTCATTTAATGATATCATGTATAAAGCACTATATTGGTTAACAGATATTTATCCTTACCGCAAGGAAATAATTGACTTTCAATGGGCCATAGGTTAGAAGATGACGCGATTGTCGCAGAAACGGGAAACGCTTCTGATTGTAGATGATCCATCATTCGGCATCGTTGAAAGATGGGCCATTCAGCCGGACCGGATACCGGCGGAACCGACACGGGAGTTCATATGCTGAAAAAAATCACTTACAGAGATTCAGGGGTCGATATTGATCGTGCGAATTCCTTTGTGGAGAGGATCAAACCCTTGATCAAGACAACCGCGCGCAGGGAGATGATGAGCAGCATCGGAGGGTTCGGCGGTCTTTTTCATCTGGATATTAGTAAGATCAAGGATCCTGTGCTGGTTTCTTCGACGGACGGCGTGGGAACCAAGCTGAAGATCGCGCAGATGATGGACAAACACGATACGGTCGGTATCGATCTTGTCGCCATGTCCGTAAACGATGTTGTCGTCCAGGGAGCGGAACCTCTTTTTTTTCTGGATTACATTGCAACCGGGAAACTCGTCGTCGAGAAGACGGTTCAGATTTTAGAGGGCCTTGTTCGCGGCTGCCAGGAGGCCGGTTGCGCCCTGATTGGTGGGGAAACGGCGGAGATGCCGGGATTCTATCCCGACGGGGAATATGATCTGGCCGGTTTCTGTGTCGGAGTGGTCGAAGCGGACAAACTGATCGACGGTTCCGAAATACGGGTCGGGGATCGGATCATCGGGATCGCCTCTTCGGGGCTGCACAGCAATGGTTTTTCCCTAGCAAGGCGCGTTCTCTTCGAGGAGGGCAAGCTCCGTCCGGAAGACAGCATTGAAGGTATCGATGAATGCATCGGGCTCGCGCTTCTCAAACCAACCAGAATATATGTTAAATCAATAATGAATCTCATCAAGAACTTTAACATCCGGGGGATTGTCCATATTACCGGAGGCGGTTTTACCGATAACATTCCCAGAATCGTACCCGGCCCCTGCCGCGCGGTTATCCGCCGGGGATCCTGGCCTGTCCCCCCTGTTTTCGATCTGATCCGCAGGGTGGGAGACATCGATGAGGAAGAGATGCTCCGGGTATTCAACATGGGGATCGGCATGATCATTATCGTTGCCGACAAGGATCATGCGGAAATTTTGGATCGTCTGGAAAAGTTGGGTGAAAAGGCTTACCCTATCGGAACGATTGAAAAAAGGGAAACCGATCAGACGACAGTCTCCTTTGTATCATAGGGAATGCGATGCAGGGGTGGCGGAACGCCCTTTTTTTAAAGTCGGGAAGCGGTCATGGTGAAAAAAGTCTCCGTCGGCGTTCTCGTTTCTGGAAGCGGTTCAAACCTTCAATCCCTGATCGACCATATCGACCAGGGGACGCTGGATGCCGAAATCAGCATTGTCGTCAGCAACAATTCCCACGCCTTTGCCCTTGAACGATGTCGCAAGCACGGAATCCCGACCGTAGTGGTCGATCATCGCGAATTCTCTTCCCGGGAGCTATTTGACGGTCGGATGATCGAGGTCCTGAATACCGCCGGTGTAGAGTTGGTCGTGATGGCCGGTTTTATGCGTATCCTTTCCCGTGAATTTTTCCGGGCCTTTCCATTGCGGATCATGAACATTCACCCGGCGCTTCTTCCCGCGTTCCCCGGCACGCATGTCCAGCAGAAAGCGGTGGATTACGGGGTCAAGTTTTCAGGATGTACGGTCCATTTTGCCGATGAAGGGGTGGATTCGGGGCCGATCATTATTCAAGCCGTTGTTCCGGTGTATGATGAAGATGACGCCGAACGCCTCGCTGCAAGGATATTGAAGCAAGAACATCGAATTTATCCCCAGGCCGTTCAGTATTATGCAGAGGGGAGAATCGAGTTTGAAGGTCGAAGGGTCAGGATCCGGAACGTCGACCGGACGGCCGAAAAGGCACTGCAGAATCCGCCACTCACACGGTTTTAGCTTCCTCCCGTTCGCGTTGCTCTTGAACGGTTCATTTCCTGTACGGACGGGTTTAAGATATGTACGATGCGCTGATCATAGGCCGGGATCTCAGTTCTCTGATTGCCGCCCTGACCTGCGTCCGGGAAGGCCGGAAAACGGTTCTGGTCATGGAAGGGACTCCGGAGAATGTGTATCGCGAAGCCGGTTACGCTTTTGCCTTTGATCCGAGACCATTTTCGGGGTTGGCGGATCGACAGCTCTTTTCCCGTGAGATCGGGGATATATTGCCCTCCGGTGACGACATCTCTCCGAGCGGCGTCCTGGATCCGGCATTTCAGGTGATCCTTCCCGGTCATCGGGTGGATTTTTTCCCGGACCGGGAGCGATTGATCGGAGATCTGATTCGCGAATTTCCCGAACAGGAACGGGAGATCAAACGTTTTTATCGGGCTGTTTCAAAGGTTGGCAACCTGGTTGAACGTTGGATTGCAGAAGATAAAACCGAACGCCTCGGATGGGCGGCTGAAATCCTCCGCAGTCTGGCACGCCTTCCCGCAGCGATTGCAGGTCGTTTTTCCCTGCTTCTGCGCGATGATGGAAAGGGTGTCGTATTCAGGAGGGTATTGGAAGCCCAATTGAACTTTCTGTCTCATCTGGAGATGGACAGCCATCCATTCCCCCTCTCCGCGGCATATCTCCTTTCACTTCCGATGCGAGGTCTTTTTTACTGCCGTGGAGGAATGACCGCCTGGACGGCAGGCTTGCACCGGGTATTTACGGATCACGGCGGAATTTTGAAGCATGGGTGTTCGATCATCCGCATCAAGACGGAACCGGATATCACCGTAGACCTGAAGTGCGAAGGGTCCTCCTCCACCCTGCGCGGGAGGAAGCTTATCGTCAGTGCACAGTGGGAAAAGCTGGAACTCCTGCTTCCCGTTCGAAAGGTACTCCCCGGACCGAATCGACGTTTCACCACCATCCGTTCGGTTGCTTATCCCTTCTGCCTTCATATGGGCGTCCACGAGGGGGGGGTCCCGGATAAAATGGGCTCTGATGTCATTGTGTTACGGAATGGAAACGGTCCCGTGACTCACCGGGACCTCGTTTTTCTGCAAATGAGCCTTCCCGGTGAAATCGACCGCGCACCGGAGGGACGACGGGCGATATCGGCCACGGTATATCTTTCGGATTCACCACTGTGTCTCAATGATCAGGAACTGAAAGATGCGGCAATGGACATCATCAACTCGCTGGAGGAATTCCTGCCGTTTCTGCGGGAAAGCATTGATTATCTGCGTGTGGATCAATCGATTTTTCTCTCAAGGAGATATCAGGAAATTGTGAATCGAAAATACCGTACCCGAAGGGGGCCGTTTTTCGGTATAAGAACACTTTCCCCAAAAACACAGCTTCCGAATGTGTTGTTGACCGGTGGTATCTTGAGGGCCGGACTTGGTTTTGAGGGTGAAATCATTGCCGGGATTGATTCCGCATTCCGGTCAGAACAGGGGAGTTGACATAATGAACAAGGATATATCCGACGACTTCAGCATCCAGAGCCTTGGGGAATGTACGATCCCCTCTCCCATCAATGTCAGTTATTTCACACCGGAAAGCAGAAGGCTCCTTTTCAATATCTATCTCGACCAGTACAACCATCTCCGGGATCCGGACGGATTCCCCCTTTCGGTGGAGGTGGCCGGACCACGTGATAAGATCTTTTTCGACCCCTCCAAGACCAAGGCCGCCATTGTGACTTGCGGAGGCTTGTGCCCTGGGATCAATGATGTTGTCCGGACGATCGTGATGGAGCTTCATCACCGATACGGCGTCCCGAATATCATCGGCATACGTTATGGCTTTCAGGGTCTCATTCCGAAATTCCACCATTCCATCGTGGAGCTGACTCCGGATTACGTAAAAGAAATCAATACTCTCGGCGGTTCGATCCTTTCCTCGTCCCGAGGTCGTCAGGACATCGGTGAGATGATCAATGCTCTCAAACGGATGAACGTGAATCTCCTGTTCTGTGTGGGCGGTGACGGGACAATGAGGGCAACCGAGTGCATCACCGAAGAGATCACGCGCCGGGGTCACAATATCGGGGTGATCGGGATCCCCAAGACCATTGACAATGACCTCAACCTGATTCAGAAGACCTTCGGCTTTGATACGGCCATTTCCGAGTCGGTCAAGGCGATCCAATGCGCCCATGTTGAGGCCAGGGGCGCCCCCAACGGTATCGGCCTGGTCAAGATCATGGGGCGTCAGTCCGGCCATATTGCCGCCGGAGCCGCCCTGGCGCAGACTGATGTCAATTTCGTCCTAATCCCGGAGGTGCCTTTTGATCTGGAGGGGGGAAATGGTTTTCTCAAGGCTGTCGAGAATCGTCTGCGGGAGCGGTCGCATTGCGTGATCCTGGTGGCCGAGGGCGCCGGTCAGGAGCATCTCCGGCGGGAGGGGCAGCCCCTGGAAAAAGATGCCTCCGGGAATCCTCGTCTGCTCGATATCGGCATCTTTTTAAAGACGTCCATCGAAGACTACTTCAAAAAAATCGGCATGGAGATCAACCTGAAGTACATCGATCCGAGTTATATGATCCGCAGTGTTCCGGCCAACGCCGCAGACAGCATGTACTGCGGCGCCCTCGGACAATACGCAGTTCATGCCGGTATGGCCGGAAAAACAGGGATGCTTGTCGGCCTCATGAAGGACGAATATGTGCATATTCCGCTGAGGATCATTCGTTCGGGAAACAGGGTTGATCCGGGAGGAAACATCTGGATGAGGGTCCTCGAAGCCACAGGGCAACCTCCTTCGATGAGAAACTGATGAGCGGCCCCTTGGAACGGCGTGAAAACAGAAGAAGGAAGAAGCGGGTTTCAGTGAGATTCACACAGATTGCTTAAATAAAGCTTGCAATACAGCCGGATTTGGTTTAGTTACCGGCAGAATTTCAGAGAGGAGTTTGGATATGTCGAGAATCTGTGAGGTATGTGGCAAGAAACCGGTTAAGGGGCATAAGGTCAGTCATGCAAACAACAAGAGTGTGAAGACCTGGTACCCCAACCTTCAGAAGATCCGATGCATCGATGACAAGTCGGGGGAGGTCAAGCGCGTCAAGGCCTGTACCCGGTGCATCCGCTCGGGATTTCTCAAAAAGGCTGTCTGAAGCGGGATAATCGTAAAACATTGCGGGCCGGAGCGGCTTGATCAAGCTGCCCGGCCCTTGTAATTTGTCACAGGTCAATTTTTCAAACCTTGATGTGGGAATTCTCTCCTTGACAACCGGTTTCACATTGATATGATCTTCGCCGCAGATTGAGCAATGGCGTATATCAAGAAAGGTGACCGGGGAAAATGACCACAGCAAGGAGGCTTCCCACGACCCGTTGGTGTTTGCGGGAGGAAAACCATGATGTTCAGATGCTGCTGGTCCGGGAATTGGGTCTCAGTCCCCTGATTTCACGGATTCTGGAGAGCCGTGAGATCTGTGATCCCGACGACGCCCGCCGCTATCTCTCCCCTTCCCTGAGGGATCTTCACAATCCTTTTCTGATGCAGGACATGAACAAGGCTGTCGACCGGTTTGTCCGCTGTCTCTACCACAACGAAAAGGTAGTCGTATATGGAGACTACGATGCCGATGGGATCACATCGGTCGTCGTTCTGTTGCATTTTCTCCGGAAGATTCATCCGCGGGTGATCTACCATATACCGGACCGGATAACGGAGGGGTATGGTCTGAACCGGGAGGCGGTGGAACGGTTTCGCGCGGAAGGGATCGGGTTGATTGTTACGGTGGATTGCGGCATATCGGACCATGAGCCGATCGCCTATGCGCGGCAACTGGGTGTGGACACAATTATTCTGGATCATCACGAAATTTCAGGCGTCCTTCCCGAAGCGGTTGCGGCCGTCAATCCGAACCGCAAGGATTGCCGTTTCCCATTCAAACACTTGGCGGCCGTCGGCATCGCCTTCAATTTTTTGATTGCACTGCGCAGCGTTCTCCGCAAGGAGGGGTTCTGGAAGAGCGAATTCTATCCCAACCTCAGAGAATATCTCGACCTGGTTGCGTTGGGAACCATCGGCGATATCGCGCCCCTGGTGGATGAGAACCGGATATTTGTCAAAATCGGCCTCGATCTGATTTCCGAGGGGAAAAGGGTTGGTTTGCAAGCCTTGAAGAGGGTCTCCGGAGTCGAACATCAGGTGATCGATTCGGCAAAGGCCTCTTTTGCACTCATTCCGAGAATCAACGCGGCGGGACGAATCGCCTCGGCAACAGATGCCGTCGAGCTTCTACTCTCTGAAAATCAGGATCAGGCCGAAGAACTTGCCCGGAAACTGGATGGCTTCAACAGGAGAAGACAGGTCATGGAAAAGGCGATCTTTCATGAGCTGTTGGAGAAGCTGGAAGACGCATTTGACCCCGGAGAAATCGGTCCACTGGTTTTTTCCTCTCCCAATTGGCATCCGGGCGTTATCGGCATCGTAGCCTCGCGGCTTGTCGATCGTTTCGGAAGGCCGGCCATCCTGATCAGCTTGAAAGACGGTATCGGCAAGGGGTCGGGGAGGAGCATCGCCGATTTCAATATTTACGAAGGTTTAAAACGCTGTGAATCGCTTCTCATTTCGTATGGCGGACATCGCTATGCCGCTGGCATTTCGATCCGGGAAGAGGATATCGCTTCCTTTTCCGTTCAGCTCCAGGAAATTCTCCGCGAGAATGATCCCGAAACCGATTTCACGGTCTCCACGGCCATTGACGCCCAGTGCAGCCTAACCGACATCAACCATGAGTTCCTTTCCCAGATCGAACAACTGGCGCCTTTCGGGAGCCGAAACCCCGAGCCGATCCTCTGCGTTCGGAATGTCAGTGTGGCCTGCCCTTCCATCGTCGGGAACAACCATCTCAAGATGCGGATCAACGGGGATGGAGTCTCCCGAAATTCCATCTGGTTCAGCAAAGGACAGTTTTTGCAGGATCTTTCCTCTGTTGTTCTGGATATCGTGTTCACGCCGCAGATCAATACTTGGAATGGCTCTTCGGAAATCCAGTTGAAAATGAGGGACATTGCGGTGCAGCTAAACTCCTGATCGATTGTGATCCGAGGATGAGCCTCCGCGGTTATGATTCCGAACGACGAAATAATTCTGTTTTTGAACAGCTGATCTTCGAGACGATGCTCGAATCACTCTGATCCTTTCGCAGGCTGTTGAAAATAATTCCCGGAACCTGGAAAGATTTGGAATCTGTCCCCAGATAATCCTGGTACGTTAAGCGGTGACGGATAATGGAAACGCCGCAGATGGAGCGGTTTTCAACAACCTGTTAGCGGAGGGTCAGGATGTACGACTTGATGCGCAGTATGGGGTTGTAGGACTGTTTGGATTCCGCAAGATTCGGAATGTTCATGTCACTCTCTTTATTGACATAACGAAATCCGCTGAAGAGTCTTCGGGCGCATTCGTTATCGAGGAACTGATAGAGACCCTTGATTCCGGTGTCGGCCTTTTCGAAATTCAATGTGGCGGTCGTTCGGTTAAGTCGCGATCCGATACCGAAGGCGAAAATTTTACCATCCACACGCACCTGGATCCCATTCGATTCAAAGCGGGCCATATTTTTCAGCGTGGTGATCACAGCGTGTTTTTCACAGGCCAGATTGCTCTCCTGATCGATGTCGCAATCGTGCTGATCACACCAGATCTCCAGGAATTGCAGGCATTCCTCTACATCAGTCGGATCGATTTCTTCGACGATCACGCGGTCTTTCCGGAGGTATTCGCGAGAAAACTGGTGGATCAAGTTCCGCTTTTTGGAAAACCGGTTCCCGGGGAGATGGATCAGGTCGTCCGTCAGGTAGACGTAATCCTGAAATTCCGGCTGCTCCTCTTTAATGAAAAGGGAATCCAGTTCAGCGGGATCCAGCGTCTCCAGGTAATCCCCGGGGGCATACCAGTACCGGTCGAATCCCGCGCGCCTGGCAACGTCGTGCAGTCTGGACGGGGTGAATGAGGTTTCCCGGGAAAGGGGAAGGATCAGATGTCGGTATTCCGGGTGACCTTCCTTCTGACCCGCAATGAACAGTTCCCCGTTGTCAATGGTGAAATCCACCTTGAACGTCCCGTAGCTCCAGGCGATGATGGAGGCCGGAGAGTATACGCTGAGACCATAAGGGTTATCGGAAAAGAACGGCTTGATGATGTCATAATCTGAAACGGATACAGGTTTGAATTTCATGACTTTGTGGTCATCAGCATCGGGATCCATGGGGACATATCCTGGAAACCGGCACGGCGATAGAGGTTGTCCGAACCGGGCTCGGCAATGAGTCCGATCCAGTGGAGGCCGTCGGCATGAAGACATTCCAGCAGTACATGTAGAATCCTCATCCCGATTCCATGATTCCGACAGTCGCTGCGGACGGTAATATCCTGGAGATAGGCATCGCTGACGCCGTCGCTGATCGCCCTTCCCATCCCCACGATATCCTCTCCCTTCACTGCAACCACAAAGCAGTGGCTCCCCGCAATCAGCCTTGAGATGAGATGCGGGCTTTCGCCATCTGTCGTCTGCCACCACCCCTGCGCTCGGTATAATTCAACGATCTGACGCATCTGATGTTCCGTCGGCACATGGATGATAACCGTATTTATCCTACCGGCATCTTTCGCTGTCATCATTTCATTCTGTGATAAAAATTCAAATTTCTTTGCACAACTATATGTCCTGCGCGACTCTGTGTCAAGTCCGGCAACACTCCACCGGCAATGTCGGGACCGGTAAACTCAATACTGGATAAAATGGGGAGGATGATAAATCAGAGGAGGATGCAGCATTGCCGCGTTTTTCATTCCGGATGGACCGAAAATGTGATTTATAATCGGTTGCGTCGCTGCCAGGCCTCCTGGTAGAGCCTCCAGATGGAGATGAATACGGCGAGAAAAAAGAGCCCAAGCATGAAAGTCGGTGACGTACTGAAGAACTGGTCCAGCCAGTAACCGGCATACAAAAAAAGAAAGGAGGCGATGGCGATGACGAATCCCCAGGCGCTAAGAAGAAGAATCGAAGAATATGTCATCATCGACAGGTGCGTTTTCGGTGTGAGCAGCATGACCATGCCTCCTTTCTTTCCAAAGCATTGACTAACTGACCATCAACTTGATCGCATCGATGACCGGAGAGGTGAACAGGGCCACGAAAACAGTGTAGAGAGCAAAAGCGCCAACCGCCTCGCCGGTGTACATCCCCGCATATTTGTGCTTCAGGGAGATGATGATGAGTCCGCCCACGATCAGACATCCCAATTGAAAATAGGGAAAGCTGGACTCTCTGGTTGCAGCGAATTCTGCGAACCCGAAGGTGGCAGTTAGCAAAATGACCCCGCTTGCCACCAGCATTGTCGATATCATTTTCCTCATGACTTCCGCCCTCCTTTTTTATTATTGGATCCGATTGCTGCCAATCCTCTGTCATTCAACATGAAAATTGCATGCCAATTCGTTCAAGTTGAACATATTATTGATATCCATATAATATTACGTGGTAAATATTTCAGGTCTTCTCGGTAAGGGACCATCAGTCAGCCGGTCACGAACGATTGCAGTAAAAAATGTTAACGCCGATTATACGGAACGTTCAATGCTTTTGGCAAGGATGATGCCGGTGGCTGGGACTTTGGGGTCGGCCGTATTTGACCTCCATCCGGATGGGATGAAACGGTTTAAGAATTTACAGCCACCGCTTCCGGCGACGGTAGGATTTGACATCCGTGTAAGATTTGGCCGCACCCGCCGCAGACATCCCAAGGTAGAATTCGCGAATATCCGGATTTTCCCGGAGGCTGTCCGCTGTTCCCTCCATTACGATCTTGCCGTTTTCCATTACATACCCGTAATGGGCGATCTGCAAAGCCATTCGCGCGTTCTGTTCGACGAGGATGATCGTCGTCCCCTCTTCTTCGTTGATCCGCCGGATGATCCGAAAGATTTCCAGGACGACGAGCGGGGCAAGTCCCAGCGAAGGTTCGTCAAGGAGCAGCAGTTCCGGGTGCGCCATCAGGGCGCGCCCCATGACGAGCATCTGCAACTCGCCGCCGCTGCAGTACCCTGCCAGACCTCTCCGGCGTTTCTCGAGTGCGGGGAAGTAATGGTAAACCTTCTCCAAATCTTCGCGATAGGGCTTTCCCCACCGGGTAGCCGTCCCGACACGGAGGTTTTCTTCGATCGTCAGATACTTGAACGGCTGCCGTCCCTCGAGGACCTGGATAATCCCGTGGCGGGTGATTGTCTCCGGCGCCCGGTTCTGGATCTCGCTGTCGCGATAGAGAATCGTTCCGTCCGTCACCCGGCCGTTTTCCGGTTTCAGAAGGCCCGAAACGGCCTTGAGTGTCGTGGTCTTGCCGGCGCCGTTGCTTCCCAGCAGGGAGACGATGTGATTCTTCTCCACGGCGAGCGAAACACCCTTGAGCACCTGGATCACATCCGAATAAACGACGGAAATGTTGTTCAATTGCAGCAGGATTGCATCCATGAACCTGTTCCTCTAATAGGAAAAAGGCCAGAGGCGGAAACTGGATCGCGTGATCCGCCACACCTCCGCCAGGCCGCGCGGTTCCAACAGAATAAACAGGACGATGGCCAGACCGAAAACGAATTCCCGAAGCGGAGCCACGTTCAGGCCAGACTGGGTGACCATGCCGGTGTTCATCAGCATTTCCGTCATGAAACGGAGTGACTCGTTCAGCAGCGTGATGAAAACGGCGCCGAAAATCGAGCCGGAGATGCTCCCCATCCCACCGATGATGACCATTGCAATGTACTCGATGGAAAGGCCGAGATTGAAGGGCTCCGCGGTAATGCTGCCCATATAGAAGGCCCATAGCGCACCGGCGAACCCGGCATAGAAGGAACTGATGCCGAACGAGAGAAGTTTGTAAGGAAAGATCGGAATGCCCATCCCTTCGGCGGCGCGGTCGTTGTCTCGGATGGCGATGAAGGCACGTCCACAGCGGGTGCGCATCAGGTTGATCGCGATCCAGACCGCCCCGGACAGTGCGATGAAAATGATGTAGAAAAAACCGGTGTCCCCCGTGACCGGAAGCCCCATCAGCCGCACCGGGGGAAGCGTGATCCCCATCGTCCCTTGGGTGAGGGTTTCCCAGTGGATCAGGAGGTACTCGATGATGAACTGGCCTGCCAGGGTTGCGATCGTCAGGTAGAGACCTTTCAGGCGACCGGAGGGAATCCCAAAGATCATCCCGACGCCTGCGGTGACGAGACCGGCTGCGGGAACGGACAGGAACATCGGCAAGTGAAGAACGGTTGCGAAAATCGCTCCCGCGTAAGCTCCGACTCCGAAGAAGGCGCCGTGGCCGAGGGAGATCTGCCCGGTGAAGCCGATCAGGATGTTGAGACCGATCGCGGCAATTGCCGCAATGCCGATCATATTGAATATATACATCATGTAAGGGCTGGTCAGCAGTGGGATCAGTGTAAACAGGATCAGCAGGCCGATCCCGGCCCAGAGGCGGCCGAAGTCGGTCGAGAAGACCGTCAACTCCTGGTCGTACCGCTCGCGGAAATTACCGCAGGGTTGGAGATGGATTTTTCTCATGATTTCAGACCCGTTCTATCTCCTTCAGGCCGAAAAGACCGTAAGGCTTGATCAGTAGAATCAGCACCAGGACGATGTAGGGGACAACATCCCGGAGCGACGGGGAGATGTACCCGCCGGTAAAGGTCTCAAGAAGACCGATGATGATCCCGCCGATGATCGCACCGCCGATGCTGTCGAGTCCCCCGAGGATGACCACCGGAAAGACTTTCAGTCCAATCGCCGAAAGGTTGTGCACATTGACCCCGTTAATAATCCCCAACACGATGCCGCTCATCCCGGCGACCAACGCGGCGATTGCCCAGGAGAGTGCGAAGACGCGCTTGACATTCACCCCGAGAGAAAGAGCGGCGCGCTGATTGTCAGCAACGGAGCGCATGTAGATCCCCTGCGAAGAGAATTTGAAGAAGAGGCCGAACAGCAGCAGAAAAAGGGCCCCGATGATCAGGGCAGCGCCATAGACCGGCGGAATCCGGATCAACCCCCAACGGATCTCCAATATTTTCGGCAGAAATTCCGGATAGGTATAGAGATTGCCGCCCCAGATCAGCAGGATCAGTCCTTTGAACATCGCTGCCAAGCCGACGGTCAACATAATCACGAAAATCAGCGGTTCGCCGATCAACGGCCGAAGGAAAATCCTTTCGACCAGGAGGCCGAGAACAAAACACCCTCCGAGCGCGAGCAGAAAGGCGAACGGGATCGGAAGCTTTGCCCAGGTGGCCAGTGCGAGAAAGAAATAGGCGCCGATTGCGAGCAGCTCGCCGTGCGCGAAGTTCAGGATGCTGGACGACTTGAAGATCATCACAAAGCCCATCGCCGAGAGTCCGTACAGAAAGCCGACAGACAGACCACCGACCAGCAATTGCAAGAAAAAATCCATGGATGCCCCCTTTACGTTGCCTGAATCACGCGGACGCGGGTATCGATCTCTCCGATCTGGCCGTCCCGATAGCGGATCTTTCCCTGTACACGCACCTCTTCTTCTCCGCCGTACATCGCCTCGATCAGCCGCAGATAGAGACCATAGACGAAACGCCTGCGAACCTTTCCAGTCCTTGTCAATTCGTCTTCGTCGGCGTCCAGCAGCTTGTAGAGCAGGATGAATTTGCGGATCTTCATCACTTCCGGTAATTGTTCGTTGACTTTTCGGATTTCGGAGAGGATCAATTCTTCGACGGGCCGTTGCTGCGAAAGATCGATGTAGGTCGTATAGGGGATCATCTTCTGTTCCGCCCAGTTACCGGTGTTGCCGAAATCGATATTGATCATCGCCGTCAGAAATGGGCGCCCCTCGCCGAAAATGACCGCCTCTTTGATGAAAGGGCTGAATTTAAGCCGTGTTTCGATGAAATCCGGGGAAAAGGCCTCTCCGCTCTTGTTGCGAATGATCTCTTCCTTGCGACCGATGATCAGCAGGTGGCCGTCGCTATCCAGATATCCGGCGTCGCCGGTCCGGAGCCATCCATCGGTAAATGCCGCCTCTGTTGCCTGATAGTCCTGATCATACCCCTGGAAAACGGCCTGGCTGGAGACGAGAACCTCCTGGTCCGCCGCAATCCGGATCTTGACGCCTGGCAGAGGTTTCCCGACGGTCTCCGGCTTCACCTCATCGTCGGGTTGGATCTGGAAAATTCCCCCCGCTTCGGTTAGGCCGTAACACTGTTTCAGGTTCAACCCAATCGCCCGGAAAAAGTTGATCACATCAGGGCTGATCGGATGACCTCCCGTGTATGCACTGCGGAAATTCGCGCAGCCGATCCGATCGAGAAGGGGCCGGTAGACGATCAACCTCGCCAGTTTGTGCAGAAGCCTCAGATACAGAGGCGCCGGCGTTTTCCGGATCTGATGGGCGATGACAGACCGGCCGACGTGCTCGGCCTCCGCAAAGATTCGCCGCTTGATCCAGCCGGCGTCTGCCATCTTCACACGGATCCGTGATGCGAGATCCTCCCAGAAACGTGAGGCAGTGATGATCCGCGAGGGGCCGATTTCCCGGAAATCCTCCACCACCGTTTCCGGCGTCTCTGGAAAGTTCATCGTCATCCCGCCGAGAAGCGCCACGCCGAGACCCCACATCTGGTCGACGATCCAGGCGGGAGGGGAAATCGAAATCCAATTCTCTCCCGGACAAATGGAAACCGCCCGGACCCACCCCTCGCCCATCGCCGTCAAATTGCGATGCGACAACCGGGCCATTTTCGGCAAACCTGTCGTCCCGGAGGTCTGGATCATCAGCGCCGTTTCCTCAGGCATCCCAAGCCGCAATTCTGATGCGAATCGTTCGGGGTTCGCCTGATGAAGTGCCTCGCCTTTCGCGAGCAAATCCGCAAACGAAAGGAGCCAAGGATCATCGCAATGGGAACCCATTCCTGTCGGATCGATATAGATCACATGACGGACATGGTCGATCCGGTCGCGGATGGCGATCAGCTTGTCTACCTGTTCCTGGTCCTGGGCGAAAACAAAGGAGGACCGGATCCGTTTCAGCGAGGTGGAGAGTTCATCGGCAACGGCCGATGTGAAGAGGTTCAAGGTGACTCCGCCAACAGCCTGGGTCCCCAACTCGGCAAAAAGCCATTCTGGATGGTTTCCGGTAATCAAACCGGCTGTCTCCCCGCGGCGGAAACCGAGTTCGATTAGACCCAGCGCGACATGTTGCACGTACCGCAGATAATCTTCCCAACTCAGCGTCTGCCAGATCCCGTAGGCCTTTTCCCGGATTGCCGCCCGCGCGGCCCCGAAATGCTTGGCCTGCATCGCGAGGAGCTGGGGCAGCGTCCCCGCAAAGGATGTTAAATTGTCGTTTTCCAATCGGGTTGTCTTTTCGCTCACACCGTATCCTCATCCCCGAGATATGCCTTGATCACCTCCGGATGACGGATGATCTCGTCCGGCGTCCCTTCCGTCAGCTTCTCACCGAAGTTCAGAACGGCGATCCGCCGTGCGATGCTCATGACGATGGACATGTCATGTTCGACGAGTATCATCGTCTGCCCCCAGGCCCGATTCATCTGCAACAGAAAACGGACCATATCCTCCTTTTCCTCGAGATTCATCCCGGCAAACGGCTCATCCAGGACCAGCAGTGCCGGTTCGAGGGCCAGCGCGCGTCCCAACTCCACACGTTTCATCAATCCGTACGGGAGTGCGCCGACCGGTTTGTTGCGAACGGATTGGATTTCCAGAAAATCAATGATCTCCTCCAGGACGCGGCGGTGGCGCATCTCCTCCCGGCGGACCGATTTCAGAAAGAGGCAGGCCGGACCCAAGCCGTAACGGCAATGGGTATGACGCGCCAGCAGGAGGTTTGAGAGAACCGTCATCCCCGGAAAGAGTTCGATGTTCTGAAACGTCCGACCGATTCCAACCCGGACCAGTTCATGGGGGGGCAGATGGGTAATCTCCTTTCCGTTGAACAGGATCGTTCCTTCCTGTGGACGGTAAAACCCCGTGATGCAGTTCAGCAGGCTGGTTTTGCCGGCGCCGTTCGGACCGATGACCGCGAATAGTTCACCGGTCCTGACGACGAGATCGATGCCGTCCAGCGCGATCACACCGCCGAAGCGCAATGAAACTTTACGGATCTCCATCTCCGCGCGCTTTGCGTCCGAATCGCTTCGGTCGAAAATGGACGGCTTCCCCCGGAACGCCTTCATCGTGCGTCTCCAAATCAATATGGTACGGCCCTGCCTCGTTCCACGCAGTTGTTCCCCTATTTTAGCAGTTTGATCTTCTCTTTTCCGGGAACGTAGAAGTTGGTCAGCGGTGTATAGGTTCCTTCCTCCTTCACCTGGACCATCCTGGCGCTGAAAGAGGCACCGTGGTCCGCCGGGGTGTAAGTTACCGGGGGGATCAGGCCGCCGAAATCCTCCTGCCGGAAAGACTCCATGGCACGGTTGATCGTCTCCCGGTTGATCTCCTTGGATTTCTCTCCCGCACGGAACATGGCCCGCTCCATAATCATTGCCACGGCGACCCCTTCCCAGTACGAGGCGTCGAATTTATCGACGGTCTTGTAGCGTTTCCACAGCTCCTGCATCACTTTCATGCCCGCATTGTTGTCCACGGGGAGTCCTCCTGGAAACTGGATGCGGAGTCGGTTGCGGGTCAACCCCTGCCCCATCCGGAAGAAATCGGGGTCGGTCGACGTCCAGGTTCCGAAGAACGGGGGATCATAACCGATTCGATCCGCGCTCCGGAAGGCGGTGATGATGGCGGATGGAAGCATCTGGATGAAAAGATATTCGGCGCCGCTTTTCTGCAGTCGGAGCAGTTCCGTCGTTAGGTCGACGGTCTGTGGGGGGAATTCTTCGATCGCCACGATGTTGATGTTCTGTTTCGCTGCGTATTCCCGGCTCGGTTTGTGGATGGAGCGGCCGTAGGCGTTGTTGTAGGTCAGCAAGCCCACCTTCGGCGGCTCCTTGCCCTTGTGGATGGCGAGGATGTAGTCGAGCACGGCCTCACAATCCAGGCGGTAGCTCCCGAATGGCAGGTACATGTATTCGATCGGCGGTTCGAGGATCTCCCAGCTCGTTGAGTAATTGATCGTTGGAATCTTATATCTTTGAATGATCGGCTTGGCAGCGAGTCCTTCCCCTGCGCCCCAAGTGGCGATCATGTCGACCTGATCCTGAACGGCGAATTTGCGGACCGCCGCGACCGCCTCCGGGACCTTGTAAGCTGTATCCACCAAAATTATCTCAATCTTCCGTCCGGCGACGCCCTTCTTCAGTTCGTTGACATAACGGAAATAGTCCTGCTGTCCTTTGGCATGAAACTGTCCCCATGTGGATGCCGGTCCGGTCAAGTTGATGGCTGCGCCGACTTTGATGTTTTTGGACATTCCCGTTCCCGGCCAGACCATGACAATGGCCAGGATGGATAAAAGGATCATTCTCTTCGTGCTTCGCATATTCCCCTCCTTTGATTGGAAAACCAAAAAAGCCGTGGATCAATCCACGGCTTGGCAACAAATGAAAAACCGTGGGCGGCGATTAGGTCTGCCCACGGCGTATGTCCCATTGGGTTACAAACGCGGCGGGCAGACCCCGATAAAGAAGCTAAAAAAGCCGCTAAAGCCATCCCGCCGAATCTCTCCCAATTTTTCAATCCCGATCATCATTATACTCACCTTTGCTAAGTTTTATAAAACAGGAGCCGTGCATATGTCAAGGGGAAATTGATTTGCTCAGGGATGTATCCCCAGTTTTTCACAACGATAATGAAGGGAATCATAGCTGATTCGAAGAAGTTCCGCCGCCCTGGTTTTGGAACCCTCCGTTTTTGCCAGCGCCTTTTCGATGAAGCGTTTTTCAAATTTCACCAGCTCTTCATTGAGGTTGAGACCTGCATCCGGAAGATCGGGAATCTCCTTCCCCTGGTCCTGCTCCAGCCCTTCGGAAAGGATAAGATTCTCCGGAAGAATGATATTGGAGGTTTCCAAGGCGATGCTCCGTTCGATGATGTTCTCCAACTCCCGAATATTCCCTGGAAATGGGTATTGCATCAGCAGCTCCAGGGCATAAGCGGATATGGTTTTGATCTCTTTCCCGAATTCACGGGAATATTTTTCGATGAAGTGTTTCGTCAGGACCGGGATGTCCTCCTTCCTCTCCCGGAGGGGCGGCAGTTGGAGTGGAATGACGTTGAGTCGGTAATAGAGATCTTCTCGGAAAGAACCCGATTTCACGGTATCAGCGAGATTCTGATTGGTAGCGGAGATGATTCGCACATCGACACGGATGTCGTCTGCGCCGCCAATGCGGCGGAAGGTCTTTTCCTGGACAACCCGCAAGAGTTTGACTTGAAGGAGAGGCGGAAGCTCCGCAATCTCATCCAGAAAGATTGTTCCCCCATGGGCGACTTCGAAAAGTCCGGCCTTGTCCGAATAGGCGCCAGTGAAGGCCCCTTTGATGTAACCGAAGAGCTCGCTCTCAAGAAGGTTTTCCGGAATTCCTCCACAATTGATTACGACAAAGGGCAGCTTCTGGCGTGCGCTGTTCTCATGAATGGCCTTGGCAACGAGCTCCTTACCGGTACCGCTCTCACCGAGGATCAGAACGTTGGCGGGCGTGTCCGCAACCTTTTTGATCGTCGTATAGACCTTGAGCATCTCTCGGCTGCTGCCGATCATGCTTCCAAAACGGACCGCTTCTCCAATCTCTTTCAGAAAAATGGCGTCGTCCCGATTAATTTCTTTTCCGGCCAGGGCATTCCGCACGATTCGCTTCAGATCATCAATCGCAAAATCCTTTTCAATGTAATCATAGGCCCCCTCCTTCATTGCATTGACCGCTGTTTCACCGGAGGCGTAAGCCGTAATCATAATCACCACCGTTTCGGGAGAAAGATCTTTGATCTCTTTGAGAAACCGGATTCCATCCATCTTCGGCATTTTAAGGTCCGTAATGACCAGATCGTATTTTTCTTTCCGACAGATGCCAAGGGCTTTCCCCGCATCGGATGCCGTGTCGACACAATACCCTTCGCGACTCAGCATGATCTCCAAAAACTCCCGCATCCCCTGGTCGTCGTCCACTACAAGGATCTTGAACATGATATTCCACCTCCCTTCTATGAAATATTCCGGTCCCCGTTATCTGGGGAAATGCTGCGGGGAATCCATATCGTGCAGATCGTTCCCTTCCCCGCCTCACTTTCAATGTTAATGGCGCCATGGTATCCGTCCAAAATCCGGCTGACCACCGCCAGTCCCAGTCCCGTTCCCATATCCCGCGTCGTATAGAAAGGTTCAAAAATGTTCAGAAGATGATTTTTTTCAATGCCGCAACCGGTGTCGTGAATCTTGATTTCCAGGCCGTTATTTTCTTCGTTTCGGCTACTGCGGGCCTCAATCGTCAATGTACCTCCCTCCGGCATCGCCTGTACCGCGTTGAGAATCACATTCCAGAGAATCTGTCTGGTCTCTGTCCGGTTGGCCTGAATCGTTAACGGATCATCCTTCAGTCGCAGATCGATCTTCACGGGCTCATGCCAATCGGGAACGAAGCGCAGGGAGTCCAGAACATCCGGGATAATCTCCCGGAGATCGATCTTCTCCCGGACCCCGGGCGCCGGTCTCGCCATCATCAGAAAATCCTTCAGAAAGCTCTCCAACTGATCTTTCCCCCGTAGAATGATCTGCATCAGTTTTCGATGGATTTCGTTATGGGAAAGATCCTGACTCAGCATCTGAATCGAACCGCTCATAGAAGCGAGCGGGTTTCTGATCTCATGTGCCAGCCCTGCAGTCATCTCACCGATGAAGGCAAGCCTTCGGCTTTTTTCAAGAGATTCTCTCATTTTAAAGATTTCCGTCAGATCCTGGAAAACGATGATGCTTCCGATGGTGAATCCCTGCGGATCATGCAGGGGCGAGAGGGCGCCGCCGAAGCTCAGACTCCGTCCGTCACCGGTATTGAAGGTCGTTTCAAAGCGGGTTCTTGCCGCCGGTCGGCTTCCGTCCTCGCTTTCCTCTTTTGTAAAGGACGGAAAATCCGGGAAAAACATCGAAACAGGCTGGTTTTCGACTTCACGGAACGAAAAGCCGGTAATTTCGGCAGCGGCACGGTTGAAGGATTTAATCTGTCCCTTCAGGTTAACGGTCAGAATGCCCGTATCGACCGACTCGATGATGCTCCGATACAGCAGATCAAGCTGATCGAAGGCGCTCTGTTTCTCGGCAAGGAGAGTCCTCGTTTTCTTCTCTTGCTCCACGACAAAACTTGAGAGAAAAGCAATGAAATAAAAGGAGATGATATGGGTAATGATCCTTGTGAAAACATATGCGGCATTCGGGAAGGAATCCTGGCCGGGGATCGCAAAGATAGGATAGATCACCCCATAAAATTCCAGGTCGGCGAAAAGACCGTAAAAAATGCCGGCCGCGGAAGCGATGACGAGACCGCCCCGCCTTCCCAGAAAAAGAACGGAATAGATGATGACCAGCGGATAAAAAACGGAATAGATGCTGTGGATGCCGCCTGTCGCATAGACCATTCCCGTGATCAGAATGACGTCACAGAGACTTTGGGTGAAGATGTTCCATAAAAGGTTCCGGACATACTTCAGAAGAAGAAGATAAACGATGGAAAGAATGTACGTCAAAAGAATCGTCTTGAAGAGGGTGGACGCCGATATCGCCGACAGGGTCTCCATTCCCTTGATCTCGACGAAGGTTGCGATTCCGAGTATGAAGGTGACTATGGCGATCCTCGAAAGCATCAGCCAGCGGAGGCGGAATGTCATATCTTCAGGAAACAGCCTTTTTTCGGTCATCTGGTCTCACGATCCGTTGCGCTCAAATAAATGTAGCGGTTCTGGCAACAAGCTACTTTCAGTCCGGGAAAAAGTCAATATCGTTCATGTGCGGTGAGATTTTATTGACAGGCAGACGGTTTCTTTCTATGATTTTCGTCATTCCTTCTCCGTCATCTCCGTTTCCGACCTTCAGATGAAACCTGTTCTCCGATAAAGGCAGCTCATTGATGAACAAACCGTTTCTACCCTTGTTGGCGGCATTGATTGCGGGCATCTCCTGCGGAATCCTTTATCGGTTTCCCAACCTGTACGTTTATGCGGGTCTGTTCGCAGCGCTGTTGCTGATTGCGCTGATTCTGGTATTCAAAAAGCGCAAATTCATCCATTCTTTCCTGCTCCTTTCTATTTTTCTCCTCGGAATTCTCGACATCAATCTGTACCTTCATCCCTCCATTGGGGAAAATCACATTCTGAACTTTGTCGGAAATGAAAAGATGTGTGTAGAGGGGATGATTTGCGAAAACCCTCAAGTATCGCCTGATAAAACGGAGTTGGTCGTTTCCGTCTCGCAAATCCTGGACGACGGGCAGTATTATCCCGTCGATGGGCGTGTTCTCCTGAACGTCCGCGAACCTTATCCTTTTCATTATGGAGATGTCCTCCGTTTCCATACACGGCTCAGGTCCCCTCGAAATTTCAAGAATCCGGGCGGCTTCGATTATGAGACTTATCTCAGGCTCCGGGGAATTCTGGTGAAGGGATTCGTGAAAGACGCCTCGGGATTTGTCCTCTTGCGCAGCAAGAGAGGCAATCCTTTTCGGACGAGTCTGGAAAATTTTCGAGACCTTGTCCGGAATACCATTCTGGAACGTTCACCGGGAGCGGAGGGACGGATCATTCAGGCGATGATTCTCGGCGATCAGAAGGAGATCCCCAAGGAGGTCATGGAGAAATTCAATCGGACCGGCACTACGCACATCATCGCCATCTCCGGATTCAATATCGGCATGGTTGCGATTTTTGCTCTTTTTCTGGCCCGACTCTGTCTCAAGTCTGAATATCTTCTGCTGCGCGGGAACATCAAGAATGTATCGACCATTATTGCAATTTTCGTCGTTATCCTTTACACCTTCATCGCCGGCGCCGGCATCTCGGTCGTGCGCGCCTCGATCATGGCGGTTGTTTTCTTGTGCTCCGTCCTCATCAACCGGGAACGGAATCTCTACAATACCCTTGCGCTGGCCGCCTTTCTGATCCTGATCCTCAGCCCATATTCGCTTTTCGACATCTCTTTTCAACTCTCGTTTACTGCGGTCGCCTCGCTGATCTATTTCATGCCAAAATGGCTTGCCCTGTTGACTGCCCTCCCCTCGAAACCGGCAGATCTTTTTCAGAATGATCCTGTCCGCCAGATCCTCCGACGAGCCAATCGCGGCATTGTGATCTTTTTTCTGGCATCTCTCTCCGCAACCCTGGGCACTCTGCCGTTGATTCTCCTCTATTTCAACCGTTTTTCGCCGATTACGCTCTTGGCAAACCTCATCTGCGTTCCGATCCTTGGCATCCTGGCGATCCCGGTTAGTATGGCTATCATCCTGGCGGTACCGCTCTCGGCGACATTGGCCGGATGGGTCATTCGGGTCTCTGAAATCCTGGTTCGAACTTCCCTGATCTTTATCGACCGGTTTTCGGCGCTCCCCTGGGCATCTATTTACATCTCCACGCCGACCCTTCCGGAAATCGGCGCCTATTATCTTCTGCTGATCTGGGGCGGTCTGTTGTTGAAATGGTTCGCAACGCGCCGCAAGTCGAAAAAGGCACTGAAAATAACGTTCCCGCTGAAGGTGATCCCCATCATCCTCATCCTTTTTTTTATCATCGACGCCCTCCATATCTACATCAATGATATTCGACAAGGACGACTTGCCCTGACCGCGGTGGATGTCGGTCAGGGGAGCAGCATTTTGATCCGGTTTCCCGGCGGGGCAAAAATGCTTGTGGACGGCGGCGGCTTCTTCGACGACAGTTTCGATCTCGGGAAATTCGTTCTGGCCCCCTACCTTTGGCACGAGCGGATCACCCGGATCGATACCGTGGTCCTGACCCATCCCCATCCCGACCACCTTCAGGGGCTTCTGTTCATCCTGGAAAACTTTGATGTCCGGGAGGCGTGGATCAATGGCGAGACATCCGCTACGGAACTTTACCTTTCCTTCCGTCGAATCATCCGGGAAAAAGGGATTGTTTTGCGGATCCTGTCGGACAGGGCGCCCGCAATGGATATTTCCGGGGTCAAGATCCATGTTCTGCATCCTGAGGATCATTCGCCAAATCCTGAAGCGCCGTCCGATGAGGACGATATGGTCATGAAGGACCTCCCTGTCCGTCCGCCGGCCGTCGCAAAGTCCGCCTCCCTCCTCTTTGATGCAACCAATGACCGTTCCCTCGTCCTGAAGCTTTCTTTCGGCGAGCGGCGTTTTCTGCTGCCGGCGGACATCTCGGAGACCGTCGAACGTCGTCTGGTTCGTGGGGAAGTCGATCTGTGCAGCAATGCGATCTTCATCCCGCATCACGGAAGTCGGCGATCCAGCAGCACCCCCTTTATTGAAAAGGTAAAACCGCAAATTGCCGTGGTCAGTTGCGGCGCGGAAAATGTTTTCGGTTTCCCCAACCCGGATGTCCTCCGGCGATACGAATTGATCAAGGCGCAGGTCTATCGGACGGATCGCGACGGCGCCGTTACGCTCACCACGGATGGGAAGAAACTTGTCGTTGATGTTTTCAGCGCAACTTCCCGGATCGCTCATGAAAAGATGCCTTGAAACGTAATGTCGCCTGGAGAGGGTCATTCTGGATTATTACCCATATTCCGAACGAAAATCGAGGAGATCTCAACATGTCCAGCCATTGGGCGGAATACGGAAAAGCAGAAAACGGACAAACATTTATGAAGAAACTGCAGCGCTCCTTTTATGATCGCGACACGATTCTCGTCGCCCGGGAACTGCTCGGGAAAAAACTGGTCCATGTCACCGGAGGGCTGGAGCGCAGCGGCAGGATTGTGGAAGTCGAGGCATACCTTGGGCCCCATGATCTTGCTGCCCATTCCTCCCGGGGGATCACGCCACGGACGAAAACAATGTTCGGTGCACCCGGATATGCCTATGTGTACATGATCTATGGGATGTATTATTGCATGAATGTAGTGACCGAACCCGAGGGACACGCCTCGGCTGTACTCTTGCGCGCTCTGGAACCCGTGCAGAATGTCTGGGGAAAAACCAACGGTCCTGGTCTGCTGTGCCAGGCAATGGGAATCGATAAACATCTCAATGGTCATGATCTGAGCAGTGAGAATTTTTATGTCGCTCCTATGACCGGAGACGAACCTGTTTCGATCATCGAACGGCCGCGGATCGGCGTGGACTATGCCGGGCCTTGGGCGTCCAAGCCGCTTCGCTTTTACATGAAGGACAATCCTTTCGTCTCCAGACGTTGATCCATCTTCCAGCCATCTCTCCCAAGGTGCGGATGAAGGTCTGTCCCGTCCGCAAGAGATTTTCGATGTCATTTTCTGTTGCGTTTGTCCTATCGTTATGCTATCAGAATCGCCCTTAAATTGAAGCTCTCCGCAGCAAATTGTAGAGAATCTTCGATCCTTAAGAGGAACAAACCATTTCGTTTTGCTCGCAACCCCGCGGTAAGCCGCAGGGAATTCGCTCACGGGCAGATTCAGATGATCGGAAGGGGTTCCCATTTATGGAAATCATCACCGCAGTCAGGGGTTTCAAGGACATCCTTCCCCCGGAGACAGACAAGTGGCGGCATATCGAAGCAACGGCCCATCAAGTCTTTCGTGCCTTCGGATACCGGGAGATCCGCGTTCCGCTGCTCGAAAAGACGGGGCTTTTCAGCCGCGGGATCGGCGAATCCACGGACATCGTGGAGAAGGAGATGTACACCTTCATCGACCGGGGGGAGGAATCGTTGACGCTCCGGCCGGAGGCAACGGCCTCCATCATCCGAGCCTACCTGGAGCATGCGTTGCACGCTGCCGAAACAGTAACGAAACTCTACACGTTGGGCCCGATGTTCCGGCGAGAGAGACCGCAAAAAGGGCGTTACCGCCAGTTCCACCAAATCGATGCCGAGATCCTTGGGCCGGATGATCCGAGAACCGATGCTGAACTGATTCTGATGCTGATGCACTTTCTGAAAATACTTGGACTACCGAATCTGAATTTAGAGATCAATTCCCTCGGCTGCGCCGAATGCCGTCCCGCCTTCCGGGAGGCGATCCTCTCCTTTCTGCACGGCCGGGAAGAGGAACTCTGCGGCGACTGCCGGCGACGGCTTGGCACCAATCCTCTCCGCGTTTTCGATTGCAAAGTGGAAACCTGCGCCAACATCATCTCACAAGCCCCGCTTCTTCCCGCTTTTCTCTGCGAGGGATGCCGGGAACACTTCGAGAAAGTCCAGGCGTCGTTGCGCCTCTTCGATCTCCCCTTTCATCAGAATCCCAAAATGGTTCGCGGGCTTGATTATTATACCCGGACAACCTTCGAGGTAACCACTGAATTTCTCGGTGCCCAGAATGCCGTCGTCGGCGGCGGTCGTTACGACCATCTCGTCCGGGACCTCGGCGGCCCTGATATTTCCGGAATCGGCTTTGCCATCGGTTTTGAGAGGCTGGTTGCCATGATCCCGGAAGGAGACGGGGATGCTTCCCCGGACCCCATTCTATTTATCGCGGCGCTGGGAGAGATGGCCCTGAGAAAGGCCTTTTTTCTCTGCAACCGTCTGCGGATGAAAGGCATCCATGTTGAGATGGACCACGCCGGCCGCAGCCTCAAGAGTCAGATGAAACGGGCGGACAAATTGAAAAGTGTTTATACCCTGATCCTGGGCGATCGGGAAATCCAGGAGAACAAAGCCTTTCTCCGGAATATGCTTGCGAGCACCCAGGAAGAGATCCGTTTGGACAGCATGGAAGAAACAATCATGAGAATAGAGAGGTAACGATCTTGTCCGACTTTTTGACCGTACAAAAAAGAACCCATTACTGCGGGGATGTCAATGCATCCCACGCCGGGGAGGAAGTAGTGCTGATGGGCTGGGCCCACCGGCGGCGGGATCACGGAGGCGTCGTCTTTATCGACCTTCGCGACCGGGAGGGACTCGTTCAGGTCGTCTTCAATCCGGATGTCAACGCCGCCTGTCACGCGGAAGCCGGACGGATCCGGAGCGAATTCGTGCTCGCAATCCATGGACGCGTGCGCCGGCGGCCGGAAGGGATGGAAAATCCCGATCTGAAGTCCGGTGAGATCGAGGTGCTGGCGGATGACCTGGAGATCCTCAATGAGTCGAAGACGCCGCCTTTTATGTTGGATGGAATGACCGAAATCTCCGAGAACGTCCGTCTCAAATACCGCTACCTCGATCTCCGGCGTCCAGAGCTCCAGAGGAACCTGATTCTGCGGAGCCGTGTCGCCGCGGCGACACGCGACTATTTTCACCGCGAGGGATTCATTGAGATCGAGACCCCCTTTCTGACGAAGAGCACGCCGGAGGGCGCCCGGGATTACCTGGTCCCCAGCCGGGTGAGTCAGGGGATGTTTTATGCCCTTCCCCAGTCCCCGCAAATCTTCAAGCAGTTGTTGATGGTTTCGGGGTTTGACCGTTATTTTCAGATCGTAAAATGCTTCCGCGACGAGGATCTCCGGGCGGACCGTCAGCCGGAATTCACGCAGATCGACGTGGAGATGTCTTTCATCGCCGAAGAGGATGTGATCCGGATCACGGAGGGGATGATCGCCCACATCTTCAAGACCTGCCTCGACCGGGAGATCCCCCTACCCTTCCCGCGGATCTCCTACCGGGAGGCGATCAACCGATTTGGGAAAGACAACCCCGATATCCGTTTCGGCCTCGAACTCAGGGAACTGACGGACATTTTGAAGGAATCGGGATTCAAACTATTCTCCGAGATCGCAGCCAGCGGTGGCGTGATCCGGGCGATCAAGGTCGATGACGGAAAAGGGCTCTCCCGGAAGGACCTGGACGAACTGAAGGATTTCGTCGCCCAGTACGGGGCGAAAGGTCTTGCCTGGGCCAGGGTCAATCCGGACGGCTGGACCTCGCCGATCTTCAAATTTCTGACCCCGGCGGAAGTGGCCGCGGTGAATGAGCGGATGGAGACCCGCGAGGGCGCCCTCATCCTTTTTGTCGCCGATTCACCCAATGTGGTTCGTGACTCGCTGGGAAACCTCCGGATCCACCTGGCGAAAAAACTGGGGCTGATCGACCCCAAGGCGCTCGAGTTCATCTGGGTGACGGAATTCCCGCTGTTCGACTACAGCGAAACGGAGAAGCGGTTCGTTTCGACGCACCATCCCTTTACTTCGCCGGTGCTTGAGGAGGTCCCGTTCATCCAAACGGATCCCGGAAAAGTTCATGCCCGTGCCTATGACCTGGTCCTGAACGGCTCCGAGATCGGGGGGGGCAGCATCCGGATCCACCGGAAAGAAGTGCAAACACTGATCTTTAAGGCGCTCGGCCTCGGCGAAGAAGAGGCCCGGGGCAAGTTCGGCTTCCTCCTCGACGCGCTGGAATACGGTACGCCGCCCCACGGCGGGATCGCTTTCGGCCTCGACCGGATGATCATGCTGATGACGGGGGCGGAGTCGATCCGGGACGTGATCGCCTTCCCCAAGACCCAGAAGGCCTCCTGTCTGCTGACGGACGCGCCCTCACAGGTCAGTGTGGAACAGCTTATGGAGCTTTCGCTCAAGATCGTGACATAGAAAGACAGAGGGGCATTGGAAAAATGGCAAGATGGAATAGAGACAAGAAGGTTTTGGATCATGAGCACACACAATTCTGGAAGTTCGATCTGAAGGATGTAGAGTCGCCGAATCTCCAGAAGGATGTATTTCCTTATGACGAGGTGTGCCGGATCGATTTCGACCACAAGATCATGTCGATCAATCCCGCGGAGGAAATGTTCATCACCGACACCACCTTCCGGGACGGTCAGCAGGCCAGACCTCCTTACACGGTACGGCAGATTGTCGATCTCTACGCCCTGATGAGCCGTCTGGGCGGTCCGAACGGTGTTATCCGCCAGTCGGAGTTCTTCCTTTACAGCCCCAAAGACCGGGAGGCGGTGGCGAAGTGTCAGGATCTCGGTTTTCGCTATCCGGAAATAACGGGCTGGATTCGGGCCACCACGGATGATGTTCCCCTGGTCAAACAGGCGGGTCTGACGGAAACCGGTATACTGACTTCCGTATCCGATTACCATATCTTTCTCAAGCTGAAAAAGAATCGCAGGCAGGCGATGGACGACTATCTGGGGATCGTCAAATCCATTCTCAATGCGGGGATTAAACCTCGCTGCCATTTTGAAGATGTAACAAGGGCGGATGTCTACGGTTTCTGCATCCCCTTTGCCATTGAACTCATGAAGCTCCGCGAGGAAAGCGGGACCGACATCAAGCTCCGCCTCTGCGATACGATGGGTTACGGTGTCACCTACCCCGGCGCGGCTCTCCCCCGGAGCGTGGACAAGCTCGTGCGCGCCTTCATCGAGGATGCCGGCGTCCCGGGTCATCTGCTCGAATGGCACGGCCACAACGATTTTCACAAGGCGATGGTCAATGCAACCACCGCCTGGCTGTACGGCTGCAGCGCCGCCAACACGACCCTTCTCGGTCTGGGCGAAAGGACGGGCAATCCGCCGCTGGAAGGGCTCATCATCGAATACATCGGTCTCCACGGCGACGCGAACGGGATTGATACGACGGCCATAACCGATATTGCGAATTATTTTGAAAAGGAGATCGGCGTCCGAATCCCGCCGAGCTTCCCCTTTGTCGGCGCCGGCTTCAATGTAACCAGTGCCGGCGTACATGTGGATGGTCTGATCAAATGTGAAGAGATCTACAACATCTTCGACACAACGAAGATCCTCAAGCGCCCGATCATGCCGATGATCACCGACAAGTCCGGCAAGGCCGGCATCGCATTCTGGATCAACGCCCATCTTGCTTTGACGGGTGATAACACCGTGGACAAGCGCCACCCCGGCGTCTCCCGGATTCACAAGTGGATTGCCGAGCAGTACGATGCGGGGCGAATGACCAGCATCTCGAACGAGGAATTGGAGAAACGGGTCCGCAAGTACATGCCCGAACTCTTCATGTCCGACCTGGAGAAAATCAAGTTCATGGCAGCGCAGGCAGCCGTGACCGTCGTGAACCACGTCATCGAGCACCCCGTGATGAGGACCATGAAACCGGATTTGCAGGAACCGATCATGCAGCAGTTTATCGAGGAGAATCCCTCCATTCAGTTCGCCTATGTCGTGGACATGAACGGCCGCAAGACGACGAAAAACATCACGAACATCGCCGATCGGGCCAAATACGAGAACTATGGCGTCGGGACGGACCAGTCGGACCGCGAGTGGTTCATCAAACCGCTCCAGTCCGGGAAAATGCATGTGACCAACTTCTATATCTCCAAAATGACCGGGGCGCTCTGCATCACCGTTTCTTCTCCGATCGTCGACGATAAGGACGAGATGGTTGGGGTCTTCGGCGTGGACATCAAGTTCGAAGACTGGGTCAAGCGGGTGGAGGATATCGCCGAAGCGACGCAGATCGCCCTCCGGGAGGAGTACGAGGCAAAATCGAAATCGGATCGCTGGATTTAAAAGGGAGCGATCATCGCTCCCTTTTTATTCCCTGTGAAAATCGGGCAAGTACCCGTTTACATCTCATCGATCTGCCAATGATCATAGGGGCGATCCTTTGCCCTCATGGAATAGGAGGAGAGCTCCATGATAAAGCGGGAGGGGCTTACGGGAAGATTCCCCATCCCTCGCGCATAATCGGTCAGAGGATAGGAGAGGTAGAGTTGATCTTTCGCGCGGGTCGTTGCAACATAGAAGAGCCGTCGCTCCTCCTCCTCCCCGCCCGGCTCCTTCAGGGCACGGGCGAGCGGCATCATCCCCTCGCTGCACCAGATCATCAGAACCGCCGTCCATTCCAGCCCCTTCGCCTGGTGAATGGAAGAGAGAACCACCCGGTCTTCCCGGCTTTCCTCCTCGCGGCTTTCTTCATTTACACTGGTTAGAAGCGCAAGTTCACCGAGGAAATCCTCAAGGGATTCAAAGCGGGAAGAGAAATTGGCAAACTGGATCAGGTCCTCCTCCCGGGACATGGCGTCGCTATGCCTTTCCTGGAGGATATCGCTGTAACCGGCCTTCAGGATCACGTCGATCAGGACGGACGGGTTCCTGCTGTCACAGCCGTGGAGGATGCGGAAGGTTTCCAGAAAGCGGCTAAGTCCCGGCGTCGCTGACCGGGGGGCGCACCTTTTGAACTCTTCCGTAAAAACCGCCGCATGGGGATCGGAAATTCCGGAGAGGAATCGCCAGACCTTGTCGGCCGTTACCCGGCCGATCTTCGCGTAAAGCCCGAGAACCCGCTTCCAGGCAAGTTCATCCCGGGAGTTGTGGAGGATCCGAAGGTAGGCCGTCACGTCCTTGATGTGAGCCTGTTCAAAAAAACGGATCCCGGAGCGGATTTCGAACGGGATCCCCCGGCGGGTCATCTCCATCTGGACCTCCATCGAATGGTAGTGGGCCCGGTAAAGGACGACGATTTCCCCGAGAGAAATGCCCCCACGGTTCAGTTCGAGAATCCGCTGGGCAACAAAATCGGCCTGCTGGAGAACGTTCCGGGTCGGAACGAGGACAGGACGTATCCCTTTTTCACGCACAGCCCTCAGGGTCTTCTGAAACTGGTGTTCGTTGTTGGTTATGCTCAGGTTCGCCAGATGCAGGATCTCCGGCGTGCTCCGGTAGTTCGTCTCTAATTTGAAGATCTTGCATTCTGGATAGCGGTCGGGAAAACGCATGATGTTCTCGTAATTCGCGCCCCGAAAGGAATAGATACTCTGGGAATCGTCGCCGACAACCATCAGATTCCGGTGTTGAGAGGCAACGAGATCCATGATCTCCGCCTGGAGTCGGTTCGTATCCTGATATTCATCGACGAGGACGTGGAAGAACCGTCCGGCATAGAGTTCGCGCACATCTTCGAAGCGAAGGAGAAGCTCCCGCCAGAGGAAGAGGAGGTCGTCGAAATCCATGACATTGAGCTCCTTCTTTCGTTTCCGGTAATGTGCGGCGACAGCGGCGATCTCCTCCGCACGGTGAGCAAAGAAGGGATAGCGTCCGGCGACGATATCGAGCAGTTGGGTCTCCGTATTGACAGCCAGGCTGATCATGTCGCCGACCACGTCTCCCTTGGGGAATTTGTCTGCCTTCCCGTCGATTCCGGTTTCCGTGATGCAGGTGTTGATCAGCTGCCGGGAATCCTCGCTGTCAAGAATTGAAAAATTGGTTGCATAACCGAGACGCGTTGCATGGGACCGGAGGGTGCGATGGGCGCAGTGGTGAAATGTGCCGCCCCAGAGGCCGCCGATCTCACGGCCGATGAGCGTCTCCACGCGCGAGAGCATCGAACGGGCGGCTTTGTTCGTGAAGGTCGCCAGCAGAATGCGCTCCGGCGGAACACCGCTTTCCACGAGACGGGCGACGCGGTAGGTCAGCGTCCGCGTCTTCCCGCTCCCCGCACCAGCAATGACCAGGAGCGGTCCCTCCTCTTCCAGAACGACCCTGAGCTGCTCCGCGTTTAGCTCTTTTTCATAATCGATCATCGTATCGCAGCCCTGTCCTGTATATTCATTTCGCAAGGACTATAGGTTAAAATGGCTTGTCGGTCAAGGTCATAGCCTGATGGTTTTTCTTGACAGATATTAGAGGTTGTTTATAGTCCATTCGGGATGATTATGAAGAAAGGTCGGTCTATGGAAGAAGAATGCTCCCTGGGTCAAATCCGTTTTCTCCCCGGTGAAAACCGGGGCCGTTATCCCTTCTGTCACTCCCTCTATGTCGAAGGCGCCGGCATCCTCATCGATCCGGCCTCGGTTCGGGAGAGGCTAATTCGTCTCCGCGCCGAAGAGGATGTGCGGATGGTCTGGCTTAGCCATTGGCATGAGGACCATTTCATGCACCTGGACCTCTTCGATGACCTTCCCCTCTGGATATCTTCCGCTGATACTCCGCCGCTCGCCGACTTGGACGTTCTGATGAAATGGTATGGTCTTAATGAGAAGGAAAAACATTTCTGGGAGCCCTTGCTCCGAGAACAGTTCCATTTTAGACCGCGGAGACCCGCGAGATTCCTTCGGGGCGGGGAAACCCTCCGCCTGGACAACCTTACCGTGGACGTGATTGCGACCCCGGGACATACCCCCGGACATCTGGCCTTCTTCTTCCGGGAGCCCTCCGTCCTCTTCGCGGGGGATTACGATCTTACCCGTTTCGGCCCCTGGTACGGAGATCTTTTTTCCGACATTGATCAAACGAAAGCCTCGATTGACCTCCTTCAGCGGATTCCGGCCCATATTGTTCTGACGGGTCATGAAACCGGATTTTTTGAAAACCCGCCCGTGGAACTCTGGCGAAAATACGCTTCGGTGATCGGTGAAAGGGAGTATAAACTGCTGTCTTTCCTGGAAGAACCCAGAACATTGGAGGAGATTACAGATGCCTGGATCATTTATGGGAGACCGCGGGAGCCGATGGCATTTTTCGCCTTCGGTGAGCGGGTTCACATGATCAAGCACCTGGAACACCTTCAGAAACGGGGGGTGGTTCTTTTGGAAAACGGTCACTACCGGAAAGTAAGGCCGGAACAAAATTCATTGCAGGGAAGTTCATGAGATGTTGATATTCATTGAAAATGGTTCCGCAAAAATGTCTTGGGACGGCAGTGTTGACATACCGAGCGGCCTCCTTTATACTCCCCATACAAAAGATTATGTTCGGAAGAGGTTCGGACGGGAATACTTCATGTTGCTGGTGCACTGTTGATCGATATCAAGCATCTATCCAAGTCATACCATCTGAAGCCGGTCCTCGACAACGTCAACCTCTCGGTGGGTCGCGGCTCCATCATGGGACTGCTCGGCCCCAACGGCGCGGGAAAAACAACCCTGATCTCGATCCTGACGGGCGTGATCGGCAAAGATTCCGGCGAGGTCAGCGTCGGCGGACTGGATCTCGACCGGGAACTCGGCCGCATCCAATCGATGTGCAGCTACGTACCCCAGACGCTGGCGTTCTATCCCCGCCTGTCTGCCCGTGAAAATTTGGAGTACTTTGGTTCGCTCTGGGGCCTGCGCGGGAGGAAGCTCAAAGAGCGCATGACCTTCAGCATTGATGTCGGGAGCATGGGGGCCTTCGTCGAAAAGCGGGTAGACACCTTATCGGGAGGCATGAAGCGACGTCTGAATCTGGCCATCGGCCTTTTGAACGAACCCGAGATCCTCTATCTTGACGAACCCACCGTGGGCGTCGACACCCAATCTCGAAACTACATCCTCAAGACAATCGTTCAGCTCAACCGGGAGCGGAAGACGACGATCGTGTACACGTCCCATTACATGGATGAAATCGAGCAGGTTTCCGACGAGATCGCCGTGATCGACGAGGGCCGGATCGTCCTTCACGATACCAAGGAGGCCATCCTGGCGCATGCCGACGCGGTTCTGATACGGGTGGGGGAGATGGGGAACCCCGCCGTCACAGCGCTTTCGAGCCATCCCGGGATAGGGGTGGAAAAAGGCATGGTTCACATCAAAAGAGACCAACGCTTCGAAGAAAATATGGCCGCGGTATTTACCGTCTTCCATGAACACGGAATCGGCGTCGATGACATCGTCTTCGGCCGCAGAACCCTCGAGGAGCTTTTCCTCAAGCTGACGAACGTCCGGCTGCGTGACGAGGAGTGACGGCGATGACAGGCGTGATCAAACTCCTGTACACCCTGAAGAAGGAATTCCTGCTGATCACCCGGGACGTCCACGCGGTGACGGTTCTGTTCATCATGCCCGCGGTGTTCATCATGATCATGTCTCTGGCCATGCGGGACCTCTTCGGGCTCCACAGCAGCGTCAGCATCGACGCCCTCGCCGTGAACCGGGATGCGGGAAAGCCTGCCGAGGCCTTCGTGAAGGCGATCGAAGCCCTGCCGGCATTCAAGTTTCGCCGCCTTGAGAAGGACGCCACCACGGACCGAATCGAAGAGCAGATGCTCTCCCGGGACATCAAATTCGCCCTGATCGTCCGGGAGAATTTCTCCACCGTCATGGCGGGAGAAAAGGGGGGAAAGGGCGAAAAGCCTCTGGAGCTCCTGGTCAACCCCTCCGTCAACATCCAGACGCAAATGGTGCTCAAGGGTGCGCTGGAGGAACATCTGGCCCGGCTGCGGCACGACGCCTTCATCGACCGGCTCGGCGGCCTCCTGGACGCTGCCGGGATCGACAGCAAAAAGCTGAAGGCGGACAAAGAGAGCCCCATCGAGGTGAGGTTCACCTACCGGAAAGGGCGGTCGTCCAAGGTGCCCTCGGCAGTGCAGCAGAGCGTCCCCGCCTGGCTGGTCTTTTCGATGTTTTTCATTGTCATCCCCCTCTCCAACACCTTCATCTCCGAACGGAGCCAGGGCACCCTCATGCGCCTCCGGAGCATGAACGTGTCGCGCTTGTCGCTGATCGTGGGAAAGATGATCCCGTACCTTTTCATCAACGCGATCCAGGCGGTCATCATGGTCGCGATCGGCATGGTCGTCGTGCCGCTCTTCGGCGGCACCGCCCTGACCCTGGGGAGTTCCCCGGGCGGCCTGGCCCTGATCGTCGCCTCGGTGAGCTTCAGCGCCATTGCCCTGGCCCTGTTCATCGCCGCCGTCGCCAGAACAACCGAGCAGGCGACCACGATCGGGGCAGTCCTGAACATCATCTTCGGCGCCCTGGGGGGGATCATGGTGCCCACGTTCGTCATGCCCCGGTTCATGCAGGAGATGGCCCATCTGTCCCCCATGGCCTGGGGGCTGGAAGGATTTCTCGACATTTTCCTCAGGAACGGCGGCATGGCCGACGTCCTTCCGGAAAGCCTGGCGCTGATCTTCCTGGGGGCGGTCATGCTGGCGCTGACGCTGATCATCTTGCGAAGACTGAGGGAGGTTTGAAAGCGATGAAGGGTTCGCTTGACGAAGGACTGAAGACAGCATTGAAACGGCTGATCGTCGAGGAGTGCGACATCAAGGTCGACATTGCCGCAATCGGGGATGACGATACGCTCTTCGGCAGCGATTCCCGCCTCGGGCTGGACTCGATCGATGCCCTGGAGATTTCCATCGCCGTCATGAACAAATACAACCTGCTCATTTCCGACAGCAAGGAACTGCGAAAGGTGATGCGGTCCATAAACACCTTCGCCGACTTCATCCAACCGGGGTAGCCTATGCAGCAAGGGGCATTCGTCACGGGAAAGGCGATGATCTGCGCAATCGGAGAGACTCCGGAGCAGATTGTCGAGGCGGTGCGCCACAGGCGCATCCATCTGGCGCATCTCTCATTTCCCCTGGCGGGCCTCCCCTACACCAGACCGTACTACCTGATCATGCGAAACGAGGCGGACCGGCCGGAGAACCGCCCCGACGGCTATTTTACCGAGATCCTCTTCTCAACGGCCGCAGGGGCTATCGCCGATGCCGGGCTGAGCGACATCGAGCTCGGAAAGACCCACCTCTTCTTCGGTTCCACATCCATGGATGTTCCCGTCTTCGAAGGCAATCACCGTATAACATCCGCTTCCGTGTCGGACATATTTCTCCGCGCGTCGAACGGCTACGGCAAGATCGCCTCCGCCGTCATGGAGCGGTTGGGGATCGGGGGGGGCAGCTACACCTTTACGACGGCGTGCACATCGAGCGCAAACGCCTTCCTCTACGCCGCCGCGATGATCGGGCAGGGGCGGCTCGAACGGGCGCTGGTGATCGGTTACGACCTCTTCAACAACCTCGGATTTTACGGGTTCGAAGGGCTCAAATCCCTCGCCACCTCGACCTACCGGCCTTTCGACCGGCAACGGGACGGCCTGATCCTCGGCGAAGCCTGCGGCGCTGTGGTTCTGGAGGGGAGGCCCCGGTCGGCCGGCGACTTCCGTTTCCTCGGCGGGGCCAACCTCTGCGACACCTACAGCGTCACCAGCCACGATGAAGAGGGCACGGCCGTCGCGGAGACGATGAACCGGGCCCTCGGTCAGGCGGGGATCGCCCCGGGGGCCATCCGCGCCGTCAAGGCCCACGCCACGGGAACGGAGAACAGCGACCGGACCGAATGCGCCGCCATGCGGCTGACCTTTTCGGGAAGGGTGCCCCCCGTGACCTGCGTCAAACCCTTCATCGGCCACACCGTTGGCGCCTGCGGCGTCTGTGAACTGATCCTCTTTACCCAATCGCTCAAGGCAGGATTTATCCCCGCAACACCGGGCTTCCGGGAGAAGGATGAGGGGTGCAACCTGACGCCCCTGACGGAAAATGAGGCGGTGGGTGAAGGCATCTTCATGCTCAACTATTTCGGGTTCGGCGGCAACTGCACAACGCTGATCCTCTCCAATGAAGGGGGGCGGGCGTGACCGGTCTCTACATCCACAGCGTCTCGGCCTTCATCGGTGAAGCTCTCGCGGACACGGACCTTCTTAAGGAAGAGCTTCACAAATACGCCCAGGAGAATTTCCGCAGGGTGAACCGTTTTATCCTACTTTCCCTCATCGGCGCCCGCGAGTGCATCCATGGCCATTCCATTGCGGCGGACACGGCCGTCTATCTGACGACGGAGTACGGCAACCTCGGCGACACCGTGGTCGTGCTCGACGAAATCTACGCCGCCCATTCGCTCCCCAAGCCCTTCCATTTCATCAACACCATGAGCAACACGGCCACATTCTATCTCGCCCAGAACCTGGGAACCCGGGGCCGCAACCTCACCATCTCGAGCCAATACCTTTCCTTCGAGCGCGGCCTCGACCTGCTCATGACGGATTTGACTGCGGGCGCGGAGCAAAGCGCCCTCATCGGCGGCGTGGATGTTGCCTCCCTCCCGGGGGCCGGCGGCGAAGAGCGGGATACCCGCGGCTGGCGTATGGTCGACGGGAGCGGCTGGTTTTACGTGAGACCCGAGCACGAGGGCGCCTGCGGGGCCTTTCGGGAAAACCGGTCTTTTCGGAACGAAGCGGCCTGCCTGAAGTGGATCCGGGAGCGGGGAGAGTCACCGGTGGATGTGGTTGCCTTCGGAGCTTTGATCGGCGGGGAAGAGGCTTCCCGCTGGCGCGAGGCGCTGCGCCCTATAGCGGATTTCAGCTACCTGGACCAGTACGGCTATTGCGGTTCAGCAGCCGCTTGCGGGATCGGGATGTTCGTGAAGCATTTCCCGGGCAAGTCCCTGCTGCACATCAACCGGGACCCGCGCGGGAACTATGCAGTTCTGGAGGTAGAGGTGTTTTAAATGACGTCTTGGAGCACAGGGAGCCGGCGTTTGCTCATCAACCTTAATTTCTCTCTTATGAAATCTTGCGAAGCATCAAATGGACTTCCTTCTCAGCCCTGCCGGCCATCCTCAGCAGATTGGCGATATGGGGCAGATCGATCTCACTCTCTTTTCTTTTGAAAGTTCTGGCGCAAACCAGGGCGAAGTTGCGCCACAGATCGCCTGCTTCCGTCATTTTTCCGGAGGCCTCCTGCAACACAGGTATCTCCATGCGTTCATAAGCTTCCTCCAGAAATGCAGCATATAAATAGCGAAACCCGCCCCCACCGGTGCCAACCTCTTCCTGCATGAGCGCAATGTGTCCCAACAGCGACCGGATGTATTTCTCGCTCTTTTTCCCGCCGAGTTTTTCGATGTAATTGGCGAGATAGGCTATCCCGCGGACCCCGCAGGGTGTCGGGGCACTGAGCATCATGAAATTCGTCCGTTTGATCGCTTTCGGAATCAGGGCATTGAAGTCGATTTTATCCGGAATATATGTCGGATAATACATGAAGCCCTTCGGGGCCAGGATACCCTTTGCGAACCGGGCATTCTGCAAATCCTGCGGCTTTATCCGCGCGGGCTCTTCGAAGGCCGGTTCACTGACCAGATACTCCCCGTTTTCCTTGCCGAAGATAACGATGTTGTGAGCATTGAACGGAATCCTCATTTCCCGGGGAAAATAGGGAAGCCAGAAAACGGATGTCTGAACCCCGACAACCTGTTTTTGATCGACCAGTTCACTGAGATCTTCCATGGCCTTTGCCTTGTCCCGATATTTTCTGACTTCGAATTTGACGCCAAGGCGCCTTTGAATCCCGCCGATGATCGATTTGGGAATGCTGCGGTAGGCAACGATCGGCATCCCGCCCATCATCGTGACAAAAGGCAGAAAAGCGAACATCAGTCCACTGGCAAGTCCGAATACCATGGGTTCGGATATCTCCAGCCCATGATGCCTTAAAAGCGAAACGACCGTTCCGGTTTCGCAATGTGCGTAAGCGCTATGCTCGTATCGATCCCTGACTTTCAATTATGCATCCTCCCTGAAGTTTATGAGATCGTCCACTTGAACATTGAATATTTTTGCATATTCCTGCAGCTTATTCCGATCCAGTTTTTCGAATACGCCGGGTTTGAAGTGTCGCTTCAATCGCCATTCGGTCATGCCCATGGCCTGCGCAAGGGCCTTTGGATCCAGCAACCGCTTGTACATGAAATATTCTATTGGAGAAGATTCATTTTTCAAAACACGTTGTCTGACTTCCTCTGCCTTCTCTTGAGACGCATCGGCAAAGGGCACTGTCATGATCAAATGGTCATCGTATCTTTCGACTTTTGTTTTATATTGACCCTGATCATCGACTTTGTAAATCGTCCAGGCCATCTTTTTCCATCGCGTATCATGGGTCATGGGCTGATTTTGTTTGACGTCCTTCGTTGTCATCCTTCCCCCCTCATTTTTTTTCAAAAGAGACAGGAAATTTACTTTACCGCTCATAGTCACGATATGATCAATATAAATGATGATTGTTCCTGTGGCAAGAGAAGTAATCCTAAAAAGGCTATCAATGAAATACGAACAAGGGATAGCTTCTTAAGTGGCGTCAGCGGAGATATCGCCAGGGATCAATAGAACACGGAACTTCACCAGAAATGATTCGTTCATGTTGCTGCAAAGAGAAATCGGCGATACTCCAATGAAGATTTAAGGAGTAAAACCGATCTCGCGGGCATAGCTGAACTGCCTCTTCCATGGGATATGGGGATGGGCGCTGTCGAAAGGTTTCTTCCCGATCTGACGGATGGACTCCTCATCGACAGCAACGGGGTTACGACCCCCGATGAATCCGAAATCCGGAGCAATGACGGGATGGTTGCCCGGAAGACAGTCGCACTCCGCAACGATCCGGACAAGAGCGTTGACGATGACCGTTTTCGGACCAATGACCCTCCAGATCGCCGCCGCCGTTTCAACCAGCCTCTCCTGGAATGCGATGATGTCCGTATCCCAGAAGATCTTTAGAGCCGTCCGGGGACAGAGGGCGATGCATTGGGAGCAGCCGATACAGGCCTTCAGGTCATAAACCGGATCTCCCTCCGGCGGCAAAACAGCGGCGCCGGTGGGGCAGATCTCGGCGCAAAGCCCGCACCGGTTACAACGTTTTGGGTTCAGGATCGGATGGGCATCCGCGTGCATCCTCTGCTTCTGGGCGCGGGAGGACATTCCCATAGAAATATTCTTGATTGCCCCCCCGAAGGAAGACTCCATGTGCCCCTTGAAATGGGAAAAAATCACAAAACCATCCGCCTTCCTAAGGATTGCCGCCACCTGGATTGAAGGAAAATGGCGATCGCCTCCGGCCAATTCCACAATATCGCGTCCGTCCATACCATCCCCGATCCGGACGGGACAGCCGAGATAGTTCTCCGTGAAGCCGTGTTCCTCTGCGGTCTTCAAGCTGTCCTTTGCATTTCGTCTTCCCCCGGAATAGAGGACGGTTGTATCGAACACGAAAGGTTTGGCACCGGAATCTCTGAGCCAGTGGACGATCTCGCGCGTGTAACGCGGGGGAAGAAAGTCATTGTTTCCCCTCTCCCCCCAGTGGATCTTGATCCCAATATTTTCACCGGCAGCAAAAGGGGTCGAAAGGCCGTGCAGAAGGCTGCGGAGGGATTCTGTGGAATTTCCTGGAATCTGAACGATATCATTCATCTTTATTTATAAGCCGAAAAGTCCACGCCCCGCGCCTTCGCGCGTTCGTGAAACCAGGCCTCTTCCGTGAAGGGGGGCGCCAACCGTTTTTCTTTGTGAACCAACCGGACGGCTTCCGCAGGACATGCGCTGATGCAAAGGCCGCAACCGATACAGCGCTCTCGGATGATCCGGTAGGCTTCTTCTCCCTCTTCAATAGCCCCCACTTGGCAACGTTCATCAAAACAGAGCCCGCAACTTACGCAACGATCCTGATCGATTTCCGCGTAATAGTGGGAGTTGACAACTTCCGCCGCCGGTATGCCCAATTTATTAATTGCACCCAAAACCCCGCAGCAGCATTTACAGCAATTACAGATATAGAAAGATCCATTCTGCACGTTGCTGGTCATGTGCACGAGTCCTTTCTCCTCCGTCATTTTCAGCAGTTCGTAAGCTTCCTTGCGGGAGAGGACGCGACCCTCGGGAGAGTTGTCGAATATCCCGGGAATCGGGGCGATGGCCAGACATACCTGTACGGGTCTGTCGCAAGGTTCACCCAAGATGCCCTTCTCTTTCTTGCAGATACAGTCGTTCACCAGAAATGATTGTCCATTTTCGATCATCGAGGAGAGTTTTTCATAAGGGAGGGCTTCTTCCCGATCCGAGATGTTTTCCTCGATGGGAAGGGTCTGCATCAATTGAGGCATTTTTGAAAAGAATTGTTTTCCATAGACCGGCGCGTACACTTTATTTAATTCTGCAAATTCCCTGTCGAGGCGTGCACTCTGAAATTCGTAGATTCCAAAAACCCAGGGCAGCATCTTGAAGTACCTTGTGTCTCCCAGCTTTATCGTAAATAGTTGACCAGATTTCGACATGTTGAGAAGCATCTCTTTTAAGCCTTCCAAAGAACGTCCCGTACGCGCGGCGACTTCTTCAACGGTCTCGAAGGTCAACCGCATTTCACAGAAAAGATCGGCCTGTTCCGGCAAAAAAATCTTCTTCAGCAGTTTGATTTCCACTCCGCTCTCCGTTGAAGGGAATCCGTTGGGCAGCGTGTCCAGCACCTTGGCCAATCTTTTGTATACGTCATCGGTCATGTTCATTCTCCTGTTGGATATCTCCCTTTTAAATAAAAATCGTGTATACCTAAGTCGATCCCCATCTTCATGACCTCGCTTGCCTCCGCATCAGATTCTCGCGCACAAAGGCAATGATCGCGCGGGTGTCCGTACCCGGACCGAAAATCTCCCGGATGCCCGCCGTCTTGAGGGCGGGAATATCATCCTGGGGAATAATCCCCCCGCCGAGAACGAGGATGTCGCTCATATTGCGTTTGCGCAATCCTTCCATGATCCTGGGGAAAAGGTGGTTGTGGGCGCCGGAGAGACTGCTCAGCATCAGAACATCCACATCCTCCTGCTCCGTAGCGCCGACGACCTGTTCCGGCGTCTGGCGGAGTCCCGTGTAGATGACCTCCATCCCGGCGTCCCGGAGGGCGCGGGCGATGACCTTCACCCCGCGATCATGGCCGTCCAGACCCGGTTTGGCGATCAGTACCCGGATTGTCTTTTCCTTTGTCATACCCACCCCCCTCCTTCCCATCTCGAATGGTGCGCGATTAAAAGGACTTGCTGCCGCGATATTCTCCAAACACATCGCGGAGGACATCGCAGATCTCCCCGATGGTGGCCTCCGCCTTGACCGCTTCGATGATGGCCGGCATCAGATTCTCCGTGGAACGGGCCACGCGACGGATCTCGTCCAGGGAGGAGCGGACGGTCCCGTCGCTCCTCTCGTTTCGGAGGATCCTGAGTTTTTCGGACTGGAGTTCACCCACGGTCTGCCGGACTTTGAGCAGCCCCTCGGGGGGGGGCTCGTCGATCTGAAACTGGTTGACGCCGACAACGATCCGGTCTTTTGTCTCAATTTTTTTCTGGTACCCGTAGGCGCTGTTTGCAATCTCTCCCTGGATGTATCCCGTTTCGATGGCCGGGATGACGCCACCTATCTGCTCGATTCGTTTCAGGTATTCTTCGACTTCGGTCTCGATTCGGTCCGTCATCTGTTCCACGCAATAGGAACCGGCCATGGGGTCTATCGTCCCCGTGACGCCCGTCTCGTAGGCAATGATCTGCTGGGTCCGAAGGGCGATCTGAACCGCCTCTTCCGTGGGAAGGGCCAGGGCCTCATCGTAGGAGTTGGTGTGAAGGGACTGGCACCCGCCCAGGACCGCGGACAGCGCCTCATACCCGGTACGGAGGATGTTCAGGAACGGCTGCTGGGCGGTAAGGGAGCACCCAGCCGTTTGCACATGATAGCGGAGCATCCCGGAACGGGGGTCTTTGGCCTTAAAACGCTCTTTCATAATCCTGGCCCAGATCCGCCGCGCCGCACGGAACTTTGCGATCTCCTCGAAAAAATCCTGGTGGGCGGCAAAGAAAAATGAAAGACGCGGGGCAATTTCATCCACGCCGAGCCCGGCATTTAGCGCCGTTTCCACGTACGTGATGCCATCCGCGACGGTAAAGGCCACCTCCTGCACGGCCGTACATCCGGCCTCCCGCATATGGTAGCCGCTGATGCTGATGCTGTTCCACTGGGGCATGTTCTTCGCGCAGAAACCGATGATGTCGGCAACGATCCGCATGGCCGGACGGATGGGAAAGATGTATGTTCCGCGGGCAATGTACTCTTTGAGGATATCGTTTTGCACGGTTCCCCGGAGCTGTTCCGGACCGATCCCGTTCCGCCCCCCGATTGCAAGGTACATGGCCGTAAGGATGGCCGCTGGGGAGTTGATGGTCATGGATGTACTGACCTGGTCCAGGGGTATCTGTTCGAACAGGACGCCGAGGTCGCGTACGGAATCGATGGCCACTCCGACCTTGCCCACCTCTCCCAGCGCCAGGGGGTGGTCCGAATCATACCCGATCTGGGTGGGAAGATCAAAGGCCACGCTCAGCCCCGTCTGTCCCTGCTCCAGAAGATACCGGAAACGCCTGTTCGTATCCTCGGCGGAGCCGAAACCGGCATATTGGCGCATGGTCCAGAAGCGGCCCCGGTACATGTCGGTCTGGACTCCCCTGGTATAGGGATACTGTCCGGGGAAGCCCAGATCTCTCAAGTAATCGAGACCAGAGACATCCGCCGGCGTATAGAGCGGATTCACCGGCAGCCCGGATATGGTTTCAAACCGCGCCGTCGCTTCCGGCGCCTTGGCGAGCTGTTCCTGAAAATTTTCACCCCACTTCCCGAATCCATCCGCAATCGCCTCTGCCTCATCCCTATTAAACATGACACACCTCGCGATAATGAATATCCGTGATGCCCCCTTGTCGTACGGTCAGAAATTTTGCATTTCGGTGAGATTGATGATGGAGATAAACTTGGTATTCGAATGAATCGAGCGTTCAGCCATTCCGGCATGAAGCTGAGCATCAGTCCGTTATGTAAATGTTCGCTCGAACAACTCCGCAATGGCTTTCTTGCCGTTCTCCTGGAGAAACCTCGTTCCTGTACCCGCAAAATGCGGATGGCTGATAACCGGTTCGTCTCCCCTCTCCCGCTCTACCCACTCTACTTGATTCCAGCGGAACCAGGCATTGCGTTTCTGGTCGAAGACAAACAAAGGTTTGTTGCAGATTTTGGCGAATTCGGCACCCCAGCCCGTACCACCCTTCACGGTTTGATCCGCCAGGATCTCTCCGACCACGTAAATCCCCTGTCCGTTGTTGATCTGATACCAGATGCTCTGCAAGATCTTGCGCAATGTAGGGCTCTGGGTATATCGGCGATTCATCAATTTTGAAACGTATTCCAGGCTAACGTCGCCATTTTTCAGTTCTTCATGATTCAAAATTCGGATACCTCGCTGGCGGCCCCGGACATGTCCTTCAAACGTAAAATTTACCTCTTCAATCCCAAAGCGCTCCGCATTCGCGCCAAATTCCGCTTCAGCCCCTTCAGCGCCGCCACTAAAAAGAATTACATTTTCCTTCTTCACGTCCGTTCCTTTCCAAATACCGCGATCATTATTGATGCGCTGCATGCAGCCAAGCAACCATTCAAATGCACCTAAGTATTATTATCATAAAATAGTTGATTTTTGAAAGGAGTTTCTTCATTTTCACCGGTGAAGAGTGTCCCCTGTTCTTGTCCTCTGTTCTTATGTACTAATGCGATGTATGAAATGATAAGCTGAAAACAGCATCAATCGTTTTTTGGTAAAAACCGGGGCTGGAATCTTCTCCAAGAACTCTAAGGTGTGTCCAAATGCCACAAAAAAGGGGTTACGATTTCACTCGTAACCCACTGTTTTTATTTGGTGAGCCCTGTCGGGATCGAACCGACAACCTACTGATTAAGAGTCAGTTGCTCTACCAGCTGAGCTAAGGGCCCACATTGGGTCGTTTATTCTGTATGCAAAATCTGGCGCGCCCGGTAGGATNNGGTAGGATTCGAACCTACGACCAACAGATTCGAAGTCTGCGACTCTATCCAGCTGAGCTACGGGCGCTTATTCCGTTTCCTGTCGCAGCCGGACGCAAAATTTGGGGTGAGTGAAGGGATTTGAACCCTCGGCCTCCGGGGCCACAACCCGGCACTCTAACCAACTGAGCTACACCCACCATCCATGCCTGGTACGCCTGGAGGGATTCGAACTCTCGACCCACGGATTAGAAGTCCGTTGCTCTATCCAGCTGAGCTACAGGCGCTTATCCTCGCGACGCACTGCATTCAGTCTCTTTTCAAGGAAGGTGGCTTATAGACTCTTTGACTCCTTTTGTCAAGACCGAATGCAACCTTTTTCATCTCTTGCTTCAACGGACGAATCCGGCGATTCCATCGAAGCGATATCCCTTTTTGGTGATCCCCTCTCCGGCTTGGTCCGTCGTGTAGAAATGGACGCCCCTCGCCGGATTGAACCAACGGTAGAGCTCTCGCGTACCTGCAAGACGCGAAGTTGCGATATTTCCAATGGAACCCTCTAAAAGATAGCCCGGAAGGGGCTTGCCTCCTTTTGGATCGGAGGAATAATAATGATCTCCCTTTGCTTTGTTAAACCACCGAAAAAAATCGGTCGTTCCCGGCGTTCCCGGGGCAAAGAGACGGAAAACAATCCCAGCGTGTCGGTATCCTTGCAACTGCAGGCTTGAAGCCTCGACCTTTGGATTTGTCGTATAGAGGTAATCGGACCCGGTGAGATAACGGTGAACGTCCAGGAAACGCTGTGTCGTTTCCGCCGCCACCTCCAGAAAAACCTCCACATCGGCCTCGCCTCCGTTGGTGAGGAAGAGGACGTGATCTCCGTAAGTACCGGGTGTAAGCTGGCGCGTGTTGAGGGCAACATTGATATAATCGGTCTCCCGGGTGGTAAATCCGCTGTCCGGAAAGACGCTGATCCAGCCGCGAGGCCCTCTCTGGATCGGTTTCCCGAAAACCCGCATTCCCTCCAGCGTCACCTTGCCCGCCCCGTTAACGATGGTGAGGAGGTGAGTAGCTTCAGGCTGTTCCTCAATAATCAGAACCTCTCCTCGCTCCCGGCGTTCCGCGAAGCCGTCGATAATACTTAAAAACTGCTCATCGAGAAATACACTGAAGGGACCGCCATCCGGAGATTTCCAGAAATAAAGGCTGATTCCCGTCCCCGTGAATCGGTAACGCAGAATATTCTGTTCACCCTGTCCGGAGGGATAGCCACCCTCCTTTTCCCATTTTCCGGAAAGTTCGAGTCCTTCCGGAAGCGTCCCTATGAATGAATGCGCATCTGTACCGGCGACGTCGTTCCTTAATGAAACATACCTTCCCACAGGAGGGAGCATCGTCGACGGCATTTCCCTTCCTCCTGGGACGCCCGCCTTCCACTTCAGCAACTCCCGTCCCCGATTCCTAAGAAGGAGCCTTTTCGTAATCTGTTCGCCCGGGCGGATTGTTCCAAAATCCATCCGGAGAGGCTCCACCTCTAAAAGGGGTTCGGAGGCCAACTCCACAAGTCTGACCTGGAAGAAAAAGGATATCATCCCGCCGTCAGTATAAAAACGGATCTCTTCCCGCAGATCTCCGACAGGGGCATCACGGCGCAAGGCGGTTGCGTGATCTCCCGTCTCCAGACGGAGGATCAACGAACAGTTCCGGTTTTTTGAAGTGCCAACCTCCCTTACATAAACAAGCCGGATGCTCAGAGGCTCCGGCGTCTGACCGACGAGTCCTGAAAGACTCTGACTCTCCGAAAGCTTCCACCCTTCCGGCCCTTCCACAAACCACTCGCGGATCCCCGGTCCCTCATTCGTCAGATGGAAGATTGCCTTGGCTTCTTCTCCCGGACCGAGCGTGCCGAAGTCGATTTCCTGGGGGTAAATTGTCAGCTCCGAACGAAGGGAATCCAGGTCATCGACCGGAATTGAAGGGGCTTTCGGAACATTCTGACCAAAGGCCGTCACGGAATAAAATCCGACCACCATAAGCAAAATAAAGGTCCAAAAACGTCCCGTCATAAAAACGCCATACCGATTATTCATGGGTTGCTTCTAACCCAAAGCACCAAAGAACGCAACGGTTTTTCGCCATGAAAAGACTTGACACCCCTCGAAGATCCGATATATCGTCCCACGTTTTTTCGTATATGGGTAAAATCATCAGTTGTGATTTCAAACTGAAGAAACAGGAACAACGCAAGATATGGATCAGGAGTCCCTGAAATATTGGATCGCCCTCCGGGCGGTGGAAGAGATAGGCTGTGTGGCTTTCCGGAACCTGCTGCGGGCCTTTTCGACTCCACGGGAGGTCTTTTCCGCCACCGCGCAGACCCTCCGGGCGATTCCGGGGATCGGCCCGAAGACAGCGGATAATATCCGTTTTTTCTCAGACTGGGGGATGGCGGAGCGGGAGATCGAGCGTGCCCGGGAACTTGGAGTCAACATCGTAACCTGCGCGGATGCGACCTACCCTGGAAATCTCCTGAACATCTACGACTACCCTCCCCTTCTCTACGTGAAGGGTTCCCTCAGCCCTGAGGAGATCTGCGTGGCGGTTGTCGGATCCCGTCTCGCCTCCGTCTACGGACGGTACACCACGGAAAAAATCAGCCGCGAACTCGCCCTCCAGGGGATCACCATCGTCAGCGGTCTCGCCCGAGGTATCGATGCTGCGGCTCACAAGGGTGCGCTGGCCGGCAAAGGGAGAACCATCGCGGTTTTGGGCTGCGGCTTAGACATCATCTATCCTCCGGAGAACGAAAGGCTGGCAGGGGCCGTATCCTCCCACGGCGCGCTGCTTACAGAATTTCCCTTCGGCACACCACCCAACGCCCCCAACTTCCCGTCGCGAAATCGGATCATCAGTGGGATGTCGCTGGGTGTCGTCGTTGTGGAGGCCGGCGAGAAAAGCGGCTCCCTGATCACGGCGCGGATCGCCGCCGAACAGGGTCGTTCGGTTTTCGCCATTCCGGGTGAGATCGGCGCTGCCGGGTCGCGGGGAACCCATCGCCTGATCAAGCAGGGGGCAATGCTGGTCGAGAACATTGAGGATATCCTCGAAGAAATCCTCCCGCAGGCGGGTGTAAAGCCTTCCGCCTCAAATGAATCGTCGCTCCCCGTCCCTTCCCGTTTGGATGCGTCCCCATCCGATCCTGAAAAAATAGCCGCACCGGCCCGGGTCGACGTTGCCGGTCTCGGAAATCAAGAGCTGCGACTGCTGACCCTGATATCCTCCCAACCTGTGAATATCGACACATTGATCTCCTCCTCCGGCCTCAGCGCCCAGGAGGTCCTGAACGCTCTGCTCATTTTAGAGCTCCGCGGTCTAATCCGGCAGATGCCGGGCAAACAATTTCTTCTCAAGGAGTCATCGAATTGAATTCACTGATTATCGTGGAATCACCTGCCAAGGTGAGGACCATCGGCAAATATCTCGGCAACGATTATGAGGTTCGCGCCTCCGTGGGTCATGTCAAGGACCTTCCGAAAAACAAGCTCGGCATCGATCCGGAAAAGGGCTTCGAGCCGACTTACGAGGTCATGGACACAAAGAAGAAGGTGATCGCCGAATTGAAGAAAGCAACGTCGCGTGCGGACCAGATCCTCCTGGCGACCGACCCGGATCGTGAGGGCGAGGCGATCGCCTGGCACATCGCCGATGAAATCGGAAAGAAGAAGACGGTCCGGCGCGTCCTGTTCAACGACCTTACCAAGGAGACGATCCTCGACGCCCTCGCCCACCCCCGCGACCTGGATTTCAACCTTTACGAAGCCCAGCAGACCCGGAGGATCCTCGACCGTCTCGTCGGCTATCAGATCAGCCCCCTGCTCTGGGACAAGGTGAAACGGGGCCTCTCCGCGGGCCGGGTGCAGTCCGTCGCCGTCCGGATCATCTGCGACCGCGAGGCGGAGATCGCGAAGTTCATCCCCGAGGAGTACTGGAACATCACCGCTCTGCTGGAAGGGGTTAACCCTCCCCCTTTCGAGGCGAAACTGCTCAAGATCGACGGGAAGAAGGCGAAGGTCGGAGACGGCGTCCGCTCCGCCGAGATCGTGGCCTCGCTCAAAGAGGCGCTATTCACCGTTGCCTCCGTCGAGAAGAAAGAGGTCAAACGCCAACCGCCCGCACCTTTCACGACAAGCAAGCTTCAGCAAGAGGCCTCCCGCTGGCTTCATTTTTCGGCGAAGAAAACGATGATGAACGCCCAGAAGCTATACGAGGGGATCGAACTGGGAAAGGAGGGCTCCGTGGGCCTCATCACCTACATGAGGACCGACTCCGTCCGCATCGCCGCCGAGGCGCTGGGCGAGGTGCGGGAATACATCCGTTCCCATTATGACGCTGCTTATCTGCCCCCGAAGGCTCGCGTCTTCAAAGTTTCCGGAACCGCGCAGGACGCCCACGAGGCGATCCGGCCGACATCGGTCGCCCGTTCGCCACAGGAGATCAAGCCCTTTCTGACGCCGGACCAGTTTCGCCTCTACCAGCTCATCTGGAACCGGTTCCTCGCCTCGCAGATGAACCCAGCGGTCCTCGACCAGACCACGGTGGAGATCGCCGCCGCCAATTGCCTCCTCCGCGCGCAAGGGTCGGTGATGCGGTTTCCCGGATTCACCGCCGTCTACACGGAGGGAAAAGAAGAAAACGGTGATGAGAACGGCTTCGGCAAGCTTCTGCCCTCCGTCCGGGAGGGGGAGGTCCTGAAACTCCTCTCTCTGACGCCGGAGCAGAAGTTCACCCAGCCGCCACCGCGCTTCTCCGAGGCCTCCCTTGTCCGCGAACTGGAAGAAAACGGCATCGGCCGCCCGAGCACCTATGCAACGATCATCAGTACAATCCAGGACCGGGAATACGTCCGGCTGGACAAGGGAAAGTTCATCCCTACGGACCTGGGCATCCTCGTGACGGAGTTGCTTGTCAAGAATTTCCCCCGGATCCTCGACGTGGCCTTCACCGCGTCGCTGGAGACGGATCTCGACCGGATCGAGGCGGGAAAGATCAAGCGGCTCGATACCCTGAACGGCTTCTACCTCCTTTTTACGGAGGAGCTGAAGAAGGCGAAGACCACGATGCGCAACGTAAAGCGGGAGGAGACCCCGACCGACCTCGTCTGCGAGAAGTGCGGGAAGCCGATGGTCATCAAATGGGGGAAGAACGGCCGTTTTCTGGCCTGCACGAACTACCCCGATTGCAAGAACACGATGAATTTCACGCAGGGCGACAAGGGGGAAATCCAGCCGGAGGAGAAGCAGACCACGGACATCCCCTGCCCCCTCTGCGGCAAACCGATGTCCGCCCGCCAGGGCCGCTTCGGAAAGTTCCTCGGCTGCACCGGCTATCCGGAATGCAAACATACGATCAATGTCGGACCGGATGGGGCGCCGGTCGTCGCACCGCCCACGGGAAAAGAGGGCGACGCCGTCTGCGAGAAATGCGGGAAACCGATGGCCGTCAAACGGGGCCGTTTCGGGACCTTCCTCGGCTGTACCGGATATCCGGAATGCAAAAACATCGTGAAGACACCCAGGGGCGCGCAGCCCGGCGCTCCGGCCGCCCCGGTTGAACTCTCCGATGTTCTCTGCGAAAAGTGCGGGAAGCCGATGGCTGTCAAAAAGGGCCGATACGGTCAATTTCTCGGCTGCACCGGTTATCCCGAATGCAAGACCATCATGAAGTACAGGCCGCCGGCAAAGGGATCGCCGGGAGACGGAACGGCGCAGCCATCCTGAGCGACGACGGGGGGATCATTGTGAATATGCCAATGCCGGACGCCCCGGTCACCATCATCGGCGGGGGACTTGCCGGCTGCGAAGCGGCATGGCAGCTCCTCCTGAGCGGACAACGGGTCATCCTGCACGAAATGAAACCGGAGCGTTTCTCCCCGGCCCACAGGTCGCCGCACCTGGCGGAACTCGTCTGCAGCAACTCGCTCCGGTCAGCCTCCCCGGAAAACGCCGTCGGCCTCCTCAAGGAGGAGATGAGGCGGATGGATTCCCTGCTCATGGATGCGGCCGACGCCACGTCCGTCCCGGCCGGGCAGGCACTTGCGGTTGATCGGAACGCCTTCTCCCTTTTCATCGAGGAAAGACTCGCCGCACAGCCGGGGCTGGAAATCATCCGCAACGAAGTCACGGAAATCCCCGCGGACGGAATCACGATCGTCGCCTCCGGCCCCCTCACCTCCGACGCCTTCGCCCGGACCATCGCCGCAAGGACAGGCAGCGAATACCTTTATTTCTACGATGCGATCTCCCCGATCGTCGAGGGGGAATCCATCGATGCAAGCTGCGTTTTTGCCGCCTCCCGTTACAACCACGGCGAGGCGGACTACCTGAACTGCCCCATGGACCGGCTGACCTATGAGGTCTTTTGGAAAAATCTGATCGAAGCGGAACAGGTCCCCCTCCACACCTTTGAGGCAATCAAATGCTTCGAAGGGTGCTTGCCGATCGAGGTAATTGCCCGGCGGGGAATCTATACCCTCGCCCACGGGCCGATGAAGCCGGTTGGTCTGATCGATCCGCGGACGGGACTTCAGCCCCACGCCGTCGTCCAACTCCGCCGTGAGGACCGAAAGGGCATTCTGTACAACATCGTCGGGTTTCAGACGAAGATGACCTGGCCGGAGCAGCGGCGTCTCATCCGGATGATTCCCGGCCTGGAGAAGGCGGAATTCGCCCGGTACGGGAGCATCCACCGGAACACCTTCCTAAACGCCCCGGCGCTGCTGATGAACACACTCCAGCTCCGTTCTGATCCCCGTCTGTTTTTCGCCGGTCAGATCAGCGGCGTGGAGGGCTATGTCGAGTCCACGGCAATGGGCCTGCTCGCGGGACGAAACGCCGCCCGCTTCCTCGCCGGCCGGGAGATGATCCCGCCCCCTCCCGAAACCGCTCTCGGCGCCATGATCGGCCACATCACAAATGCCAAAACGAAGACCTTCCAGCCGATGAACGTAACCTTCGGGCTCTTCCCCCCGCTTCCCGGACGCATCCGGAAGAAGGACCGCGGCGCCCATTACGCCCGGCGCTCCCTCGCGGCACTTGCCGCCTGGAAACAGCAGCTTGCCGGCAACGATACGCGTCTTTCCGTTACACCGATTGGGAACCTTCCCCATCTTTAGGATTTCATTGGCGTCGGATTGAAATCGCGCCGCGGCCGGACCGTATTCCCGCCCCAAGAGTGAAGCTTCCCGCCCAGAAAGCGGTCTGTGGATTATTGCTCTCCTGATCTCAGTCTGCAAGGCGGGGATTTCACGTTGCTCTCCGGGTTAAACAATAAAGAGACTCTTCGTAGAGAAATTGGGATCGCTCGTCACGTTGACCCCCAGCCGGCGAAGACCGGCCTCGTCACCCGGCGTAGGGATATGGGTCATGTGGACCTCACAGTCCCGGAGCTCTTTCAATTTTTCCATGGCCAGTTGCGCGGCCGGGTTCGTTGCGGCGCTGATGGAAAGAGCGATCAGGGTCTCCTCTACGTCAAGGCTGATCGTCTTTTCATTGAGAATCTCCGTCTTCAGGGTGGAGATCGAATTGGTAATGCTGGCGGGGAGAAGTTTGATCTTCTCCGGGATCTCCGCCAGCTCCTTGACGGCATGCAGCACAAGACTCGATGCCGCATGGAATAGCGCGGAGTTGCTCCCGACGATGATACTCCCGTCCAGCAGCTCCACCGCCGCCCCGCAGAAAATTCCCTCATTCCCTTTGTCCCGCTCCTGCGCCTCCCGGGCGGCCTGACGCGCCGGCATGACCACCTTTCGGTCTTCCGGTTTGAGGTTAAAATCTCTCAGAAAGAGCTCGACCCGTTGAACGGTTTCGGCGTCGGTAAAACCCATAACATATTCGCAGCGGTAACGGAAATAACGGCGGATCATCTCCTCCTCCGCGGCCCTTTTCACTTGGTCGTGATCGACGATCGCATAACCGACTCGGTTTACCCCCATGTCCGTCGGGGAGAGGTAGGGCGATTTCATCCCCGTGATCTTCTCGAGAATCCGTTTCAGGACCGGAAATACCTCAACATCCCGGTTATAGTTAACGGCCGTCTTTCCATAGGCCTCCAGGTGGAAGGGATCGATGAGGTTAAAATCACGGATGTCCGCGGTCGCCGCCTCGTAGGCCACGTTGACTGCATGCTTGAGCGGGATGTTGGCGATCGGAAAGGTTTCGAATTTCGCGTACCCGGAGCCTCTGCCCTGGCGGTAGTCGTGGTAGAGTTGGGAGAGGCAGGTCGCGAGCTTCCCGCTCCCCGGCCCAGGACCCGTCACGATCACGAGCGGTTTCTCCGTGGGAATATATTCGTTCGCTCCGTATCCTTCGTCGCTTACGATGGCATCGATGTCCGTCGGGTAACCTTTTGTGAAACGATGCGTATAAACCCGAATGTTTCTCCGTTCCAGTTTGTTCTTGAACAGCTCCGCTGCGGGTTGGTTGTCATACCGCGTAATGACGACCCCCAGGACATCGATTCCCCATTCCCGCAGGTCGTCGATCAGCTTCATTGCATCGGTATCATAGGTGATCCCGAAATCCGCCCGGATTTTCTTGCGTTCGATATCGCCGGCGTAGATGCACAGAAGGATGTCGGCCTTCTCCTTGAGTTCCTGAAGGAGGCGCATCTTGACATTGGGATCGTAGCCGGGAAGGACACGGGCGGCATGGTAGTCGAAAAGAAGCTTGCCGCCGAATTCAAGGTAGAGTTTGTTGTCAAATCGACGCACCCTTTCTAAAATCGCTCCGGTCTGTTCTTGCAGATACTGCCCATTATCGAAAGCCGCTTGCTGCATTCCTCCTCCTTCATTAAAAAAGGCCGTGAGACGAACCATCTCCGAAGTCATTGATTTGATTTGTAGCGGTGAGAGAATTCGAACCTCTCATTTTTCGGGAAATTTCCCAATGTTGCATCAGGATTGACGCAAAGGATTGGAGATCATCCGCCGCCGTCATCCTGCTTTGCGACCCGCCTTATCATGGACACTGATAATATTCTACTGCAAAAAAAAACGAAATGGGTTATTCATCATGATAATTGAAGATTCTCGGTAGCAGGGGAAGACGTGATCGATTTTGATCGCACGGAAAGATCCGGCTCAATACAAGGGCGGCGCACGGGAGGTCTGATGAAATTCAGGGGTATCGTCACGGTCATTCGCGTTCCCTTTTTGATCCTGGCCTTGATCCTGGGGATTCTCGGAGCCAGTGTCGCCTGGTATGAATCGCGACGGTTCGGAACGCCGTTCCACATGGGTTATGCGCTCATGGCAACGTTCGGGCTGCTGGTCGCCCATGCGGCAGTCAATATTTTCAACGAGTATTTCGACTGCCGGAGTGGTCTGGATTACAAAACCCGCCGGACACCCTTCAGCGGGGGAAGCGGCGCCATCCCCAGCGGCCTGCTGACGCTGCAACAAGCCCTGTGGCTGGGCATCGCCTGCTTCGTTTTTATCATTCCGATCGGCATTTTCTTTACGGCGGTGAAGGGGTGGATGCTCGTACCCCTTTTGGTATTGGCCACCCTTCTGATCATCCTGTACACCCCGTTCATTCTCAAGATGGGCTATCCCGAATGGTCGCCGGGTTTGGGCCTGGGCATCCTGCCCGTGATGGGGGCCTATTTTGTCCATACCGGCATATATACGCTGACAGCCTTGATCGCTTCGATGCCGTCCTTTTTTCTGGTGCACAATCTGCTTCTGCTCAACGAGTTCCCGGACGTCGAGGCAGATATCATGGTCAAAAGGCGGACGCTGCCGATCGTTTTCGGCAAAAAGCAGGCAGCCGTTGTTTTTTCCCTGTTTGTTATACTGGTCTATTTCTGGATCGTCGGAGCAGTGATGCTAAATTACATGCCCGTGTTTGCGCTTCTGGCCCTGCTGACGCTGCCCATTGCCCTGCAGGTGATCAAAGGATCGTTCCGATATGACGAGATGAAAATTTTCCTGACGGTCATGATGAGGAACGTCCAACTGGTACTGGTGACCCAGGGGCTCATTGCAGTGGGATACATCCTGGGCGGAATCTTTGCGAAATAACGATCTCATTTTTTCCTGCATTCTTCATTCTTAAGGGAGAAAGCCTTATGCCTAACTTGAAGAGAAAAAAAGGGACTATCGGCATCCTGACGGGGGGCGGGGATGTTCCCGGCCTCAACCCGGCGATCCGGGCCGTCACAATCCGGGCCATCCGGGAAGGATTCAGGGTGATCGGTCTTCGTAGAGGCTGGAAAGGGTTGGTCTCCTGCATCCGGGACAAAAAACTTCACCAGGAGGATTGCTACCAGATACTTACGGAGGAGATTGTCAATAAAGTGGGACGGACGGGAGGCACTTTCCTGCATACCTCCCGCACCCTTCCCAGCCATATCCCCAAGAACGACGTTCCCGATCACCTGCAGGACCGGTATGGCGACAAGATCAACGATCTCACGCCGGAGATCCTGGCGAATCTTGATTTTCTGGGGATCGATTACCTCGTGGCTGTCGGCGGTGACGACACCTTGAGTTACGGCGTCCATCTTTCGACTTTGGGGGTCAAAGTCATCGCCATCCCCAAGACCATGGACAACGACGTTCCCGGGACGGACTATTGCATTGGCTTCAGCACCTGCATCACCCGGACCATCGAGATGACCCACAGTCTTCGCACCACGGCAGGTTCCCATGAACGGATCCTGGTGATCGAGGTGTTCGGCCGCTATGCCGGTTTTACGGCCCTTCTGCCCACGATGGCAGGGGCAGCCAACCGCTGCGTGATTCCGGAGTACTGCTTCAGGATCGAGGACCTGACCGAGCTGCTGATCCAGGACCGCTTCACCAATCCGAGCCACTATTCTGTCGTCCTTGTCTCAGAGGGGGCAAGGTTTGATAATGAGAAGATGGTCTTCGAGAAGGATGAGAGGGATCAGTACGGCCACCGAAAGCTTGGCGGCATCGGGGATCTGGTCTCCGCCCGGATTATGGCGACGTCCGCACGGTTCAACCGAGGCAGGAAGATCAACGTCATCAACCAGAGGCTGGGGTATCTTGTCCGGTGCGGCAATCCGGACGCCATCGACTCCATCGCCCCCATGGCCTTCGGGAATCTTGCCCTGAACCTGATCTTGAACCATTCCCACGGCAGGCTCGTCAGCTTGCGCAACGGCCGGTACGACGACGTTCCGATCGACGTGGTTACGAGCATCAAGAAGGTCGTGGACATCGAAAAATACTACAACTGCAAGAGGCTGCGCCCCTATTACGAAAGTTTCGAAGCCAAACCCCTGTTCATCATGACCAGCGACTACTGAGGCTGGCTTATGTCTGAGTAAGGTTAGATCGTTGCGCCTGGATGGATCTGGCAAGCCTCCTGGCAAGAAGATTAATGGCATCAGGCATCGGGCGATGACCGTGAGGAGCGTGAAAAATCTTTGGCGTCGCCCTGTCCTGGTCTCTTTACACGAGAGGAATGCTTTTCTGCATGAATCTTTCATTACTTTCTATTTTATATCATATACCTGTAAGTTATATAAATAATATCTATGACTTGCAATAAGGTTAGCTATAGATTGACGCCCTCGTAAAAAGTCTAAATCAGCGTAACATTTTAAATTTATCGTTATATTGCGATCCGG
>DIWG01000061.1 GCA_002423465.1 Syntrophaceae bacterium UBA6112 | reverse complement strand
TGGTAGACACGCTATCTTGAGGGGGTAGTGGACAAAATCCGTGCCGGTTCAAGTCCGGCCTTCGGCACCAATAAAGAAAACGGGGGGTTAACTGATTCATTGGTTAATCCTCTTTCTGTTTGAGGGGTGCTTGGTCAACGTTTTGGTCAACACTTTTTTTAGGAAGCCTTCCATCCAATCAACTCCCTTCCGGATAAGCATCCGGCTTCGGGCCGCTTTCTCCGGCAGTTCCCATTCAAAAAATCTGAAGAGTTCAAACGAAATTCATCGATTTGAAAATTGTGTGAAATTTAACCCGGCATAAATGTATATTGACATGTTGCAATTTTTAATGTTTATGATTTTATCATCATGTTTCTGTTCACGTTGTTTCTCTTTCCCGATTATTACGAGCCGTCATGCGCCTTAATACCCAGATCACCTCAGTCCGAAAGAGTGGATCATGAAGAATAAATTATGGGTCTATTTTCTGATTTTTTTGATCCTTTTTTGCGCTTTTTTCTTTCATTACGCCTATGACGACGCGAAGAAGACGGCCATCATCGCTCTGAACGAGAAGCAGATATCCTATGCCAGACAGGCAAGTGTCGGGATCGATGATTTTTTCAAACAGTGGACGAATGTTCTGACCTCCATCACCCGGATGCCTGCCATTGTAAATCTCGACGAGACCGGCAAGAAATTCATTTCGCTCACCTATGAAACAAACAAGGATGATATCACGGCGATTTCCAGGGTAGATGCAAACGGAAAGATCATTTTTACCGTTCCTTTGGACCCCAAAGCCATCGGGCAGGATATTTCCGGTCAGAAACACATTCAAGAAGTCATGAGATCCCATAAACCTATCGTGAGCGATGTATTCAAATCCGTTCAGGGGTTTGACATGGTAGCCCTCCATGTCCCCGTCCTGAAAAACGGGAAGTATCAAGGAAGCGTCGGGATCGGGATAAATTTTCAGACCCTCTCGAAGCGGTACCTTGAAAGGATCAAGTTTGGCAAGACGGGTTATGCCTGGATGATCAGCCGTGACGGAAAAGAGCTCTATTGTCCCGTTCCCGGCCATACGGGGAATTCGGTTTTTGAGAATTGTAAGGACTATCCCGACATTATTGCAATGGCGGAGGAGATGATCAAAGAGAAACAAGGTGTTACAACATATACCTTTGATCAGATCCGTGAGCGGAAGGTTGAGCGGGTCAAGAAGCATGCGGCATACATGCCCGTCCATATCGGACAAACCTTCTGGTCTATTGTCGTGGCATCTTCGGAGAATGAGATACTGTCTTCGCTTGAGAATTTCAGAAACAAGCTGATTCTGATTGTCGTTTTGTTTCTTGTCGGAAGCGCCATATTTTCATTTTTTGGTCTGAGAGGCTGGTTCATTGTTCATGAGGAGCAAAAGCGCAAAAGGACGGAGGTGGCGCTGCGGGAAAGCGAAGAGAAGTACCGTTTGGTGGTCAATAACATTGCGGACGTTATAACCGTTCTGGACTTGAATTTACGTTTCACTTACGTCAGCCCTTCCGTCATTCGCCTTCGGGGATACACGGCTGAAGAGGTCATGTCTCAAACCATGGAACAGATGCTGACGCCTGAATCCCTGCAGATCGTTGCCAGGACCTTTGAAGAAGAGTTGAAATTGGAAGCCGGCGGTACGATAGACCCCGGAAGAAGCCGCATCCTGGAATTGGAGGAATACAGGAAAGACGGCTCCACCGTTTGGCTGGAGAACCGCATGTCCGCTTTACGGGACAAGGAGAAGAAGCTCATTGGCATCATCACATTGAGCCACGACATCACCGACCGCAAACGGGTGGAGGAGGAACTTCAGCGGACTCTCGAAAGTCTCCGGAAGTCGGTAAGTGCGACCATCCAGGTTATGGTGTCCGCAGTGGAAACACGAGATCCCTATACGGCCGGTCATCAGATCCGATCTGCGGACCTTGCCCGTGCCATTGCGACGGAGATGGGATTGCCCCAAGATAAAATCGACGGCATTCGCATGGCCGGTTCCATCCATGACATCGGAAAACTCTCCATCCCGGCGGAGATATTGTCCAAACCGACAAAACTGTCTGAGCTCGAATTTTCCCTGATCAAAGAACATGCTCGCAAAGGATTCGAGATGCTGAAGGATGTAGAGTCCCCCTGGCCCTTGGCGGAGATCGTCCACCAACACCATGAACGGATGGACGGCTCCGGTTATCCCCGCAAATGTAAAGGAGAAGAAATACTGATTGAGGCCCGAATCCTCGCTGTTGCGGACGTCGTGGAATCGATGGCTTCTCACCGACCCTATCGTCCTGCCCTGGGGATTGATGAGGCCCTTGCGGAAATCGAAAAGAACAAGGGAATCCTTTACGATGCCGATGCGGTGAACATCTGCCTGCGGATGTTCCGGGAAAAGGGATATGAATTGCCGCAGGGATAGGAATGACGGAACGCCGTTCTCACCTCCGTTCAGCGGGGAGCGAGCGTCTGCTCCGTTTTCGCATGGTTCGCGATCTCCTTGTCGCTGAACCACCAGTACCGTTTTTCGCCGTTCATGAAGGGTTCGACCTGATCCCGGAAGTGCCGGGTGAGCTGGCGCCCCGAGACACCGCCGGCGAGGACCGCAGCGACCTTGTCGCCATCGCCGAGATCGGCAACCATCCGCAGCGAAGCGGAGACACCGACCGCATACGGCCGGTTGGGATCGTAGATCGCCCGGTAGAGCGTCTCCGGTGAACCGTTCATCGGATGGGTTCCACCACCCAGAAACGCGCTTCCTATCCCCTCCCGGCGCAGCGGCGAGACGAACGTGATCCGATGATGATCCCCCCATCGCCACTCTGTCGGGTCGCCATCGCCCGCGGCCTTCGCCTCCGCCATCACACGGGCGGCGGCGCGGTGGAAAAGTTCGTCCCGTCCCTCTTTCGCCGGCGTCCCCTGATCGTCGAACCAGGGTGATCCCCCATTCAGCACGAGACCCTGGAGGCGTTCCTCCCAGAAATACCAGTTGCCGAGCATCGCCCGGGCCAACTCCTCCCCCAGTTCGTCCCGGAAGACCTCCAGCGCAAAACGGTCGTAAACCCGGTGGAAGACAAGCGGCGCTGATTGATCGGCCCGGTCCCGGAAGTCCCACCGTTCAAGGAGCTTTCCCAGGGCTGCGGTATCCGAGTGGCCGAGAAGCGCCTTCGCCATGACGGGCGCGATCCCCCGGGCCATAAGGTTCGTGTCGTCCCGCTGAAGCGCCCAGTGGTCGTCAACCGTCTTTTTCTCCGACCGGTCCAGTACCTCGGCAAGACGCCGGTAGCGGTAGGAGGGGGAGAGGTGCGAGCTGTAGTAATAAGGATAGTCGCTGCGGACGGTCATATGGTTGCAGGTCCCCACCCATCCCCGCGGAGGATCGGCGCTCCCGGGCATCTCTCCATAGGGGATCCATCCCGTCCAGTTGTCCTTTTCGTCCGTTACGACAAAGGGAACCGTCCCGTCGCCGCGGGAGCGGATGGGGAGGCGTCCCGAAGTCTGCCAGCCGATCCGGCCGTCCGCGTCGGCAAAGACGAAGTTAAGCATGATCGGCGTGATCTCCCCGATCGCCGCACGCATGTCATGGACGGACTTCGCCGTCATGATCCGGTCCAGGCCGAAGGAAGGCTTCATCGTCTCGAAGGGTGACCAGCGGATGGTGATCACCTTCCGGCTCTTCAGGCCGGGAAGGATGTCCGTAATCACGGGCCCCCTGCGGGTCAGGCGGATCGTGACGCTCTCTTCGCGGAAACCGCCGGCGGCCTTGCCGTCCTTGATCCGCAGCGTCTCCCGGATAACCTCGAAGGGGATGGATTTTCGCCCCTCCAGATAGCGCGCGGGGTCCGCCGGATCGACGGTCTCCACATAGAGGTCCTGGGCGTCCGCGTAAGTATTGGTGATCCCGACGGCGATCCGCTCCGTCCGTCCCACGACCATCCCGGGAAGGCCGGGAATGGTCACACCGACCGCCCTCCCCTGCGGCGTGATCAGCCCCGTCGGGTACCAGGGACCGGGAAGAATCCGGGCGTCGAGGTGCGGATCGTTGGCGAGGACCGGTTTCCCACCCGCGGAAAGGGCGCCGGATGTGACCCAGTTGTTGCTCCCGACGCGCAGGCTCCCCTCGGTTTCGCGCAGGAGGGCCAGCAGCTCACCATCGCCGGCAAGATTGAAGTGGGGCCGGTTGACCCCCTGCTCGGCCCTTGGCCGTACCGCCGGAAGGGGATCGTCGGGGTTGATGGTAACGGGGAAGATCTCCCGAGCCTTCGCCTCGCCCACCTTTTCGATCAGCATTTGGGCGACGACCTCCGTCTCCAGGTTCGCCGCGGAATTCCAACCCATGTAATAAACGATGGCCAGGGAATCGGCAACGGTCCAGGGCTCCGGCTTGATCCCGGCCAGGCGGAACTCGAGAGGCAGATTCTTTCCCGCCGCAACAAAGGCGTTCACCCCGTCGATATAATTCTGAAAGAGGCGTCTCGTCCGCTCGTCGAGGATCTTCTCGTGTTTTTTCGCCTGACGCAGGAAACCGATGGTCCGCATGAGGATGTCGCTCCTCTTCCCTTTTTCGCCTGCCAGTTCGGAGATCCGGCCCGTGGCGAAGAGCCGGGTGAGCTGCATCGAAAAGAGGCGGTCCTGGGCGGTGACGAATCCCTGCGCCCGGGCAAGATCGTCCTCGCCCGCCGCACGGATGTAGGCCATCCCGTTCTCGTCCCGGACAACCTTCACCTCTTTCTGCAGGCCGGGGAGGAGAAGGCGGCCGCCGCGATCAAAATCATTCAGGCGGGGCAAGAGCCAAACGACCGTGAGGACAAGCATGACAACCGCCGCCGCGATCCATTTCAACCATCTCATCGTTTCCCTCCTTTCAATCGTTCGATTGCAGAACTCATAGACCCGTTGGTCGATCCGGCGCCGGAGGTTAATCTTTTCGTGTTTGGTACGGATGACAGCAAACTGCCGGTAAGATCGGGGTTTTATCCGTCTTTGAAAAACTCATGAAGGTCCATCTTCAGATCATACCGTACGATTTTGACCAGCAAGCCTTGAGGAACGTCCCTGTTTCCATGATCCGGAATGGTCGTTTTTCGACCATCAGGATGAACAAAGCGGATGTGTGAACCTCTTTGGCGAACGTCTTCAAATCCCAATCGCTTGATTTTCCTGATGAGCATACGGAAAGATATCGAAGGGATCTCGGTCACGGCACGGCCACCTCAAGATCTCGAATGCCCACAAACAGGGTTTCCCGTGGCGCGGGTTCCGCCTCTTCAAGACAAACGGCAATGGCTTCTTGGATGTTTTCGATGGCCTCCTCGACCGTCTGACCGTAGCTTCGGCATCCCTGAAAAACAGGGCATTCAACGATGAAGACCCCTTCTTTGTCCTGCTCAATGATCACCGGAAAGTGCCTTTTCATAGCCCTTTTCTCCTATCGGGTCGCAACCACCCGCGTCTCTCGTCTTGTTTCCCTCCGCCAAAGATAGGGTCATTTCGTGCAGTTCATGGTTCCAATCTCAACCATCGGCGACATGATCATCCGATATTGAGAGGTTGTTGTCAATCTTTCTCGACGATCACGATCTCCTCCTCCGTCAGATCGTAGAGGTTGTAGACCAGGCGGTCGATCCGGCGGTCCGTGGCGTCGATCTGGCGCTTGAGGTTGGTCTGCTCATGGTCCGTCCGGGCGGCGGCTCAACCGCCGGTGAAGGGTGAGCATCTCTTCGACCAGGGAGACCATCCGATCGTGCCGCTCCCGGTCCGCACAATCGGCGAAATCGAATGGAAGATGTTGGCAGGGTGCGTCAGCGATAAACTTCTCGCCTGTGACGGACGCGCAAGATCTTGACCGTTTTTTCCTTTTCGTCGATCTCGTAGATTACCCGATATGTCCCGACCCGAATCCGCCAATCATGTTCCGAACCGCTGATTTTTCGGGAACCGGCCGGCCTGGCGTCTTCAGCGAGGCCCCTCAGATGCATGACGATTCTCTCAAAATCGACAGCCGGTATTTTCTTCAGATCCCTCTCCGCAGCCTTTTCGATCAAGATTTCATACACCGGACGAGTACTCCTTCAAGAAGGAATCTAGTTTTCTGAAGCTCAAGGGTTTTTCCCTCATCCGCGCCAACATTTGAAGATCTTCAACATCCTCCAGTCGCTCCAAAAGATCTTGATACACATCGATGTCCAGAATGACGGCTGAAGGTTTTCCCCCGCGAAAGACAATCTGAGGCTCTCTTATTTCTATTCCGGTTTTCATATATCACCTCCCGTACTTCCAACCTTTTCTCAATTTATCGACTCATCGGCTTGATCGCCATCTACGGTTCAATCATCCAATAACAAAATATTTTTGTCAATCTTTCTCAACGATCCCGATCTCTTCTTCCGTCAGGTCGTAGAGATCATAGACGAGGCGGTCGATCCGGCGGTCGGCGGCATCGATCTGGCGCTTGAGGTTGATCTGTTCGTGTTCCGTCCGCGTGGCGGCCAGCTGCCTGTGGAGGGCAAGCATCTCTTCGACCAGGGCGACCATCCGGTCGTGGCGCTCCCGGTCCGCCGGGTCGGCGAAGTCGGCGGTGCGGATGGGGAGTTGAGAGATATATGCAATCTTTAAGCGGTAAAATCCACCCTGAACCTTATCGCAAATATTCATCAACACAAGCTTCGCTAATGACGAATTGAGAATCCCAAGAAGATATCGATCATCAGTGACAATAAATTGATTGTTATCATTCCCGTAGAGTCCATTTTTATCAAAAGTAAATGCCGCAACTTCAGCACTAATGCCGGGCCAAAGAATCTTCGGTTTCTCAAATTCGGCGTAATAATCGCAGGTCCGCAGCTCCCACCAATATTCCCCCTTGTCGTACCTTTTTTCCGCCTGATTCTTGAAGGGGTGCAGGTGTCTCGCAACCGCGGGATAGGCAGTTTGGAACCAGCCCCAGGCGTCTTTGGCAGCGCCTGACCGGAAAGCAGTGCAGCCCTTTTGAATCATAATCAAATAACAATCGCTCGTTGGCGATTTGTACCTTTTAATGTCCCGCCCCACGAGAAATGGTTTGATCAGCTCCGCGCTTTTCGGGTCTTCGGCGATCAGGCGTTCTCTCGTCGCAGCGTCGATGACGAATGCCTCGTTGAAACCGGTTTTTATGCCATAATAGATCCGGCCTTTCACATATTCTTTCAAGGTGATGCCTGTTTGTCGGAGCTTTTTCAGGAGGACAGCGGTCCCATCATCGCTCAGGGACCAGCCACCGCCTTCGAGAGACTCCCGCCGGACTTCGTAGCGATTTTCCTGCGCATAGGCCGCGAGGCTGTCGAATTGGAGGGTATCGGCCTTCACCACGCCGAAGGTGTCGGAGGGGGTTTCTTTCCGAATCCGGATGATGCAGGAATAGACCGTCGCCCCCGTAAAAACCGGCAGATCTCCGAAATCGACGATCTCCTCTATCCCCTGACCCTTTAGCCAGTTGCGCAAGGGCCGACCGTAGCCGGCGCGCAGCCACTTGTTGGCCACGATATAGGAAAAATAACCGTCCGGCCGCAGCAGGGCGACACCCTTTTCGATGAAATAGGCGTACAGGTCTGCGACTCCGTCATAGACCCGGTAGTGTTTCTGAAAATAGGCCTTGAAATCCCTCAGCATCTCCTGGCGGACATACGGCGGGTTGCCGATGACGGCGTCAAAGCCGCCATCGGTGAAGACTTCGGGGAATTCCCGCGCCCAGTCAAAAACATTGATCCGATAGCGATCTTCATCGTCTAAAAGTCCGGGCAGTTCGCCGTCGTAGAAGTCCGCACCGATGAGGGAGTTGCCGCACCGGATGTTCCCGGAGAGGTCGGGGAGGGCGCGCTCCTGAAAGAGCTTGATCTGGTTCGTGAGGGTCTCGCCGCTCTCCCCCTCCAGAACCTTGAGCAGGAGCGAGAGTTTCGTCACCTCGACGGCCTGGGGATCGATGTCCACGCCATAGATGCTGTTCAGCAGAATCCGTTTGCGTTCCGCGGTGGTCAAACGCCACTCGCCGCCGGCAGCCTGATAGAGGACCGGCCGCCGCCCCCTTGTCCGCTTCTCCGGATCTCCCGCCACGTAGCGGTCCCGGTACCCGTCGAGGAGGCGCTGGTAGGCCTGGATCAGGAAGGAACCGGAGCCGCAGGCGGGATCGAGGAGCCGGAGCCGGTCGGCCTGGGCGGGGGTCCGGCCTTTGAGGAGGCGGCCGACCGTTTCCTCGACGATATAGTCAACGATATATTTCGGGGTGTAGAAGACGCCGCCCGCCTTCTTCACCTCCGGTTTGTCCTCCACCTTCGCCTGATGGCCGGCGGTGAGGCGGATGATCTTGCCGAGGAACTGCTCATACACCCGGCCGAGGATATCGGCGGGGAGGACGGAGAATTCATACGGTGAATCCGGGTAGTATAGCCCCCGGAAGATCTCTTTCAGCGGCTTGTCGTCGATGGCGAGTTCCAGCGTGAGCCGATCCGGAGAAGCCGCGCGGCCCTTCTCCTGCCGGAAGTGAAACAGGCCGGAATTGTACCGGTCGTCGGCCCGGTAGAAGATCCCGATGAGACGTTTATAGACGCCGGGGCCGTTAAGGAGCCCCTGGAGCTGGCCGTAGGGCTCGATCCCCCGGTCCTCGCAGATCCGAAGAAAGATGATCCGGTTGATCGTCAGCGTCACGGCGGAATTCAGCTCCCGCTGGCTCAGGGCGGGGTTCCGCAGTGCGATGGTCCGGGCGAGGAGATCCCGCCAGGATTCGATCTCCTTCAGGAACGCCTCGTCCACGCCGGCGGTGCCCTTCTTCAGGCGGGTCGATTCGGCGTAGCGGTCGAAGGCCCCTTTGAGGACGGCCTCCTTGGCGAAGACAGCCACGACCTCCTCCCAGCGGGCGGCATAGTCCCGGAAACTGAAAAACAGAATCCGGGCCGTCGCGGGCCGGTCGTTCTGATCCGGTTTGATCCGGCAGTCATAAACGGCGAATTCCTCGAAATTCGTCAGGATGGAGAGGGGCAGCCCGGCCGACCAGGCGTATCGGCGGAGCTGGTAGGCGGGGGCGGGATCCAGAGCGATGCGGACGGCGGGCTTTTTCGCCTCGACAAAGAACTTCCGCGTCCCGCCGATCCGGAAGCAGTAGTCCGGGGCCTTCATCGCGCCACCGATTCGGATCGCATCCTCGTGGATCACGTCCTTGTACGCTTCGGCATGGCCGGCGAGATTGTCCAGATCCCATCCCAGCGCGCCGAAGAGAGGATCGATGAACTCCCGGCGGAGCTGTGTTTCGTTGTAGGCGCCGGAGGCGTAGGCTGTCAGGTTTTCCGTGAAACGCGTGACAAGATCAAGAACTCCTTGGGGAGCAGGCATGATGGAACCCTCCATTCATTTCCTGTCGTCGGGAACAGTTGCTTCCTCGCGCCGTAAAACCGGAGGCCATGTTTGTGACGTCCACCGCCTTATCCAGAGGCACAAAGGTTCGGGCGCTCTTGGCGGCCGGAAGAGCCCCGCATGATCCTTTGCACGTCGGTGACTTAGACACAAAAATCGGGAAAAAGTCAATAAATAAAGGACTTTTAAATTCCTCCTGGTTTTTCAGGACCGGACGAAAGCGGCAACCGTCTCCCTCAGGCGTAGAGGGCATCGATCCGGTCCTTGAACTTCTCCAGAACCACCCGCCGCTTCAGCTTCATCGTCTGGGTCAACATCCCGTTTTCCGCCGTGAACCCCTCCATCAGGTAGATAAACTTCTTCGGGATCTCATAGCCGCCATACCGCCCTTGGAGAACCTTCTGGATCTCGCCGGTAATCATCGCCTGGATCTCCACGTTCCCCACAAGTTGGCGAATATCGCCGGAGATCCCGTGTTTCTCCGCATACCGCTCCACCATCAGGAAATCGGGAACGACCAGGCAAATCGTGAACGGCCGGTTCTCCCCATAGATCAGGACGTTCTGGACCCAGGGCACCAGGGAGATATCCTCCTCCAGCGCAGAAGGGAATACGAACTTGCCGTTCTCCAGCTTGAACTGCTCCTTGATCCGGCCGGTGATGTAGAGATAGCCGTCGGCGTCGAGGCGCCCCCGGTCCCCCGTCCGCACGCCGCCGTCCGGCGTCATCACCTCGCGGGTCTTCTCGGGCTTGTTGTGGTACCCCTTCATGACATTCGGTCCGTAGACGACAATCTCCCCGTCCTTCGCCCCCTCCTCGACGACCGAGGAATCGATGACGATCCGCACCTTGTCGATCGCCCGCCCGACGCTGCCCAGGCGATAGGCGAGGGAGCCGTTCATGGCGATCGCGGGCGAGGTCTCGGTCATGCCGTAGCAGTCGTAAATCGGGATGCCGACGTCGAAGAAGAAATGGGCGATGTCCACATTCATCGCGGCGCTGCCGCTCATCGCCCCCATGAGACGTCCGCCCATCTTCTGGCGGATCTTCGCAAAGACGATCTTATCGGCCAGCTTGAATTTCAAATCATTGATAAAATCGCTCCGGCCGGACGCCGCCGGTTCCCGCCGCTTTTTCCCCGCCTCGATCCCCATCACAAAGAGCTTCCGGGCCAGGCCGCCCTGTTCGTTCAGCTTCTCCCAGAGGCCGTTGTAGATCCGGTTGAAGACGCGGGGAACCGCGATCAGCCAGGTGGGGCGGACCAGGGCCATATCCTGGACGACCGTCTTGACGCTTTCGATGAAGCCGATGGATCCGCCAAGATAGACCATGGCGTTGAGTTCCGCCGTCATGCCGTAGGAGTGGGCCCAGGGGAGGATGGAGAGACTGACGCCCTGTTCGTTCAGCTCCGGATACATGCTCACCCCGGCCATGGAATTGCTCGTGCAGTTGCCGTGGGAGAGGAGGACCCCTTTGGGTTCGCCGGTGGTGCCCGAGGTGTAGATCAGAACGGCAATCTCGTCGGTATCGGGACGGATGGCCTTGACCGGGCGCTCACGGCCCGCAGTCTCCAGGGCCGCCATGCTGTCCTGGCCTTGACCTTCGATGAGGATCATCTTTTTCAAGGTCGGGATCTTCTCCGGAAAATCCTTCACCTTCTCCAGGATCTCCGGTTTGGAGACGAACAGAACCTTCACGGCACTGTCGGTCACAATGTACTGCCAGATCTTGGTGAGTTCCGCCTCGTACATCGGGACAAAACGGCCGCCCAGGCCGTAGGTCGCATAGGCGGCGATTGCCCACTCCGTCCGGTTGTTGGCGATGATTCCCACGGCATCGCCCCGGCCGATTCCCAGACCGGCCAGAGCGCCCCGCAGATCGTCCACCCTCCGGCCGATCTGACGGTAGGTCAGCCATTCGTAAACACCCTGAGGGTTTTTTGTCCCGAATATCGGTCGGTCGGGATGTTTCGCCACACTGCTTTCCAGAAATTCAACGAGATTGTCCGGCTTGTCCAGTTTTTCCATGGTCGTTCCTCCTCCGCAAGAAATCGTGTTGTCGCAAAATCCAGATGCCGCATGAACTTGAAGCTGCTGTGATGATGTCATAAAAGAGCGGTCGCGGCCTCTTCGCCGGCGACATGGCCGGTGGAGAAGGCCGCCTGGAGGTTGTAGCCTCCCGTGTCGGCATCGAGGTCCATCACCTCTCCGCAGAAGAAGAGTCCCGGAACAAGGCGCGAGGCCATCGTTTTGGGATCGATCTCCTTGAGCGAAACCCCGCCCGCCGTTACGATCGCCGCAGTCATCGGAAGGGGCCCCCGAATGTTGAACCGAAGGGCCTTCAGGAAACCGAGGAGTCTCTCCCGCTCCCCGGCGCTGATCTGATGGCCCGGCCGGTCCGCGGGGACGCCGGTCATTTCGATAAAAGGTTCGACCATCTTGTGGGGAAGGAGGCCCGCCAGGAGGCTGCGGAAGCCCCGTTTGCCGAACCGATCGAAATCCCGCTGGAGGCGGGCGTGGAGCGTTTCCGCAGCAAGGGCCGGTTTCAGATCGATCACGACGCCGACCGGACCTTCCTCAAGCGCCTCCACAACGGAAAGGCTCATCAGCAAAGTGATCGGACCGCCGATCCCGAAGTGGGTGAAGAGCATCTCCCCCATCCGGCTCTCGATGACCGGGCTCTTCTTCCGCCGCCGCTCCAGCCCCCGGCCGACATCCTCCGCGGGGATCAGGGCGGGATCGATCCCCTCCGCCGGACCGCGGAAGGCCGTGAGCCGGACGTTCCTGAGGCTCACCCCCTGCATCGACTTCGCCCGCTCGATCTCCATGACGACCAGTGGAACGAGGGCGGGCCGGAGCTTCGTTACGGTGTGGCCGAGCGCCGCCGCCATCCGGTAGCCGTCGCCGGTCGAACCGGTCGCGGGCCAGGTGGCGCCGCCGGTCGCCAGGATGACCGCCCGTGCGGGAATGATCCCCTGCGCCGTCCGGACACCTTCGACGCTGCCGGCGCGGACGGCGATTCCGGTCACGGGGACGCCGGTGCGGATCTTCACGCCATAATCCTTCAGATAACGCCGGAAGGCCGCAACGACGTCCGCCGCATCATTGGAAACGGGAAAGACCCGCCCGCCGCGTTCGATCTTCGTCTCCACGCCGTACCGCTTCAAAAAGGCGATGAGGTCCTCCCGGAAGAAGCGATGGAAGGCGCCGTGGAGAAAGCGGCCGTTCGGACCGTACATGGAGAGGAAATTTTCGCGGTCGCATGCATTCGTCAGGTTGCAGCGGCTCTTTCCGCTGACGAGGATCTTCTTTCCCGGACCGTCCGTCTTTTCGAGGAGGAGAACCTTTGCGCCCATTTCCGCCGCCCGCCCGGCGGCCATCATTCCGCCGGCGCCCGCGCCGACGACGATCACGCGGCCGGAGTCCGTTCCCGGATTGACGGATTCGGAAGGGGAAAAACGCGGTCCGTCGGTCATCATCCCCCTCACGCTTCATCGCCTTGCGGAAGCGGAAGATCCGGCAAGCGGCCGGCGGCGGCGCCTCCCGTCTCGTTCCCGATCATCCGCCGAAGCCGCTCCCAGTCGACATCATTGTTCAGGCAATCGCAGCGGTCCGTCAGGATCGCCTGCGGGATCACCTTCCGCTCTTGGAGACGCACCCCGCGGAAGGTAATCGGCGTCGAACGGATTCCCTTCTCGATCTCGGCCTCACAGGCGGCGCCGATTGCGGCGCGGATCCTCTTCCGCTGAACGAGTCTTTTCGTAAAGTTCTGACTGGGGGAGATGTAAAACTGCCACCCCATTTCCCGGCAGAGAATCCGGATCTCCCCGCAGCGGCATTGCTTGCAGTTCACGCAGAGAACCCCATCTTCCTTGGAAAAATGGGCCTTGCACTTCTCCCCGATCAAGCAGTGGGGCAGGATGACCGCCTTGTCGGCCGCGGGGATCCGGTCGAAAGCCCTCCGATAGTAGGCGTTGGCGATACCGGAGATATCGTAATGCAGACCGATCCGCCCCAGCAGGGAACGCATCGGGAAAAAGAAAAAGGCAAAGACGAATTTAAGCCTGCTGCAATCCCGTGTCATGGAACCCATCTTTGATCCCTCTGTTCTCCCGGCGATGAAAAGCCCCCGGCACCTCCCCGCGTGTTGTAGACGGATACCAAAAAGAGGGCGGGAAAGCAATTCTTTTACGCCTTTTCGGCTACCACAATCGAAAGTTCTGTGCTATAGTCCCACCGCATTTACAAAACCATTCCTCACAATCTGCCATGGGCGCGGGAGGTGAACTTGTATTCCGGAAAAACCGTCTTTGTGGTGAATCCCAATGCGGGGAACGGAGCGACGGGCAAGGAGTGGCCCCGGATCGGCAAACTGGCCGGGGAACTTCTCGGCCCTTTCGAAACCCGCCTGACCGAAGGACCGAGCGACGCCACCCGGATCACCCGGGAAAACCTCCTGCGGGGCATCGACCGGATCATCTGCGTGGGCGGCGATGGAACGCTCAACGAGGTGGTCAACGGCTTCTTTGACGAAAACGGCCCCATCCGCAAGGGTGCGGTCCTCGGCTTCCTCCCCAACGGCACCGGCTGCGACTTCTGCCGGACCATGCCCATCCCGTCCGGGATCGAGGCCTCCCTTCGGACCATCCGGGAAGGATACATCCGGACGATCGATCTCGGACGCATCCGCTTCCGGGACCACCAGGGCGGCGCCGGCATAAGATACTTCCACAATATCGCAAGTTTCGGTCTCGGCGGAGAGGTGGTCGACCGGGTCAACCGGACAAGCAAAGCCTGTGGGCCGTTCATCACCTTCATTTGGGCTACACTGGTTTCCCTGTTTACCTATGAGAAAAAGCGGATCCGCCTCAAGGTGGATGATCTGGAGGAACGGACGGTCGACGTTTTCAACATCGCCGTCGCCAACGGACGCTATCATGGGGGCGGGATGCTGGTTGCCCCGGACGCCGTGACCGACGACGGCCTCTTTCATGTCACCGTGATCGGGGCCATGGTTCTCCCGCTGGTCTTCTGGCATCTTCCCAAACTCTACACCGGAAAGATCAAAAAAATCCGCCAGGTTTCCATGACGACGGGAATGAGGGTGTCCGCACATTCAAACCAGCGGGTCCTCCTCGATATCGACGGGGAGCAGCCGGGTACCCTGCCGGCCGAATTGGAAATCGTCCCACGGGCGTTGAACATGATCATGAAAGCCTGACACACGGGAAAACCGCTTTCAGGCGCTTCCTTTCACCATCCATCCCTCCTGCCGGACCGTGGAGGCGGCACGGCACGCTCCCCCCAAATTCCCGAGACATCTGATGAATAATTCCCCAGCCGTTGGGGAAGATTTCAACAATACTCCCGCGAAGGCACGAAAAGGCGCCATGAGTCCAAAGCCGATTCGCGCCGATTTTACATCGTTTTATCCCCTTACGGCTGTTTCTTCACCATTGGCACATACATTGCTCATAAGGCGGCGTCCGGGAACACCGGGCGGAAGGAAAGGTTGTCGGATGAAACGTTTCTTGACCGGGAGCGCAGCCCGCAGGCCCTGCCTTGCAGAGGGGGATCAGCGGTGCAATAAACAGCAGACCTTTTTCTTGCCGGAAAGCCGAAGCCTTTGGGCAATGGGCTTCATCTTGGCGGCTGTTCTTATCTGTATTGGTTTTACGCCGGCATTTGCCGCGGAGAAGCCCCCGACCGCCCCGCCCATTCCTCCCCGGATTCCGGAGATGAGCGCCGTCGGAAAGGTGCTGGAGGTTTCCGAAGCGGTTCTGAAAATCGAGCGGACATTAAAAGGAAAAGCGGAAATGATGGAGTTCATTCTGGAAAAACCATTCTCCGCTATCGCGGTCGGCAATCAAATTAAGGTCAGCTATATGGAAAAGGATGGCCGGAACGTCCTGATCCGGGTGGCGCCGGCGCAGAAGACCGCGGTCAAGAAAGCTGTCAGAAAAGATCTCCCGAAGGAGATCAAACCGGTCGCCCCTCCGGTGCCGCCGGTCACGAAGTAGTTTCAGTGCTAAAAGTTTTGAGCCTTCATGACAATGGTGAAGGCAATGTTGAGCAGATTCCCGAGACCGCCGATGGGCGGCGGATCGGAAGGGAACTGATAAAAAATGAAAAAGAGGAGGTAGTGAAGATGAAGAAAGTTATGGTTTGGGCAATCGCATTGGTATTCCTGTTCTGCACGTCCGCAATCGCAGCCCCCGCGAAGGAAGCCGCCCCGGCCGCCCCCGCAGCAGTGGCTGAGAAGAAGGCTGATGACAAAAAGGCCGTTGCCGACAAGAAGGCTGATGACAAGAAGGCCGTTGCCGACAAGAAGGCTGCTGACAA
>DIWG01000048.1 GCA_002423465.1 Syntrophaceae bacterium UBA6112 | reverse complement strand
CCTTCTACATGGTCGGCGGCATCGAAGAGGTCGTGGAGAAGGCGAAGAAGCTCGCCGAATAGCCGGAGGATCGGATGGCAGACGAATTAACACTGGAAATCGTGACGCCTGAAAGGATGCTCTTCACGGGCGTCGTCGAAGAGGTGACCATTCCCGGCACCGAAGGCGAGTTCGGCGTTCTTCGGGGCCACGCCTCCCTCCTGAGCTCGGTCGATATCGGGGAGCTCAGCTTCGTCCGGGATCACAAGAAGACCCGTTACGCGGTGCATACCGGATATGCGGAGGTTACGGCCTCCAAGGTCACGGTCCTGGTGGAAACCGCGGAGAGAGCGGACGAGATCGACCTCGAAAGGGCGCGCCGGGCCAAGGAACGGGCCGAGGAGACCATGGCAAAGCTTCCCAAAGAGGATGCCGAATTCGAAAAAATGAGGCTGGCGTTGCTGCGGGCGATGACCCGGCTGAATGTTTCGGGGAAAGCTTAATCCTCTTCCTGAACGGTGATTTCGACAATCTCGAATTCCCGGATACCGCCCGGGGTGTTGACACTGACCTCGTCGCCGACGCATTTGCCGATCAGCGCCCGGCCGATCGGAGAGGTCACCGAGATCCGGTTCTTCTCCAGATCCGACTCCAGGGGACCCACGAGCTGGTAGGTGATCCCCTTTCCGGTGCCGATCTCCTCGATCGCCACAATTGAGCCGAAGACCACCTTTTCGCAGGTCAGATTCTTCAGATCAATTACATTGGACATCGCCAGGTTGTTCTCCAATTCCTGCATCTTCCCGTGCAGGTAAGACTGCCTCTCCTTGGCTGCCGTGTATTCCGCATTCTCCGACAGATCCCCGTGTCCTCGGGCAATCTCGATGTCCTTGGTGTTCTGGGGGATGGAGACCGTCTTGAGAATCTTCAGTTCCCGCTTCAACTTCGCAAATCCCCCTTTGGTGATGGGTATCTTATCCATGAAACTTCTTCTCCTGCCCGGTTGATGGGGTGCCTCGCAGGCAGGCATGAATCCGGTCGACCTGCTGCCGCACGAGTTTTGATCCTTAATCGAGAAAACATGGGGTGTCAAGGAAGAAATGAGTGGGATGCTTGTCACCACCCGGAATCTGTGTTAGAAAGTTGCCGATCTGTCCCGTTCCGGGGCATCCGGGACCGGAGGAACCAATCATGTTTTTTGACCGGGAGAGCAACCCGCAAGCCCCGCCCTGTGGGCGTGTAGCTTCTCTTTCCGGATGGAAAAGGAGTGCAACCCTTTACATGTTCGATAAATATGAGCGTAATATCAATTATCTGCGTGTTTCCATCACCGACCGGTGCAACCTCCGCTGCACCTATTGCATGCCCAAGGAGGGGCTTTCCCGAATCGGTCACGACGACATCCTCCGCTATGAGGAGATTCACCGGATCATTCGGGTTGCGGCGGGACTGGGGATCACGAAGGTCCGCATCACCGGCGGTGAGCCGCTGGTCCGCCGGGGAGTTGCGGAGTTCATCGCCTCGCTCCGCACGATCCCGGAATTGGAGGACATCAGCCTGACGACGAACGGCATCCTCCTCGAAGGCTGTGCGGAAAACCTCTTCAACGCGGGGATCCGGCGGATCAATATCAGCCTCGATTCCCTTGACGCCGAAAAGTACGCCCGGATCACGCGGGGCGGGGACATCCGGGCCGTTCTCCGGGGGATCCGAAAGGTCCGGGAAACCGGTTTCTCCCCGATCAAGATCAACATCGTAGCCATCAAGGGGTTCAACGATGACGAGGTTCTGAACTTCGCCCGTTTGACCCTTGACCATCCCTATCAGATCCGCTTCATCGAACTGATGCCCCTGGGTCATGCGGGAATCGAATACAACGGCAGCTACCTCTCCAATGCAGTCATCCGGGAGCGGATCGAGGCCTTCGGCGCGCTCGAACGGGTCAACGGTCATGGAAACGGGAGCGACGGCCCGGCCCGGATCTACCGTCTGACGGACGGTGCGGGGGAGATCGGTTTCATCAGCCCGGTCAGCCGTCACTTTTGCAGCTCCTGCAACCGTCTTCGCTTGACAGCGGACGGCCAGCTTCGGGCCTGCCTTTTGTCGGATGATGAAACGGACCTCAAGGGTCCCCTGCGGGCGGGGTGCGCCGACGAGGAAATCGCGGAACTCATCTGGATGGCGATCTCCCGTAAACCGGAGCAGCACGAGATCACCTGCAATGAGAGTCACATCAAGAAATGCATGAAAGAGATGCGGAAAATCGGCGGGTGAAGCGCGGTCTTCCGCAACGGCTCGGATTTCGACCGGGAGTGAAAAGGGAAGGAATGGCGCACAGTTTCCCAATGTATCAGAATGACGAAGGAAAATATCAATGTCTACGGAGGGAACCATCCGGGACGACCGGCGGATGACGTCCACCGATCGTTACCTCGACGGGAGGATCAAGAGCCTCATCCTCGACCTCACGGAGCCGCGGGCGGGCGAGCGACTTCTCGAAGTCGGGTGCGGCAGCGGGGAGAACCTCGCCCTTTTCCGCCGGAAGGGGTGCGATGTCACGGGAATCGACTCCTCGCCGTTCCTGCTGGATCAGGCCGCGCAACGGCTCCGGAGCCGCGCTGAGCTCCGCGACGGCCGGGCGGAAGATCTCCCCTTTTCCGACAACGAGTTCGACCTGGTCACCCTGATCCATTCCCTCGAATTTACGGACGATCCGGGGATCGCGATCGCCGAGGCGATCCGGGTCTGCCGGGGACGGGTTTTCATCGGGGTGATGAACCGCTGGTCCCTGTTCGGAGCGCAGGGGCGTCTGCAGAGCCTCATCCATCCTCCGATCTCCCGGAAGGCCCGTTTCTTCCATCTTGCCTCTCTGGCCATCCTGATCCGGCGGCAACTCCCGGGGGTCCGGATCCGGTGGGGCAGTGTCATCTTCCTTCCCTGGGGCTGGTATGAATTTGCCACCGGTTTGGAGGAATTGCTCCCCGTGATGAACAACCCCTTCGGCGCCTTCTTCGGTCTCTCCTTCTCGGTGACATTTTCCTTCCGGACCATCCAGGAAATCATCCGGGAACCCGCCGCGCTCACCGCCGAAGGCGGCAGGCCGATGCCCGGCGTCGTCCGGGAATGGAAGAAGGAGGGCATGAAGAATGGTTCATGAAGCGCTGCTGTACGCAAAGGAAGCGCAAAATCGGGTAAGGTGCGGCCTCTGCGCCCACCGTTGCCGGATCGATTCCGGCAAGCGCGGCCTCTGCGGCGTCCGGGAAAACCGGGAAGGAACACTCTTCAGCCTGATCTATGGGTCCATCCTCGCCGAAAATGTCGATCCGATCGAAAAAAAACCCCTCTTCCACGTTCTGCCCGGTTCGCGCTCCTTCTCGATCGCCGCGGCCGGGTGTAATTTCCGCTGCGATTTCTGCCAGAACCACGAGATCTCGCAGATGCCCAGGGAAGAAGGTCGAATCGTCGGGCGGGCGCGGACCCCGGAGGAGATCGTTGCGCAGGCCGTCCGGAGCGGGTCGAAGAGCATCGCCTACACCTACACGGAGCCGACCGTTTTTTTGGAGTATGCCTCTGAAACCGCCGGGATCGCACGGGAAAAAGGTTTGAAAAACGTCTTTGTGACGAACGGTTACATGACCCCCGAGATGCTAAAGTTCATCGCGCCCCGGCTGGACGCGGCAAACGTTGATTTGAAGTCCTTTCGAGACGATTTTTACAAGAAGCAATGCGGCGCACGACTCCAGCCGGTCCTCGACACCCTGAAAAAGATGAAGGAACTGGGGATCTGGGTCGAGGTGACGACCCTCCTCATCCCGCGGCTGAACGACGGCGAGGAGGAGCTTCGCGAACTCGCCGCCTTCGTTGCCTCCCTCGGGACGGAGACCCCCTGGCACATCAGCCGCTTCCATCCCCGGTACCGGATGACGGAAACGCCGCCCACCCCGGTCACGGCGATCCACCGGGCGGTGCAGATCGGCCGATCCGCCGGGCTGAAATACGTCTACAGCGGAAATCTCCCCGGCGATGTCGGGGAGAACACAACCTGCGCCCACTGCGGCCGGCTCCTGATCAGCCGTTGCGGATTCGCCGTCGAGCGTCTGGACCTGCAGGGATCGGCCTGCCCTGATTGCGGGACGCCCCTGGACGGGATCTTCTGAAACAGGATGAAATCATGAACGAAACGAACGATGGCCTCTGGGAGGTGGTCGCCACGGCCGCCGGGATGGCACAGGCGAACATCATCCGGGGTCGGCTCGAGAGCGAGGAGATCCCGACGCAGCTCCAGTACGAGGCAGCCGGAGCGATCTATGCGATCACGGTCGACGGTCTGGGCGAGGTGCGCATCCTCGTTCCCGTGCCGGATTGGGAACGGGCGAAGGAACTCCTCTCCCGCTCCTACGACGACGGTGAACTCCCCTGGGAGAAATAGTTTTCCACCATATATTGTGGTTCTCCCATCCTTCCTCCACAGCGGATTGTATTTTTTCTTTACAAGCCCCTTTTCTTCTGTTAGAATCCAACCGAATAATGCTATCCGGCGGATATTAAAGAAGATGAGGCTTAAAAAACTCGAAATCACCGGTTTCAAATCCTTCCGGGAGAAGGTCGTGGTTAATTTTTCCCCGGGAATCAGCGGCATCGTCGGCCCGAACGGCTGCGGCAAGAGCAATATTGCCGATGCGATCCGTTGGGTGATGGGCGAGCAGCGGGTCAAGACCCTCCGCGGGAAGAAGATGGACGACGTGATCTTCAACGGTTCGGAGGAGGCCGCCCCCGTCGGGATGGCTGAGGTCTCCATGAGTCTCACGGCCGACGAGCAGCAGTTCCCCGGCGATTACGCAGAGTTCAGCGAAATGATGATTACCCGTCGCCTCTTCCGCGACGGGGAAAGCGAATACACGATCAACAAAATCCCCTGCCGTCTCCTGGACGTCCGTGAATTCTTCATGGGGACGGGCGTCGGCGCCCGGACCTACTCTCTCGTCGAGCAGAACAGCGTTGCCTCCCTCGTGGAGGCGAAGCCGGAAGACCGGCGGCAGTTCATTGAGGAGGCGGCCGGCATCTCCAAGTACAAGAGCCGCAAGGAGTCCGCGGTCCGGAAGATGGAGGCGACCCGGGAAAACATGGTCCGCCTGAACGACATCCTCCGCGAGGTGAAGACCCAGCTCAACACGATTTCCCGTCAGGCGAAGAGGGCGGAGCATTACAAGGCCCTGAAACAGTCCCTCAAAGAGACTGAGCTTGCCATTGCCCTCCAGACCTGTTCCGATCTGTCCATCCGCCGGACCTCCCGGGAAGAGGCGAAAAATGAACTCCATAACCGGGAAACAGAGGTCCGGACGCGGCTGCAGAGCATCGAGGCCGCCCTGGAGGAGCTGAAGGCGGAGGTTCTGGAAAACGAAGGCCTGATTTCGAACCACCAGGAAAAGCGCTACGGGACGAAAAACGCGATCAATATCAAGGAGCAGGGGGTCGAATTCTCCAAACGGAAGATCGCCGATCTCGGCGTGAGGAGGGAGAAGGACCTCGCCGAGGGCGAGGCTCTGAAGCGGCGCGAGGGGGAGACCGATGACGAAATTGCCGCCCTCCGGGTTGCATCGGTCGAAGTTGAGGAGCGGATCGAGACGCTCCGCAAGGAGGTCGCCGAGGGGGGACAGGCCCTCGAAGAATGCCGACGGATGGACCGGGCCTGCCGACAGGCACTGGAGGAAAAGAAGGTCCGGTACATCGACATCGTCGCCGAAAAGGCCAAACTGAAGAACATGGTCGCCGGTCTCGCCCGGATGGTCGAAGACTTCGGGAAACGGGAGGAACGGGAGGTTCGGGAAATCGAGGAAAACAAAAAGCGGTCGGCGGAACTCCGCCGCACCCTGGACAATCTCGGTTCCGGACTTTCCGCTGACGAGGAGAGTTTTGCGGAACTGGGGGTCAGGCGGGCGGAGATCGCCGATGAGCTGGAACGCGCCCGCGAGGAGCTGGGAGAGGCCGAAGAAAAGATCACCGGTCTCCGCGAGGAGAACAGCCGGAAGGCGTCGCGCCTCGCCTCGCTCCGGGAATTCGAGGAGAGTTACGCCGGGTGCAACGAGGGGATCAAATCCCTCATGACCGGCGGCCGGGGGGCAGCCGGCCGGGGTCTCTCCCGCGAACTCTTTCTCGGCCTCGTTGCCGACCACATTCACGTCCCCCGGGAGTATGAGACGGCCGTCGAGGCGGTCCTCGGGGAGAAGCTCCAGTACGTCGTGGTGAAGGATCAGACGGACGGCGTCCGGGCGATTGACTACCTGAAGAGCGCCTCCCTCGGCCGGGGAAGCTTCGTTCCCCTTGAAGTACGGCCCCACGCCTCCGGAGCGTCCCTCGCGGAGCACGAACATCTCCGGGAGGCGGTCCCGCTGATCGAACGGATCACGGTCCGGGAGGATTTCCGGGCGATCGTCAGCGAGCTGTTGAGCGACGTTCTGTTGATCCCAAACCTCGGAAGCGGAATCTCCCTCTGGCGGCAGAACGGCTTCTGCGGAACCTTTGTCACGCCGGAGGGGGACATCATCAGCCCGAGCGGCATCCTGACGGGCGGGAGCGGCAACGGCAGCGACCGGAGCCTGCTGCGCAACCGGCGGGAAATCGCCGAGCTGACCGAAGAGGTTGCAAGGCTCCAGACCGAGCTCCAGGAGGAGCAGGAGGGTCGGAAAAAATCCGCCTCCCGGATCGCCCAGTGGGACGAGGAATTCCTCCGGCTCCGTTCCCATCTCCACCTCACGGAACTCCGGATCAACGGCCTCCGGAAGGACGTCGAACGGTACGAAGGCGAATTGCGCCAGGTCGGGGAGCGGCTCAAGGCCCTCCATTTCAACCGGGAAAATCTTGCCGCGGAGGCTGCCGACGCCCGGAAGAAGATCACGCGGCACGAGGCGGAGATGAAGGCCATCGAGGCCGGGGAGGAGGTTCTCAACGCAGCGATGGCCGAGGACCGGGCGCGGGGGGACGCGCTTCGCGCCGATCTTGAGGAGCGGGAGCATGCCCTGACCGAGCGTAAGGTCCGCCTGGCCTCCCTGGAGGAAAAACGGGAGGCCGACCGGAGAACGCTGGCCCGGCTGGAAGATTCGCTTGGCGACCACACCCGCGAGATCGCCGCCCGGACGGCCGACGCGGAGACCTGTGAACGGGAAGCGCAGGCGCTTGCCGTTCAAATCGCCGCCGAAGGAGAGGCGCTCAAAGGCCTCTACGCCGAACATGAAGAGATCGAGAAAACCCTCTCCGGAATGCGTGATTCACAGCAGCAGAAGGAGGCTCTCCTCCGGGCGCGGGAGGCGGAGATCCGGGAGGTCAAGAAGGTGCTCGACGAGCAGCTCCGCGAAGGAACGGAACTGGAGGTCGCCGCCCGGGAGATCACGCTGCAGATGGAAAACCTCCGGCGGAACATCCAGGAGAAGTATGGCGTGGACCTCGTGCCGCTCCTCCCGGAATTTCAGCCGCTCGCGGAGGAGGCTCTGGGAGAGCTTGCCGTGAAGCTTGAAAAGGAGCGGCAGGCCGTCGAGAATTTCGGCGAGGTCAATCTTCTCGCCCTCTCCGAGCACGAGGAGCTCAAAACCCGCTTCGAGTTCCTCACCGGCCAGATCGCCGACCTGAATGCCTCGCTGGAGACGCTCCAGAAGACGATCTCGCGGATCAACACCGTTTCCCGCCAGCGCTTCGCCGAAACCTTCGCGGGAGTCAACCAGTGCTTCCAGGAGGTATTCACCCGTCTCTTTCCCGGCGGCCGGGCGGAGCTCAGCCTGACCGACGAGAACGACCTCCTCGAGACGGGAGTCGACATCGAAATCCGGATTCCGGGGAAACGGATGCAGAGCGTTACCCTGCTCTCCGGCGGGGAAAAGTCCCTGTCGGCGATCGCGCTGATCTTCTCGATTCTCCTCTACCGCCCCGTCCCGTTTGTCCTGCTGGACGAAGTGGACGCGGCGCTCGACGACACGAATATCGCGCTGTTCAACCGCCTCGTAAAAGATACCGCGGCCCAGTCCCAGATCCTCATGATCACCCACAACAAAAAATCGATGGAAATCGCGGACAGCCTCTACGGCGTCACGATCCAGAAACAGGGGGTCTCCACCCTCGTTTCCGTCAGCCTCAACTGACCCCCCGGCGGTTTTGAAAGAGGTCCCGCTTTGTATTCCGCGCTCGACAGATTCTTTCTGCAAACGTCGGACATTGAGTTCAATGAAAATGGGGTGAGCCCTTTTTAAGAGCGGGACGGAACGGTAATTTCATGGGTTGATGGCGGGTTATTACTCCGGCAACCATAAATGCCGATCCTGTCATTCCCGCGAAAGCGGGAATCCAAGATAAGACTGCCTTTTCCAATTATCCAATATCCAAAATAGAAAGGAGATATCCTCCCATGGCACCAGCAAAGAAGAAACCGATTCAGGTTATTCAGACATCTAAGGCAGGCCCCCCAGTCGGTCCCTATTCTCAGGGCATTAAGGCGGGTGGATTCATCTTTGTGGCCGGAGAAAAGGGAATGGATCCGGTGACGAAACAGATTGTGCCTGGTGGCATCGAGGCAGAAACCCGGAGAACTCTGGAGAATATCAAAGCTATCCTTGAGGAGGCGGGTTCCAGGTTGGATCTCGTCGTCCAAACGTTTGTGTTTATGACGGATCTGAGTGAATTTTCCAAGATGAACACAGTATACGCGGAGTACTTTATAGCAAATCCTCCAGGCCGCACGACGGTGGAAGTGAAATCGTTACCGGCAGGAGCCCACGTGGAGATTACAGTTACAGCATTGGCCGGACAGGAAACGTGATGAACATTAGACAACAGTTTCTGTTTAAATACAAAGGGGTTGATTGAATTCCGGAGCACTTTAATGAATTCATATGATTTTCACGCTATAGCGAATCAGATGAAGGCCGCACAGGATGATGGTCTGCAGATCGAACCGCTCACATCGCAATTGAGCGGATTCGACGTCTCCTCGGCTTACGAAGTGGCACACTTGATTCACGAGGCACGGCTTGATGAAGGAGCCATTCCCGTTGGACGAAAGTTAGGTTTTACCAATCCCGACATGTGGTCCCGGTATGGAGTGCGTGAGCCTATATGGGCCTACATCTATGACACCACAGTTGTTCGACTGTCAGGAAAGGATCAAACGTGTAAAATCGGACGTTTTGTTGAACCGAAGATCGAACCCGAGATCGTCTTTCACTTCCGCTCAGCGCCCCCGGTCGATGGAGATCTTTCGAAAATACTTGAGAGCATTGACTGGGTCGCACATGCATTCGAAATCGTGCAATCGCACTTTCCCGGATGGAAGTTTCAGGCCGCAGATACCGTTGCAGACGGGGCACTGCACGGAACACTTCTGGTGGGTGAACCCCAAGCGGTCAGCCTTTTGGGAACAGATCTGATTGCAGCACTTACGCGCTTTTCGATCACTTTGTCTTGTGATGGAATAGTTCGTGAAATGGGTAAAGGATCCAATGTGCTTGGCAGTCCATTGGCTGCCATCGCGCATCTGATTTTCGTACTCGGGAAGCAGCCGAACTATATGCCTCTGCAGGCAAACGAGATGGTGACCACAGGCACCATCACAACTGCGCTGTCGATTCGTACCGGCGAAACTTGGCGGACTGAACTGGAGGGCATCGCGCTTCCCGGCCTCTCCGTGGAGTTCACGGCGTAAAGGCATGACAGGTGGGATTAGGGTTCGGCACATGTCATGTTCTAATCAACCCGACCCACTCGGCTCCAAATACAAGCCAATACCTGGCCGTTTCTGTCAAAACATTCAGTTCGGTTTGAAAGGCACATTTTTTTGATCGTGATTTTTTCATAAGGAAATGGTATCCAGAACCTCCTGTAATGCAGCATCCGGCAATTCTGACAGACATCCACCCTTTCATTGCGTAATAATGACCACTTTAAAAAACGGCTTGACATAAATATCAATATTGATACTATACGAAACATGGCCGGAATCGAAGATATTCTTGTGCAGATGAAAAACAATCCCGCAAATGTTCGATTTGCTGATTTGAGCAAGGTCTGTAGTCATTATTTTGGTATAGCGCGACATAAAGACGGAAGTCACCATGTGTACAAGACACCATGGCAAGGAGATCCGCGAATCAATATTCAAAATCATAAAGGAAAAGCCAAAGCATACCAAGTCAAACACGTGCTGCTGGCTATTGATAAGCTGGAGGTTGAGCATGCCACTGAAGAATGATCGTTATACCTATCGCGTAACCTGGTCTGAAGATGATCAGGAATACGCAGGTTTATGTACTGAATTTCCAAGCTTGAGCTGGTTGGACAAAACACCTGAGGCAGCACTGAAGGGTATCCGAGAAATTGTTCAGGGTATCATTAAGGATATGAGCCAAACTGGCGAAGAGATACCCGAGCCGATTGCATGTAAAAGATACAGCGGTAAATTTATGGTGCGTGTTCCCCCTGAAGTTCACAGAAATCTTGCCATTCAGGCATCGGAATCAGGTGTCAGCCTGAACCGGATTGTTGGTGCGAAGTTAAGCCGATAGCGGGGAAAATATTGTTGGCAAACAAGGCCATTTTGCTTGTGTTAACAGGCAGCTTGTGCTCGATGCTGTTTGCCTGGACGGTGCGTGCCGAGAGCACTCAACGGGGATGAAATGCAGAAGCTTGACTTCAGCCATAGCTTCGTTGAATTCTTTTCTTTCCCTTCATCGAGAAGATCACGCATTTCCTGTCAACCGTAGCAAGAATTTCCGCTGCGTCAGTCGCACCGTGGTGACAACAACCGAGAAGAATCCGGGTTTCAAAGTCCGTCTGCTCCTGTTCCATGAAGCATTGCCTTGGAAATGCTCCGGAAACTTTACGCATGGACTTACGTTCCCATGGGGATATAGATAGGCATCTTGCTTTCGACCTTCTGAACGCCCTCGATCGCTGAAACCAGACTCACATAACTCCTGCCTTCAAAGGATGAGGAGATGCTTCCACTCAGGGTCACCACCCCGCTCGCCACCTCGACATGGATGTTTCTGACATTCGCACTCAGTAGGACAGTTTCGACCTTCTGCTGAAGGATTAGGTCATCCAATCGCTCCAGGGATCTCTGGGTATCCTTCATGGCCTCAACGGCGGGAATTGCACACAAGATCATGTCGACGCCCACATCAACTGGAAGACAATGTGTATTGATCGTGAGATCGTAGAGGTCCGCATTCTCCCAGTCGGCATCGAAAAAGCTCCGGATGAACCCCCCTGAGTCCCGGTCGCTCTGTTTCAGGATTCGCAATGATTCTTTCTCGTTGCCTCCATCCTTCTCCACAAGACGCCGGACCCGGTCCTGAAGCGGGGCAATGATCCGTACATGAAGGACGCCTGGAATTTCCCTTAGAAGGAGCTGCCCACCGCGGCCGACGATCACAACTTTGTCCTTGCGGGCGGCTTCGTAAATCACCATCTGCATCGCATGAAAAAACTTCCGCCCCTGGTTCTGCCAATTGGCCCAAAAGGGAGGATTCTTTTCGTCGAATTTTTCTACTTCCGGAGCCGCCAGGCCGTAAGCGGTAAGTCCCTGCTCTATCCCTCCCCTGTCCAGATATTCGTATTGGAGTTGACCGGCTACTTTCTGGGCGATCTCCGTTCCCAAACTCCCCATCTGCCGAGAAATTGTGATTACTGACATTTCCAATCCCTCCTTTCTTCTCTTTATACAAGTCGCAATAACGCTAAAATCACTACATCCGTACCCTTGAAAATACTCTAAGTGCATGGACGTAATACAATTGTGTTGTGTTGAAAATGAAAGCCCTCCAGAGGGATGAAGCTATCCCTGGAGGTTTTACATCGGCACCTTTTGGAAAGTCCTCGTCATATGGCACCAAAAAGGTTAAGGGAAAGGTTGATGGGTTTACTGAGCAAATGAGACTTACGACGATTAATGAATGCTCTTATGCGAATGGAAAGTCAAGAGGGAAATCGTCCCTGTTTTCATCATTGAATATCGCCTGAAGGGTGAATCGCGGCGGGAATTGTCGGGAGATCGACGCCGGCGACCTGCGGATGGCGCTCGCGCCGCTGCCGTTCCTGCTGGTCTTCGTGCTGGACTGAGCGGTCGGGTGAGGGCGTTTGCGCCACCGTCCCGCTCGCGCTTATTTGATCCCGACGGAGTACTTCATGAACTGGACGCGCTCGAATGCCGCAGCGTTCCCGCTCTTGGCCTGGCTCATCGTCCCACGGAAGGCCTCGATGGTGGCGTACCCGGAGCGCTGCATCCAGGCTTCCAACTCGTCAAGCATGGTGCGCAGGTGCCCCAGGCCGTGCTGGTAGAGTGCGGATACGACCTGGGTCGCCTTGGCGCCCGCGAGCAACTGCTTGATCACCGCTGCCGAGTCGTGGATGCCCGTCGCCGCCGCCAGATCGCACCCCGCCTGTGGGGAGAGGATGGAGATCCACCGCAGCGCGAGCAGGTGCTCATCCTTGGCACTGAGGAATTTTGCGGGGACCACCTGCCGCTTCTCGATGTCGAAGTCCAGCCGGTAGAGCCGGTTGAAGAGGGTCAGTGAATCCACGCCGCTGCGGGAGAGTCTTACCAGCACGTTCGCCGGACTGGAGAAGTACGGGGCGACCTTGAGCGCCACGGGTAGGCGGGAGGCCTGCTTCACCCGGGCGACCACGTCGAAGTAGATCTTCTCCTTGTCCGCTCCGGTGAGCTTGGGGTCGGTCGAGTGCACATGGAGGTTCAGCTCCAGGGCGTCCGCGCCCGCGCCCTCCAGGCGCTTGGCAAACTCTAGCCAGGTCCCCGCCGTGACGCAATGGATGCTCGCGATGATGGGGATGGAGGTGGTTTTCTTGGACTCCTCGACGAGCCGCAGGAAGGAGGAGACCGCGTCGTCCCGGCCGTACTGCCCGATGTACTCGGCGGCCTCGGGGTGCCCCCAGGCGTCGCCGCTGGACGAGGCCTGGATCAGTTCGGCCACCTGGTGGCAAATCTGCTCCTCGAAGATCGACTTGAGGACGACTGCGCCCGCCCCGGCCTCCTCGCACTGGCGGATCCGGTCTACCGACTTCGTCAGGCCGCAACTGCCGACGACAATCGGATTCTTCAGCGTGAGTCCCATGTAGCGAGTGGAGAGATCGGTCACCGGCACCTCCTGAACGTTTGATTTTGATAAGGATTTCCTTTTTTGTGGATGGAGTATAAGAAAAACGGTCTTGTGTGTCAATGGGATAATGGCCTGGAGCCAACGGAGGAATCATTGACAGGCGAGAATCCTTGTTTTATGATCGCGCCGTCAAACACCATGGTTTGGTCCGTCAAATATTGTCGTACAAAAGGGAAACATGAAGATTATTTTCTATTCCGCAAAAAATGCCCAACCCTGGCTCGAAGCCATTGCCGTCGCCCTGCCCGACGCAGAGGTGTGGCTTTGGACGCCTGCCTGTGCCCAACGCCAGGCCGATTATGCGGTCATCTGGACGCCGCCGGCCGAACTGTTCGCGACCCAACGGGACCTCAAAGCCGTCTTCAACATCGGCGCCGGTGTGGACGGCGTGATGGCGCTGCCGAACCTGCCCAGGGGCTTGCCGCTCGTGCGACTGAACGATGCGGGCATGGCCACGCAGATGGCGGAGTACGTCTGTCATGCGCTGATCCGCCATACCCGCGAGTTCGATCTCTATGCCGTGCAGGCAAAAGAGCGGCGCTGGAAGCTGCGACGGCCGGTCAATCGCGCCGCGTTCCCCGTCGGCGTGATGGGCCTGGGTTCCATCGGCGCGCGCGTAGCCGGAGCGGTTGCCGCGTTCGGCTACCCGACTTTCGGCTGGTCGCGCTCGCCAAAATCATTGCCCGGCATCACCGCCTTTTCCGGACAAGACCGGTTCGATGACTTTTTGCATGCTGTGCGGGTGCTGGTCTGCATGCTGCCGCTCACGCCGGAGACGGAGGGGATCCTCAATGCCTCCACGCTTTCCAAACTGAAGCCGAACGGCTATCTCATCAACGTGGCGCGGGGTCGGCATCTGGTGGAAGAGGATCTGCTGGCGCTCCTCGACGACGGCACGCTGGCGGGGGCCGCGATTGACGTGGTGCGCCGGGAACCGTTGCCCGCCGATCACGCCTTCTGGACGCATCCAAAAATCACCCTCACGCCTCACATCTCGGCGGTGACCTTACGGGAAGAAAGCGTGGCGCAGATCGCGGGAAAAATCCGGGCGCTGGAGCGCGGCGAGGACATTGACGGCGTGGTGGACTTCCAGCGCGGGTATTAGAAGAAGAGAGTTTTATGCAAAAGGCCCTGAAAAGAATCCGGGTGAAGCCGGAGAAGGGAAGGGAGATCCTCGGTTATGCCCCGGAACGAATCGAGGCCTTGAAACTGGAAGGCGTCATCAACGCAACCGTTTGACCTGGATGGTTGCAGACCGAGGGAATGCGGAGGAAACATGAACGGCAAGGCGGAAGAGATCATCGCGCAGACCCTTGTCGGGGCCGGCGCCCGGGTCATCACCTATACCCCGACGTTCGGCGGCAACGGGATCTTTGCCGAGATCGGCCGCATCCTTGGCAAGGCTCTCCCCGTCTCCTTCAACGAGGAGACCGCCTATGCGATTGGCCACGGGGCGGCGCTGGCAGGGGGCCGGTCTACGACGCTGATCAAATCGCACGGGCTGGCCAAGGCGGGAAACGCCGTGATCGATTCGCTGACGGCAGGCGTGACTGCCGGTTTCGTACCGATCGTCATTGACGATCGGCAGGGGATCCAGTCGGATAACATCTTCGATATCCATGCCTTTTTGACGGGCATCGGCATCCCTTTTCGCGTGGCAAACATCGCAGACATCTCCGGGGAGATCCTGGAGAGTTTCGCGGCCTCGGAACGGCTTCAGCTTCCCCATGCCGTCGTCGTCGAAGCGACCGACATGGAACAATCCGTTCCCGCATCTTCCCGGAGACTTCCGGACTGCGGCCGGGGCTACAAAAGGGAAATCATGAAGCACATCCTGTGCCCCTTTTTCTGTGACTATCAACTCCGCGTTCTCCAGGCAAAACAGGCGGGGATGGACTGGCAAGACATTGCCAAACCTGCAATTCCCCGGATCCCCGAGGCGCTGCCCGACAAGTGGAAACCCCTCGCGGCGGCCTATAGACCGCTTTTTACCGTTTTTAGGGATTGCCGGGGAGAACTGGTCACGGGAGAAACGGGCGTTTCAACGCTCTTCGCCTTTCCCCCGTTTCATGCCGTCGATATTACGACCTTCATGGGGGGCAGCCTGCCGCTGGCCATTGGGGCTTCTCTGGCCGGGTTGCGCAACGTCTGGGCGGTCACGGGGGATTTCTCTTTCATCGCTGCGGGCCACCTCGGGCTCCCCGAGGCCCTCCAACGCGGGATACCTCTCAAGGTCCTGATCCTCTACAACGGACGGGCCGAAACAACCGGCGGGCAGCCCATCCCCGACGGCACGCTGGAAGGGATCCTCGGCGGATACGACCGTTACGTCCGCCGGATCAGGGACCCGCAGAACTTCGACGAGACGGAATCGGTTCTCCGCGAAGCCTCCGCCGCAAACGAACTTCGGATCGTCGCCGCCGACTATCGCACCAATCATAATCCGTTGGGTTGATGTAGAAGAAAAGGCAGACATTTTTTCGACATTCTTCTGAGGGGGTGACAAATCGCGCCCGTGGCTTCTACTTGATTCCCGAGCGCATGAAGCTCTGGACGAACTGGCGCTGGAAGAGGAGAAAAGCGATCAGCAGCGGCGAGACGGCCAGGAGGGTGCCGGCAGAGATGACGGAGAAGTTGACCCCCGACTCGGGCGCGCCGAAGATGGAGAGCCCCACGGTGAGGGGTCGCGTCTCCGTGGAATTGGTGATGATCACGGGCCAGAGGAAATTGTTCCAGTGGTAGCTCACCGAAACCAGGCCATAGGCGAGATAGGTCGGCTTGGCCAGCGGAATGAAGACCTTCCAGAGCACCGAGAGCCACCCCGCCCCCTCGACACGAGCCGCCTCAACGAGTTCCTTGGGCACCTGCTTGAAGGCCTGCCGCAGCAGGAATATGCCGAAGGCCGAGGCCATGTAGGGCAGGCCGATTCCCAGGATCGTGTCCACCAGCCCCAGGGAGCTGATGGTCTGGTAGTTCTGCACGATCAGAACGTCCGGCATGATCATGATCTGGACCAGCACCAGGAGGAAGACGACCTCCTTGCCGGGGAATTCGAAACGGGCGAAGGCGTAGGCGGCCATGGTGCAGAGGATGAACTGTCCCACCAGGGTGATGGAGACCAGGACGAAGGTGTTGAAGAAGTAGCGGGCAAAGGGGGCGACCTTCCAGGCGTTGCGGAAGTTGTCGAGGGTCAGCGGCGCCGTCAGGACGAAGCGGCTGACGAAGTCCATGGGGTGGAAGGCCGCCCATACGGCGTAGAGCAGCGGCGCGGCCCACAAAAAGGCCAGCAGCCAAGCCGCCAGGACCTCCACCTTCTGCATCCAGTCTGAGCCACGGATCATCACTGGTAATGCACCCTCTTTTCCATGTACCGGAACTGCGTAATCGCCGCCAGGCACAGAATGACCAGCAGCACCACCGTCAGCGTCGAGGCGTAGGCCGTATCCCAGAAGCCGAAGGCCACTTCCCAGATGTAGTACAGCAGGAGCGAAGAGGCGTTGTCCGGCCCGCCCTTTGTCAGGATGAAGATGTGATCCACGAGTTTGAAGGAGTTGATCGTCGCGTTGACCATGACGAAGAGCATCGTCGGCATCAAAAGCGGCAGGGTCACCCGGCGGAAGTAGTACCAGCGGCCGGAGCCCTCGATCAGGGCCGCCTCCTCCAGTTCGGGCGGAATGCCCTGCAGGGCGGCCAAAAAGAAGATCATGAAGAACCCCGCGTCTTTCCAGACGGCCAGGACCATCATGCATCCCAGAGCGGTGCTCGTGTCGCCCAGCCAACTGTGGCTCGGGATGTTGAAGAGCCCGCAGATCTGGTCCAGCAGGCCGATCTGGGGGGTGTAGAAGAAGAGCCAGATGTTGGCCACGGCGATCATGGGGAGGATCGTGGGGGTGAAGTAGGCTGCCCGGACGATGCTCCGGCCGGGAAGACGGCCGTTGACGCACACAGCCATGAAGAGGGCCAGACTCACGCTGATCGGGATCACCCCCAGGGCGTAGATGAAGTTGTTCTGGAGAACCTGCCAGAAAACGGGATCGGCAATCATGCTGCTGTAGTTCTCCAGGCCGATGAACTTCGAGGGACGCCCCTCCCGGCCGGTGGAGAAGAAACTGGTGATGAAGCTGCCCACGATCGGATAGTGCGTGAAGGCGATCATCAAGACCAAAGCCGGCAGGAGAAGGAGCCAGGCGTACACCTGGCTGGAGATTTCACGCTGCAGTTTCATACCGCCCCTGAAACTTTAAAAGGCCGCCGCGCCGTTGAGGGCGCGGCGGCCTGCTTCTATACTTTAGCGATAAGCCTTCAGGACCCGCTCAGCTTGTCCCTGGGCGCCTTTTAGCGCATCCTTGGCCGACTTGCCGCCGGTCAGGACGTTCTGGATCGCATCGTCGAGGAACTTCTTGTTCCGGGCATTCTCGTGGGTGGCGAACTCGGCGACTGCGTACTTGAACTGATCGCGCGCCACGGCCGCAGCCGGGAATTCGGCGACGTACTTCTTGAGGACATCGGTTTCATAGGCGTCGGCCCGGGTCGCCGTGTAGCCCGTGGCGATGGACCATTTGGCCGTCAGCTCCGGCTCGGTCATGAACTTGATGAACTTCAGGGCGGCCTTGCGCTCCTCGGCGGAGGCATTCTTGAAGATGTAGAAGTTGCCGCCGCCGGTGGGGGAGCCCAGGCGCTTGGAGGCGGGCAGCATGCTCACGCCGAAGTCGAACTTCGCCCCCTGACGGACCGCGGTGAGGTTTCCGGTGGTATGCCACATCATCGCCGTGGCCCCCTCGAGGAATTTTTGCCGCAGCGTGCCCCAGTCGATGGTCCCCTCGGGCATCACCTTGTGCTTGACGGCCAGATCGCGCCAGAACTGCAGGGCATCGACGACCGCCGGCTTGTCGAAGTAGGTCCGGTTGCCGTCCAGGTTCATCAGGACCTCGCCGTTCTGGATGCAGAGCGCCTGGAACATCCAGTAGGCATAGCCGGTAGAGGGGATGTGGAGGCCCCAGCGGGTCACGTTGCCGGATGCGTCCTTCTTGGTCAGCTTCTGGGCCACGGCGACCATCTCGTTCCAGGTGGTGGGCGGCTTGTTCGGATCGAGTCCCACTTCTTTGAAGGCATCCTTGTTGTGGTACATCACGATGGTGGAGCGCTGGAAGGGAATGCCCCAGATCTTGCCTTTGGCCTTGGAGTTCTCCATCAGCGCCGGATAGAAGGAGGCGAGCCACTTCTTGTCCTCCGCCGAGGTGGCGAAATCATCGAAGGGGACGATGACGCCCTGGTCGATCAGTTCGAAGACATCGATGGAAAACAGAACGCTGAGCTGGACCGGCTGGTTCGCCTTGAGGGCGGCCAGGGCCTTCACCCGCGTATCATCGTAGTTGCCGGCATAAACGGCCTTGACCTTGATGTCGGGGTTCACCTTTTCGAATGACACGATCATATCGTCGATGACTTTGGTGATCGGCCCGCCCACGGCCACCGGGTAGTACATGTTGAGGTTGACGGCCGCCTGGGCCGCCGTGACGCCCAAAAGCAGGAACGCCAGGGCGAACAGGGAAAGGAACACTTTGGATAAACCTTTTTTCATGTGATGCCTCCTTTTCGTAATCTCCATCCAATCCGGGTTGCCTGGTCCGGCCATTTGCGGTGAACTATGGTGCCCAGCGCCGGCCGGTTTCGGCCTCGAAAAAATGGGTATCTGCGGCCGGCCAGGTCACGAAAACACGATCTCCCGCGGCAAGGCTTACCTTGCCATTCTGCCGAACGATGCACTCGGCACTTCCTATTTTACAGGTGATCAGGCTGTCCGCCCCAAGGTATTCAAAACCCAATACCTCGGCGGGAACCCCTCTGTCGGCCAGACGCATCCCCTCCGGACGAACCCCCAGGGTCAGCAGCGGTCGGGAACCGTCGGGCAGTTCTGCCGCCAGATGGGTCCGGAACCAGTCGGAGACGTCGGCATCCTGCAGGGAGAGCAGATTCATGGGGGGTGTGCCGATGAATCCGGCCGTGAAACGGGTGTCCGGCCGGGCGTAGAGCTGTTCAGGGCTGGCGATCTGTTCAACATGGCCGGCGTTGAGCAGAACGATCTTGTCGGCCATGGTCATCGCCTCGATCTGGTCGTGGGTGACATAGATCATCGTGATGCCCAGTCGCTGCTGGAGGGAACGGATTTCGCGGCGCATCTCGTGGCGGAGCTTGGCATCGAGGTTGGAGAGGGGTTCGTCCATCAGGCAGACCGGGGCCTCGCTGACAATGGCACGACCCAGGGCCACGCGCTGCCGCTGACCGCCGGAAAGCTCGGCGGGCTTGCGGTGCAGCAACCCCTGCAGCCCGATAAGTTCCACCACGCGATCCAGCCGGCGCTTACGCTCTGCCGGATCCAGGCGGCGCACCTTGAGACCGAAAATGATGTTTTCCCCGACGTTCAGATGGGGAAAGAGGGCGTAGGATTGAAAAACCATGGAGATGTTGCGTTTGGCCGGCGGCAGTTGGGTTACATCCCGACCACCGATACGGATGGCGCCCCCCGAGAGCGTTTCAAGACCGGCGATAAGACGGAGAATTGTGGATTTGCCGCATCCCGAGGGGCCGAGCATCACCAGCAGCTCGCTCGCGTCGGCTGTGCAGCTTACGCAATCCACCGCCTTGAAATCGCCCCAAGCCTTGGAGATGTCGTCCAGTTCGATCTGCATCCCATGTTTACCCATGACGGTTTATTCTGCGGCACTAAATCAAATGAATGGCGGCACGGTGAAGAGTGTCTCGCTCCTAACATTCACCCGAATATTTGTCAAGGACGAACAGGACGAATAGGGTTATTGATGATTGCCCGGACATAACTCTTTGCATTCGAGGCAAAAGGCAGCAACAGCTCCCGGACCCAGAGGATCTGCCGGTCGATCGCCGTCCGGCCCTTTTCCGCCATCATCCTTTCCACGATTTGCCGCCTCTCGGGGCTGGTTCCAATCTCGAAAGCGGTGTCCGAAACAAATTGCCGCGGCATGCACTCCTCCAGAATCCGGTCTGTTTCTTCCGCTCTTTCAGAGGCCTGCTTGGCGACGACCTGCCGCGGGACGGCATCTCCGTAAGGCGGCGCTGCGTCGGCGGATCGCAGAGCCGCAAGGATTGGGTGGCCGGTCTCTTCCTGCCGATACGCCCTCTGCAGGATGATTTGCACGAACTTCTCCAGGGCCGTATGCCGGTTGGAAACGAGCTGAACGGCATCGGCCTTGGGTCCGCCAATGCCCAGCATGTCCAGCGTATTGATCCAAATGGCATAGGGGGCGCTCACACCCGGAAGCGCCCTGGCGTGATAAGGCTGGGCGAGGTCGGCCAGGTAGTGGAGCCCCATGCCCGTAAACCGCCATCCCCAATAGGGATGACCGCTTTCAAAGGCGAATTGGGCAAGCCTCTTGTAGAGACGGATGCGGTACTCCGGGTATGTCTTTTTCAGGAAGCCCGCAAAATAAAAGATGATCGGGGATTCATGGTAAAAACCCATGTGAAAGGGCGCCTGGCTGCCGTATTCCAGGTTGGGATTGCCGAAGGGTTGGCGCCCGAATCCGTATGTCTTTCCGAAATCGGTGTTATTGTCCGTGAAGAGCCCGATATCCAGACCGAGAAGGTCCGGTTCATCTGTGGCGGAGACCGCCACATCCAGAGGACGCACCATCGCGCCGGCCTTCAAACCGACAAAGGTCGTCGAATCCCAGTCGGATGTGTCGCGCAGAAAGCTGATAGCGGCGGGGAGCAGCAAAGGCTTCCCCGCTTGCTCCTCCCCGGGGATCAACTGCAGGTAGAGAGGGAACTTGACTGCGGGGTTGACCCGGATGGCATGGCAGAAGCGCCGCCGGAGATCGTCGGGTCCCCCTTCCGCTCTGAAAGTCAGGGAATCCGGGAGCGGAGGATACCATGCCAGATTCGTCCTTGCCCATGTTTCCTCTTCGGCAAGGATTTTCTCCAGCCTTTTTCCCTCGGCGCTGAGGAAGGCTTCGAGGCTTTCCGCCGAAACCATTTTGGCGTCACGCACCTCCGCCAGCGAAGAAATCACCGGGTGGGAGATGAGAGGATGCTCGCTCCAGGCCAGCCCTCCCTCCGGAAGAAGGGTCGTGAGCAGAAAAAGCAGCCATGCGATTCCATTTTTTCCCAACCAATCCGATTTCACGGCGCCACCTCCTTGGCAAACGGTCAACATTCCGCATCTCGCTTTGAAAAAACTTTATATAACAATGTTTCCTAAGCGTCAATATTACGCGGGCGACCGCAATTTCCACTTGCACTTTTTTGATTGACAAATCCCCTGGAAAAGCTTAAAAAGCTTCCCAGGAAGGTTGAGATTTATGAGAGCAAGAAACACGATCATCTCCATTATTGCCATTGACGGCATAATTATCGGGCCTGCATATCGGGACCTGAGCGGAGGGTAGTGTTTCCATAAAAAAAGTCAAAGCGACAAAATCCGTTATCAGGTTCGACTGATAACGGATTTTTTATTTCAGCCGATTTTCATGCCGTTTGGGCATGGGGGATTTTCCCCGGAGAGCGGAAGGAGAGAATTATGGAAAGGCAGGATGTTTTTATCTATGACACGACCCTGAGGGACGGCACGCAAGGGGAAAAGATCAATTTCACCGCCGAAGAGAAAATCCGGATCGCCCAGCGTCTCGACGAAATGGGTTTCCATTATATCGAGGGGGGATGGCCCGGCTCCAATCCCAAGGATGCCCGCTTTTTTGAGATGGCCAAGGGTATCCCCTTCCGGACGGCCCGCCTGACCGCCTTCGGGAGCACCCGGAAACCCGGCATCCGGCCCGAGGCCTGCGGGAACCTCCGGACGCTTCTCCTGGCGGAAACGCCGGCCGTCGCCATTTTCGGGAAGAGCTGGGATCTCCACGTCACGGAGATTCTTGAAATCCCGCTCGAAGAGAATCTGGCGATGATCCGGGAGTCGATTATTTTCCTGAAAGCCCAGGGGAAGGAGGTGATCTTTGATGCGGAACACTTCTTCGACGGGTATCGTCTGAACTCCGCCTATGCCTTGGAAACGCTGAAGACGGCGGCGGATGCCGGGGCGGATCGGATTGTGCTGTGCGATACCAACGGCGGAACCATGCCCCATGTTCTCACCACCGCCATTCTCGCTGCCGCCGCCGTCATTCCCACGGCCCGGTTCGGCATCCATGCGCACAACGACTGCGGCCTCGCCGTGGCCAATACGATTGCCGCCGTGCAGGCGGGGGCGGTCATGGTTCAGGGAACGGTCAACGGCTACGGGGAAAGATGCGGCAATGCCGATTTGACCACCATCATCGGCAACCTCCAGCTCAAGATGGGCCGAAAATGCCTCCCGGAGGCCTCACTGCCCCAACTTACGAATCTCTCCTACTACGTGAGCGAGGTCGCGAATGTCAGACCGCTGCCCTTCCGGCCTTTCGTTGGAGGAAGCGCCTTTGCCCACAAGGGGGGAATCCACGTGAACGCCGTCACCAAGAACCCCCAGGCCTATGAACACATCCGGCCGGAGCAGGTGGGCAACCGCCAGCGGGTGCTCGTCTCCGACCTCGCGGGGAAAAGCACCATCGACTGGAAGGCCAGGGAACTCGGGATCGATCTCGGGGAAAACGATGCGTTAAGCCGAAAAATCGTCCAGGAGATTAAACGACTCGAAGACCAGGGGTTTCAGTTCGACGCGGCCGACGGCTCCCTGTCCTTGCTGATGAAGAAAATCACCGGCGCCTTCCAGGAGCCCTTCACGCTCGAGTGTTTCAGCGTGACGAACGGGAAGACCCGGAACAATCCCTCCCTCTGCCAGGCGACGATCAAGATCTCGGTCGGCAGCGAGGTGGAACTGACTGCGGCGGAGGGAAACGGCCCCGTCAACGCCCTTGACCACGCACTCCGGAAGGCCCTGGCGAAGTTCTACCCCCAGATCAGCGAGGTGCACCTGGTCGACTTCAAGGTCCGCATCGTGGAGGGAAGCGAGGGGACGGCGGCCAGAGTCAAGGTGCTTCTCGATTCCCGGGACGGGGAGGAGATGTGGAGCACCATCGGCGTCTCGGAAAACATCATCGAGGCAAGCTGGCAGGCCCTCGTGGACAGCATCCAGTACAAGCTCAGCAAGGACAACCTCAACAAGAACGAGCGACTTTAAGGTGCAATGCTGTCCCGCGCGCAGGTGATCGCGATCCGCCATTCGGTCCCGTGCAGGGAGATCGTCTTCCAGAAGATCTCTTTGATCACCGGCACGTCCGATCCTTTCCGGAAGAATGAATAGCTCCCCGTGCCTTCCCTCTCGGCGGCCGTCCTCCGGAGCAGGGCGATCAGCTCCGGGAAGGGTTTGAAGAGGGGATCGGAAAAGACGTTCAGGCCTATCTGGCGGGTGTCCAGAGCGTGGATCATCAGGCCGTCGGTCTGCATCAAAGGGATACCCACGGGCAGGTTCGACAACACCGGGCCGATGATCCTCCCCAGCAGATATTCGGGGGCGAAAAGGGCGGAGACGGAGCCGGTGAATTTCTTTGTTGATGAAAAGATGGGATGATGGATGACCACCGCTTCCGGCCCCTCCACGGAACGGAAGGCCCCGCTCAATACGGGTTTATGGGTGGCGAAGAGCCGGATCATGTGCGCCTGGCTGCTGATGTCGGCGCCTTCCGACGCCCTGTGCTGCTCGGGTTCGACCGCCAGCATGATCCCCTTGTCGCTCACCGTTTCGCAGTCGATGATGTATGGATTCGCCCGATAGAGCCGCTTGAGGATGTTCCTGGCGCGGGTCCCCTTCAATTCCAGGCCCGAGAGCCTCTTGGCGCTGAGAGCGAGGTCCGCGTCCAACCTGTTGAGCACCGTGACCGTCTCCCGGTGCAGTTGCGCAAGGACCTCCAACAGCTCAGTCTTGGCAAGCGTCCGGTTGTTTTCCGTCGTCGAGGGGACGACCAACTCGCCCTTTGTAATCTTCTCTTTCAGCGCCAGGGTCTTCCGATAGATCTCCTCGGGGATCAGTTTCCGGTTGTTTCCGTCGTAGACAAAGCCGATGCCATTCTCCTTCAGGCCGAAAATCTTGATGCCGCCTGAAAATCTGCCCTCGCTCCAGGCCTTGATGCTTTCGAACACCGCCACGTCGATGTGTTTGGTCATGCTCGTCAGGACCAAACCCGGGGCCTGCGAACGCTGGTCGATATCGACGCCGATGGCCAGTTTGTTGAGTCGTCTGGCTGCCCGGAAGAGGCCGGCGCCCGTTGCACCCGATGCGTGAAAGATGATGTCCGCACCCTCCCCATACAGACGGGTCGCGATCCGCTGCCCCTTCATGGGGTCGTTGAACGCCTTGCCGGTAATCCCGGCAAATTCGGACACCACCAGGATATCGGGTCTGGCTGCCTCGGCGCCCGCCTGGTAGCCGGCCAGAAATTTGCGGATCACCGGGCTGTCCATCCCGCCGATGAATCCGATCTTGCCCGTCCGGCTCTTCCAGGCCGCGATCGCCCCGACCAGATAGGCGCCCTCTTCCTCCTTGAAGGTCAGGGCCGCCAGATTCTCCGCAGGGGGCACGACATGCCCCCGGTCGTCGTAACGGACGCTGTAATCGACACAGACGAATTTCTTGCCGGGATAACGGACGGCGAGTTCGTTGAAGGGCTCCGAGAAGGCGAATCCGACGCCGACGATCATCCCCACGTCGGAGGCCGCCGCGGCGTTCAGGGCGAGATCCCTGTCCAGATTTCTCCTGGCGTCGATATATAGAGCCTTGACGCCGAGCTCCCGAACGGCCCTTTCCATACCGAGGGCGGCGGCATCGTTGAACCCGCCGTCCCCCCTGCCGGCGACATCAAATGCCATCGCGACCTTCAGGGGAGGATTTTTTTGAGCCCGACCTTCCCGGGCTGTAGAAAAAACGGCAAGAGCAACGAGCAAAACCGCGCAGAACCATCCAATTTTTTTCACCTTAATCTCCTTCTCGCCTGATTTGACGGGGCCTTCTTTACATAACGATTCAATCCGACTCAACAAATGATCATAGCCGGCCCGATCGAATCTATAGCACGCAAAATCTTGAAACCGCAAGGGAAAAGGGATAAGGAATGGTTTTCGTTCTGAACTTGAGGTACGATCCGTAAACTGAAAATAATGAAATGGCGGCGGTTTCATCATGCAAGAAAAAATAATAGAAGCCATGTGTCGATCGGATTTTTATCCTGAACGGCCAAAGACGGTTGAACTGATCAAAACGCACATCTCCTGGGTATTTATTGCCGGTGATTTTGTCTATAAAGTAAAAAAACCTGTGTCTTTCGGGTTTCTTGATTTTTCCACGTTGGCAAAAAGAAAATTTTATTGCGAGGAGGAACTGCGGTTAAACAGGCGGCTGGCGGCTGATTTCTATCTGGGCGTGGCGGTGATTTATGAAGACGAAAAAGGCAATGTAACCCTTACACCAACCAATCATATCATTGAGTATTCCGTGCTGATGAAAAAACTGCCGGAAGATAAAATGCTCAAATCACTGCTTGCCAAAGGCCGGGCGCCGGACGAGATGTTTGAAGATTTGGGGAAAAAGATTGCCGATTTTCACGCGCGGGCGGAAACCGGCAAACGCATAAGCAAAATGGGATTGCCGGAAATGATCGGCAAAAACCATGAAGAAAATTTCTCGGAGATGGCAGCCTATGTGGATGTGACGATACCGGCTGATCAATATGAATTCATAAAGAACTACGACGAATCATTTATAACGCGCAAACAGGGACTGCTGAATAAAAGAGTGGCTGACGGCAAAATAAAAGAATGCCATGGCGATTTGCATCTTGAGCACATCTGCATTACCGAAAACATTGATGTTTTTGACTGTATTGAGTTTAATGAACGGTTCCGCTGTGTGGATACCGCGGCGGAAATCGCCTTTCTTTCGATGGATATGGATCTGAACGGTTATCCTGAAAAAGGAGAAATATTGATCCATTCCTATATACGACATTCCGGTGATCCGGATGTTTTGGCTCTACTTGATTTTTACCGCTGTTATTACGCTTTTGTGCGGGGCAAGGTCGCGTCTTTGCGTTTGGCGCAACGCGAAGAAGCCGTCGTCAAGCGGTTGGACATCATGGAGGAGTCGGAAAAATACTTTAATCTGGCGTACGGCTACGCGGCAAGATTGGACAGGCCGGTTTTGCTGATGATCGCGGGTCTTACGGGAACGGGTAAAAGTTATCTGGCGCGTAAGCTCGCTTTCATGATGAACGCCGAGGTCATCCGTACCGATGTTTTACGCAAGGAATTGCTCCATATGGATTTGACACAGCGGCAGTTGGACGATTTCGGAAAAGGAATTTACAGCGATGACATGACCGGCAGGACGTACGGCAAGGCTTTTGAGATAGCCGCGACGCTGATGAAGAATAAGAAAGCAGTTATCCTGGACGCGTCGTTTAAAAGGCGCACGGATCGCGACAGGGCAGTCGCTCTGGCGGCACGTTTGGGAGTTGATTATTATCTGATTGAATGCGTCGGCCCGGAGGAAATGGTCAAGGAAAGGCTTTCAAAGAGAATGCGCGACGGCGCCGACGTCTCCGATGGGCGATGGGAAATATACGTGCGCCAAAAATTAGATTTTGACGAAATCAATGAAATTCCGGCAGAACATTATTTACGGTTGGACGGATCTTTGGATTTTAAGCCGCAGTTCAATGAAATCATTCAGAAAATAAGCTCGCTTCCTGAATCCTCATAGAGAGCTCCCTTCCTTTTAAGGAAGGGGAATGGACCATTCCTTTTTGAAAACGGTCTCCATCTCCCGGCGAAATTTCACCGCTTCCTCCTGCCCTTCACAGAAAACATCGTCCCAACGGACCGTTTTGCCGGCGGCAACGGGCCTCACGATCCGCACCCCATGGGCCAGGCCGATGGGAAGAGATCCGGAGACGACCGATTTGCGGGCCGGCAGGAGGGTTCCGTAGACGGTAAAACCGCCTTCCCCATCCAGGATATCCCCCGGAGCGAGGTCCCTTTTGGCTGTCGCCGCAACATCTCCGATGAAATCACGCGCCGCTCCGGTCGATTCGCCGCGGAGCGCCACGGAGGCCACGCTGATTCCGAGTTCAAGGCCGATCAGGTGAGCCGGCCGATACAGGGCCGTGTAGCGTCCGCTGTCGTCGGTCACGACGCCGTATTCGCGGAAACACCGGGCGGAGTAACTGTTTTCAGTGGTGAGGGTGACGAAGACTCCCCACCGCAGGTCACGGTATACAGGCCGCCCGTCCCTCTCCAGGCTGGAGACCACTTCGACCTGTCCCGCGTTATCCAGAAAACCGCCCGCGGTGCGGGGTTTGAGAATGCGGGGGAGATCGTCGGCTCCGCAGGGGGGAAAGCGAAGCCCGTTGGAAGGTGGAAGGAGGCCGGTCGCATTGGACACGGAGGCCATCTCGATCGCTGATTTCGTGCCATCCAGGAAGGAGTTGAACATCTTGGCGTTGAAATCCCCCTTGGCCAGTTGCTCTTCGGTAAAACCGTAATGGCGCCATACCGTATCCGGCGTCGACCGGTGGTAGATGGGCAGGTATTTCGTCCCCTTGCCGGCGGCCACCACCGTGAAACCACAGGTGCGGGCCCAATCCACCATCTCGCAGATGAGGGCCGGCTGGTCTCCGTAGGCCAGGGAGTAGACGATCCCCGCCTCGCTTGCCCGCCGCGCCAGCAAAGGGCCGGCCAACGCATCGGCCTCGACGTTGACCATGATGATGTTCTTTTTGTGCCGGCAGCAGGCCAGGACATGGGCAATCCCCGCGAAGGGGTTCCCCGTGGCGTCGATGATCACGTCGATGCCGGGGGAGGCGATCATCGCGGGGGCGTCGTCGGTGATGAAGGTGGTCCCTTTCGCCAGGGCGTCCGGGAGGGATGCGGCCGCACCCTGGCCCTCGCGCCAGCCGGTCCGCCGGAGTGCATCGATGGCTCTTGCCGCGACCAGATCGGCAATGGCGGCAAGGTGAACCCCCGGGGTGCTCCTGGCCTGGGCCAAATACATGCTGCCAAACTTGCCCGCACCGATCAGGCCGACCCGGAGGGGACCTTTCTTTTGGTTGTGTTTGGTCAGGAGATCATGGAGGTTCATCTCATTTCCCTCCAGGGAGTGAAAGAAAAGAATCCTTCACACCAGCGGGCCGTGGACAATACCTGCTCATCTTTTCCCTGCATCCCCACGATCTGCAATCCCAGGGGAAGCCCCCGCGGACCCAATCCCACCGGGATCGTAATGGCCGGGACGCCGCAGAGGCTCCAGATGGAACAGAAGCAAGGGTTGCCCGTCTGCTCCAGCGTCGCCGGCGCCTCTCCCGTCGTGGGAGGGGTGATGAGGGCGTCATATTTTTCCAGGAACCGTTGCAGTTCTTCCTTCAGGGCGAGGCGCAGCTTCAGGGCCTGCATATAGACCACCGCCCCCGTCTCCCGTCCCTCGGTGATGAAATCCCTCAGCGTCGGGCTCAATACGGGAGGTTCCCGGAGGTAAAGCCACTCCAGGTTCAGGGCCGCCTCAACAGCCATGATGGTTCGGATCGCCCGGTGGGCGAGGTTGAAGATCCCGGGCAATTCGACTTCTTCGACGCGGACGCCGGCTCTTTGGAGGGTTTGGATGTTTTCGCTGAAGCTATGTCGGGCGTGTTCCTCGGCTTGATCCCAGACGGGGGTTTTGACGGCAGCCAGGCAGGAAGGCGCCGAACGGGCGGCGATTTCCGGAGGGAGGGTTGCGTTTTCCCCGGCCAGGGCGGACGCCAACCAGGCGGCATCTTCCACGCTCCGGGTGAAGACGCCGGGTTGATCCAGGGTGTGGCTGAAGATGAGAGCGCCATCGATGGGAATCAGGCCCTGGGTCGGCTTATAGCCCACAACCCCGCAATAGGCGGCGGGCCGGATGACGGAGCCGTTGGTCTGCGTGCCCAGGGCGGCCGGGACAAAGCCGGCCGCGACCGCCGCCGCGGAGCCGCTCGACGACCCGCCCGGCGTGTGCAGCGGATTCCAGGGATTGCGGGTCTTTCCAGGAGTCAGAAAGGCGCATTCGGTGGTCACGGTCTTGCCCATCACAAAGCCCCCCCGGGCCTCAAGCCGTTCAATCACCTTGGCCGACTCTTTGGGGATATGGCCGGCAAAGACGGGAGAACCCATCTGCGTGAGAATGCCGGCCGTGGCATAGATATCCTTTACCCCGACAGGCACCCCCTGGAGGGAACCTGGCGTACCGCCCGACTGCAGACGGCGATCGCAAAGGCGGGCAGACTTGAGCGCCGCTTCGGGCTCCAGCCAGGTCCAGGCCCGGATCTCTCCATCCAGCGACGCGATCCTCGCCAGCAGGGCCTCGGTATAGGATTCGGCGGTGAATCGCCGGTCCCGGATTCCCCGCACCACCTCCATCAGGCTTAAAACATGCAGCGGCTTGTCCACGGTGCTTTCCATATTTCTTCCTTTTTTATGATCGGCATTTTCCCGGGGACAGATTTTGCACCCGGGATCGATGGGAAGTTCCCGCCCATAGAGCGGGGCCTGCGGGTTGCGCTCCCGGTCAAATTTGTCTCCGAACCGCCTCCGGGTTCAGAAGGTTGGGCGGGTTTCCCGAAGTGAGGGCCGCCACACAATTTTCCGCCGCCATCATCGCCATCCGAAAACGTGTTTTCTCGGAAGAGCTGGCGATATGGGGCGACAGGACCACATTCTTCAGTTCCAGGAATCCAGGATGAAGGGACGGCTCTCCTTCGAACACATCCAGACCGGCGCCGGCAATGGCGTCCTTGCGGAGCGCCTCGACCAGGGCGGCATCGTCCAGCACGCCGCCCCGGGCGGCATGGATGAGGATCGCCGATCTTTTCATGAGGGCGATCTCCGGGGCGCCGACGGCATGGTGGGTCTCCCGGCTGTAGGGGATATGAATCGTGACGATATCCGCCCTGCGGAAGAGCTCCTCCCGGGTCACATATCGAGCCCGGCAGGCCGACTCGATCTCCGGCGCGGCCCGATGGACATCATGGTAGAGGACCTCCATTTCGAAACCCATCGCGCGGCGGGCCACCACCTGACCGATCCGTCCCAGACCGACAATGCCCAGCACGGCATGATTCACATCCAGGCCGAGAAACTGTTTCAGCTTCCATTTTTCCCATCGTCTTTCCCGGATGTAGGCCTCGGCCTCGTTCAGCCGGCGGGCCGTGGCGAGGATCAGCGCCCAGGCGAAATCAGCGGTGGTGTCGTCCAGGACGCCGGGGGTATTGGTGGCCATCACCCCATGGGCGTTGCAGGCTTCCAGGTCGATGTTGTTGTACCCCACGGCGATGTTGCAGACCACCTTCAGTTTGGGACAGCGCAGCAGGAGATCCGAATCGATCCTTTCGGTCAGGGTGGTCAGGGCCCCTTCCTTATCGGCAAGCGCCAGAGCCAACTCTTCCGTGGTGAGGACTTTATCTTCCTGATTGGCTTGAACCTCAAAATGGGACGCCAGAAAATCCAGAACCTCCTGAAAAACCTCACGGGTGACAAAAATCTTTTTTTTCATCTTTCCTTCCTCTTAAAGTGTCATGCAGGGAATCCTGAGATCGCCGGGCAACCATTGAGTAGCGTATACCAGTTTTTTTCAGGAAGAGAAAATAAAAAACGTATATTTTTTCGCTTGACAAATCTTGATTTCGGATATTAGTATCGCGCACCTGTCAAAAAGTTTTCTTCATGCAAACAGTTGATATAGCATAGCAATATTTTTGTTTTCCTTGGCAATTTCATTGTTGCGGCTAACGAAGTGGATTATTATTCAGTGCGAAGCGGAAGTCCCTATCCAACAAACGGGGTCGAAACAGGCTCCGGAGGTGTTGCGGTTGTCGGCGGGAGTGGTTTGGGTTTCAGACCGTCATTCATCAAAAAATGGGAGGGAATTATGACAAAGAAAGAACTGGGCAAAGACAGCAAGCAGGCAGGCGTATCACGCCGCAAGTTCCTCGCCGGCGCCGCGTTGGCGACGGCCGGGGCCGCGACCCTGGGCTTCCCCTCGGTCCTCAAGGCGCAGGGGCCGATCAAGATGCGTTGGCAGAGCACCTGGCCCACCAAAGACATTTTCCATGAGTATGCCCTCGACTTCGCCAAGAAGGTCAACGATATGACCGGCGGGGATCTGCAGATCGAGGTGCTGCCGGCGGGCGCCGTTGTTCCGGCCTTCGACCTGCTGGTCGCGGTTTCCAAGGGGACGCTCGACGGCGGCCACGGCGTCTTCGTTTACCACTACGGCAAGAACAACGCCCTGTCGCTCTGGGGATCGAGCCCCGCGTACGGGATGGACGCCGACATGCTGCTCTCCTGGCACAAGTACGGCGGCGGCAAGGAACTGTTTCAGAAGGTCTACGATGCCATCGGCGTGAGCGTCAAATCTTATGCCTATGGACCGATGTGGACCCAGCCGCTGGGCTGGTTCAAGAAGCCGATCACCAAAGCCGATGACTTCAAGGGGCTCAAATTCAGGACGGTGGGGATTTCGATCGACCTGTTCAAGGGAATGGGCGCCGCGGTGAACGCGCTGCCCGGCGGCGAGATCGTCCCGGCGCTGGACCGCGGTCTGCTGGACGGGGCGGAGTTCAACAATGCCTCCTCCGACCGCCTGCTCGGTTTCCCGGACGTGTCGAAGGTGTACATGCTGCAGAGTTACCACCAGAGCGCCGAATGTTTCGAGATCCTGTTCAACAAGGCCAAATTCGACGCGCTGCCGGCCAAGATGCAGACGATCATCGACAACGCCGTGGAGGCGGCGTCGGCGGACCTGGTGTGGAAATCGATCGACCGCTATTCGAAGGACTACATCGAACTGCAGACCAAGGACAAGGTCAAGATGTATAAGACGCCGGATTCGATCCTCAAGAAGCAGCTCGAAATCTTCGACAAGGTCGAGGTGGAATATTCGGCCAAGAACCCGCTGTTCAAGGAGATCGCCGCATCGCAGAAGAAATTCGCCGAGCGCGCAGTGAAATGGAAGCTGGACACCGTGGTCAACCCGCGCATGGCCTATAACCATTACTTCGGCAAGAAAAAGTAATGGGTTTTAGCAGATAACCGATCAGCCATCCGGGCGCCGCCCGGGTGGCTGATTTTTAGGACAGGCTTAAATATGCAGAAAATACTGTTGACCATCGACAAGATCAGCACGTTTGTCGGGAAAGTCTTTTCCTGGTGCATCGTCGGACTGACCCTGCTGATCACCTGGGAGATCTTCTCGCGTTACGCGCTCGACAAACCGCACGACTGGGCCTTCGACGGGATGATCCAGTTGTACGGGATGCTCTTCATGATGGCGGGCGCCTACACGCTCTCGAAGAACAACATGGTCCGCGGCGACGTCCTCTACGGCTTTTTCCCTGTGCGGCTGCAGGCCGGTATCGACCTGACGCTCTACTTTGTGTTCTTCCTTCCGGGAGTGACAGCTCTCTGCTGGGCCGGATACAACTATGCCAGCGAATCCTTCGCCATCCTGGAACACTCGGGGATCACCGCCAACGGCCCGCCGGTTTACCAGTACAAGGCCGTCATCCCGATCGCCGGGGCGTTCATTTTGTTGCAGGGCGTCGCGGAAATCATCCGCTGCGTCCGCTGCCTGAAAGACGGCCGGTGGCCCCTCCGTTTGCAGGATGTCGAGGAGGTCGATGTTGAAAAATTGAAGGCACAGATGCACGTCAAGGACGAGGATATTGCGAAGTTGGACGAGTTCGTGACGACCGGGAAGGGGAGTGACAAATGAAAAAAGAAGCCTGGTTCGGACTCTCCATCCTGGCCCTGGTCGTGATCGGGCTCTTCGTCCTGATGCCGTCTCCGGACAAGATCACCAACGGTCATCTGGGGCTGTTGATGCTGGCCCTGATCGTCGTGATGATCCTCCTGGGGTTTCCCACCGCGTTTACACTGATGGGGCTGGGGACAATGTTCGCCTGGTTTGCCTATTACAGCGTGAACCCGGCGCTGGCGGTGCAACAGACGCTCGACGTGATGGTCCAGCGCGCCTATTGGGTGATGAACAACGACGTGCTGATCGCGGTTCCGCTGTTCGTCTTCATGGGCTATCTGGTGGAGCGCGCCCAACTGATCCAGGCGCTGTTCAAGGGCCTGCATCTGGCGACCACGCGCATTCCCGGATCGCTCGCCGTCGCGACGGTGATCACCTGCGCAATCTTCGCCACCGCCTCCGGCATCATCGGCGCGGTGGTGACACTGATGGGACTGCTCGCGTTTCCGGCAATGCTGAAGGCTGGATACAACGTGAAGTTGTCGGCCGGGTCCGTCTGCGCGGGAGGCACCCTCGGGATTCTCATCCCGCCGTCGGTCCTGTTGATCCTCTACGGCGCAACCGCCGGCGTCTCGGTGATGCAGCTCTACGCCGGCGCCTTCTTCCCCGGTCTGTTGCTGGCGGGGCTCTATGTCGGCTACATCATCGTCTATGCAAAGCTCAAGCCCAGCATCGCACCGCCCCTTTCCCTTGAAGACCAGTACGTCCCGCTTCCCAAATTCGCGGAAGTCATCACCGGGAACGGGAGCAACAATGTCATCGTCGGGTTGATCGGCGCGCTCAAAGGGAAGCATAACGTCGACGTTCCCATGGCCACCCTGCTCAAACACCTGGTCATTGCGCTGCTGCCTCTGTTGGCGGTCGTGCTGATCATGGTGCCGACTTATCTGCTCGTCACGGCGCCGGTGGTGGTGGATACCTCGGGTCTCCAGGAGATGGGCGGCGGCGCCTTGATTGAAGAATCGCAATCCGGAGATGAAGCTGCCGGACAGGAGACGGATGCAGGCGGTCTCGCGGAGCCGCCGGCTGAAGAGGGAGGCCTTCAACCGCCCACGGCGGAAAGCGCTCCCACAGCGTCCGCTCCAGAGGCGGCCCCGACACCGGGCAAGCGCCTGCCCGCTCCGATGGGCTACTGGATCACGCTGGGGATCTTCCTCGCAGGGCTCGCCATTTTCTACGCGATCTTCAGCTTCGTCCGTCTCGAGATCTTCAAGATGCTCCTCACGTCGTTCTTCCCGCTGGCGATCCTGATCATCGGGGTCCTCGGCTCCATCATCGCGGGACTCGCGACGCCGACCGAGGCGGCGGCCATGGGATCGTTCGGGGGATTGGCTCTGGCGATCGCCTATGGACGATTCAACTGGACGATGCTCAAGGAGGCGGTCTTCCTCACCGCGAAGACCTCCGCCATGGTCTGCTGGCTCTTCGTCGGATCGGGCATCTTCGCCGCCGCGTTTGCGCTGCTGGGCGGCCAGGAGATCATCAACAACTGGGTCCTGTCCCTCGACATGACGCCGGTGCAATTCATGCTGATGGCGCAGGTGATCATCTTCCTTTTGGGATGGCCGCTGGAATGGACCGAGATCATCATCATCTTCCTGCCGATCTTCCTCCCGCTGCTGCCGCAGTTCAACATCGATCCGCTGTTCTTCGGCCTCTTGGTGGCGCTGAACCTCCAGACGGCGTTCCTCTCGCCGCCGGTGGCGATGGCCGCGTTCTACCTCAAAGGCGTTTCGCCGCCGCATGTGACGCTGAACCAGATCTTCCTGGGAATGCTGCCCTTCATGGCGATCCAGGTGTTCGCGATCTTCATGCTGTACATGTTCCCGGCGATCGGGCTGTGGCTGCCGTCCCTGGTATACGGCCATTGAGAACCAAGGTTCTGCGGGCCGGGATTGCGGTCTCATTTTTGAGATAGACAGACCTTCGTTGCGTTTTTTTACAGAACCCCCGCGGCAAGCCGCGGGGGTTCGCTTTGAGGGTGATTTTGGGGGACGGATTCCCAACCCGGGGAGGGATAAAAAAGATCTGCCCGGGGGATGATGAGAACAGCCTTTACATTTGCCGCCAAAAAGCATAAGTGAAATCCGCGCGTCGCCGCCCCTCCTGTTGGAGCGGGAGCGGCGGCGCAATCCCGGTCAGGTATGAACGCATGGAAGAGGAAAACGGTAAAAAGGGGTTTTTCGACCGTCTGAAGTCGGGGCTTGCCAAGACGCGGAAGCTTCTTCTCACGGATGTCGACGACATTCTTCTCGGCAGCAAGGAGATCGATCAGCCGCTTTTCGACGAGCTGGAAGAGGCGCTCATCGCCGCAGACGTGGGACCCGCCTTCACCGGCGAGCTGATCGAATCCCTGAAGGAGAAGGTGAAACGCCGGGAGCTGGGCAGTCCCGGGATCCTCCGGAAGGTCCTCCGGGAGACGATGCAGGAGATTCTCCTGCGGAACGAGGCGCCGCTGCGGATTCCGCCGGATCAGATCTACACGATCATGGTCGTTGGGGTAAACGGCACGGGTAAGACGACGACCATCGGCAAGCTTGCCCGGAACCTGAAGGCGGAGGGCCGCAGGGTGACGCTCGTTGCCGCGGATACCTTTCGGGCGGCCGCCATTGAACAGTTGGATGCCTGGGCGAAACGGGCGGATGTCCCGCTGATCCGGCAGGCTGCCAACGCCGATCCCGCCGCCGTCGTCTTCGACGCGATCCGCGCCGCCAAAGCCGGCCGTCCCGGCGTGGTCATCATCGACACGGCCGGCCGCCTCCACACGAAAGTGAACCTGATGGAGGAGCTCAAGAAAATGAAGCGAATCATGGCGCGGGAGCTCACCGGCGCGCCGCACGAGGTTCTTCTCGTCCTCGATGCGACGACCGGTCAGAACGCCATCGCCCAGGCGCGGATGTTCAAGGACGAGATCGGCGTCACGGGCCTGATCCTGACAAAATTGGACGGGACGTCGAAGGGGGGCGTCGTTGTCCGGATTGCGAAAGAATTGGGCATCCCGCTCCGCTACATCGGCGTCGGCGAGCAGGCGGATGACCTGCGCCCCTTCCGGGCCGAGGAGTTCGTCGAGGCCCTCTTCGCGCCGAACGGACGTTGAACCGTTCCGGTGCGGAAGCCCGGAATGCAAAACGAACCGCTTCACTGCAGGCGGCGGTGAAGTTCCCCCCGAGGGATGGATCGCACGGGGATAGGCCGCGGTGGATACATTCGGAGGAAAAACGTTATGACCAGTCGGATATTCGCCATTGGCGACATCCACGGTTGCAATGACAAGCTGATGCAACTTCTTGAGCGGATCGCGCCCGATCCGCTCGCCGACACCCTCGTCTTCATTGGGGATTACCTCGACCGCGGACCCGGACCCGGAGAGGTTATCGACACCCTTCTCGATCTGAAAAAAGCATTTCCGAACATGATCTGCCTCCAGGGAAACCACGAGGCGATGTTCCTCAATTATTACCTGGAAGGGCAGGATAAAGAGCTCTACTTTGCGAACGGCGGCGGAGTCACGCTCTTCTCCTACGGCATCACGCTCGACGGCGCCCAAATGGGCAGGGGAATCCCGGAGGAGCACCTTTGTTTCCTCGCCTCCCTCCCCCTCTATTACGAAACGGAGGAGTATCTCTTCGTCCACGCGGGCCTCCGGCCGGGGATCTCGCTATCCAGGCAGTCGCCGGAAGACCTCCTTTGGATCCGTGACGAGTTCATCAATTCGGGCTGCGATTTCGGGAAAACCGTCGTCTTCGGCCATACCGCCCTCTGCGAACCGCTGATCGAGAACAACAAGATCGGCATCGACACGGGGGCGGTCTATGGAGGATCTCTGACCTGCATCGAACTGCCCTCCCGAAAGATCGTCCAGGTCTGAGAGGCGGTTCCCCGCCGAAATGCCCCCCCGGCAAAATATTCCCAAATCATCCTGAGGCAGACGGATATTGCTTTTATGGATATGTCCGCGTAGAATATTTACATGGACATCGACCTCATCAAAAACAAGAACGGCTTCATCTGCGACATGGACGGCGTGCTCTACCACGGCAACCGCCTGCTGCCGGGCGTCAAGGAGTTCGTCGCATGGCTCCGGCGCGGAAAAAAGAAATTCTGTTTTTTGACCAACTCGAGCGAGCGGTCGCCGCGGGAACTGCGCGAAAAGCTGGCGCGCCTGGGGATCGACGTCGATCAGGATGTTTTCTACACCAGCGCCCTGGCGACGGCGCAGTTTCTTGCGAGCCAATGCCCCGGCGGCAGCGCCTATGTCATCGGCGAATCAGGGCTGACAAACGCCCTGTACGATGCCGGCTTTTCGATGAATGAGGTCAATCCCGATTACGTGATCGTCGGCGAAACCAAGGCCTACGGCTTCGAAAAAATCGCCCGGGCCATCCACTGTGTCCTCCATGGGGCAAGGCTCATCGGCACCAATCCCGATCTGACCGACCGGTTCGAGGAGGGCATCCTGCCCGCCACCAAGGCGCTCATCGCGCCCATCGAACTGGTCACGGGCAAGGAGGCCTATTTTATCGGCAAACCCAACCCGCTCATGATGCGCCACGCATTGAAAAAGATCGGCTGCACCCGGGAAGAGACCATCGTCATCGGCGACCGGATGGACACCGACGTCGTTGCCGGAATCGAGGCGGGAATCGATACGCTGCTCGTTTTAAGCGGCGTAACCTCCAGGGTGGAAATGGACAACTTCCCCTACCGTCCAACGTATGTGTTCAATGGCGTGGGCGATATCGTTCCCGTAATCAATCGCCCTCTCATGAAGAGCGGAGGGTGAGGAAAGGATTCCCACCGGCAGGCTTACGGGGCGGAAGAGGATCCGTTCGCACGGATTGAATCTGCCCGGCGGGAAGAGGAAGGCTGACGATGAACGGCGATCGAGGAGGCATCTCACGGCGGCAGTTCCTGATGGCAACCGCGGCGGGTGCGGCAATCGGCCTGGTGGGAAATCCCGTTTTCCTGAATGCGGCCGATGAACCGGATCTTGCGGTGATTTCGGGCGAGCCGGCCGCCGCCGCCCGCAAGGCGCTGGAGGCTCTGGGAGGGATCTCCCGCTTTGTGAAACAGGGGCAGCGCGTCGTCATCAAACCCAACATGTCCTTCGCCAAGAGCCCCGATTTCGCTGCGACGACCCACCCTATGGTCGTTGTTGCCGTGGCCCGAGCCTGCATGGAGGCGGGAGCCCGGGAGATTCTGGTCCTGGATCATACGCTGCAGAGGGCCGAGCTCTGTCTCGACCGGACGGGAATCCGGGATGCGTGCAAACAGCACGTTCCGGGCGTCCATGTCCTCGCCCTGCAGGATCGGAAATTCTTTCAGGAGATCAGGATTCCCCAGGGAAAGGTTCTCAACCGGGTAGAGGTCCTCAGGGACATCCTGGACAACACCGCGCTGATCAGCGTTCCCGTGGCAAAATCCCATTCCTCAACGGGCGTGAGCCTCGGTCTGAAGGGCCTGATGGGCCTCATCTGGGACCGGGGGAGCTTCCATTATCAATTCGACATTAACCAGGGGATCGCGGACCTGGCGACGGTGATCCGGCCCCGGTTGACGATTCTCGACGCCACCCGCGCCCTGGCCTCCGGCGGGCCGGGGGGACCGGGTGACGTCCGGAAACCGAACCTCGTCGTGGCCGGCGCGGACCCCGTGGCGGTCGATTCCTACGGGGCGGGCATTGTTCCCTGGTACGGCCGGAACTTCAAGGGCCGTCAGGTGGAGCATCTGCTGATCGCTCACCAGCGGGGTCTGGGGCAGATCGATGTGGAGAAGCTGAAGATCTATAAGGGAATTGCATGAGGAAAACGATCCAGGCGCTGTCGCTTCTTTTTTTCACCGCCCTGTTCGTTCTGGCCACCTATCGGCTGCCGGATTGGCTCCCGGCCGACCTTTACCTGCGGATCAACCCGCTGCTCGGGATCAATGCGGTCATTGCATCGCGGGAGATGATCGGCCGCGTCTTGTGGTCGCTGATCCTGATCGGGGCGACGCTGGCCGTCGGGCGATTCTTTTGCGCGTATGTTTGTCCGTTGGGCGCCTGCCTCGACGGCCTCGATTTTCTTTTTTTCCGGAAGAGCAGACGTCCGGGCCTGATGATGGACTTGGATCTGCGCCGGTGGAAATATATTCTGCTGATCCTGGTCATCGTCGCCGCCCTTACAGGCGTTGCCCTTGTCTATCTCATCGATCCGATTGCCCTCCTGACCCGGTTTTACACCTTCGTCCTCCATCCCGCGGTGATCGCCGTCTTCAATCTCCTACTGGACCTGATCCGCCCCCTTTCCCGGGGAATCGGATGGGTCGGCCTCTCCCATCTCCAACTTTCCCAGCCCGTCTATTACATGACGGCTCTGACGCTCGCGATCTTCGGGACGGTGATTGCCCTGAGCCGCCTGGCGCCGCGGTTCTGGTGCCGTTATCTCTGCCCGCTGGGCGCCCTGCTCAGCCTGATCTCGCCGCTCGGGGTGTTCCGGCGCCGGGTCGGCGAGGCGTGCAATCAGTGCATGGCCTGCCAAAAGCGCTGTCCAATGGGGGCCATCGGGGAAGACCCGTTGAAGACCCGTTCGGCGGAATGCATCCAGTGCCGGGAGTGCGCCGGGGTCTGCCCGCAGAAGGCGATCTCCTTTCCCGTCTCCTTTTCCGGAATGGGCGAATATTCCGCTCTCGATCTCACCCGCCGGGGATTTGTCGCCTCCCTGGCCGGGGGCCTGACCTTCGGCTTTCTGTCTTTCCGGACCCCCTTCACCCTCCTTCAGGGTAAAAGGCAGCTCATCCGGCCCCCGGGGGCGCTTCCCGAAACCGAATTCCTGCGCACCTGCATCCGCTGCGGAGAATGCATGAAATCGTGCGTGACCAATACTCTCCAGCCTTGCCTCTGGGAATCCGGTTCAGCGGGCCTCTGGACGCCGAAGCTGGAGCCGCGCCTGGCGGCGTGCGAGCCGAACTGCAACGTCTGCGGCAGGGTCTGTCCGACCCAGGCGATCCGCTCCCTGCCGCTCGAGGAAAAAACCTATGCCAAGGTCGGAACGGCCGTCCTGCGCAAGGAGATGTGCCTGGTCTGGGCCCAGGACAAGACGTGCCTGATCTGCGACGAGATCTGTCCTTACAATGCCATTGTTTTCCGGACCGTGGACGGATATCGGCGGCCGGTGGTCGTCACCTCCCGGTGCAACGGCTGCGGATATTGCGAGCAGCGCTGTCCGGTCGCGGGTGAATCCGCCATCGTTGTTGTGACGGACGGCGAAATCCGCCTGAAGGAAGGTTCCTACATCAGTGAAGCCGGAAAGCTCAACCTGGAATTCAAACCCGATCCCGGCGATGACCGGTATGTGATCGAGGGGTCCAATAACCCTCCCGCTGTCCGACCGGCGCTTCAGAAGCCCAAAGGGTTTCTGTGAATGAACCTCAACACCCGCTCAGCCTCTCGTTGAATTCCTCCCGGTCTTGCTGACGATCAGGTTCAGCTCATAATCATTCACGATCAGGATCCGGCAGCCTTCGATGGCATAGAGAAGTTCTTTTGCATTCCACATGGGCAGCGATTGTCCGGGAATGCGCGTAGCGTATAACGAAAACACCTCCGCGAGTAAAACGAAAAGCCCGCTATCGCAGAAGAGCATGCAAAATCATTGACAAATGAAGCTCAGCGTGGTTCAGTAGCCCAGCTTTTCGGCTGATGGCTTTGATCTGTCACAGGTTCCTTCCCTCACACTTTACCGTGATACAGGGGCAGAGGAATGACGGGGACAAAAGCGCCACTCAAAATAATAACCTCCAATCGGGCCAGTCCCGCGCCAAGACGAGCGGTCAGTCCCCTGTCTACCGGTGTTCCGGATCGCCCGAAACCGAAGCTCCTTGATCAACTGCGGGAATCCCTGCGCTCTCGCCATTACAGCCGTCGAACCGGGCAGACCTATTGCCAGTGGGTCAAACGATACATCTTCTTTCACAACGTCCGACATCCCGCTGAGATGGCTGAACCGGAAATTCGAACGATACAGGAACTATTGGGCCATAAGGATATACGAACGACCATGATTTATACGCATGTCCTAAACCGTGGAGGACATGGTGTACGAAGTCCGGTTGATAGTTTGTAACCGTTGATGATGCGTCTTATATGGGAACCATATAAGACGCCAAAGCAGATACGACTATTCCGCTAACTAGCTTAAATAGCAAGGGTATACTGCCATTCAAGAGTTGTGTATTATACGGAAGCAAATGGAGAGGGTGATATTATCTGGAAACCATCTAAACAGTAGATGGGCATAAACAAATAGGATAGACGATGGGTAAGTGTTTCGGCATAACACGATACCTCAGTCGATGCAGACGTGAGGTGTCAGGATCAATTTTCTGCCCGGAACACCACCGGCAGCCATTGATTTGGTTATCCTTTCTTATCTTCACTGTTGGTGGAAGCTTTGCGTCGATATACGGTGTTTTCATGGCTGAACAGGCTCCACAACAAGCATCTGCGACCCATGATAAAGACCAGAGTTATCTCAAGGGGCCGATTCATGTAACGTTTCAGGATGGCAAAACTTATGATATTTCGTTTGGCTTCAACTACAGAATTGTTGATCCTTTGAAATTCCACACAAATGCAGGTGATTTCAATCAAGCAACAGGGGTACTTGTACCTCTAGTGCGGGTGGCATTAGTCAGAGTGCTGGAGAGTCATAGTTCCACCAGTGCCAGAAGTCGGAGAACCGTGATTTCAAGTCATGTAATGAAAGAGGTGTCACCGAGATTCCTTGAGTTGGGACTCGAATTGTCCGACCTTGGGATCGAGTCATTTCATGAATAAGGCAAAATGCTGCCCAACCAGGGCGTGCAGAGGGAGCGGCGAAAGCGCCGCACCCCTGACGCCTGACGTTAGCTTTATAAGGGGAGCACAGACATGGTTTCAAAATTGTCACCGTCAGAACAACTTGCTCACAGTACAGTCCGAATAGAATGCCAGCTCGCAAATGGTCAAACGGGTACCGGAACGGGGTTTTTCTTTCGGTTTGCTGAAAGCGAGGGAATTCATGTGCCAGCAATCGTGACCAATAAGCACGTTGTTGCTGGAGCACGAAAAGGCCAGTTTCTAATGACCCTTGCTGACGCCAACCGCGAACCACTTCGACAAACGCATCACGCATTCGTGTTTGAGAATTTTGAGCATATGTGGATACCTCACCCGGATAAAGATATTGATCTATGTGCAATGCCAATTGCGCCTATACTAGAAGCGGCAGGGAATGAATCTAAGCAGCTTTTTTATATCTCACTCGATAAGTCGCTGATCCCATCCAAAGCCGAATATGAAGATATGGTTTTGATGGAAGAGATCATAATGGTTGGATATCCAAATGGGATATGGGATAAAGTCAATAACATGCCCATATTTAGGCGTGGCATTACCGCAACACACCCAAACCTTGATTGGAACGGTAAACCAGAATTTTTGATTGATGCAGCTTGCTTTCCTGGTTCAAGCGGATCACCGGTGTTTCTTTATAATCAGGTCGGTTATGCTACAAAATCAGGCGGCATGACAATTGGACCAGGACGATTGAAACTGCTTGGCATTCTCTATGCCGGACCTCAGCATACGGTAAGTGGTGAGATTACAATTGTTAGCATTCCAACACAAAACGTTCCTGTTGCTATTTCGTCTATACCCAACAATCTCGGTATAGTAATCAAAGCCACAAAATTGGAGGACTTCGAGCAGTTTTTTCGGAAGGTTCTTGAGACTGAAAGGCAAGCTAACAAACAAATCCAGCCGACGCCGTGACCTGCGCGGCTGATTTTGGCACGTTAGAAAGAAATATCAATTACTATGGCAGATACGAAAGAGATGATATTTTCTGAAACAGATGGTGCCTGTGCTTATTGTGGTATCAAGGATTATCGTGTTTTAACAACACATCATATAATTCAGCAAGAGCCAAAAGATGAGTCTTACGACAACAAAATAGTCCTGTGTCATAATTGTCATCACTTATATCACCAAGGTAAAGGTCCATCTCTACAAGAACTCAAAGATATTAAGAAACGTTTAATTTGTAAAACCTTAACGCAACAAGGTGTTAATGCCCTAAAGGAATCATATAGAAACAAGTTGGTTGTTGCTTCTCCATATTCTGTCAGCCACCTCGTAGAACTACAGTTATTAAATTCATCAGATTACCTTTCCTCCTATGAAAATGATAAACAGATAATTGATGCAATATATGAGCTTACAGAGAAGGGGAAAATATTTATTGAAAAGTGGGAATTAAAATAAAAATTTCTAACCAGTCGCTAAAGCCTATCGCAGCACCTGCGGTGCTGCTCCGGCTTAGCTTTTCGTTGGGCAACTGTAGTTGGATTTCAAATTGTTTGTAAGTTATTGGGCATACGATATGCCTTGTGGTGGCAATTGAGAAGGAGACAAAGATGAGTTTGTATGAAGTCCTTTCGCTGATTTTGGGAATCCTGGGCGCTGTTGTGATTATTGTGCAATTATCAATAGCTATCCGGGCAATGCGGGCTGATCATGAACGCCGACAAAAACAAGCGACAATAGAGCATGTTAGAACTATTCGGCCACTTTATAAGCATTGTAGGCAGGTTATAGATGAAAAATTTGGCAAGGATGTGTTATCCGATGGTGCGGTTGGTGAAATTGATAAAGATGATGAGTTGCGAGAGAACATCAAGGATATGTTAGCTCTTCTGGAGCACACCTCCGTGGGAATGAATACCGGTGTATTCGATAAAGATTTGTGGTATCGAATGTCTGCTTCGTATTTAATACGTATATATCACCGTCTACGACCCTATATCAAGTATATTCAGAAGAGTCAGCCCTCCGCCTATATTGAATTTGAAGAAATTGTGCATGAATTCGAAGAGAGAAAACGACGGCGGCCCGACTCTCGAGGGCAGATAAAATACTCTTAGATTGCTTTGACATTGCGGGATAGCTACGGTGAATGAGTTGCCCAACAACCGCTTGCACACTGACGCGGCGCTTCTCGCCTCAGCCAACGGGCGCTCCGAGCCAAAGTAATTTTCGTCTTTACGTTGGTTTCAGGTCGATGTCCGCGCCGCGCGGGTGAAGCGGACGTTCTGTTCATAAAGGAGGATTCAAAATGGTAAATATTGGCAGTAATAAATTCGAAAATGTTGCATTCCCTTTGGCATTCGAGAATAGATATTTTATGCTTGAATCATCATCTGAATCAGATATTTGGACTGTATTTACCGTTCATAACGGAAAACCCATTATAGAAATATTAAAGAATCAACCACACGAAAATGATCTTTCCAAATCTGAAAATAATCCTACAGGCATTGTTACAGTTTCCGATCCAAAAACAGGTGCCTTTCTCTACAAGCTTCGTCCAGGCAATAAAAATAGTTCAATATTTGGCCGACTAAATGGAGAAGAAACAGAAATAAAGATAACTGATCGAGAAATTCGTATAGGGACAAATGTATTCCAAGGCAACATGGTGTCTGGTTTTGCAGTTGGTATTATAGTTGATAGTAACGGCGGAATTGGTATGGGAGCTGGTCTTCCACTTGAATTACAACAGTTGTTTAGTAAATAAAATCACAGAACAATTGGTTGCAGGTGACGCTTTCCGCTGCGCTTCAAGCACCCCTGAACCATGCGTTCGACACAAAATTGAATGCGCACGACCAGCGTGAATCTTTTTGAGGGCGCCGCGAAGCGAGCGATGGCGGCGCGGATGCGGCGCCAGGTTAGCGTTCGAGGCTTTAAGCTTGAGCGCAGCGCTCGGCGGCGCGCGAGTTCATCGCGAGTTGGTCGCTCGAAATTCGACGCGCGTTCCGGCGAGCGATTGTCGAGCGAGGTTTCGATCGCCGGCAAGGTTGGCGAAGGATTGACCGCTCCGGTTTGGTTTTTGGACTCGGCGGCTCGCCCGTTGTCGAACCAGACGTTAGAGCCAACGAGGCCAGCTGTCCGTTTTCGCGAGCGGGTTTTGCGTTCTAGAATCACGAGTTGTTCGGGCCTCGTGGCTCACCTGTAACGTTAAAATTACCAAAAAAAAGAACATCAATTATCATACAGAGCAATGAGTCAAAAAGAAAAATTAAAGAAAGGAAACAAGCAATCGTTAAATAATAATCCATGGCAGCCATAACACCATCCTTTATAGATAAATTGTATAATCTTATTCAGCAGCCAATATTTTGGGCAACGGCAACTGCTATTTTTGCATCTTCTATTAATGTCCTTCTATTTCTTATTAACAGGAAAACTTTTAAACTCCTGTATGTAAAACCTTATATCCATATTAAATCAATATCCATCGCTGCTCAACACAAAAGCCCTGATGGCATGATACCCGATGGGACGTACATTGACATGGAAGTTATAAATTCCTCATCTTGCCAGAACTTAATTTTAGGTATTCAAATCTCTTTTTTACCATTCACAAAACCATTTCTTAAGAATGGGGCAAATATCATACTGCCTCCTTTTTCAAAGCACCGTCTTCCTCAAACATTGGGATCAACCCCTTTTGACAAATATAAAAACAAATTAATAAAGATCACTTTACTTGATATTAAGGGTAGAAAAATCATAAAATATTGTGTTCTTAAAAGTAGTTAAATATATTTTAACCCGTCGCTACAGCCGATCGCAGCCCGCTGGGCTGCTCCGGCTGAGCTTTTCGATGGCTCGGACGCTTTGCGCCGAGCCATCGGCGCTGCCGATTGCCATCCGCTTTCTGTCCCGGCGCTACCGCGCCAGGCCATCAAGAGGCTGCAGCGGACAGACGTCCCCGCGAGCAAGCTCGCGTGTCCGTCAGCCGCTGATCCGCAGCGCCGTTAGACTTTTAATGTTTTCATGAACAATATTATAAACCATGGGTGGTATTTTATTTATGAATAATTTTCTTGAACAATTGTTGAGCCAGATAGTAGCATTAGCAGCTTTTTTTGCATTTCCTGTGATTCAATATATACTGCTGAAAATTGTTTCGAAAAGAGAAGGTAATCCAGAACATTGGTACTTACCTGAATACGGATTTCGACTCGTAATTCGCAACAAGCCGAGAAAAAAAATATTGAAGGATATAAAATATAGCATCATGTTAATAAGGAACACTCCACCTTCTGAAGGGTGCGATGTGTCAACAGCTGATATAACCGATCTTTGAGAAGGCGAAAAATTGTTCCTGTTTCCAGGAACTGATCATATTCTCTTAAGCTTCAACCATCAACCAATGGCAATGTATCCTTCATCCATACTGATAAACTTGGAAACAAAAAAAATGAATTTCCGCTAAAAGACTTTGCTCGTATTCGATGTGATTACTCTGCGACCATACAAAATTTATTTAATTTTAACATTCAGTTTGGAAAAAGGATATCTATAGATATCTCCAGCCTTGGGCAAATGTTTGCTGAAATACGAAGCAATAATTCTGAAAAAGAATTCAAGTTAAATGACATACGAAATGTAGGATAGAGAAAAAATATAGAAAGCTTTTACAATTCGTCTAACAACATTTTGAAGAGGGACCGGGCAAATCTGGGCGCGCTGCAGTACTTTCTGCCGGGCTTTTGTGGCAGCTAAAACATGCCTTAGTAATCATGCCCGGCCCTTTAAAATAGCGTTCTGTGCAATATCGATGAAAGAGACAAATGTTTGAAGAGTTAGAGAGAATCAACGAACGCCCTGAGCCGTTCGAATCCTACACGGCAAGCGATCTATGGACTGACGAGCATACGTCAGCGCAGATGCTCTCATTTCACCTCAATGAGGCTATCGATGTTTCTTCGCGAAACGCGGAGTTCATCAATCGATCGGTGGAATGGATCGCCTCCCGATTCAACGTCGGCAAGGACACCACAATCGCGGATTTCGGCTGCGGTCCTGGATTATATGCAACGCGTTTAGCCAAACGTGGGGCTAATGTGACGGGCATTGATTTTTCGGAGAGGTCCATCGAGTACGCAAAGGAAGTCGCAGCCCGCGAGCAGTTGAGCATCAGCTACATGAAGCAGAATTACCTGGAATTTGAAACAGAAGATCGGTTCAACCTTGTGCTGATGATCATGTGCGATTTCTGCGCCCTCAGCCCAAGGCAAAGAAAATTGATTCTGAGTAAATTTCACAGGATTCTAAAATCGCGCGGTTCAGTCCTTCTTGATGTATATTCTCTAGCGGCATTCGACCAAAGGGAAGATGTGGCGACATACGAGGTAAACCTGCTCAATGGATTCTGGTCGCCATACAAGTACCATGGCTTTCTAAATACCTTCAAATACGACCGAGAGAAGGTTGTACTCGACAAGTACACAATTGTCGAGGCGGAGCGAACCAGAACGGTGTACAATTGGCTGCAATATTTTGCGCCCGAGGAGTTGGAAAGAGAGTTCATGGAGGCAGGCTTTTCCATTGAGGGGCTTTATTCGGATGTTGCAGGAACCCCGTATGATCGAAAATCGAATGAATTCGCAGTTATCGCCAGAAGGGCGTAATTCGGCACAGAACAATGCCATGCACTCGGACGGGAATTCCGCTGCGCTCCATTCCCGCCGGTGATGACCACGATGGCTCGGACGCTTCGCGCCGAGCTATCGGCACTGCCGATTGCCATCCGCTTTCTGTCCCGGCGCTACCGCGCCAGGCCATCAAGCGGCTGCAGCGGACAGACGTCCCCGCGAGCAAGCTCGCGTGTCCGTCAGCCGCTGATCCGCAGCGCCGTTAGGCCACGACAATAAAGAGTGAACAATACATTGCTTTCTGGTATAAAAGACCATGGGAAGGTGTGCATGGAATTTGAGTGGGACCCGAAAAAGGCTGCCGCAAACATCCGAAAGCACGATATCACATTTCAGGAAGCCGCAACGGTCTTTGGAGATCCTCTGGCCGTTACGTTTGAAGACCCGGATCATTCTGTGATCGAAAACAGGCAAATCACTTTCGGCTTGTCTCTCCAAAAACGATTCCTCATTGTTTCCCATACGGAACGTGGAGGTCGAACAAGAATCATAAACGCACGTCTGATGGACCGTAACGAAAGGAAAATTTATGAAGAAGGTTAAAGAAGCCGATGAACTCCGTCCGGAATACAGGAGGGAAGACCTGGGTAAGGGAGTCCGCGGTAAGTATTTTGAGTCTTACCTAAAAGGCTCCAATTTAGTCCTCCTCAACCCGGAAGTGGCGAAGGTATTTCCCACAGAAGCAGCCGTTAATAAAGCGCTGATGTCCCTCATAAACGTAGCAAAAAAATCGGCTGGCCTAACCACACACCCAACCGGACGCGCGAAAAAGCTGCGCGCCGGTTAGCTCCGCGTGCGGCTGAAAGAAGGATCACAAGCAATGAAACAAGTCCATAGCCACAAGATCACTGCCATGGCAGGTCAATTGGCCACCATCAGTAAGTTACGGCTCTTTCAGCGTGCCGGCATTCTTGCTCGGGACGATCTGTCGAAGATTGAGGAGGCTATAAAGGTACAACTGAATATTTGTTAGAAAAGAGCCAACAATCGATTCGTTACTGGCGGGTAAGAAGGCTTCCGCTCATGACTGATTTTGAGGGTCACCCGTTTAGTCTCTCGTTGAATTCCTCGGAAGTGAAACGGTATTCCTGGGTGCCGTAGCATTCGACGGCGAAGGAGGCGCATACGCTGCCCATCCTGGCGCATTGCTCAATATCCAGGCCCCGGATCAGACCGCTGATCAGGCCTCCCCGGTAAGAATCGCCGGCGCCGGTCGGGTCTTCAACCTTCCTGGCCCGGATGGGGGCAATGCCGATTGCAGAATCCAGCGTGGAAACCTGTGAACCCAACGCCCCCAGTGTGGTGATGACCGTCCCTGCCAGCCCCAAAAGGTCTTCCTTCTTCAATCCCGTCTTGCTGATGATCAGATTCAGTTCGTAATCATTGACGATCAGGATCCGGCACCCATCGATGACCCGGACCAGTTCTTCTGCATCCCACATGGGCAAGGATTGTCCGGGATCGAAGATATAATCGATCCCCCTTGCTTTACAGGCGCGCGGGTAATTCGCCATGTCTTCAAAATTGCCGGGAGCGATGATAACAATGGTTTCCACGGGATTCAGCTTGTCGAAGTCCAATGCGGATGAATATTTCATGGCGCCGGGGTTGAATCCGGTGATCTGGTTGTTGGCCCGATCGGTGGTGATATAAGCGCCGGCCGTGAATTCGTCGTCAATGATTTTAATACTTTCAGAAGAGATACCGTTTTGGGCCAGCCATACGAAGTATCTTTGATAATCACAGCCGATTGTGGCGGAGATGATGGGCTTTTCACCCATCAGGGTGAGCGCATAGGCAATATTGCCCGCCGTGCCGCCGAATTTTTCCTTCATGCCGTTGACCTGGAAGCAGACGTTCAACGCATGAATCTTATCCGGCAGGATGTGGTCCGAGAAGTATCCCGGGAAATCCATGATTCGATCGTAGGCCAGTGCTCCGGTAACAATGATGTTCATGCGTGAAAGCCTTTCAGGTTCATTGCTGCAAACATCCCCGTTCGGAACGGGAAAATCGCGGAAGAATGGTGTCCGCGCCGGAAGGCGGACACGGGAATGATCCGGGGGTCTGGAAGAACGCTCAGCTTTTCCGGCTGGTCTTGGTCATGAAGGGGGAGATGCTCCGCTGAACCTTTTTGCCCTTGCACTTCGGACAGGCAACCTTGCCCTTTCCATATTCGGAAACACTCAGGATGACGGAAAATTTCTTTTTACAGTTCTTGCATTCATACTCATATGTGGGCATCTCATCCTCCTTATTCTTCTGCCGGAAATGGATTCACCCGCCCCCGATCCCCCCGGTCGGGGAGGAGGGCGACGGCACACCGGTCGCGCAGTTGTTGGCGTTGTTTTATCTTAGCGAATCGGCAGGCATTGTCAAGCGCGGAAGCCGACCCTTCTGAAATATTCCTTTCGGCATTCATTTTCGACGGCGAGAAGCGTACCGAAGGCCTCGTTGAAATCCTCTCCGCCGGCGGTGAAGACGCCGTGGCCGTGGACGATGACGCCGGGATGGTCCTGAAGAACGGGCGGCACGGTCCGGCTAAGACCGTAGCGGCCGGTGCCGATCTCGCCCGGAACGATGGGGATTCCACCCGCGGATCGTCTCTCGGGACAGCGGAGATGGCAGAAACCCCGCTCCGGACAGTCCTGCCGGTCGCAGTCCAGCGAGAGGATCACCGAAAACCGGGGATGGCCGTGGAGAACGGTGTGCTTCCCCGTGTAGAGGACAATCTGGCGGTGGGCGGAAAATTC
>DIWG01000012.1 GCA_002423465.1 Syntrophaceae bacterium UBA6112 | reverse complement strand
ATGGCCTTGACTTCGGGGATGCTCAAATCGGACGCAAGGGAAATGTCTTTCTTATCCCGCAGCAATTCCTGTGCATAATCCAGAAAATCACTTGCAAAGGTATTGTGATTATCTTCGATTATTTCCTGTTCTTTTAAACCCCACGCTTCGGTTAAGAGATTGTCGGAAAACCCTGGTAATTCAGAGACCACTTCAAACGATCTTCGGGGTTTCGTTCTCATCGCTCGTTACCTCCTGTGTTTGCCTTGGTAGGTAGCTGCACCACGTTATTAGTTTTTGCAATGATTCCTTGTCGCACTATCCAATCACCAATTGCATTGATTTCCGTTGATAAGTCTCTAAGATCCGATGTCTCTGTATAATGTTTAATGGTGACATCGCCGGACATTTTATGATTCATCAATAATTTCGTTTTCCATAACTCAATTCCACATTTACCAGCTATTGCTCGGAAAGTTCGCCGTAGATCATGCGGAGATATGCGTACACCTACAGCTTCGGACACTGCATCAATTACGCTACGGGCGTCTTTTATATGGTCTTTGCCTTCTCGTATCCTTGACGGGAAAACGTATCCGCTTTTTTGCTTTCTTGCTGTAAGGATTTCCGCTGCTACCTTTGATAAAGGGAAGGTTACAGCTTCCCGGTTCTTTGGGTCTGGTATATGCCACCATGATTCATCAAGGTTTACATTCTCCCATGACAAACAAGCCATTTCCGACCACCGGCACCCGGTTAGGAGTAGAAAAGAAACCGCATCGGCAAGGGTCCGGCCTACTACTGATTGCGCTGGATCTTCCCGAAGCGTCTGTAGCACATTCCATGCAATTCCTATTTTGTCAGTAGGTATACGGCCCGATCTCGACTTGACACGATTCCAAACTTTAGTATCGCTGAGGATAGCAACGGGATTTTCAACGATAATCGGCTTATCCCCTGGACGATATTCCCCACGCGCAAAATTGAGTAGTGCGCGAAGAATCCTCATCGCTTGGTTAGCCTGTGCCGGACTACGATCTGTAAGCTCAGTGAATTTTGTTGCTACCTTGTCGCGGGTGATTTCTGTAGCAGGATGATCCGCCCATGAAGCGAATGATGTTTTGATGTGCTTATTAATATCAGCAATGGAAGACGGTTTCAATTCCCGCCGTTTTTCGATGTATTTCTCGGCAAGCTGTTTTAACGTCAACGAGTAAGCCTCGGCTCGTTTCTTTTCCACTGCTGGATCGATTCCCGCGTCCATCTTGGCAAGTTCTGATTGTGCTTTTTTCCGTGCTTCTTGAACAGTTAGAACACCATGCCGACCGATGGAGACACGACGGTCAACACCCTTAACACGTCCCTGAACAATATACGTTTTCGCTGTAGGAGTAAGCCGAACCCCAAAGCCCCGCGTTTCCTCATCCCATATGAAAACTTGACCTTTCGTCGGCAATACGGCACTTTCAACGACAGATTTTGTGAGCTTCATTTTTTAATCCCCCCGTTTCAGGTTGTAAGCACATTGTAAGCAGATTATTTCAAACAACGTCGCACAACGTAGGGATTGATATAAGATGAAATAATTGATGTGTCAAGGTAAATATTGCTTACACGAACATGGTACAACACTGTCAAAGGCTAAAAATAAGGACTTAAAATCCCTCGGTCCTTGAGGCTGTGCGGGTTCGATTCCCGCCCCAGGCACCAGAATCATAAAATATTTGATAGACTCGCCCAGCCTCACGACGTTGCTCCCGGCTGAACGATCTGTACCAAAATCCACTTTACAATACACCCGATGCGTCTATCTCGAGCCGATCATCCGTAACCCCCTCCGCTTAACCCCGAAATCTTGGACCAATATTTTCTTGACATGTAAACACTCCTTCCCCATAGTCAGCATAATCAAAAGCAAATTCTTATCAATTAATTTCAATGCCGGTACGGATAGAAGGAGACAGACCATCCTGTGTTTCCCGGTCAAGTGGCAACTCTTTTCGCGACTTCACCGACAACGCTCACTTCCACGGTCGTTGTCGCGTTCCTGGCGTACGCGCTTGCCCTCTGGTGGTTCCGCAGGCTCATTACCTTCCGCAACGGAGCCGGAATCTCCCTGCACTGCCTCATACGGTACGGGCTTTTGGCTGCGTCTATCTGGCTCTTCCTGCGCAAAGATTCTGCATGGGGTTTTGCCTTGCTGGCGGCTGTGGAACTTCTCATTGAATACCTGAACTCCCAGGGCATACGCCTAAGCAAAAAGTGGTCGAAGACCATGTGGTGCTATAGTTTCCTAAGCATGCTCCAAAACCCCACCGGTCTTTGGGGAGATTTCCAGGACCTGACGGAAGGGATGTTCTGCGGCGATCTTTTCATGGACTACGAAGAGGCGCAGAGGCGCCAGCGCGGGTGGCTTCTCGATCAATGCCGCGCCGGTACCGGAACACGTATTCTTGAAATCGGCTGCGGCAACGGCAGGCTCCTGCGAGACGCCCAGGATCGAGGCGCGAAGGCCGTTGGAATTACCATCTCCGCCTCCCAGGTGGCGTTCTGCCGCCATCAGGGGCTGGACGCGAGTCTTGTGAACGTTTGGGATCTGGAACATGATAGCTCGTTCCACGGCGCATTCGACACGGTGGTACTGAACGGCTCCATCGAGCACTTCCTCCAGCAAGGGGACAAGCGCTTCCGCGACGAACTCTACGGGAAGTTGTTCCGCATCGTTGCCCAGTGCCTGGATCCGGAGACCACCAACGGCGCGGCTGTCATCACGTGCATCCATACCTACCGCACGTCACGGGAGATGACTTGGACGCAGTGTTTCAAGGGCTACCTCATGGAGCGGTCCTATGGCGGCGTCTACCCGCAGGATCCCGACGGCCTGACGCGCACGGCCCCGCAGTTCGATGTGGAGATCTTGGAGGACCATACGAGCGATTACCTGATCACTTCGCTCATCGGCATGTCGCATCTGCGTTGGGCCTGGACGAATCCCCGGGTATTCCTGGCCGTTCTGCTCAATGCCCCCGTCATGATGCTCAACGACCCATACTTCTTGCACAAGTGGTTGTCCCTGTGGCTATGCGGCTGGGAGAACCAGTTCATTCCCCCCAACCCGCCCTCGCGCCAGCGTTGGATAGTCATGCGCCTGCGCAAGGGCAAGCAGCGAAGACAGAATAGCGCAGACCATCCGACAGGGTGTCTGAAGAGAAAGAAGATCGGGTGCGCGCTGTAATTTTTTGAACCTGTTGACCGGAGGAAAATGAAATTGATCTTTATCCCAACAGGGCAACAACAATATTCAACTCAGGAGCGTGTTTATGTCTGACACTCAAAAGAGAGCAGAAGCATTCATTGCCACTCAGGAGCTGTTCAATAACCTGGACCGGAATCATATCCCGGCGCTGGCTGGTCTGTTGGAGCCTACTGAATTCAAGGCCGGGGATATCGTCCTGCGGGAGGGACAGAATTCGGACAGGCTCTACTTCATCGAAGCCGGCAAGGTCGACATCGTCAAAATGAGCCATACCGAGGGGGAGACCTTCGTGATTTGCACGCTGTGCGACGGCCAGGTCTTCGGTGACATGTCCTTCCTCGACAACCGGCTCGTCTCGGCAACGATCATGGCCATGGAGCCGGTGACAGTCTGGAGTTTATCGCGCAAGTTGATCGAACAGGCGGCAGAGTTGCGCGACGTTTACAATCAGATCCTGCGAAACCTGGCAACGATCACCGTCGACCGTTTGCGTTTACAGAACGAAGCGCATGTCGATTCCTTGCATGCGCAGCTCGAAAGCTCCCGCCTGCGCAACGAAGCCGCCCAATTCCTGATCCTGATCGTAATTATTTTCGGAATTCAGAATTTCGCCGCCGTCCTGATCAAGAACTTCAATATCAACACTGACAACCCGCTTTACGAATGGGGCATGCTCATCCTGTTTCTCGCCCCGAGCCTCTATTTCGCCCGGCGCTTCGGTTACACCTGGGCCAGCATGGGGCTGACGCTCGACAATTGGCGGCGTTCCCTGAGGGACGCCGGATTGATCGCAATCCCGTTGATCGTTGGCGGCATTCTCGGTAAATGGGCGTTTATTCGCATGGGGATGCTGGCGGCAGACAAACCTTTTTTCGATTTTCGATTAATTTACGATATTCCGGAGGAATTTGTCCTATATCTGATGCACTCCACACTGCAAGAACTCGGTAGCCGGGGTATTTTTCAGGGTTCGCTGGTCCGATTTTTCGGCGCGGAAAAGGGCGTGCGCGCCGTTCTGGTTGTCTCGCTGATGTTCGCTATCCTTCATTTGCATCTCGGCTTGGCCTTCGTGAGCATGGTTTTCGTCGGCAGCCTCTTTTTCGGTATGCTCTACCTGCGCCATGGAACGTTGATCGGCGTAATCATCGTCCATTACGTTCTCGGCATCTTGATGCAGTTCCTCGGCTTCATGTGATGGAGAGCTGGCAGGGAAACGCGCCGATTTTTCATTGGCTTCAGGAGAATGACAGGAAAAACAGATCAGGGGCTCGGGGCTCCTTGTTTTTCCGATATCCGGGTGGTTGCCCAACCGATCGGGTTTTATTTGTATTGCGTCGGATTCTGTTCCGCCGAATTCCAGGCGGCCGGCCGCTCGGATTTGCCGGTCTCGCTCTCCTCGCGCAGTCGCGGTTCGGAAACATTCTCTGGAAATTTTCCCTGGATACCCTTGTAAAACTCGCGCAGGAATTCCATGTCGGCGTGCAAATCGCCGGTCGGGGTTAGGAATCCGCCGATGCCGCAACGCCGGTGACCGTAATCGAGGAAGCTATAGGCGATCGGCACGTTGGCCGCACGGGCGATGTGGTAGAAGCCCGATTTCCAATAATCGGTCTTGCCGCGCGTCCCTTCGGGCGGCACGGCGAGGATCAGGTCGTCCGAGTTATTAAAAACCCCGGCAATCTGTTCGACCAGGTTATGGGACGAGCACCGATCGACCGCCAGACCGCCAAGCGCGCGCAGGAACGGGCCTTTTAGACCGGTGAATAGCGTATGTTTGCCGAGCCAGCGAACCCGAATGCGCAGAACATAGGAGGACGCCAACATGAACGACAGGTCCCAATTCGAGGTATGCGGCGCGGCGATCAAAACGAATTTCAGCGGGAATTCCGTCTCGCCAACCAACCGCCAGCCGAAAAGCCACAACCAAATATTACCAATCCAGGATGCAATATTTCCCTTCATTGATAATCTTCGTCCCATATCGATTATTCATTCTTCGTTGAGATGGTATCCACGGTAAAGAAAACCTCTTTATCCGCAGTATGAAACCAGGTGATGATATCATCCAATTTGTTGAAGATCATAAAGCGAATGAAATCATTATCGCATGAACCTCAAAATATCAAAAGTAAAAATATTCGCTATTTAGGTTCGAATGCAACGTATGCGATTGTGCACGCACTCTGCATGAGTCGCAGTCAAGTAATTGTTATGCGGGGTGGGCCAAGCGAAGATGAGCATCGATCCAAGTTTCGACGTCGAGCAGGACCTGATTGTGTTCCGGTTCGTTGTACACCTCGTGGTAAAGGTCTTCGTAGAGAATGATCTGCTTATCGGGGGAGGCGATCCGATCGTGGAGAATCTGCGCGCCAGAGGGAGAGACAAGGCGGTCTGCGCTTCCCTGAAGGATCAGGAGCGGAAGGGTGATCCGGGGCGCCTCGGCGCCGATGCGCTGCATGGCTTTGAGTATTTCCGAACCCAAGCGCGCCGTCGTCTTCCCCCGATAGACCAGGGGATCGGTCTCATAGGCTTCGACCACTGCGGGATTCCGGCTGACACCGGCCGCCTCCGGCGGCGCAATCAACCCGAGTCTCGGTGCAAGCACGGAAAGGGCCTTCCCTAAAATAATGGTGATCGCCAGGATGTTGTCGGGGACCTTTACGAGAGGACCGGAAAGAACCGCGCCGGCCAGTTCCCCCTGATGCTCGATCAGATACAGGGCGCCGATCAGACCGCCAAGACTGTGGCCGACCAGAAAAACCGGCTTGTCTTTCTGGCGGTCTCGGATGATCTCCCGGAACGCCACAACCATATCCGTATAGTCTGTGAATCGTTCCACAAAAACCCGTGTGCCTTCAGATCGGCCGTGTCCGAGGTGATCAATTGCGTACACGGCGTAGCCCAGCGGGAGGAAATGATGGACGAGGTTCATATATCGCCCGCTGTGTTCTGCAAGTCCATGAACGATCAGGAGCACTGCCTTTACATCGCCTTCCGGAAGCCAGTTCTGGAAATAAATCTGATGATCCCGGATTCCCTTGAAAAATCCTTCCTCATGTTTCATGGTCCATCCTCCATTCTTTTCGACGATGCGCAGCTCAGAGTTGTGCCATTCCGATCAGATGCCCTCAGGTTTCGATCCAGTTCAGGGAGCGTTCCACAGCGCGCTTCCATCCGTGGGTCAACTGTTCGACCTTTGCCTTGTCCATCCCCGGTAAAAATCTTTTCGCGATAGCCGTGCGACGGTTGATTTCATCGACGCCCTTCCAGCAGCCGACGGCCAGACCGGCCAGATAAGCGGCGCCCAGCGCCGTTGTCTCCCGAACAGGTGGCCGAGTGACGGGAAAACCCAGGATGTCCGCTTGGAATTGCATCAGGGTGTCGTTTGCCGTTGCGCCGCCGTCGACACGGAGCTGATCGATATTATTCCGGGAATCGGACGTCATGCAGTGAAGCAGGTCAAGCGACTGGTAGGCGATGCTCTCGAGGGCCGCGCGAGCGATATGCGCCGCCTTCGTTCCCCGGGTAATGCCCACCAGAGCGCCCCGGGCGTAGGGATCCCAATGAGGCGCCCCCAGGCCCGAAAATGCGGGTACGAGATAGACCCCTTCCGTGTCCCGGACCTGGAGGGCCAGGGCCTCCACATCGTCTGACGAGCGAATGATCCCCAGGCCGTCCCGGAGCCACTGGACGACGGCGCCCCCGATGAAGACGCTTCCCTCAAGCGCATAGTCCGTCTTATTGCCGATCTTCCAGGCGACGGTGGTGAGTAGATGATTCGCCGAGATGACGGGGTTCGTCCCGGTGTTCATCAACATGAAGCATCCCGTGCCGTAGGTGTTTTTTACCATGCCCGGCGACGTGCACATCTGGCCGAAAAGGGCGGCCTGCTGGTCTCCGGCCGCGCCGCCGATGGGAATGGGGAACGGAAAGAACGAAGAGTGTGTCTCTCCGTAAATCTCGCTAGAACACCTAATTTCGGGGAGAATGGTCCTCGGGACGTTCAGGATTCGCAAGAGCTCATCGTCCCAGTCGCCGGTATGGATGTTATAGAGCATTGTCCGGGAGGCGTTGGAGCAGTCGGTAACGTGTCTCGCTCCACCGGTCATGTTCCAGATCAGCCAGGTGTCTATCGTACCGAAGGCCAAAAGCCCTTCCTCGGCCATTATTCTCGCGTTTGGAACATTGTCGAGGATCCAGGCGACCTTCGTCCCGGAAAAATAGGCGTCTGGCACGAGGCCGGTCTTTTGCCGGATCAGCGTTTCAAAACCCTCGTTGCGGAGACGATCGCAGACGGGTGCTGTCCGGCGGTCTTGCCAGACAATGGCGTTGTAAATGGGTCGGCCGGTTGCACGTTCCCAAACGACAGAAGTTTCCCGCTGGTTTGCGACACCGATGGCGACGATCTCCCGTCCGCTCAGGCCCGCGTTATTCAGGGCGACGGCGGCTACGCCCGTCTGAGTCTCCCAAATCTCGACGGGATCGTGTTCCACCCAGCCGGGATGGGGATAGTGCTGGCGGAATTCTTGCTGCGCCGAGGAGACAACTGCGCCGGAGTCATCGAAGATGATTGCGCGGGAACTGGTCGTTCCCTGGTCGAGGGCCAAAATCAGAGGCATGGTAAACTCCTTTTTCTTGCCATGATCATTCCCCACAGTTGGATGCGGAGGAACATCCATTGGTTTTAATACCCCGACGTTTTCTATACGGTCATTCGTCCCTGCATTTTCTTGTAGGCGGCCATGAGGTTCCTGTAGCTCTCCCGGATGTTCCGGATCATCGCGAAATCCCTTTCAGACAGTTCGCTGACGGGTTTGGCCGGAGTCCCCAAAGCCAGTATTCGCGGGGGGATGACAGTCCCCGGGGTGACAACCGCACCGGCTCCGACGATTGCCTCTTCACCAATCCGGGCGCCGTCGAGCACCGTTGCCCCGATCCCGATCATGGCACCGCGTTCGATGCAGCAACCATGGAGCGTGACCCGGTGACCCAGAACGACCTCATCTTCCAGCACAAGGGGGAAGTGGTCCCTTCCGACGTGGAGGATACATCCGTCCTGAATGTTGCAACCTGCGCCGATCCGGATGATGTTGACATCCCCGCGCAGCAGGCAATAAAACCAGACATTGGTCTCCGGCCCGAGTTCCACGTCGCCGATAACCGTGGCATTATGAGCAATAAATACGCTATCATCCAACCTTGGGAGTTTTCCTTGAAATTCCAGAATCATTGTTTCCCTTCTGCCCAGAATCCGAGCAAACATGCGTCATAAAATGAAACGGGAGGCGATCAGGCCTCCGGCGCCGAATAAGAGAGGATTCGGCTGCGATCAACGACCTTGACGTTCACGATCTTCATCTGTCTTTCATCATCGAAAAAGATCACTTTGCCGATCCCGGCATTGAAAATCATTCGCCAGCACATGAAACAGGGCATTCCACTGCGGATTTTACCCTGCTGGAGGCCGAAGATGTAGAGCGTGGCATCGTCCATCAAATCGAAGTTGGCGCGGATGATCGCATTGGCTTCCGCATGGACGGAATGGCAGATTTCGTAGTTTTTACCGCTGGGGATCTGGAGGCGTTCCCGGACGCACTCCCCCCGCTCCAGGCAGCTTCGGACACCCGATGCGGCGCCGTTATACCCCGTGCTGATGAGCGTATGGTTCCTGACGAGGACGGCTCCGAACTGCGCCCGCAGGCAGGTCGAGCGGAGGCATGCTGTCTCCGCCATCTTGAGAAAGTAATCATCCCATGAAAGTCTCATAGATCTTCTCCTTACCCATCGGATAAAACCTTTGAATAATGACTGGCTGCCAAGCATGGCAAGCGGTTCCGAATTCGGACACCGGTGGTGGTCGGGTTGCACTATCGCGCAGGAATCTTTTTTTGTCAACCGCACGGGAGGTCCATGATGAAAATTATTCATTTCCCCACGGATTTTCGTCAATCCCTGCAAAAAGGTGTTGACTATCCCCCCTCCATATATTAATCCACTTTCAGGATGTTTCGTTGAGGAAGGGGAGGTTTGGAGAAAAAAAAGCTTTATATTCAGACTTTTGGCTGCCAGATGAACGTTCAGGACGCGGAGAAGATGGCAGCATTGCTGGAAACATCGGGATACGGGACAACGGAAGATCCGGAACAGGCGGACCTGATCCTCGTCAATACGTGCAGCATCCGCGAAAAAGCGGCCCAAAAAATCTATAGTCAGTTGGGGCGGTTCCGTGCATTGAAGCAGAGGAATCCCAATCTCCTGATCGGTGTGGGCGGCTGTCTTGCACAACAATGCGGCGACCGATTCTTTCGGAGGGCGCCCGATGTGAATCTGGTTTTCGGAACGCATCAGATCCATCGGCTTCCCGAAATGGTCGGCGACCTTGAACAATCAGGGGGGCGGATCGTAGAGACGGGTTTCTGCGACCGAGTCCGCTCGCTGGATATTCCGGCGCAACCGGCCGCAGGTGCGGTGGGTACTTTTGTGACGATCATGCAGGGGTGCAACAACTTCTGCGCCTACTGCGTTGTTCCGCATCTCCGGGGAAGGGAAGAAAGCCGGCCTCTGCCGGAGATCGTCCGCGAGGTGGAGGGGTTGGCCGGTCAGGGCATCCGGGAAGTGACGCTCCTGGGACAGAACGTGAACTCATACGGACGAACATTGCCGGAGGGAGGCGATTTTGCGGAGCTTATCCGAGCGATCGGGAAGATCCCCGGAATCGGGAGGATCCGCTTCACCACCTCCCATCCAAAGGATCTGTCCGCACGTCTGGTTGAATGTTTCGGGAAGGTCGCCTCTCTCTGTGAACATATTCATCTCCCGGTGCAGTCCGGCTCGGACCGCGTTTTGCGGCGAATGAACCGCGGGTATACCGTTTCAGAGTATCGGGAGAAGGTAGATTTCCTCCGCCATTCCTGTCCGGGGATCAGCATCACCTCGGACGTAATTGTGGGATTTCCGGGGGAGGCGGAAGAAGATTTTCAGCAGACACTGGAACTGATGCGCGAGATCCGGTTTGACAACCTCTTTTCCTTTCAGTATTCGGAACGGGAAGGGACAGCGGCCGTCGGGATGAATGGGTCTGTATGCAACGTTTTGAGGCGGGAACGGCTGAGGACGCTCCAGACCCTTCAGGAAAGCCACACCTTGGAGAAGAACCGGGCCTGTGTGGGCAGGCTGGAAACGGTCCTGGTCGAGGGGTCAAGCCGGAACAGATGCGAAGATATGATGGGGCGGACCCGGGGGAATCGGATCGTCAATTTCCCGGGAACGGAAGGCCTCATCGGAAAGATCATATCGGTCAGGATTGTGGAGGCCTTTCTCCATTCCCTGCGAGGCGAAATGGAAGAGCGAGGAGGTTCAGATGTTCATTGAGATGAAGGTGTCTGGTCTAACGATGGATCCGATCACCAATACCCCGATCGTCATCCTGAAAGACCTGGAAGAGAAAAAGGCGATCCCCATCTGGATCGGCATCTTCGAGGCGAGCGCCATCGCTACGGAGATCGAGAAAATTACCTTTTCGCGTCCCATGACCCATGACCTGCTGAACGAAATCCTCAAACTCCTGAATGCCGAGGTGAAGCGGGTGGAGATCCACGACCTTCGGAACAACACATTCTTCGCCAATCTCCACCTTTTGCTCAAGGGGGAATCCATTATTGTTGATGCCCGTCCCAGCGATGCGATTGCCGTCGCCCTGCGGGCCGGCGCCCCGATCTTCGTGGAGGATCGGGTGATTGAAAAATCCCGGAACGTAGATTTCGGGACGAAGATGACCGACCTTGAAAAGTTGAAGAAAGAAAAACTAGCGGAATTCCTTGAAAATCTTTCGCCGGAGGATTTTGGGAAGTACAAGATGTGACAACGAATCGAATTATCCGCCGCGGAAGAAAGATCAGGAAGATCTTTTCGTGGCCCTTTTTTTCTTGAGGCGTCAGATGGGTCTTTTAGAGCAGGCCATCGGTCATTTTGGCAGGCATTTGCAGATTGAGAGAAATCTCTCTTCTCATACCAGGGAGGGATATCTGACCGATCTGAAACAGTTTCAATCCTTTCTGGATACACCGGATGTTTTCGGTGGAGCGGAGGGGGGGATCCCCACAGACCCGCAGGTGATCCGTTCCTTTCTGGCTTCTCTCTACCGGGAGAAGCTCCGGAAGGTGACGGTCTCCCGGAAGGTTGCCTCGTTGCGTTCGTTCTATCGGTATCTCCTCCGGGAGGGGATTGTTGCGATCAACCCCGCGGAACTCATACAGCTTCCCCGCTGTGAGAAATACATCCCCGTCGTCCTCTCGGCCGATGAAATGTTGGCGATCCTCCAATTGAAATTTGCAGAGGATGCGGCCGGGTGTCGGGACCGGGCGATGATCGAACTCTTCTATTCCGCGGGGATCCGCCTGAGTGAACTGACGGGACTCAACTTCGATGATATTCGTTTTCAGGAGGGACTTGTCAAGGTCCGGGGAAAGGGGCGGAAGGAACGGGTCGTCCCGGTGGGGACGCCGGCCCTGGAGGCAATCGAGTCCTACTTGCAGAAAAGACCGGAGCTTCGGAAGAAAGGGACCGATGAGGACGGAGAGAAAGCCCTTTTCCTCAGCGCAAAGGGAAAAAGAATGAATCCGCGAGGTGTCGCGCGGGTGGTAGAAAAGCGGGTCCGGGAAAGCGGGATCGGGCGGAAGATCAGCCCTCATGCGTTGCGGCACACCTTCGCCACCCATCTGCTGGATGCGGGCGCCGATCTGCGTTCCATCCAGGAGATGCTCGGACACAAGAGTCTTTCGACGACGCAGAAATACACATCGGTCAGCGTGAACCGGCTGATGGAGATCTATGACCGTGCCCACCCGCGGGCCGGAGGAAGGGACACTTAAAGAGATGAATATCCGGGGAACGACCATTCTGGCCGTCAGACACCGGGGGAAAGTTACCGTAGCCGGGGACGGCCAGGTGACGCTCGATACGACGGTCATGAAACACGGGGCGAGGAAGGTGCGGCGCCTTTACCACAACCAGGTGATTGTCGGATTCGCCGGGGCGACCGCCGACGCCTTTACCCTCTTTGACCGTTTCGATCAGAAGCTAGAACAGTACAAGGGAAACCTGCTCCGGGCAGCGGTGGAGTTGACCAAGGACTGGCGGACCGACCGGGTTCTCCGCCATCTGGAGGCGCTGATGATAGCCGTCAGCCGGGAGTCGTTTCTGATCATCTCCGGAAACGGCGACGTGATCGAGTCGGACGACAACGTCATGGCCATCGGTTCGGGCGGACCATACGCCCTCGCGGCGGCCCGGGCGATGGTCCGCTATTCCGAGCTCACGGCGACGGAGATCGCTCGGGAATCGGTGAAGATTGCCTCAGAAATCTGCATCTATACGAACGACCACATTACCGTGGAAGAGATTGACCTTGAAGATGAACTGACGGACAAACCGCTCAGGGATAAGGAAAAAGGGTAGCCATGTCACCGGATGATTTAACACCGAGAAAGATCGTCGAAAAACTGGATCAGTATATTATCGGACAACACGAGGCCAAACGGGCTGTTGCGATCGCGCTCCGAAACCGCTGGCGTCGCCAGAATGTCTCGCAGGATCTGGGAGAGGAGATCTCCCCCAAGAACATCATCATGATCGGACCGACCGGTGTCGGCAAGACCGAGATCGCCCGGCGACTCGCGAAACTGGACAACTCCCCCTTCATCAAGGTTGAGGCGTCAAAATTCACCGAAGTTGGCTATGTCGGGCGGGACGTCGAATCGATGGTTCGTGATCTCGTGGAGCTTTCAATCGGGATGGTCAAGTCGGAGGAACAGGGAAGCGTCCTTGCGAAGGCCGCGGAACTGGCGGAGGACCGACTCCTCGACGTTCTCCTCCCTCCGAAACCGGCGGAGAAGAAGGTGACCGACATGATTACCGCAGGAAACGGGACCACAGTCGAGGCGGAATACGTCCCCGAGCAGGATACGACCCGAGAGAAGCTTCGGCGTCTTCTCCAGGAGGGACGTTTGGACGGACGATTCGTCGAGATCGAGACGACCGAGGTCCGGAGCGGGCCGATGGTTGAAATCTTCTCGTCCGCCGGTATGGAGGATATGGGGCTCAACGTCAAGGATATGCTGGGGAACATTTTTCCGCAGAAGAAAAAAAAGCGGCGGGTAAAAGTGCCTGAGGCGCTGCAGATTCTGGCCGAAGAAGAAGCCCAGCGGCTCGTGGATATGGACAAGGTGACGAAGACGGCCATTGAGCGGGTTGAACAATCAGGGATCGTTTTCCTCGACGAGATTGACAAGATCGTGGGGGGGGATGGAACGCACGGCCCCGACGTCTCGCGGGAAGGAGTTCAGCGGGACCTCCTGCCCATTGTTGAAGGGTCGACCGTGAATACCCGCCACGGGATGGTCCGAACCGACCATATTCTGTTCATCGCGGCCGGGGCGTTTACCGCGACGAAACCATCGGATCTGATTCCGGAGCTGCAGGGGCGTTTTCCCATTCGTGTGGAACTCAACTCCCTGGGCAGGGATGAGTTCATCCGGATCCTCACGGAGCCCCACAATGCCCTCGTCAAACAGTACACCGAGATGATGGCAACCGAAGGGGTTCGGATCACCTTTACGGAAGATGCGATCGCGGCGATCGCGGAGACGGCGACGCTGGTGAACGACCGGATGGAGAACATCGGGGCGCGGCGTCTCTATACGATCATGGAGAGCCTTCTCGACGAGATCTCCTTCGACGCCCCGGAGATGCGGGGTCAGGAGGTGGTGATCGACGCCGATTATGTCTCCGACCAATTGGATGAAATTGTCGAGGATGACGATCTGAGCCGGTATATCCTATAGCGGGAAAATCAGCGGGAAGCAGACCGGGATTGAATCGTAAACAAGGAGAAGACGATGGACGATATCAAGAAATCCATGGATCGGGCCGGGATTCTGGTCGAGGCCCTTCCTTATATCCGCCGCTTTTTTAACAAAACCGTTGTGATCAAGTACGGCGGTCATGCAATGGTGGATGGGGAGTTGAAGGATAATTTCGCCCGTGATGTGGTTTTGATGAAGTATATCGGGATCAATCCCGTCGTCGTCCATGGCGGCGGCCCACAGATCGGCAGCCTGCTGAAAAAGTTGGGGAAGGAATCGAAATTCGTCCAGGGGATGCGGGTCACCGACGAGGAGACGATGGATATCGTAGAAATGGTCCTCGTGGGGAAGGTGAACAAGGAGATCGTCGGCCTGATTAACCGGCACGGCGGCATGGCGGTGGGATTGAGCGGCAAGGATGCAAACCTGATCCGGGCGGAGAAGTACTATCTGAGTGCAGAGAAGGTCCGGGACATGCCGTCCGAGATCATCGACATCGGCCTCGTGGGAAAGGTCAGGGAGGTGAACGCGGCCCTGATCATATCGCTGATGGCGGACGGCGTCATCCCGGTCATCGCCCCGACGGGGGTCGGCGACCGGGGAGAGACCTACAACATCAACGCCGATCTCGTGGCCGGCTCGGTGGCTGCCGCCCTCACTGCGGAAAAGCTGATCCTTCTGACCGACGTCCCGGGGGTTCTCAACAACAAAAAGGAGCTGATCCAGACGATGGATGAACTGACCGCCCGTCGCATGATCGATGAGGGGACGATTGAGGGGGGGATGTATCCCAAGGTAAAGTGTTGTCTTAAGGCGCTCAGGGCCGGGGTGAAGAAGGCCCATATCGTGGATGGTCGTCTGAAACACACAATCCTGTTGGAAATGTTCACCGATCGCGGGATCGGGACAGAGATGGTGCTATAGGCGCCGCCGACCATTTTGGGGACAGATTTGCGTTTCAGGGGACGGATTCGAAATCTTTACATGACGAAGCAACGAGGGAATGAAATGATGACCACAAACGAATGGATCGATCTGTCGGATCGTTACATCATGTCGACCTACAAGCGTTTTCCCGTAGTCCTCACAAGGGGGCTGGGTGTTCATGTCTGGGACAGCGAAGGCCGCTGCTATCTCGATCTCGTTGCGGGAATTGCCGTCTGCGCCCTCGGCCATGCCCATCCCGGCGTTGTCGCTGCGCTTAAGGAGCAGGCGGAGAATTTGTTCCACGTATCGAACCTATACCATATCGCGCCGCAGATTATGCTGGCCCGTCTTCTCATCGAAAATTCTCCGTTTGACAAGGTGTTCTTCTGCAACAGCGGGGCGGAGGCTAACGAGGCGGCGATCAAGCTCGCTCGGAAATACGCCTCTGAACACATGCCCGGAAAATACGAGCTGATTACGATGCAGGACTCCTTTCACGGCCGGACGCTGGCGACGGTGACGGCGACGGCGCAGGAGAGATTTCATGTCGGTTTCGCTCCGCTTCCGGAAGGGTTCCGGTATGTGCCTTACAATGATCTTCCGGCGCTGGAGGCGGCCATAACGGAGAAAACCTGCGGTGTCCTGGTTGAACCGATCCTGGGGGAGAGCGGCGTCGTCATTCCCTCGCAAGGATATCTCCGGGGAATCCGCAGGATCTGCGATGAAAAGGGACTTCTCATGATCGCAGACGAGGTCCAGACGGGGATCGGCCGGACAGGGACGCTATTTGCCTGCGAATGGGACGAGGTGATACCGGACATGGTCACGCTGGCGAAGGCTCTGGGGAACGGCTTTCCCATCGGGGCGCTTTTGGCGAAAGAAAAAATTGCCGCGGCTTTCGTCCCGGGGAGCCATGGATCGACCTTCGGCGGCAATCCTCTGGCGTGCGCTGCCGCCATGGCCACGCTGGAAACCATCCTGGAAGAGGGTATCCTCGAGAACTGCCGGAAAGTGGGGGAATATTTCCTCTCCCGGCTCGCAGCCTTAAAAGAAAAACATCCCCGGATCCGAGAGGTCCGCGGCCGGGGGCTGATCCTCGCCGTCGAATTGACTGTTCCCGGGGCGGAGTATGTTTCGAAGTGCATGGGAAAAGGGCTTCTCATCAACTGCACGAACGGGAATGTCCTGCGTTTTGTCCCGCCCCTGATTCTTACGAAGCAGGATGTTGACAAGGCCGTGGGGATCCTGGATGAGGTTCTGGAGGAAAAATGAAAAAGGATCTTCTCAGCGAATACGATTTGGAACAGGACGATTATGAAGCCATTTTCGAGAAGGCGCACCGCCTGAAGCGGCTTCTCCGGGAGGGGAAGGATTATGCCCCTTTGAAGGGGCGGACCCTGGGAATGATCTTCGATAAATCCTCGACGAGGACGCGAATCTCCTTTGAAGTTGGTATGTTCCAGTTGGGGGGGATCGCCCTGTTTCTCAGCCGACGGGATACGCAGCTCGGCCGCGGGGAGATCATCGCCGATACCGCGCAGATCATGTCCCGTTATCTCAATGGAATCATGATCCGGACCTTTTCCCAGGAATCTGTCGAAGAATTTGCCCGCTATGCAACGATTCCGGTAATCAACGGCCTGACCGATCTCCTCCACCCGTGCCAGCTCCTGAGCGATCTCTTTACGATCATCGAGAAAAGGGGGACCTACGAGGGGCTGAAAATCGCCTACATCGGCGACGGGAACAATATGGCGAATTCCTGGATCAACGCCGCCGCTAAACTGCCGTTTCATCTTGACCTGGCTTGCCCCGACGGGTATGATCCAGATCATTGGATCCTGCAACGGGGAATGGCCGAGGCATCCGCCGGGGTCATTCTCCATCGGGATCCGGCGGAGGCCGTTCGGGAGGCCGACGTCATCTATACGGATGTCTGGGTGAGCATGGGGCAGGAGAGCGAACGCGAAAAAAAAATGAAACAGTTCGATGGTTACCAGGTTAATCAAGCCCTGATTGAACGGGCGAAAAAGGATGTGATCGTCATGCACTGCCTGCCCGCCCACCGGGGAGAAGAGATCACGGCGGATGTAATCGACGGCCCCCGTTCCGTGGTCATCGACGAGGCGGAGAACCGGCTCCATGTCCAGAAGGCCGTGATGGAAATTTTGATGCACTAAGGAGGAGACAATCGTGAATGAAGTGAAGAAGGTGGTTCTCGCCTATTCGGGAGGACTGGATACATCGGTCATTGTAAGGTGGCTGATTGAGACCTATGGGTGCGAGGTGATCTGCTTTGCCGCCGATGTCGGCCAAAAAGAGGAGCTGTCGGGACTCCGGGAAAAGGCAATCCGCACGGGGGCAGTGAAGATTTACATCGACGACCTCCGGGAGGAATTCGTCCGCGACTTTGTTTTTCCAGCCCTCCGGGCCAATGCGATCTACGAGGGGACCTATCTTCTGGGGACTTCGCTCGCGAGACCGCTGATTGCCAAGCGGCAACTCGAGATTGCGAAGCTGGAAGGCGCCGATGCCGTCTGCCATGGGGCTACAGGGAAGGGAAACGACCAGGTCCGGTTTGAGCTGACCTACATGGCCCTTAATCCGGAGATCCGGATCATCTCAGCCTGGAAGGACGAACACTGGACGTTCGATTCGCGCGTTTCGATGATCGATTACGCGGAGAAGTACGGGATTCCACTTCCACTGACGCGGGAGAAACCATACAGCAGCGACCGGAACCTTCTCCACATTTCCCATGAGGGAGGAATTCTCGAGGACCCTTGGGCGGAGCCAAGAGAGGAGATGTTTGTCCTCACGATTTCCCCGGAGATGGCGCCGGACAAACCAACCTATATGGAGGTCGGTTTTGAGAAGGGGAACCCCGTCTCGGTGGACGGCGCATCCATGAGCCCGGCGGCATTGCTCGATCACATCAACGGGATCGCCGGGGCGAACGGGATCGGCCGCATGGACATGGTTGAGAATCGTTTCGTCGGGATGAAGTCGCGCGGGGTATACGAGACGCCGGGTGGAACCGCACTCTGGGCCGCCCATCGGGCCGTCGAATCGATCACGATGGACCGCGAGGTGATGCTGATGAGGGATTCAATGATCCCCAAGTACGCGCAGCTCGTTTACAACGGCTTCTGGTATGCTCCGGAGATGGAGGTCCTCCAGCGGTTCATCGATGATACCCAGGAGCGTGTGACCGGGACCGCGCGTTTGAAGCTCTACAAGGGGAACTGTATCGTCGTCGGGAGAAAATCCCCGTTCTCCCTCTACAGCGAAGATTTCGCGACGTTCGAGAAGGATCGGGTATACGATCAGAAGGACGCGACCGGATTCATCCGTTTGAATGCGCTGCGCCTCCGGATTCTGGCGATGATGAATGCCCGGGGATAAGAAGATGAAGACAGATGAAAAACTCTGGGGCGGGCGATTCAGCGAACCGACAGATCGCGGTGTCGAAGCCTTTACGGCCTCGATTCACTACGACCGCCGTCTCTATCGCTACGACATCGAGGGAAGCATCGCGCATGCCCGGATGCTTGCAAAGCAGGGAGTCATCACAAAGGCTGAAGCCGGGGCGATCCTGAAAGGCCTCCGAGGGATCCTGGCCGAAATCGATGCGGGAAAATTTGCCTTCCATCCCGATGATGAAGACATCCATATGGCCATCGAAAAGGCCCTCAACGCCAGAATCGGCGAGACCGGCGGGAAGCTCCACACGGGGCGAAGCCGCAACGATCAAATCGCCCTCGACATCCGTCTCTACCTGAGGGATGAGATCGGACGGATGGGCGAACTTCTCGGCGCTCTGAAGACCGGGTTCGTCGATCTGGCCAAAAAGGAAATGGGCGTGATCCTGCCCGGCTACACCCACATGCAAAAGGCGCAGCCGGTGCTGCTGTCCCACTACCTTCTGGCCTTCCGGGAAATGCTCGACCGGGATGAGTCGCGCCTGCGGGACTGCCTGAAGCGGGTGAACGTGATGCCGCTCGGTGCGGCGGCGCTTGCGGGGACGGGGATTCCCATCGACCGTCAGTATGTCGCCCGGCTGCTCCGGTTTCCCGAAGTGACCGCAAACAGCATGGATACGGTTTCCGACCGGGATTTCGTTGCGGAGTTCATTTTCGCTGCATCGCTCATCATGATGCATTTGAGCCGTTTCTGCGAAGACCTGATCCTCTGGTCCACCGACGAGTTCGGATATGTCGAGATCGCCGACGCCTTCACGACGGGGAGCAGCATCATGCCCCAGAAGAAGAACCCCGACGTGGCGGAGCTGATCCGGGGCAAGACGGGGCGCGTCTACGGGAACCTCATCGCGCTGCTGACCATCCTGAAGGGTTTGCCCATGACCTACAACCGGGACCTTCAGGAAGACAAGGAGCCTCTCTTCGACACAGTCGATACCGTGCAGGCCTCTCTCGGAATTCTGACGGCGATGATCGGCCGTCTCCATTACAACCGGGAAAGGATGGAGGAGGGGGCAGGAGGAGGATTCGCCACGGCAACGGATTTGGCTGAGTATCTTGTGATGAGGGGGGTGCCGTTTCGAGAGGCCCACGGTATCGTGGGGCGGATTGTCTCGTTCTGCCTCCGGAACGGTAAAGAAATGACCGGATTGACCCTTCGGGATTTCAGGAGGTTTTACAAGTGCTTCGAAAAAGATGTGTTCCAGTGTCTGACGGTTCGGCAGTCGGTCAACGCCCGGCAAGGGTCGGGCGGGACGGCGGAGCAGACGGTTCGCAAACGGATCGCGGAAATCGAGGGACGATGAAAAACAGATGTTTTCTGCGAGCACTGCTTATCGGGCTTCTGATCGTGGTCCTGATATCTCCGGGATGTGGGAAAAGGGGCGATCCCATCCCATCACAAGTGAAATTACCTCCGGGAAGCACGGATCTCAGCGTCGATTCGGTTCCCGAGGGGATGCTCCTCCGCTGGTCGTTGCCCGGAGCGGACGCGCGGATAGATGCCTTCCGGATTCTCCGGAGTGAAACGGTTGCAGACAAGGCGTGTCCTGGATGCCCTCAAGACTACCGGCCGATCATTATGCTGAAGGTCGGCGATGATCGGCTCGAACGCGAGGGGCAAATGGGGTTCCATTACATCGATATGAACGTCAAGGGGGGCAATTTCTATTCATATCGGGTGTCGGCTTGCGATTCCCGAGGGCAATGCGGAGACCCGTCCAATCCCGCCCAACGGATTCGGGAGAAACGCTGAGAATGTCGCAGTGCAAAGAATAGAAGAGAAAGGGACCATGAATTATTTTCACTATCAAGATCAAGCCCTCTACTGCGAAGAGGTTCCGGTTGAGCGGATTGCCCGGGATGCGGGAACGCCATTCTATCTCTACAGCCACCGGACACTCCAGCACCACTTCCGGGTTTTCGACAGGGCCTTTGCGGAGGTTCCTCACATTGTCTGTTTTGCGGTCAAGGCCAATTCGAACACGGCGATCCTGAAACTCTTCGCCCGGGAGGGGGGAGGAGTGGATCTCGTCTCCGGGGGGGAACTCTACCGCGCCCTGAAGGCCGGTGTCGATCCGGGGAAAATCGTCTATTCCGGGGTGGGTAAAAGGGAGGATGAAATTGATTATGCCCTTAAAACCGGCATCCTGATGTTCAATGTCGAATCTCTTCAGGAGTTGGAGGCGATCAACAAACGAGCAGGGATACTGGGCGTCCGGGCGGGGATCGGCCTCCGGGTGAACCCGGACGTTGATCCTGAGACACATCCCCACATCTCCACCGGCCTCAAGGAGAACAAATTCGGGATCGACATCGAAGCGGCCCTCGTTGCCTACAGGCATGCCTCCGTTCTGAAGCATCTGGACATCAAGGGGGTGAGCTGCCATATCGGTTCTCAAGTCACGAAGATATCTCCCTTCATCGACGCGCTTGAACGCCTAAAAATACTGGTTGGACAGCTTCGGGAAGAGGGGATCGCGATTCGATATCTCGATCTCGGCGGAGGACTGGGAATCACCTATGATCAGGAGATCCCGCCGCAACCTTCGGAATATGCCCGAGCGATTATCGATGCGTCCAAAAATCTGCACTGTAACTTCATCTTCGAACCCGGCCGGGTGATCGTCGGCAATGCCGGGATTCTGGTGACCCGGGTTCTCTACACCAAAGAGAACGAAGGAAAGCGATTCCTGATCGTCGATGCGGGAATGAATGACCTGCTCCGCCCCAGCCTCTATGGTTCCTACCATCAGATCCAGCCGGTGATTCAGAGGAAAAGGCAGAACATCACAGCGGATGTCGTCGGCCCGATCTGTGAATCCGGCGATTTTCTAGCGAAGGGGCGACGGATGCCCGCCCTCGATCGAGGTGAGATCCTCGCGGTGATGAGCGCCGGCGCCTATGGTTTTACCATGTCGTCCAATTACAATTCCCGTCCACGGATTCCGGAAATCCTGGTCAGGGATGAACAATGGTATGTTATCCGCAAGCGGGAAAGCTGCGAAGACCTGATCCGGGGGGAAGAGATCCCTGATTTTTTGAACACATAATGAAATACAAGGAGGGGCTATGCTCGGAGGAGCTATCGTTGCAATTGTAACGCCGTTCAGGAACGGAAAAGTGGATGAAGAGGCTTTCCGCCGCTTGATCGAAGAACAGATTGTTGCCGGGACGGACGGCATTGCACCCTGCGGGACAACGGGCGAATCGACCACGCTTTCCCATGAGGAGCATGACCGGGTGATTGAAATCGCCATCGATGAGGTGAAAAAGCGGGTGCCGGTCATTGCCGGGACCGGCTCCAACAGCACGGCTGAGGCGCTTCGGCTGACGAAGCATGCCTGGGAGGCAGGGGCTGATGCCGCTCTGCTGGTCTGCCCCTATTACAACCGCCCGACGCAGGAAGGTCTCTATCTGCATTACCGGACGATTGCCGAAGCGGTTCCGATCCCCATCGTCGTCTACAACATCCCAGGACGGACGGGAACGAATATGCTGCCGGAGACGTTGGCACGACTGGCGAAAATCCCGAACGTTGTCGGTGTCAAGGAGGCATCCGGTTCATTGAAACAGATGAGCGACGTGATCGATCTGTGCGGACCGGATTTTTCAGTCCTTTCGGGAGACGACATTTTCACGCTTGCCCTCCTCGCCATCGGCGGGAAGGGTGTCATCTCCGTCATTTCCAACGTGGTTCCGGGAGATATGGCGGAGCTGGTCGATGCCTTTGCGGCCGGCGATCTCGAAAAGGCGCGTCGGTTCCATTACCGGATGAGCCCCCTGATCGACGCCCTTTTTATCGAAACGAACCCGACCCCGGTGAAGGCGGCGCTCGCGATGATGGGAAAGATTGAGGCGGAGACGCGTCTGCCGCTCTGTAATATGACGGAAAAGAATCACGCGGTGTTGAAAAAAGTCATGCAGGATTATGGATTGATCGGGTAAGGGGGACGGATCATGATCAAGGTCATCGTGACGGGCGCCGGAGGCCGGATGGGGGGACGAATTGTCAGCCTCATTCAGCAGATCGCCGGGATCGAACTGGCTGGCGCCGTGGAACGGAAAGGACATCCCGCCGTCGGTGAGGATGTGGGCGAGGGGTTGGGCCTCGGCCGGACGGGCATTCTGATCGGGGATTCTCTCGCCGGCTGCATTGACCGTGGCGACGTTGTGATCGATTTTACTTCCCATGAGGTTTCCGCGGGCCATCTGGAGATCGCGGCAGCGAAGGGAAAAGGGATCGTAATCGGGAGTACTGGATTTACCGCGGAAGAGATGAATCGGGCTCGTGAACTGTCCCCATCGGTCCGCTGCGTCCTCACGCCAAACATGAGCGTAGGTGTGAACGTCATGTTCAAAGTCCTCGCGGATGTCGCCGGAATCCTCGGCGACGACTACGATGTGGAGATCGTCGAGGCGCACCATCATCTGAAGAAGGATGCGCCGAGCGGAACGGCCATCAAGATGGCCCAGGTGATCGCGGAAAGTCTCGGACGCGATCTGGAAAAGGTCGGCGTTTACAGCCGCAAGGGGATGATCGGAGAGCGAACGAGATCGGAGATCGGGATTCAGACGCTCCGGGCCGGGGATATCGTCGGCGAACACACGGTCATTTTTGGTGGGATGGGGGAACGGCTTGAATTCATCCACAGAGCCAACAGCCGGGACAATTTTGCTCGCGGTGCGATCCGGGCCGCCCTCTGGGTCGTCGGCCGGGAAAACGGTCTCTACGACATGCAGGATGTCCTCGGTCTGAGGGCGAGGTAGCGGGTGTGGATCAATGAAATACCCTTCGCCGTACGGAGAAAGGGTGGGGGGAATCATCGCCTTTGTCGGGATCGGCTCCAACAGGTTAGATCCTGCCGCCCAATGTCGGGAGGCGTTTCGGCGCATGGATACAGCTTCCGGAATCCGGGTTCTCCGCCGTTCATCCCTATACCGGACGGAGCCGGTCGGTCCGGAGGATCAGCCCTGGTTTATCAATGCCGTCGCTGAAATTCGGACGGAACTGTCTCCCCGGAATCTTCTCGAAGTATTGAAGGAGATTGAACGGAAGATGGGGCGGTTGGATGGTCCGCGATGGGGGCCGCGGGTAATCGATTTGGATCTTCTCCTCTACGGTCAGCAGGTTGTTGCGGAGCAAGGGTTGAACATCCCCCATCCGGAAATGCACCGGCGCCGTTTTGTCCTGGAACCGCTTTGCGAACTCGCTTCCTATGCAATTCATCCGGGCTTTGGCGTCTCCATCCGCGGCCTGCTGGACCGCATGACGGACCCGGGTCTCGTCGAGCGTTGCCCAACGAAAAAACCGGCGAATGAACGGTATGCGGCTGATCAGCCGTGGAAGAAGTGACGATGAGAGGCAAGACAGAGATGATACTCAGGTTGGTCATCGGCATGATTGTGATTTATCTCCTGTTCAAGTTGATCCGGAAGGGCTTTCCGGCAGTTGGTGGAAAGCCCCGTCCGGCAAAGATCCAAACTCCGGACGCCGGCGAAGAACTGGTGGAAGATCCTCAATGTCATGCATACGTTCCCGTGAGCCAGGCCGTTAGAGCGGAGATCGACGGGAAGAAGGTCTATTTCTGCTCCAGGAAATGTCTTGAACAGTATCAAAAGGTGGGATAGTGAGGAGATCCCCCGCGATGATCGATTTTCTGAAACGTTCGTTTGACCGCTTGCCCATCCCGGAAGAGAAGAGGGATGTTTTCAACCTCCCCAATACAATCTCGATGATCCGGATTGGGGTGATCCCCGTGCTTTTTGGTCTCCTCTTTTCCCCGGGATCCAAAATGAGCCTCGTCATTGCAATCCTCTTCATCGCGGCAGCCCTAACCGATCTGCTGGACGGATATATTGCAAGAAAATATCAGATCGTTACCACCATGGGCAAGTTCCTCGATCCGATCGCCGACAAGCTGATCGTCAACACGGGGATGATCCTGATGATACCCATCGGACGCATTCCCGCCTGGATCGTTGCCATCATTATCATCCGGGATTTTGCCGTGGACGGCATCCGCAACATCGCCTCCTCGGACGGGATGATCATCCAGGCCAGTCCGCTGGGGAAGCGTAAAACCCTCTGCCAGATTTTCGCCGTTTCGGCGCTCATGATCCATTACCCGTTATTCGGTGTGGATGCCCATGCGGTCGGCATGATTATTCTGTACATCGCCCTGATCCTTACAGTAACCTCCGGGATCGATTACTTCCTTAAATTTTACCGGACCAGCATCCTGCCGAAAGGCTGAAATCCGTCCTTCCGTCTCGTTTCCGGCGGTGGGCAGCATGCATGCAACTATAAGGAATAATGTCATAAACTACTAATATATTCCGACCATTACGGGTCGTGAAAAGGGGGAAGTTTTTTATTGACAAACGGTTTTTATTTGTTATAGTCACGCCCCATCATGATCTGAGCGGGCGTAACTCAGTGGTAGAGTGCCACCTTGCCAAGGTGGACGTCGACGGTTCAAATCCGTTCGCCCGCTCCATTTTTTTTCATTAGCGGCGGCATAGCCAAGTGGCTAAGGCAGCGGTCTGCAAAACCGTTATTCTCCGGTTCAAATCCGGATGCCGCCTCCAGACGGCAAAGGGGGCAGCGATTATCGGCTTGCCCCTTTTTTCTTGTGCACCGTTTAAAGACGCCTTTTTTCAAATGCCGGCAAATCATGGCCTAAGGGCGCTCAAAAAAACTGCAATGCGCAGGGCGGCGGTTTGATCAAGACAACAAAGGGTCCGGAGCGGAATCCCTCCCGTGGAGGCGGATATGAAGATTCATGTCAGAAAAGGCAGTTTGGCGGAACATGCGACCGAAGCGGCGGTAGTCGCGCTCTTTGAGGGTGAAACGGGTTTGGATGAGATTGCCGCCCTCTTGGATCAGCGGAGCGGCGGTCAGATTGGGGAGATCATCCGTATGGGTGATTTTACAGGCCGTGTGAACCAGACCGCCTTGCTCTATACCCGGGGGAACATTCCGGTCAAACGGATCCTCCTCGTGGGTTTGGGGAAAAGATTCGATTTTTCATCAGACCGTCTGCGGGGCGCGTTTGCAAAAGCGGCGCAGCAGATCCGCTCCCAGAATATCGCAGAATTCTCAACCTCCGTAAATATCACCCATACTGACCTGCCGATGGAACGAATGGCCGAAACGGTCGTAGAGGGGGTTATTCTTGGCCTATACCGGTTCTTGCCCTTCAAGACCGTCGATCGGGAGCGAGAAGACGAGCTTTCGGGGCTGACGATCTTGGAGCAGGATGATGCGATCTACAAGGTCATCCGGACTGCGGTTAAAACAGCTGAAATCATCGCAGAGGCAACAAACTTTGCACGGGATATCGTTTCCACGCCGTCCAATGAGATGACCCCGTCGGATCTTGCAACCGAGGCCCGGGAAAGTGCCAAGGGAAAGAACATCCGCTGTACGGTGCTCGATGCAGGCCAGATGAAGGAACTTGGGATGAATGCCTTCCTGGCGGTGGCACGGGGCAGCGCCGAACCGCCCCAGTTGATCATTCTCGAATACCGCGGCGGGAAGAAATCCAGCCCGGTCGTCGCCCTGGTCGGTAAGGGGATAACCTTCGACAGCGGCGGGATCTCTATCAAGGCGTCCGAAAAGATGGACCAGATGAAGACGGACATGGCGGGCGGGGCGGCAGTGATTGCGACCGTTCGGGCTACGGCGGAACTCGGTCTGCCGGTGAACTTGATCGGGATCGTCCCGGCTACGGAGAACCTCCCGGGCGGGAAGGCCTATAAACCGGGCGATATTCTTAAATCCCTCTCGGGCCAGACAATCGAAGTCGTTTCGACCGACGCCGAAGGACGCCTGATTCTTGCGGATGCCCTGACCTACGCCAGCCGGTTCAAGCCCGCCGTGATCATCGACCTGGCGACTCTCACGGGAGCCTGCGTCGTAGCCTTGGGCGATCACACGATCGGGATGATGGGAACGGATGACGATCTGAAACGAGAGATCCGAGAGGCCGCCGATTACACGGGGGAAAAGGTGTGGGAGCTGCCGCTCTGGGAAGAGTATCACGAGCTCATCAAGGGCGATGCCGCGGACTACAAGAATTCCTGCGGCAGGGCGGGCGGGGCCATCACGGCGGCAGCATTCTTAAGCAAATTCACCGGCGGTTATCCCTGGGTCCATCTGGACATCGCCGGTCCCGCCTGGCTCACAAAGGAAAAACCGTACATCCCCAAGGGCGCATCAGGGGTTGGGGTTCGCCTTCTGATCCAGTTTCTGCGCAACTGGTATCGGGCAACGGAAAAATAACGGGGAGGGGAGAAAGTGGACTGACTTACATGGAAGCGATTCTTGAAGTCAGAAATCTCCATACCCATTTTGAGACAGAGCGCGGAATCGTCCGTGCGGTTGACGGGGTCGATCTACGGGTTGATGCGGGACGGACCGTCGGAGTGGTCGGAGAATCGGGTTGCGGGAAGACGGTTCTGGCCCTCTCCATCCTCAGGCTGGTTCCCATGCCCCCCGGACGGATCGTTTGTGGAAGCGTTCTTTTCAAAGGCCGCGATCTCCTCTCCCTGTCGACAGAGGAGATGCGCAAGGTCAGAGGACGCGAGATCTCGATGATTTTCCAGGAGCCGATGACCTCCCTGAACCCTGTCTTCCGAATCGGAGAGCAGATCGCTGAAGTGATCCATCTCCACCAGGGGATGGACCATCGTAATGCGTTGCAACAGAGCGTGGAGATGCTCCGGATGGTCGGGATCCCTTCCCCTGAAAAGCGTGCATGGGACTATCCACACCAAATGAGCGGCGGTATGAGACAGCGGGTGATGATCGCCATTGCCCTGGCATGCCGCCCACGCGTCATGCTGGCGGACGAACCGACGACCGCCCTCGATGTGACCATCCAGGCGCAGATGATCGACTTGATCGGTTGCCTTCGGGAGGAGACGGGCGCCGCCGTGGTCCTGATCACCCATGATCTCGGCGTTGTCGCAGAAACGGCGGAAACCGTCGCCGTAATGTATGCCGGCCAGATCGTGGAACAGGGCTCCGTGCGGGAGCTCTTTTCATCTCCCCTGCATCCGTATACCCAAGGCCTGATGAATTCCGTTCCCCGCATAGACGGATCGTTCGGGAGAGATGTCTTTTTAAAGGCCATCCCCGGTGCGGTTCCGCCTCTTTATAACCTTCCCGCGGCATGCCGTTTTCAAGACCGATGCCCGGACGTCTTCCAGGTATGCCGGGAGCAAGCGCCTGCTCTGGAGGAAATTGTCCCCGGGCATGATTGTCGCTGCTGGCTGTATGGGAGAGACCATTGAATGATATCCTGCTCGATATCCAGGGGTTGGTGAAGCATTTTACTGTGCCGGCGGGATTTCTCTCGCGACGGGCGGGCGTGATCCGGGCGGTGGACGGCATCACACTGCAGATCCATCATGGTGAAACCCTGGGCCTGGTCGGCGAATCCGGTTGCGGAAAATCAACTCTCGCCCGAATGATCATGCGTCTTGAAGAACCGACTGCGGGGTCGATCCGATACGAGGGTGAGGAAGTTCCCGTGCGGAAAGGTCGGGTACTCAAGGAATATCGCCGGAAGGTTCAAATGATCTTTCAAGATCCCTACTCCTCTCTCAACCCCAGGAAGACGGCGGGAGGGATCATTGAAGAACCCTTGTACATTCACCATCAGGCGGCGCGGGGCGAAGGGAAAAAGAGGCTGCGGGAACTGGCGTCCATCGTCGGACTCGACGAAGAGCAGTTGACGCGGTACCCGCATGAATTCAGCGGCGGGCAGAGACAGAGGATCGGAATTGCGCGCGCATTGATTCTCACCCCCCGGCTCATCATCGCCGACGAACCGGTTTCAGCTCTGGATGTATCCATTCGGGCGCAGATCCTCAATCTCCTGAAGCGCCTCCAGAACGAATTTGACCTGACCTACCTCTTCATCGCGCACGACCNNATACCCGGGCACTTCTAACGGCCGTGCCCTCCATGGATCCGCAACGTCGGTCCGCCAGGAGGGTCCTGTGTGGAGAGATGCCGTCGCCCGCATCGCCGCCGACAGGATGCGCCTTCCACACCCGGTGTTCCTTTCGGAAGGAAATATGCGAGCAACGGGAACCACCATTGCAGCAGAATAGCGCGGGCCATTGGTTTTCTTGCCATCGGTCGGTCGGATCGCTGGAAAAGTGAATAAAAATCAATAAAAGCCGATCGCAGGATTTCTCAAGGCCGAATCAGCAAACAGCGGATGTGAACCTTGGAAACATACGATAAAAAATAACTTGCTTTTTCAAAAAATCGGTGTTACGCACACCTATCCGCCCGAAAAGCGACCTGAATGCAGGATAACATGTTATAACCAAAATGGGCGGGACAGGAAAAAGTTGGGTGTTCATATCTTGCAGGACAATCAAGCCACCACCGGTTCAGGACTCGGTTCTGAGAAGGGGTGGTTTTTTTGTCTTCAGGATGGGGAACCCGCTTTGAACACATTTTAGGAAAGGGGGGTGTACAGCTTTGGCAGAAGGTAAGGTAAAGTGGTTCAACGAGAAGAAAGGGTTTGGGTTTATCGAGAATGATGAGGGCGGGGATGTCTTTGTACATTTCAGTGCCATTCAGGGCGAAGGCTTCAAGACGCTTTATGAGGGTCAGAGAATTCGCTTTGACATCGAGCAGGGCAAAAAAGGACCTGCAGCGGTAAACGTTCAGCCATTATAAAGAAACCTCTTCTAACCCAAAAGTCCCGGTCGTCAGAAGCGGCCGGGACTTTTTTTTATTCATCCGAATCCAAGCCAATCGAAATACGGTGTTGCCGCGGTTTTTTTTACATGCCGGGGATATCAAGACAGGAGCGAACCCATGGCCATTGAAGACCGGCTGTACCGAAAATTCAAGGAACACTGGAATCTGATCGTCGTCCTGGGGCCGACTGCATCCGGAAAAACGGGTCTTGCCGTCCGTCTGGCCCGGAGAATCGGCGGCGAGATCATCTCTGCAGATTCCCGTCAGGTTTATCGGGGGATGGATCTGGGGACGGGAAAGGACCTCGCTGAATACCGCCGAGGAGGGGAGAGCATTCCGGTTCACCTGATCGACATCTTTGATCCGATGGAAGAATTCAACGTTTTTACATTTCAAGAGCGCTTTTTCTTCTGTTTTCATGAAATTTCCGGGCGGGGGCGGTTTCCGCTCCTTGTCGGGGGAACGGGGCTTTACCTGGATTCGGTCCTCAGGGGATACCGGATGATTTCGGTACCTGAAGATACCGTTCTCCGGGAAAAACTGGCCCAGGAGGAGATGGATTTTCTGCGGCGGCATTTCCTTCGGCTTTGCCCGGATGCTCACAATTCGACGGATCTTCTGGAGCGAAGCAGACTCATCCGGGCGATCGAGATCACACAATTTTCCAAGGAACATCCCCGTGAAGCGGGGCCGGCTATGGTTCTTTCACCGTTGGTCATCGGCATCCATTGCGAACGGAATGATCTGCGTCGGAGGATCACCATCCGGTTGCAGGCCCGTCTGGAGGCCGGAATGGTCGATGAGGTTCGGCGTCTACGCGACCAGGGTATCTCATGGAAAAAGCTTGAATCCTTTGGTCTGGAATACCGTTATATCAGCCAGTACCTGCAACAGAAAATCACACGCGAGGAGATGTTTCAAACATTGAACACCCGTATACACCAGTTTGCCAAACGGCAGGAGACCTGGTTCAGGAGAATGGAAAAAAACGGTGTCCGAATTCACTGGATCGAAGGGGCGGATGAAGACGCCGCACTTGTCATGATTGCGGGTCTGATGAAATGAATTGCACACGGAACATTGACAAATACCTCAAAAAATATGCTGTCTCTCCCATGCGTCCCCTTCTGGCGGCATCGATCGCAGGCGTGGAGCAGGCGATTGTCATTCCCAGCCTGGCGGAAAGTTCTTCTCTCTTCCGCACGCTCTCCTGCATTGCTGCGAATCCATCAGGCGAACTCCGCCGGACTCTCGTTGTCTGCGTTGTGAACAACCATCGGCCGACTATCGCCTCCAAAGAAGAGATCCGCGACAACCAGGTAACATTGAACATCCTTAAGGAACTGCTGTTCGGGCGCAAATCTTACACTGACGGACCTGACGTACTGGAGGTTGATATCCAACGGATCGCCGGCAGCGGGCTCCGCCTGGGCTGCATTGACGCATCATCCGCGGATGTTGAGATCCCGGGCCGGGACGGCGGGGTGGGAACGGCGAGGAAGATCGGCATGGATGCGGCACTGACGGTTCTCAACGGACAAGGACCGGGTGGAGGAGTGATCTCCTGCCTCGATGCGGACACGTTGGTGATGGAAAACTATATTGCGGCGGTTCAAACCCATTTTTCGAGGTCGGCCGATCCGGCAGCCGTTACGGGTTATGCCCATCTGAAACCGGCCGATCCCAGGCTGCTGGCGGCAATCTGCTGCTATGAGATCTTTTTACGGGCCTATGTGATGGGCCTTTCGTTTGCAGGTTCTCCTTATGCCTTTCATGCAATCGGTTCGACAATGTCCTGTACAGCACAGGCATATGCGGCCGTCCGGGGGATGAACCGGCGGACGGCCGCGGAGGATTTTCACTTCCTCGACAAGCTTGCCAAGCTCCGGAAAGTAGGCCATATCGGAACAACGACTGTTTTCCCGTCTTCACGGCCTTCGGATAGGGTGCCCTTCGGAACCGGGCAGCGGATGCTGCGCTTTCTGACCGGCGGGACGGAGGATTACCGCCTCTATGATCCCAGAATATTTGGGATCCTTCGGGAATGGCTCTCCGGGATGGAGGCCGATCCGGACAGGGGAACAGAGGCCATCCTGAAGGCCGCCCGAAAGATCCATCCTGACCTCAGAACGTATCTCGATCTTTCCCGATTCAAGATGAACTGGCCGGTTCTCCGCCGGAACTGCCCGGATGCCGAACATCTCCGACGTCAATTCCACGTCTGGTTTGACGGCCTGAAGACCCTGAGGCTGGTTCACCACTTCAGCCGCTCTGCATTTCCTCCCGTCCCCATGTTTGAAGGTCTGAACGGCCTTTTCGAGCGAATGGGGCAAGCGATTCCCTCGATCAAAGAGATCCATGCAGGAATTCTGCAGCCCGACATGCAATTCCGGATTCTGGAAGAACTGCGATCCCATTTTCCCGAATCATAGATCACTCCGGAGTTTTCCGGCCAAATGAAGTCAACCCTGTGACTGCCGTGCAGTATGGACCGGAAGATCACAAGAAGCGGACGATCCGGTCTGTTTTTTAAAATATTTCTTGACAATTAGTATTGTTGTCGTTAGGAAATAATCATTGGTTGAACGTCCAATCAATTTATTTCGTTGATCGCATCCGGGGCAGTTGCTTTGAATGAACAATCAGGTGGTATGTATGCTTCTGAAGGGATGTTTCCATACCCACACAACTTGTTCGGATGGTAAATTGACCCCCCAGGAAGTGGCCAATACATACGAATCAAAAGGATATGATTTTATAGCTTTTACGGATCATGATTACTTGCTGAAGCAGAATTACAGGGACATTTGCGGGCAGGTAAAGACGAACATGATTATCTTTTACGGCATTGAACTGACAGTTTTTGTGAACGGATACATTCATGTGACGAAAATCGAAGGTGACCGCAAGGCACTTCATATATTCAATCACATCGGCGAATATGACTTTACCCCGGAGCAGTTATTGGTTCGGCTGGGGGAGCTTGAAAAGATGTATCCCATAGACGCGGTGGAAATAACGACGAAGGGCTTTCGTAACACGTTTTTTGAATCATTAAACATATCATATCCCCAAATAGCCTCCGATGACTCGCATACGCTGATCGGTATCGGCAGGGCATGGATAGAGTTGGATGCAATCAGGGAAAAAGATTCCATTATACAGGCGGTACAGGAAGGGAGATTCTGGAACTGTTACCTTTAATGGAAAATAGCAAAGTCAAGTCGGATCAAAGAGGAAGGAGGATGGGTCATGGGTAAAAGATTAGCGATCTGTGCGGTGGCACAGATTAAAAATCATCCAAATTATCATTATTTACGTTTTCAGAACATGCTGCTCGAGTGTTTCGAACCGATCATGAAGCAGACGAATGTGACCTTTGACATGGAGAAAGGCATCCGGACCATCATCACCTGTTCGGATGACATGTTCGATGCGCGGACCATATCGGACAACGGCATTACGGATGTCGTGGGCGCACATTTTCGTGGAGAAGAAAAAATGGCACAGGAGAGCATCAACGGCCTCGGCTACGCGATGGCGTGCATCCTGTCCGGCCATGACGACGTGATCCTTTTCATGGGACACTGTAAGGAGTCGCAGGGAGAAAGCCGGAGGATGATTTCCAACCTCGCCTATGATCCCTTCTACTGCAGGCCTCTCGGCATGGACTATCACAATGTGGATGCATTCCAAGCCCGCACTTATATGGAAAAGTCGAAAGTTACGGACAAGCATCTCGCGAAAATAGTGGTGCGTTCCAGGAAAAACGGGAAGAAGAATCCCTATGCCCGCGAGAACAAAATCATCGATGAAAAAGAAGTCATGAATTCGCCGATGTATTCGGACCCGTTGCGGGAGCTTTATATCTACCCCGTCACCGACTGGGCGTACGGTATGCTCCTCTGCAGCGAAGAGCGGGCGCATGAGTTCACGAAAAATCCCGTGTGGATCACCGGGTACGGGAGCTGCATGGACCGATATTTCCTTGGTGACAGAGATCTTGCCTCGAATTTCTCGCTAAAAAATGCTGCAAAACGCGCATACGCCATGGCCGATATAACAAATCCACGGAAAGACATCCAACTCTTCGAACTGAGCGACCATGCCGCATACCAGCTTCCGATGTGGGCCGAAGGCGTCGGCATTGCCGATGAATGCCAAGGCGGCAGATGGATTGACGAAGACGGCATGGACAAATTCAACGTGAACCTCTCCGGGGGACAGCTCAATGGTAATCCGCTTCTTCTCGGAGGTGCGGCCAGGGCCATTGAATGCTACTACCAACTGGCAAACCAGGCAGGCGACCGGCAAGTCAGGGGCGCCAAACGCGCAGTCGCCCAGGCGGCAACCGGCGGGGCCGGGCAGCATCAGGCCGTAATCGTAATGGAAGGGCAGGGAGGTTGAACCATGGCACATCAAAAGAAAAACAGAAATGTTGGGATTATCGGCATCGGCCAGACCAAGCATTCCAGCCACCGTGAGGATGTCAACCAGCCTGAATTGATTCACGAAGCCGTCAGTCTGGCTCTGAAAGATGCAGACCTGACCATGAAAGAGATCAATTGCGTCGTTCACGGCAATATGGAGCTCTTTGAGATGGTCCACTCGCCGGACCTCTGGCACGTACTGGGAACCGGCGCATATGGCAAGGATTCAATTCGGATTACCACCGGGGGAACGGTCGGGGCAACCCTGTCCTGCGCCTCAGATAATCTCGTGGCTTCGGGGATGTACGATATCGTCATGGCCATCGGTTTTGAGAAACTTCAGGAAGGACACACCACAGGCGGCATTACCAACATGGCGGACCCCCTCTGGTTTAGAAAAATACAGGCAGGGGCGCTCACCGGCTCCTCGGCTTATGACGTCGAACGGGAATTCGGCCTTGAACGTGCGAACAGGGCATCATTGACCTACCGCATCATCATGGACAAACACGCAGGGCTCAATCCCAATGCACACCGCGCCTTTGGTCTTGACTTCAATCAGATCGATGATCTCATCAGGACTTCACCGAAACTTGTGGGTGAATTGAAGCTTATTGAAATGTGCTCACAGTCCGACGGGGCGTGCTGTGTCATCTTCGCCTGCGAGAAAAAAGCAAAAGAGCTTGCCAAGACGCCGGTCTGGATACGCGACCATATCACCGCCCACAAGGAAGAGACATTCAATATATTCGGATACAACAGGGCGTTCCCTGTTATGAAGACGCATAAATTTGCAGCGAAGCAGCTGTTTGAGCGCAATGGTATCAAAGACCCCTTGAACTACTTCGATGTGTTCGAAATGTACGATCCGGCCTCATGGTGGGCCATTGACTGGATCAGAGACTTCTTCGCCCTGAAAGGCGATGAGCACCTCAAACTCGTCGAGAACAAGGAAATAATGATCGGCGGTAAGATGCCCATCAACCCGTCAGGCGGCGTGATCGGGTCGAACCCGATCGGTGCGACCGCGCTGATCCGGGTAGCCGAGGCGGCGCTGCAGGTGCGCGGCAATGCCGGTCCGCACCAGATACCGACCCCGGTAAACCACGCTCTCGCGTCAGGGTTCGGCGGCACCATGTGGACCGTGATGACAATGCTCGAAAAAGACCTTAACTGGTAGGAGGATCATTATGGCTGAATACTGGGGAATAAAAGTAGAAGATATATTCAACTCTATGCAGGAGCGTTTCCGTCCCGAAGGGGCGAAGGATGTCAATGCGGTTTTTGGTTATGATATCAAGGATGAGGGCAAATGGAAACTGACGGTAAAGAACAACTCGATGGTGATCGAGAAGACCGACAGCCTGTCCGGTTGCATCGCGACAATGGCGGCGGACGGTGAGACCTTTGTCGGGGTAAACACCGGCAAAGTCGACGCAACGAACGCATTCATGAGCGGCAAATTCAAAGTTGAAGGCGATATGGTCCTCTTCGGGAAAACCGGCAGGCTCTTCCGCAAGTTCGTCATTGCAAAGAAGAAAATGACGGTTAAGGATTATCTCGCTGACATGTTCGCGACGGTGGCGCCGCGGTTCAAAGCCGGTGAGGCCGAAGGGCTCGACGCCTCTTTTGCTTTCGATCTCGGCGGACCGGACGGCGGCAAGTGGACCGTCTTTATCAAGGACAAGACCTGTACGGTCACAACGACCATCGAAGGCAAGCCGACCGTAACGCTGGAATTCAACGATGCCAAGGATTACGTTGATTTCATCCTCGGGAAGATCGATGCCCACAGCATCCTGGCGGCAGGAAAGGCGGCAGCGAAAGGGGACATCAACATGATGGCGTCAAAATGGCCAATTTTGTTCGAGAAATACAAGGACCCGATGGCCGGCGACGTCACGGAACAGGAACTCCTGGTACTCAAAAAGACCATATCGTTGAACCAGAATTTTTCAACCGGTCCCATTATGGGCAAGTTCCTCAAAGGGTTGAAAGATAAAAAAATATACGCGAATCAATGTCCCCAGTGCGGCCGTTTGCAGCTGCCGCCGCGGGAAGTGTGCGCCGAGTGTCGGGTGCGCGCCGGTGATTTCGTGGAGGTCGGGCCCAAGGGCGAAATCCGCTATATGGATGTCGTCTACTACGCCATGCCTGATCCACTGACCGGCGTGGCCAGAGAAACCCCGTACGGGTCGATTTTTATCCTCCTGGATGGCTGCCAAGGCAATGAAACACTGACCCATTTTATCAGAAAGGATCAGATAGAAAAGATCCAGATGGGCTGGAATGAGAAAAAGGGTACCCGCGTACGCCCTGTCTGGGAGGAAAATCGAATCGCTGATATCTGGGATATAAAATATTTTGAAATCGATGAGTAAGGAGTAAGTATATGACAAAAATTCAAATGAATGGTTATGAAGACAGTTATGTCATTGAAGGTAAAATGGCCCTCCCTTATACTTACTTCGCCGGCCGGGTTGGCAGCAAGTTCATCACGACCATCCGGGATCAGAAGAAAATCATGGGAGTAAAATGCCCTGCCTGCAACATGGTCTATCTTCCGCCGCGGCAGGTATGCGACAAGGATTTTACCGACATCCGCGACAAATGGGTTGAGGTAAGCAATACCGGTACTGTAGTGAACTTCACGGTAGTACGCTATGACGATAAGCACCTGCCGCGAAAAGCGCCCTTTGTCCTGGCCCTGATCAAACTGGATGGTGCAGATACGCCCTTCATGCATATCCTTGAGGAATGCACCATCGAGAACGTGAAGATCGGGATGAATGTCGAGGCGGTATTCGCCAAGGAAACGACGAATACGATCCTCGATATCGATCACTTTAAGCCTGCGGCTGAAAGGCTTTCGGTTCATGAGATCAACGCGGCCAGAAAACAATGGGTCCCGGCAGATGAACCCGACACCCAAGAAAAACGAAGAGGAGGTAGACCCGATATGTCAAAGCCAGTCATTATCACCGCAGCGCTCACGGGAGCCGCCACCATGAGAAACCAGAACCCTTCGGTGCCCTACAAACCGGAAGAATTCGCAGAGGAAGCTTATAAGTGCTGGAAGGCCGGCGCCGCCATGGTGCACGCGCATGCGCGCGAGGACGGCGGTATGACTACCCATGATCACGGAAGGATCAAGGCAACATTCGACGCTATCAAGGACAGGTGTCCGGATCTGATCGTAAACCTGAGCTCCGCAGTCGGCATGGGCGTCACGCCGGAGCAGCGGATATCCCAGATTGTGGCGATCAAGCCCGACATGGCGTCTCTGAACACCAACACGATGAACTTTGGTATCGTTGAACGAAAAACCGGAAAGATCTTCATCGATTACGTGTTTGAGAACACCTTCACCATGCTGCAGGATTTCGGCAAGGCCATGGAAGAAAACGGCGTCAAGCCGGAAATCGAATGCTATGATATCGGCGGACTGGATAACACGCTGCTCATTGGAAAGCAGGGTATTTTCAGCGATCCGATGAACTTCAACTTCGTCTGGGGAGTTGCGGGCGGTCAGGCTTTCCGGTCAGAGGCATTCATCGCCATGATGAACGCGCTTCCCGCGAAAGCAAACTTTACCACCTGCGGAGTTGGAACAGACCAATACCCTTGCATCATGCAGTCTTGCATCCTTGGCGGACACATGAGGGTCGGGCTCGAGGACAACACCAGGATGCCGAACGGCGCGCTCGCCAAGGGGAGTTACGAGCAGGTGGAAGTGGCGGTGTCGATTGCCAATGCCCTCGGACGCCCGGTGGCTACGACGGCTGAGGCGCGCCTGATCATGGGTCTGCGGAAGAGATAGTCGTTCACTTCAGGGGGTGCGCGATGGGATCATCTGAAAAAACCATGAATGATGTTTTTCGGAACCGCGCCAAACAGTACGGGAACCGTATTGCCATCGAAAAAAAGATGAACGGCGTATGGCAGGGCGCCACCTGGAATGAATATTACGACCGGTCGCGTGCCGTCGGCCTGGGTCTCCGGTCGCTGGGAGTCAGGAAGGGAAATACGGTTTCCATACTTTCCGAAAACAGGCTGGAATGGCTTTATACCGATATGGGCTCGCTGGGAATCGGCGCATGTGTTATCCCGGTGTACCCCACCTTGGCTTCCGAGGAGATCGCGTATATCGTCAATAACTCCGAATCGAAGGTCATTGTGCCGGAAAACGGGAACCAGCTCAAAAAGGTACTGGAGATCGTGGAGAAGTGCCCCAGCCTTGAAAAAATAATCCTCATGGAAGACCAGGATGTCACGGGCCATCCCAAGATGATGAATTTCAGAGATCTCATGGAACTCGGACGGAGAAAATACGCCGAAGACCCTTCTCTCTTTGAAAAGCTGTCACAGGAAGTGACGGTTGATGACCTTGCAACCATCGTCTACACATCCGGCACAACCGGATTACCCAAGGGGGCCATGATTACCCACGGGAATATTTTTTGGGTGGTCCGCTCCCTGGATGCGATCCAGCCCCATTTTGCATCCGACAAAGACTGTACGGTTCCCTTCCTCCCCCTTTCACACGTGTTTGAAAGGATTGCCGGTCATTTCTACGGCATGTATTGCGGCATCACCTCTTCATATGCCCAGAGCGTCGAAACGCTGTTGGCGGACTTCGAAGAGAAACGGCCCACCATGATCCTTGCCGTGCCGAGGGTGTGTGAAAAAGTCTACCAGAAGATCATCGCACAGGTCAAAGAGCAGTCGCCCTTCAGGCAGAAGATTTTTTTCTGGGGTCAGAAAGTGGGCAGCCGAATAAGCCGGCTTCGCGAAGAGCACAAGCGTATCCCGCTTTTCCTGAAGATAAAATACAAGATCGCCTACGCTGTCATATTCAAGAAGCTCCAGGATAAACTCGGTGGAAGGGTCACGTGGATGACGGCGTCCGGCGCGCCCACAGCTCCGGAGATCATTCGGTTTTTCAACTCCGCCGGAATCACGGTCATACAGGGATATGGTATGACTGAAACTACGGCACCCGCCACGATGCAGTCACTCGCCGATTACAGGATAGGGACCACCGGCAAGCCGATACCGGGCCAGGATATAAGGATAGCCGCCGACGGAGAGATTTTAGTTAAGGGCGGCAACGTGATCAAGGGATACTGGAAACTGCCGAACGAGACCAAAGACTCCTTTACGCCCGACGGATATTTCATGTCCGGCGACATTGGCATGTTCGATGATGAAGGCAATCTGCTCATTACGGACAGGAAAAAAAATCTTATTATAACATCGGGCGGCAAGAATATTGCGCCGCAGAAGATTGAAAATATGTTCATGTCCGATCCATTGTTCACCCAGTTCATTGTAATCGGTGAAAAAAAGAAGTATCTCACAGCCTTGTGCAACATCAATCCTGAGCAGGCCATGCTGCTGGCGAAGCAGGAGGGGATAACATTCAATCACTTCGAAGATCTTCTGGAAAACCCGAAATTTCTTGATCTTGTGCGGCAGCGTGTAGATGAGCGGAACAGCCGCCTTGGAGCATACGAAAACATCATTCACATCAGGATCGTCAAATCCGAGTTCTCGCAGGAAGGTGGCGAACTCACGCCGTCCCTGAAGCTCAAACGCAAAGTTGTACTCCAGAAATACAAGGAACTCATCGACGAGATGTATGAGAAAGAGGCCGTTGACGAGCTGTATGAAAAAAATAGTCGGAGTATGGACTGACCGCCGTATGTCAATAACCCCACAGTCCTTCGGATTAAGGAAACGACACAGATAAGGAGAACAATCATGTCTGATCCATTCAAGGGCATTGAGCCGATGGTTTACCAAAGCAAGATCAACGTCCCCTATTCCTGGTGGGCCGGTGATACGGCAAGCAAATTTTATATAACCCTTCGGGATGAAAAGATAATATTGGGAACAAAATGCGAAACATGCAACAAGGTGTTCCTGCCGCCGCGCAAGGTCTGCCCGTCCTGCTTCACTGAGAACAGGGAGTGGGTAACCCTGGCCGACGAGGGAACGGTACTTTCATTTACCGTGGCGCGCCGCCGGTTTGCCGCCATCCCAAATAACAAGAAAGTCCCTGTCATATGGGGTCTGATTAAACTCGATGGCGCCGATACCGCCATGCTGCATTATCTGGACGAAATAAAACCGGAAAACGTAACCATCGGCATGCGCGTCAAGGCAGTGTTCTCAGAGGTGCGGCAGGGCACTATCCGCGACATTTCGCATTTCAAACCGGTACAATAAGGAAGGGACGAAGGTATGGATAGAACTGCAGTCATCGGTGTCGGCATGACCAAAATTGAAAAAAACAAGGTTCGAGAAACCTTCGCGGACATGATGTGGGAGGCCGTAAACAAGGCCCTTGACGATGCGGGAATGACCATCGATGATATCGACAACGTAGTGACCACATCCAGCGACTTTTGGGACGGCAGGACGATTTCCTGCATGGCCGTGGGTGATGCCAGCGGTGCGGCCCACAAGAACGTTTCCTGCGTCGAGGGCGATGGCGCCTACGGGGCATTTTACGGTATGACTCGGAGCCTTTCCGGATCGTACAAGACCACCCTGGTCACGGGGCATTCAAAGGGCTCCCAGAGCGTATCGAGCCTCATCACCAACTCGGCCTTTGACCCGATATACGAGCGGGGTTTGGGAATGGACATGATTACTGCATGCGCCATGCAGGCAAGTTCATACATGCACCGCACCAAGGCCACGCCGGAACAATTGGCAATGGTATCGGTGAAGAACCATGGCAATGCGCTGAAGAACCCCTTGGCACAACTTCCCATGAAGATCACCGTTCGCGACGTACTGGAATCCGAGATGATTGCGGACCCTCTACACAAGCTTGATTGTTCGCCAATATCGGATGGGTGCGCGGCGGTCATTATCGCCCACGAGTCGGTGGCGGCGAAGTTCAAGCAAAAGCCTGTTTGGATCAAGGGAGTGTCAATTTGCGCGGACAGCTTCTTTTTCGGTGACAGGGATCTTTCCCGCGCCAGATCGCTTACAGAAGCAGCAAGGAAGGCGTACGCGATGGCCGGAATCAAGGACCCGAAAAAAGAAATCGATTTTGTAGAACTTTACGACGCTTTTACATATCAGGAACTCATGTGGCTCGAGGAGATGGGGCTTGTCGACGATGCCATGGCCGGAAAACTCCTTGAAAAAGGTGAGTTTGACATGGATGGCCGGCTGCCGGTGAATGCATCCGGCGGTTTGCTGTCCGGCCATCCCGTAATCGCAGCCGGCCTCTACAGCATGGCCGCAGTGGTCAGGCAGATCAGGGGCGATGCGGGCGGCTTCCAGGTGAAAAATGCGAAAACGGGCCTGGTGCACGGCTTGAATGGCCTCGGCGGTCAATCCCACTGCGTGTTTATTCTGGATAAGGACAAGTAGGAGGAAAAACCATGTCTAAACGAGTTGCAATTGTCGGAACCGGACAGACATTCCATAAGAGCCATCGCCCCGACGTGAACGGGCAGGAGATCATTAACGAGGCGGTCATGAGAGCGCTCGAGGATGCCGATCTGAAGATAAAGGAGATCGATGCCATCGTCATTGGGAACATGGACCACTTTGAAGGAATCAATTACGTCGATTGCTGGAGTGTTGACGGCTCCGGTGGAATGATGAAGCCCATTATAAAACTGACCACCGGTGGAACCACCGGATGCACCGTTGCTATCGGTGGATACCATCTGGTAGGGTCGGGCATGTTCGACAGGGTAATGATTATCGGCTGGGAAAAGAACTCCGAGTCGGATACCACCGGCGCAATCACCACTGCCTTTGATCCCGTATGGGACCGACTGGTATTCGCCGGCGCGATTTCGGGATTGGCAGCGGAGGCCCAAGCCTATATGGCCCGCTACGGCGCAACAGATCGTGACGGCGCCCGCGTGAGCGTCCGGGACCGGAAGCACGCAACGCATAACCCTCATGCGCATCTCAGAAAAGAGGTGAGCCTGGAAGATGTGCTGGCCTCTCCGATGCTGGCCGATCCAATCCACCTGTTGGATGTGTGCCCCCGTTCCGACGGCGCGTGTGCGGTCATCATGGCCAGTGAGGACGTGGCAGAAAAGATCTGCCCGAAACCGGACTGGATCTGGGCGACGGCGACACGGCATTCATACAGTTACCTTGGCGACGCCGACTACGGGCGTCTGACCAGCATGCGCGAAGGCTCGCAGGAGCTATGGAAAAAGACGGGCATCAAGGAGCCACGCAAGGAGCTGGACGTTATCGAGCTATACCAGCCCTATTCATTTGGCGGCCTGATCTGGATTGAGGACATGGGCATCGTGGGCCCCGGCGAGGCGCCCCAATATATCTGGGACGGCAATACCGACATGGGCGGCGAGCTGCCCATCAACCCGTCGGGCGGCGTTATTGCGACCAATCCCATTGGGGCGACCGGTCTGATCCGCTGCGCTGAGGCGGCGATGCAGGTGATGGGGAAGGCGGAAGGACGTCAGGTCCCTGACGTCAATTTTGCCTTCAGCAGCGGTTTCGGCGGATGCTGGTGGACCGATATGATCTTGCACGGTAGGAAAAAACCGGAGTAGAACGAACAGGAGTTGAGATTATGACTGAGAGAGAGCATATCATCATCAAATCGGGCGACGCGGTACAACCCTTCCAGTATTCCGTAGGGATGCACGGCAGCAAGTTTTTCACCGAAACGCGGGACAACCATCAGTTCATAGCAGTTCAATGTCCCAAGTGCAAGAAAGTTTATATACCGCCGCGCGGCGTATGTGGAGAATGCTTTGTTGAGATGAACGACTGGGTTGAAGTGGGCCCGAAAGGGGTTATCGGCACCTTTACGATCCTCCGCTTCGCTTTCATCGATCCGGAAACGGGCACGCAAAAACCGGTTCCCTACGGCTACGGCTTCATCAAATTCGATGGCGCCGATACCCTGTTTCAGCACTACATCAACGTCGAGGATGAAAAGAAGATCAGGATCGGCGCCCGGGTCGAACCGGTATTCTCAAGGGATCGGAAGGGTACTATCCGGGATATCGAGTATTTTAACGTAATCGATTGATTTTAAAAATGAAGTCTCCTACGTTATTTTAGAGACGACATTGTTGATTGCATCGCTATCAGATGCTAATGGAGAGTTTCGGCAGACATGAATGAACGGAGCAAGGGTGATTTAATCAACCAGCGGCGGTCCCAGTTGATCCGGGCGGCGTACAAAGTCGTCGGACAGAAGGGTTACTACGATTTCACGATACGGGACATCGCCCGGGAAGCCGGCCTGTCAACGGGCCTGGTCCATTACTATTTCAAGAACAGAGAGGATCTCCTTCTCAATCTCCTGAAGGAGATGAACGCCAATCTCAAGCATTATCTCAACAAGGCGCTCTCGGTGCTGGAGGACCCGCGGGACAAGCTGCTGGCCTTCTGCGATCAGGCGTTCGACCTGGTGGACAGGGAAAAAGCTTATTTTTACGTGCTCATCGATTTTTGGGCGCAGATCAATCATAATAACCGGATACGACAGGCGAATGTAAAGCTCTTTCAAAGCTACCGCAACGAGATCGCAGCAATTCTTGAGGAGGGGACGGTAAAAGGCGTATTTATGGCGGTTGATGTGAAACTGACGTCGGTCATCATCATATCCCTGATTCAAGGAACCATCATCCAGTATGTCATTGATAACGAGGCATTCGATTACCGAGCATACACGGGAAAAATGAAAGAACAGATTCTCTCGATCGTCATAAAGGAATAATCCATTGAAGGAGGTGCTCATGGAATTCGGTTTTACGGAAGAACAATTGATGTTTAGAGATTCTGTGTATCGGTTCGCGAAAAAAGAGATTGTGCCGCTTGTCGAACAGGCTGATCTCCAGTCTGAGTTCTCGATGGAAGTGTGGCGGAAATTGGGAGAGATGGGCCTCCTGGGCCTGCCGTTTCCGGAGGAACTGGGCGGATCCGGCGCAAGTGTTGTGACCTGCTGTCTTTCCGGCGAAGCCCTGGGGCATGCCGGCGTCGATCAGGGGCACCTGCTGGCGATGGGAGCGCATACGTACCTGTGCATCGATACTCTATACAAACATGCGACACCCGCGCAGATGAAGAAGTTTATACCGAAGCTTGCCTCAGGCGAGTGGATCGGATGCATGGGACTCACAGAACCGGGTTCCGGTTCCGATGCCGCTTCGATAACGACATCGGCAGTCAAGAAAGGCGACAAGTGGATTCTGAATGGTTCGAAGACGTTCATTACAAACGCGCCGGTATGCAACGTCTGTGTCATTTATGCCACGGTGGATAAAAAGCTGAAGCACAATGGGATTACCGCCTTTATCGTTGAAAGGGATTTCCCCGGCTTTTCGACGGGTGTACCGTTCCACAAGATGGGCGTGCGGGCATCCGCCACATCGGAAGTGTTTCTGGACAACTGCGAAGTACCGGAGGAAAACCTGCTGGGCGAGGTCGGAAAGGGATTTGAATACACCATCGAAACCCTTTCCTGGGACAGGAGCGCTCTGCTGTCTCCCTTCGTCGGCGGTATGCAGTTCGCCATCGAAGCGTGCACAAAGTACTCTCAGGAGCGGGTACAGTTCGGCAAGCCGATTAACGCGTTCCAGGCGATACAGCACAAGCTGGCGGACCTCAAGATCATCCAAGAGGCTGCGAAAATGGCCGTTTACCGCGTTGCTCATGACAAAGATTCAGGCAAACCTCTCAACCACATGCATACCTCCATCGCGAAAGCGATCGTGGGTGACTGGGGCATGAAGGCCGCCAGCGAAGCAGTCCAGATATTCGGTGGCTACGGTTACATCCATGAATACCCGATCGAGCGATTCCTCAGGGATGCGAAGCTGGGGCAGATCGGCGGCGGGACATCGGAGATGCAGCGGTTTATCATATCCCGTATCCTGAGTTACTTTTAATGAAGTGCCCGGAGAGATAAGCAGACATCAGAGAGGAGAATGATATTATGAACTATGATTTGACATCGGAACAATTATCGATCAAGGAAAATTTCTCGAAGTTTTGCACCAAAGAAATCGAGCCGCGCGCCCAGATCCTGGACCATGCTTCTCATGAAGAAGTGGAAAATCTGATGAAAGAGAACATCAAAATGCTGGCGGGCATCGGCTATCTTGGCATGGGGCACGATGAAGCTTATGGCGGCACGAATCTCGATTTAATCACCCAGGCGATAGCGGGGGAAGAAGTGGCCGCTGCATGCGCCTCAACATTTTTATCCTGTGGTGCCTCCAGCGGACTTTTCGGCGTGCCGTTGAAAATGTTCGGCGCCGAAACGCAGAAGAAAAAGTATCTTCCCGGCATCATCCAGGGTGAGATCATCGGCTGTTTCGGCCTTACCGAGCCAGGAGCCGGCACGGATGCGGCTTCCATTAAGACAACAGCGGTCAAGAAGGCCGACAAGTGGATTGTGAACGGGACCAAAACCTTCATCACCAACGCGACCATCGCAGACGTTGCCCTTGTCTTTGCCTACAACGACCGTGAGAAAGGCCCCGGCGCGGGGGTCACATGCTTTCTCATCGATAAAGGTACAAAGGGATTTTCAGTGAGCAAGCCCTTCGACAAAATGGGCTTCCGCGGTTCCCCCACGGCCGAGTTGATCCTTGAGGATTGCGAAGTGCCGGAAAGCGCTGTTCTCGGTGCAGTCGGCAATGGATTTATCCAGGCGATGCAGACCCTTGAATACGGCAGGATCGGCATGGCGACCGTCTGCCTCGGAATAGCGGCAAAGTGCCTCCAGCACGCGAACAAATATTCCAAGGAACGAAATGCCTTCGGAAAGCCGATCAACCGCTTTCAGGAAATCTCCTTCAAACTTGCCGATATGATGATCCTGTCCGATGTGGCGAGGCTCCTCATCTATCAGGCTGCCTGGGCAAAAGAGACCAAGAACCCTGAGTCCGCGGTATTGGCGTCCGTTGCAAAAGTGTGGGCTTCCGAGGCCGCCACGCAAATATCCGGCATGGCTGTGCAGGTATTTGGCGGTTACGGCTATATTAAGGAGTTTCCGGTGGAGCGCCTATACCGGGATGCGAAGCTGGGCGAAATCGGCGAAGGAACTTCGGAAATACAGCGGGTGATGATCGCGAAGGACCTGATACGGAAGTACGCAGCGTAAACTGTCAGGCAAGAATATCACCCCTCCCTGTTGGAGGGATGGGCATACCAAGGAGAAATAGCGATGTCTATCGATACAAAATTCATCGGCAAAACGTATCCGGCGCATACCTATGAAGTGGGAAAGGAAAAAATCAAGGAATACGCGAAAGCGATTAAGAACCACGATCCCCATTATCTTGACGACGATTTCGCCAAAAAATCGAAATACGGAACGATTATCGCGCCTCCCACCTTCGCGGTCGTATTCGGCGCGCATCTGATCGAACCCGTGTTCACCGACAAAGAGCTTAACCTGAACATGGCTATGCTCGTACACGGAGAGCAGGAGCTGGAATTCTTTGAAGTGGTCAAGCCAGGCGATTCCATCACCACAACCGCAAAAATTAGCGACATCAAAAACAAGGAAAAGCTGGACGTCATTTCCGTCCAGCTCCATTCAAAAAACCAGCACGGCAAAGACGTGAGCTCTGGAATTTATACCTTTGTGGTACGGAAATAGGAGGCGCACGATGGCAGTTGATAAAGGGCAGATATTCACGGGGAGTGAAAAAGTCGACAAATACCGCGCGATATACTATGCCGGCGCATCGGGTGATTATAACCCGATCCATATCGATCCCGAGTTTGGAAAGATGGTGGGGCTGGGGGGCGCGATCCTCCAGGGATTATGCACACTGGCCTTCACTGCGAAAGTGGTCACCGACTGGACCGGTGATCCCGGCAGACTGAAAAAAATAAAGTGCCGATTCAGCGCTCCGGTTATAATGGAAGACACGATTTCAGTCCAGGGCAACGTGACCGACGTGCAGGCCGGCCGCGCCAAGGTCGAACTCAAGGTCGTAAACCAGGCCGGGGCGGAAGTGCTCCAGAAAGTCGAGGCTGAGGTCGATGCGTAAAAGATAGCTGCCGGTCCCAGGGAAAAACCCCTTCCGAGGTGATATGCATCTACCGAGGTGTTGCCCCCTGGTATCGTCAGTGGTGGGATGTGCGGGTGGAGGCCCCACACCTTTAACGAGCCAACATCTTTGGTGAGTTTTGACAGGGAATAACAGGAGGTGTCGTCATGCATGATGTGTACACGCAAAAACCGTGGCTGAATCATTATGACCCGAATGTCCCGTCCGCACTTTCCTATGAGGACAAAACCTTTGCGGAAGTATTCCAGGATGTTGTCCGGCGTTCCCCTGACAAGACAGCCCTCATTTACCTGGGGTCTCATCTGAATTTTCGCGAGCTGGACGAGCTGTCCAACCAACTCGCACACTTTTTCATCCAAAGCGGCCTGAAGCCCAACGACGTGGTCGGGCTTCATCTGCCGAACATCCCGGCCCACTATATTGCGGTCATCGCGGCACAGAAGGCAGGCTGTGTCACCTCAGGATTGAGCCCTCTGCTGACGCCCGCTGAAATGGCTCACCAGCTTCAGGACTCACAGGCCAAAATGGTTATCACGGTGGATGTCCTTTTTGCCAAGCTTGCCCAAGTCGCGACAGAGTGCCCCTTTGCCACCATTCTGGTCTCTGAAATCGCCGATTTCCTGCCGCCCCTGAAGCGGTTCCTGGGCAAGCTGCTCAAGAAAATCCCAACAGCGGAAGTAACACCGATCCCCGGCAAGAATATCCGCCGCTTTACCGAAATCCTGCCCACTTTTTCCAAGGAATTTGTGCCGGTTAAGCGCACCATGGACGACATGATCTTCATGATGTACACGGGAGGCACAACGGGACTCGCCAAAGGCGCCATGCTGACCCAGAGAAACTACATGTATAACCGGCGACAGGTCCTGACATGGCTCGACATAAAAACGGAGGATACGGCCCTATCGGCATTTCCGATGTTCCACATCGCCGGTCTCGCGCTGGGAGGATTCATCATCACCCAGGGAGCAACCCAGGTCTGCGTCCCCAATCCGCGGGATTCACACTTTCTGATCGAGGCGATCAAGAAGTACCGGCCCACCTGCATCGTGAATGTGCCCACCGTCTACTTTGAAATGATGAAAAAGCCCGAGTTCAAGACGGTGGATTTGAGCGGCGTCAAGTGGTGCCTCAGCGCCGCCGCACCTTTCCCGGCGGAAAACATCAAGGAACTGGAGGCGATCATCGGGGAGGGAAATTTTATCGAGCTGTACGGGATGACGGAAACCTCCCCGGTCACCTGTTGCAACCCCCGCTACGGAAAAAAGAAAGCCAGTTCGATCGGCATGCCCCTGTCCGATACGGAATTCAAGCTCATCGATCCCGCCTCCAGAGAGCCTGTCAAACCGGGCGAACCGGGGGAAATTGCCATTCGCGGACCTCAGGTAATGAAAGGCTACTTCGGCCAGCCCGAGGAGACGGCCAATGTCCTGCGGGACGGCTGGCTGTACACCGGCGACATCGCCCGCATGGACGATGACGGCTATTTCTATATCGTCGATCGGTTGAAGGATATGGTCATTGTCTCCGGCTTCAAGGTCTTTACCCGCGAGCTGGACGATGTCCTCTCCCGGCATCCCGACGTGCAGATGGCCGCATCGGTGGGTCTCCCCGACCCCGAACGGCCCGGATCGGAACGGGTGGCATGTGCCATCACCCTGCGACCGGGGATCGAGGACAGCGCGGCCGAAAAGGAAATAATCCTGAAGTACCTGAAGGAAAACGTTGCGCCCTATAAGGTTCCCAAGGTGATCACGTTTATGGATCAACTGCCGACGAGCGGGGTCGGGAAAATCCTGAAGCGGGAACTCAAACAAATATTGGCGGAACAACCGTCCCACAATGGCCGTGCCTGAAGGAAAGGAACCCTGAACCCATGGTTATTGTTTCCAAGGGGGAAATATGAGTGAACCAGGACAATCATGGTATGTAGCGGAGGTGTATTCATGACAATGAATTACAGAGGATCGAGTATTTTGCTGTTCGTTCTGATACTTGGCATGATTACGTTGTCCAATGCACAGGCCGTTGAACGTCCACAGGTTACCCAGGATCGAATGAACGAAGTCATCACAAAAGTGATGCGGGAAAAACATATCCCCGGATTATCTATCGCCATCTCCTTGCCGGACGGCAAGACAATCGAGAAAAGTTATGGTCTTGCCAATGTAGAATATAATCAACCCGTTGAGACGGACTCCATCTTCGAGATCGGATCGATATCGAAAACTTTCACCGCCGTCGGTATCATGATGCTTCAGGAAGAAGGAAAGTTGAGCGTCAACGATCGGATCACGAAGTACTTTCCCCAGTATCCGGGGTGGAACGGAATTACACTCAAACACCTCCTCCAGCACACGTCCGGCGTCAAGGATGTCACGGAGGTAGAGCCTTTCAAGAGCAACCAATCGAAAGACTGGACTCCTCAGGAAGTCGTCGCCGGAATTGCCAGAGAGCCGCTTGACTATGAGCCGGGGCAGAAGGCCAAATACAGCAACACCGGCTGTATCATTCTCGGCCTCGTCATCGAAAAAATAACCGGCATTTCCTATGGGGATTTCCTCGCCGCGAAAATCACGAAGCCCCTCGGAATGGCCCATACTACTCTCGGAAGCGACAGCGCCCTTATCCCGAAGAGAGTCTCGGGATACGCCTATGCGGCAGGTTTAAAAAATGCTGAATATGCAAGTCTTTTATTACCCTATGCAAGTGGAGGCATCCTGTCGACCCCATCGGATCTGATTAAACTTGCAAAAGTATTCCGTGGAGAAGCACTGCTCAGCGAGAAATCGATTCGGGAAATGTTCCGCCCAGCGCACCTCAACAACGGATCCAGGTACGAAACGAGCAATCCGGGTTTGAAAATAACCTTCGGATACAGCCTCGATTCAATCGTGCTGAATGAAATGGTTATTCCTGCCAAAACAGGGGGGATTTCCGGATTTAATTCTTTCTTTGCCTATTTCCCTGAATCTCAAACGATGGTCGCGATAACGGCAAATCTCAACAATAGCCTCCAGGAGCTGCTGATTATTGTCGATGCCCTTTTCGGTTTATCTGAAAGGTAGTGAATGCCCCGCGCAGCAGACTTTCTGAAATGTTTTGCTTCATTAATCTGGAGAAACTCCTCTGCTCGACTTAAGTCAAAAACAAAAGAGAATCAGTTGAAATTAAAAAACTGACAAACAAGGCGTTATGAACATGAATAGCCAGATCGAATTGAACCAGGAAAGACTGCGACTGCGGGACAAGTTCGGTAAGGCTCTGCCTGGTCTGATGAAGGCGGAGCAGGTCATACTTGACGAGGTGTATAGGGATGGGGCGCTACCAGCTAAAATCAAGCGTTTGATGGCGATGTGCGTGGCGCTTGGTGTGGGTTGCACCAACTGCATACTGGGACAGACGACTGCAGCCATTGACAAAGGCGCCACCAAAGAGGAAATTTTGGAGGCCCTTTCAGTCCTCTTGGCAATCCGCGGTACGACGGGTATGGCCGAGTCGCTACGGGTGATTAAGATCCTGGAAGAAAAGGGGATGGTTTAGCTTACATCCTTCTCCACCCACTCTCGGTAGTAGGAGTTCCTGCCTGCAATCAGGAGGGGTTACCCAACTGACAGCAAATACTTATATAAACATAGACTGATCTTGCCGGATCAATGAAAACGGATCGATCTCCCGCCGCTGAAGATTCTCGATCAACTGGATATTCAGCACCTTCTCTTCAGACTCGACGTTCGGGAGGATGCGGGCGGAAATCGTCGCCGGAACGGCGGCTGTCTGAGGGTATAACGTTCTCCGTATCCCAAAATAAATTCTGCGACGGCCCCCATCCTCCTTGACGTAGTCAATGCTTTTGCATATACTCCGCCGTCCATTTGCCCGGTTTGCCGTGCCTTTGTCACCGACACGGAAGATCAGCAATGGGATCAAACAGATAAAAATTATCGATGGGAGGATAGATCGTGATTCAAAAAATTGGACGGTATATGATGATCGGAATTGCCTGCGCATTTTTTTTGGGCGTGGCTGTCGGTTGCGGATCAAAGGAAGAAAAAACCAAAACCGCTACGCCCGTGATGGCGCCTGGGCCCGCTGAAATTACAACGGTTCCGGCGGCCGTTCCGCCGGCTGCTCAGGAGGCAGCACCGCCTGCCGTTTTACCCGCCGCGAAGCCCGCGGTTTCCGAAAAAAAGACGGACACCGCCGGAATCGCCGTGGAAGTGGACGGGGTTAAAATGACGAAGACGCAACTCAACAAGGAGATGCAAAAGAAGCTGACGATGCTCAAAGGCCAGATTCCTGCGGAGAGCCTCGAACAGGCAAAAACTGAAATCCGCAAAGGGTTGGTCGATGAGTTTGTTCTCCGCACCCTTTTGAGCAGGGAAGTCGATACCAAGAAGGTGACGGCGACCGAAAAGGAGATCGCGGAAGTCATGGAGGCGATGAAGTCCCAGTTGCCGGCAGGAACAACGTTGGACGAACTCATGAAAAAGAACCAGATCGATGCGGCAAAGATGCGCGATGAGATCCGGATGAATATCAAGATCAACAAACTCGTCGAACAGGCGCTGGGTGGAAAGGTCAAGATCTCTGATAAGGAAGTTACCGATTTTTACGAGAAAAATCGGGATAAATTCATGAAACCGGAGACGGTTCATGCGCGGCATATTCTAATCACGCGTGTTCCGGAGGATACGGAAAAGATCCGGGCAGAGAAGAAGGCAAAGGCGGAGGATCTGCGGAAGAAGCTTCTGGCGGGGGCCGATTTCGCCGATTTGGCTGCAAAAAATTCCGATTGCCCGAGCAAGCAGGCCGGAGGGGATTTGGGAACATTTTCCCGCGGCCAGATGGTCAAGCCCTTTGAGGATGCAGCATTCTCTCAGGAAAAGAATGCAATCGGTCCGGTGGTGGAAACGGATTTCGGTTATCACATCATTCAGGTCCTCGATCATCAGGCGCCGGAGCTCATGAAGCTGGATGCAGATGCGAAAAAAAAGATCGACAACTATCTCGAAAACCAGAAACGGCAGGTTGCGTTCGACGGACTGGTGAAGCGGTTGAAAGCGGCCGCAAATATCGTGGTTTACGGAAAGTAAGCGGAGGGAAAGATGAGGCGCCGCAGTGCGGGAAGGGTACATGACCGGCTCTGGTATCTTGGACGGGAGGAGTCGGGTGTATATCTTCTGGAGGGAGATTCTTCTTCCCTGATCCTCAGCGGGGGGATGAGCTATCTGGCGCCGGTGGTCGAGAACCAGCTTCGCGCGTTCGGGATCGATGAAGAAAAAATCCGGAAACTCCTGATTCTTCATGCCCATTTCGATCATGTCGGCTTGGTTCCCTTCTTCAAACGCCGTTATCCCGATCTCGAGATATTTGCATCGGCGAGGGGGTGGGAGATCCTCCGGATGCCGAAGGGAATCGAGACGATCAACGCCTTCAGCCGCGTGGTAGCAGAGAAAATGGGCGTGACAGGTTGCCTGGAAGGCCGGGATCTGTCATGGCGCGAAGACGTATCCGGCGCGGCGGTTTCAGAAGGGGATATCATCGATCTCGGCGGTATGACGGTCCGGATTTTTGAAACCCCCGGACACTCCTCCTGTTCCCTGTCCGCATATTGTCCGGAGATTCGCGCCTTGTTCCCCTCTGATGGGGGCGGAATTCCCTATGACGAAACGATCATTCCAGCGGGCAATTCAAATTATACGCAGTATCAGCAGAGCCTGGAGAAGCTGAAACCCCTCGCCGTCGAGATATTCTGTGCCGATCATTATGGCTATGTCACGGGGACTGAAGCAAACACTTACATCTCCCGAAGCATCGTTGAGGCGGGTGAAAAGAGGGCCATGATCGAAACGGTTTACCGGCGGACATGTTCCGTCGATGAAACCGTAAACGAACTGGTGAACGAGATCTACGCCAGACACCCGGACTATTTTCTTCCGCCGGAAATCTATGCCGGGGTCTATCGCCAGACAGTCCGACACATCGCCGGAGGGTTGGAGCAAAAGGATTGACCCCGGGGTTGTATGTGATTCTCCTCACACGGATCAACCGCCATCCATGCTCTCTTGAGCCATTCATGTCGCTATGCTGAAACAAATCAGAAAAACCATTGATATTTATTCTATGCTGAAGCAAGGAGATCATCTCGTCGTGGCCGTTTCCGGCGGTCCCGATTCCGTGGCTCTTCTCTACATCCTTGCGCTTCTGACAAACAAATACCGACTGCGTCTGACGACGGCCCACCTCAATCACGGTCTTCGGGAAGCGGAAGCGGACGGCGATGAGGCGTTTGTCCGCCGTCTCAGCGCCGACATGGGAATCGCCTGCGTTTGCAAACGTGTGGATGTCCGTGCGCTTCAAAGAGTGAGACGGCGTTCGCTGGAGGAGATCGGCCGAGAGGAACGATACCGGTTTCTCCGGGAGACGGCCGAACAATGCGGCGCTGTGAAAATTGCCGTCGGGCACCATCGCGACGATCAGGTGGAGACCATTCTTTTACACCTGCTTCGGGGCAGTGGAATGGAGGGTCTCCGGGGGATCCTGCCGGTGCGGGATGGAAGGATTATCCGCCCCCTGCTGGAAGTGGGAAGAGCGGAAATTCTCGAATTTCTCCGGAAAGAAGGGATCAAGTACAGGTCGGACAGCTCCAACGAGAACGTCTTTTTTCTCCGCAATCGAATCCGAAACGAGCTCATCCCGGAACTTACATTGCGCTACAACCCACAGTTGATCGAAGGGCTTTGTCGGATGGCCGGAATTATCCGTTGGGAAGATGACTATCTCCGGGAGGTCGTCCGCCAGATCGTCGGCGGCTGGGGGATTGGCTCTGACTTCGATAACGTCTCCGTTCCACTTACGGAATTTTGCACGCTGCATAAGGCCATCCAGGGACGGATCATCAAATACCTCCTGGAAGGTGCATCCCCGTCCCGAAACGGCATCGGTTATCGTCATATCGAGGCAGTTCTTTTTCTGACCAGGCGGACGGAAAGTCGATCCGTTTCCCTGGATCTTCCTTTCCGGATCCGCGTCGAACGCGAAAGGGATATTCTTCGGATTCAAAAAATGGAAGAGAAAAGAGTTGGGGGAAAAAGAGGTTTTCTGAGAAAAACATCGCTTCGCTTTGAGTACAGGCTGGAAATTCCAGCGACGATTCATCTGGTTGAAATTGACAGGACCATTCGTCTGGAATGGATTGAAAAGCCCTGTCTGGGGGAGATGAAGGATAGGCCCGAAACCGCCTTTATGGATTATGAATGCATGACCCTTCCCCTGACCCTGAGAAACATGCGGCCTGGAGACAGGGTTTCGCCTCTTGGGACGAGGGGAACGAAGAAGCTGAAAGACTATTTCATCGATCGCAAGATCGCCGCCTCGCTCCGAAGGGAGATCCCCCTGCTGGTCGATGCCGAGTCGATCATCTGGATTGCCGGTGAAAGGATCAGCGAACGGGTTCGGGTAACCGAACGGACGAGGCGGGTAGTGAAAGCCGAAATCATCGTCGGGGGAGGGGGCTTGTTCCGGAAGCAGGAAGAGATCGGAACGTGTCTCCGGAAGTCAGAAATGATTTGAAATAAAAGGACCGATAATATAAGAAAATATTCATGAGATTCGACATCGATATTCGGGAATGAATCGTCGTCTTCATCTCTTCATCTTAAAGGAGAAAAGCTCTTGAACCCCTTGCAGAAAAATATTGCGTTGTGGCTTGTGATCAGTTTGGTATTCGTAATGATATACCATCTTTTCAATCAGCCGAAGTCCGCTCAGACGGAGATCATCTATAGTGATTTCATGGGTTATGTGGACAAGACCCAGGTTGCCGAGGTGACGATCCAGGGGGAAAACATCACCGGCAAGCTGACAAATGGAACATTCTTCAGAACCTACGCGCCCAAGGATGCCGGCGTGATCGCTATGCTCAAGGACAAAGGGGTTCGGATCACCGCGAAGCCGGCGGATGATTCCCCCTGGTACATGACTCTGCTGGTCTCCTGGCTTCCGATGCTGCTTCTCATCGGTGTGTGGATCTTTTTCATGCGGCAGATGCAGGGGGGCGGGGGAAAGGCGATGGCTTTTGGAAAGAGCCGCGCCCGCCTGGTAACGGACAAATCGAAAAAGGTGACCTTCGCCGATGTGGCCGGGGTTGAAGAAGCCAAGGCGGAACTCGAGGAGGTGATCGACTTCCTGCGGGATCCGAAAAAATATACGAGATTGGGAGGCAGGATCCCCAAAGGACTGCTCCTGGTCGGGCAACCCGGCACCGGCAAGACGCTGCTCGCCAGGGCAATCGCCGGAGAGGCGGATGTCCCTTTTCTGAGCATCAGCGGGTCTGATTTTGTCGAGATGTTCGTCGGTGTCGGGGCGTCCCGAGTTCGGGATCTCTTTACCCAGGGGAAAAAGAATGCCCCCTGCATTATCTTTATCGATGAGATCGATGCCGTGGGACGTCATCGGGGTGCCGGTCTGGGTGGAGGACACGACGAGAGGGAGCAGACCTTGAATCAGCTTCTGGTCGAGATGGACGGTTTTGAATCGAATGAAGGGGTCATTCTCGTCTCGGCCACCAATCGGCCGGACGTTCTCGATCCGGCCTTGCTCCGCCCCGGACGCTTCGACCGTCAGGTCGTCGTGCCGTTGCCCGATGTCAAGGGTCGGGAAAAGATCCTGGAAGTTCACGCCCGAAAGGTCCCCCTTGCCGTGGACGTCGATTTCACGGTGATCGCCCGTGGAACCCCCGGTTTCTCAGGCGCCGACATCGAAAATCTTGTCAACGAGTCGGTCCTGTATGCCGCCCGATTTGACAAAGAGAAGGTGACGATGAGCGATTTCGAGTACGCCAAGGATAAGGTGATGATGGGCACCGAGCGGAAGAGCATGGTCATCAGCGACACGGAGAAGAGAAACACGGCATACCACGAAACGGGGCATGCGCTTGTCGCAAGGATGCTGCCCGGGACCGATCCGATACACAAGGTGACCATCATTCCCCGGGGGCGCGCCTTGGGCCTCACTCAGCAGTTGCCTGTCGACGAAAAGCACTCCTATGCGATGGAATACCTTCTGAACAACATCGTGATCCTTCTGGGGGGGCGGGCGGCGGAGGAGCTGATCTTGAAGGACTTCACCACCGGCGCCGGGAACGATATCGAACGGGCCACCAATCTGGCCCGCAAGATGGTTTGTGAGTGGGGGATGAGCGCTGAGATGGGTCCTCTCAGTTACGGGAAGAAGGAGGAACAGATCTTCCTGGGACGGGAATTTGCCACCCACAAAGATTACAGCGAGGAAACGGCGAAAAAGATCGATATCGAAGTTTCCCGAATTGTCATGACCAGTTATGAGACTGCCAAGAAAATTTTGTCGGATCATATGGAGCTCTTGAACCGCATCGCCTCGGAACTGCTGGAGAAAGAGGTGCTGAATGGAGCGGAGCTGGATGAGATGATCGGGATTGGTAAGCCGGGTGACGTTGTGGATACGGTTCCGGAACCTACCACCTGAGATACCGTTTGGTTTCGAGGGCGAACATCCGGACAGCAACAGCGGAGATTTTTTTATTGTCATTATTCATCTGTCCGGCAATCCGGTTTGGCTATGGATGACTTTGGAATCCGATATCTGCATGTGGCCTGTGAAGAAGAAGCATTGGATGCCCTGAGGCGGGTGGAGGCGGATCCTTATGGCATTCAAGCGATGCTCCCCAAGATGTTCCATTTGAATATCATATTGGAAGGGCTGGAATGTCGGGTGGCCAACATCATCAAGCAGGAGATGCTTTCTCTGGGGGGAGATGCAGCAGTTGCACGGGGGACGGTAGCATGCAGTGTGTCCCGGACGGATGTCATCCTGATGGGGACGCACAAGCAACTGCGACGTTTAACCGAAAAAATTTGGGCGCAACCCTTCGGACTGGGACTGATTTCCGAAAAGATCCGGGAGATGTTGAATTGCGTCTTTGCGGATTCTTTCCTGCTTCGGACATCCCGGAGGACAATCACCCTCGGGGAACGTACGCTGATCATGGGGATCCTCAATGTGACTCCGGATTCCTTTTCGGACGGCGGCCGGTTCGCTTCACCGGATCAGGCTGTGGAAGCGGGTCTCCGGATGGTAAAAGAAGGGGCGGACATCCTCGACATCGGAGGCGAATCCACCCGCCCCGGGTCGGATCCCGTTTCTTCCGAAGATGAGTTGCGGCGGGTGATCCCGGTCATCCGCTCCCTTGCGGCTCAAACCGATCTCCCGCTTTCGATTGATACGATGAAGGCGGACGTGGCGCGGGAGGCCCTGGCGGAGGGAGCGGAAATTGTTAATGATGTCAGTTCGATGGCGTTTGATGAGGCGATGCCAAAAGTCGTGGCCGACACGCAAGCGGCCGTTGTGCTCATGCACATGCGAGGGATGCCGAAGTCGATGCAGTCGGGTGATCTTGCCTACAGTTCGCTGCGGGGAGAGATTATTGCATATTTGAAAAGGGGAATCGAACGTGCCGGAGACCATGGAATCGAAGCGACACAGATCATGGTCGATCCGGGTCTCGGCTTCGGTAAAACTGCCGAGGACAACATGCGACTCGTAAAGTACCTCAGTGAATTCAAGTGTATGAAAAGGCCGATCTTGGTTGGAGCATCCCGTAAGGCTTTTATCGGCCGGGTCACCGGTGGGACGCCGGCGGAACGGGTTGAGGGAACCGCGGCGGTGATCACCGCCGCGATCCTTCATGGCGCACAGGTTGTCCGGGTCCATGAAGTTGCAATGATGAGGAAGGTCGCGAACATGGCGGACACCCTCTTGAGGGCATAAAATGGCCTCACCCCGGCGATCGGTAATGGTTCTGTTATCCAGAAGTCCGGAGGAGACCTTCCGGGTCGGAAAGATTCTGGCAGAGGGGCTCACAGCGGGGGATGTCGTTGCGCTGACCGGCGAGCTGGGTTCCGGCAAGACCTGTCTGACCCAGGGAATAGCATGCGGACTTGGTGTTCCAGGGGATTATGCCGTCACATCGCCGACCTTTACGCTCATCAATGAGTATCCAGGACGGCAGATGAACCTTTATCATCTGGATGTCTATCGTCTGAAGGGATGCGCCGACCTCGCCGAAATGGGGTATGATGAGTATTTGTACGGCGGGGGCGTCATGGTTATCGAATGGGCGGAAAAGGTTTTGGAGGCCGTTCCGGATGATGCCCTGTTTGTCACGATGACCTATCTCGACGAGAATCAAAGAAAAATTGAGCTCTCCGGTTGCTTGGACCGAATCGGTTCCTACGGGCGGGTCTTCAAAAATGGGGGATTTTAGCAGATGGCTCTTGTGGTTCAGAAGTACGGCGGTACCTCCGTCGGCAATCTTGACAAAATTGCGAATGTGGCGAAGAGGGTGATCCTCACGAAGGCAGAGGGGAATGATGTGGTTGTCGTCCTATCGGCCATGTCGGGGGAGACGGATCGTCTGATCCAGCTTGCGCAAAAGGCAGCGGAAGAACCCGACCCACGGGAATACGATTCCCTGATTTCTACCGGGGAACAGGTTACGGTCACCCTGTTGGCGATCCTGTTGAACCGTATGGGATGCCCGGCGAAATCTTTCCTCGGGTTTCAGGTTCGGGTCCGTACCGATCAGGCTTTCAAAAAGGCGCGCATCGTGGATGTCGATACCGACGCGATTCGTGCCGAACTGAAGAAAGGGGTCATTGTTGTCGTTGCCGGTTTCCAGGGCGTCGATCCGGAAAACAACATCACCACCCTGGGGCGGGGCGGGTCTGACACCAGCGCCGTTGCCCTCGCAGCGGCGCTGAAGGCCGATGTATGCGACATCTATACTGATGTGGATGGGGTCTACACAACCGATCCCAACATCTGCAGCAATGCCCGGAGGCTGAGCCGTATCACGTATGACGAGATGCTGGAGATGGCCAGGGCCGGGGCCAAGGTGCTCCAGCCTCGTTCCGTGGAACTGGCTAAAAAATTCAATGTGCCGGTTTGTGTAAAATCCTCGTTCACAAATGAAGGGGGAACCTTGGTAACCAGAGAGGAGATGGATATGGATATGGAGAAGGAAGTGGTGGCCGGTGTAACCTATGACCGGGATCAGGCGAAAATCACGGTTATTCATGTCCCCGATCGCCCAGGAGTTGCGGCCCGCCTGTTCACACCCCTTTCGCAACACAACATTATCGTCGACATGATCATCCAGAATGCAAGCATCCAGGGGCATACGGACCTCACCTTTACCGTTTCCCGGAAGGATATACGGGAGGCCACACGCATCATCTCCCAGGTCGTTCAAGAGGTCGGCGCGGAAAAATTAGAGGTTGACGACAATGTGGCGAAGGTGTCCATTATCGGTGTCGGCATGATCAGTCACGCCGGGGTTGCGGCTCTGATGTTCGAAACGCTCGCCCGCGAGGGGATCAACATCATGATGATCAGCACCTCAGAAATCAAGGTTTCCTGTGTGGTGGAGGCGAAATACACGGAGCTGGCCGTCACGGTTCTGCACGACGCCTTCGGTCTGGGAAAGGAAAACTGAATGCTGGTCTCTGAGGCACAAAGACTGGGCGCATTTGCAGTTTTGGCGGTTTCTTTGACCGTTTACGGGGCCTCTCTGATCTATGCCCGACTGTCTATCCGGGAAACGCCTCTTCTCTGGGGAAACCAGGGACCTGGGCTAATGGCGGTGGAGGTCGCAGGTGATCGGGCGAAGGACGGAATCTATTTTCTGCCGAAAGGATCGACCTTCGAGACAATCCGGAAAATTGTCGAAATTCAGGGAATGAATCATCGGGAGAAGATGGAGGGTGTCCGGATTTCCGACGGCTCAGCCCTGTTGATCTCTCCGCAGGGAGAGGTCAATATTGGAGAGATGGCCGCCGCCAAGAAACTGGCCCTCGGTTTGCGGATCGACCTCAATTTCGCAACGGCGGATGAACTTTCACTTGTGCCTGGCATCGGTAAGAAAATTGCTGATCAGATCGTTCAATTGCGCAAAAAGAGGGGCAGATTCCGGGACATTTCTGATCTCACGGCAGTGGCCGGGATCAAACAAAATAAATTGAACATTCTCAAGCGGTATCTGAATGTCAGCGCGGTTCCTTGACCGATTTCAAGGGGTGCTGTTCCCTTTGCTGTATCCGTCGTAATAATTCAGGACTCGTTTCACATAGGTTTGCGTTTCCGGATAGGGGGGAATGCGGTTGTTGTATCGAATTACGGAATTTTCGCCCGCATTGTAGGCGGCAAGGACCAGGCGAAGGTTTCCATCGAAAAGATTCATCAGGTAACGGAGATAACGAACGCCCCCGTCGATATTGTTTTCGGGATGAAAGGAGTCCTTGACCTTAAGCGTGGCCGCGGTCGCCGGCATGAGTTGCATCAGACCCCTTGCGCCGACGGGTGAGACGGCCCGATGATTGAAGTTTGATTCCGCTTTGATGATGGCTTTGACCAAAGCGGAATCGATACGGTATTTTTCTGCAGTATGGGTAATCAGATTGTCGTAAAGGGCGATATCACCCTTCAACTGAATAATGACACGTTTCTCCTTCATAACCAATACATAGGGGATACCGGGTTCAGTGGGGACGTTGGTCAGGTGAATGACGCCCTCCGAGTCGGTATATTTGTAGATATCCGCATGGCAAGGGGCGGCCATGATCCATAAAATCATCAGCACAAAAGGAAAATACAGATTTTGCTTATCCATGATTATGTTTATAGTGCCTCCGGCCATCTCATACCCACCGATCTCATAAAAATATACTTGAACCATGATCTGAATACAAGTATTTTATATCCTTGACACGGGAACACGGTTGGTGGTAAGAGGCCGCAGTATTAAATGGATTCATGTCGGGGCGTGGCGCAGTCTGGTAGCGTATCTGAATGGGGTTCAGAGGGCCGGTGGTTCAAATCCACTCGCCCCGACCAATGAAATTAAACCGCCGAAAAAGGCGGTTTTTTAATATTTTACGGATGTTTCTCCGATAATGGCTGTTGACAATCTGCGAGGCAGTGTTTATAAAAGTGTGGCTTCTACCATGCGAGAGTGGCGGNNACTGGACTTAGGATCCAGCCCGCCTGAGCGGATAGGGGTTCAACTCCCCTCTCTCGCACCAAAGTGTTGATCATCCGATGAAAATATTTGAAGAAGGAGCATATTACCGTGAGTGACGTCAGCGACGCCGTAAAAATTGAAGATATCAGCACCGTAAAGAAAAAATTATCCTTTGATATCCCCTGGACGGATGTAAAGAATGAACTGGACACGGTTTACCGCAAGGTGGGGAAGAAGGCCAAGATCAAAGGATTCAGGCAGGGCAAGACTCCCCGAGCCATCCTCGAGATGCATTACCGGGAAGAGGCCGAGGAAGAAACGGTCTCCAACCTGGTGAACCGTTACTACTGGGAGACGCTGCAGGAGAAAAAAATTCCAGTGGTAATGCAACCGGAGATCGAGCAGAAAGGAATCGAAGCGGAAAAGAATTTCACCTTTTCGGCGACGGTCGAGGTGGAGCCGGCCGTTGACCCCAGGGACTATCTTGGTCTGGAACTTGAGAAAGAAGAGCCGGTGGTAACCGGGGATGAATTTGAAGCCAAGATGAAGGAAATCAGCCAGATGTTTGCCACCATGGAAGAGGTGAGTGAAGACCACGGGATCCTTGCGGGCGATTTTGTCACCCTCGATTTCACGGGCACCCTGGCCGGTGAGCAGCTCAAGGAACTTAAATCCGAGGATTACCTGCTTGAAATCGGTTCAAAAACCTTTGTTCCCGGTTTCGAGGAGCAACTCATTGCAATGAAGAAAGGCGACATGAAATCCTTTGCCGTCCGGTTCCCGGAGGACTACCAAGCCGCGCATCTTGCGGGAAAAGACATTGAATTCAAAGTCCATATCAAAGGGATTCGGATCAAGAAACTTCCGGAGATCGATGAACTGTTCGTAAAGAATTTTGAACGGTACGAATCCCTGGAGGACCTCAAAGCAGATGTCCGGAAAAATCTGGAAGAGGAGAAGAAGCGAAAGATTGCCGCTTCCTTTGAAAGACAGATCAGCGATCGGCTTCTGGAGAAAAATGTCTTTGAGGTTCCGGATTCCTTTGTCGAAAGACAGATCTACTATATGATGTCCGATATGCAACGAAGAATGGTTTCCGGCGGCATGGATCCCAAAAAAGCGGCAGAGTTCAGTTTCAAGCTCCATGATCAATTCCGGGAGGAAGCGACCAAGATTGTCATGACAGTCCTTCTGCTCAAGGGAATTGCCGGCAAAGAGGGGCTGACGGCGGGAGACGACGAAGTTGAGAAACAGATCCGGGAGATCGCGGCACAGCGGGCTCAGGATTATGAAACATTGAAGAAATCGCTGGAAAAGGATGATCTGGTTGACAACATCCGCAATGAGATCCTGAACCGAAAAACCTATGAATTTCTGGAGACAAAGGCAAAAGTAACCATGATTAGGAACGAAAAAAAGGGGATTTCGGAGGCGGTGAAATGAGTTTGATCCCGATGGTGGTCGAACAGGATGGTCGCGGGGAGAGAGCATTCGATATCTATTCGAGACTCCTCCGGGATCGCATAATTTTTCTCGGGACGGCCATCGACGATGAGGTGGCAAACCTCGTCATCGCACAAATGCTCTATCTTGAATCGGATGATCCCGACAAGGAGATCTTTTTTTACCTGAACACTCCTGGAGGCCATGTCAGTTCGGGGATGGCGATCTATGATACGATGCAGTACATCAAACCGGCGGTCAGTACGGTCTGCATGGGACAGGCGGCAAGCATGGGCGCACTCCTTCTGGCGGCGGGTGAAAAGGGAAAGAGATTTGCGCTGCCCCATTCGCGAATCCTGATCCATCAGCCCCTGGGTGGATTTCAGGGACAGGCGACGGATATCGATATTCAGGCACGGGAAATCCTGAGATTGAAAGACGAGTTGAATCAGATTCTGGCGCATATCACCGGACAAACCATTGAGAAGATTACGGCCGATACCGAACGCGATTATTATATGACGGGGGATCAGGCCAGGCAATACGGCATTGTCGATGAAATCATCGTTAAAAGAGTTTAAGAAGAACGACGCAATGAGGGTATGATTGAATGGTTAGAAAAGGAAAAGAACCACAGAACGGAAGGGGACCGCTTTTCTGTTCATTCTGCGGAAAGAGCCAGAATGACGTCAAAAAGCTCGTTGCCGGTCCCACGGCATATATCTGCGATGAATGTATCGAATTATGCCGATGCATTGTGGAAGAAGAGTGTGAGAAGCCGGGGCCGGAAGGGTTTCACAAAGGCATCCCGGAACCGAAAAACATTGCGAAATTTCTTGACCAGTATGTCATTGGACAGGAAAGATCGAAGAAGGTTCTTTCTGTGGCGGTTTACAACCACTACCGCCGCTTGTTTTCCCGCATCGACATGGATGGGGTCGATATCCACAAGAGCAACATCCTTCTGATCGGGCCGACCGGGTCCGGAAAGACGCTGCTGGCAAAGACGCTGGCCAGGATCCTGAATGTCCCCTTTACGATCGCCGATGCGACAACATTGACTGAAGCGGGCTATGTTGGAGAAGATGTTGAGAATATCATTCTCAGTCTCCTGCAGAATGCCGATTATGATGTCGAGAAGGCTTCCAAGGGGATCGTATATATCGATGAAATCGACAAAATCGCCAAAAAATCCGGGAATCCCTCCATTACGCGGGATGTTTCGGGAGAGGGCGTCCAGCAGGCGCTCTTGAAGATCATTGAGGGAACCACAGCCAATATCCCTCCCAAGGGGGGCAGAAAACACCCTCAGCAAGAATTCATCCAGGTAGATACAACCAACATCCTGTTCATCTGCGGCGGGGCGTTCAACGATCTGGACGGCATTATCGCCCGCCGGACAGGTTTCAACGCTATGGGCTTCGGGGCCGAGATCCGCAGCAAAATGGATAAAAAGTCGGATCAGTTGCTCCAGGAGGTGCGTCCCGAAGACCTGCTGAAATACGGTTTGATCCCGGAGTTTATCGGCCGATTGCCCGTGATTGCTTCCCTGAACGAACTCTCCGAAGGGGACCTGATCCGGATCCTGACAGAGCCCAAGGACGCCATCGTCCGGCAGTATCAGAAACTTTTCGAATTGGAAGGGGTCAAACTGAAATTTTCGGATGCCGCGCTTCGTGCCATTGCCGCTCTGTCTGTCGATCGGAAGTCAGGCGCACGAGGTCTGCGTGCGATTCTGGAAAATACAATGCTCGATATCATGTATGAATTGCCGTCCACGCCTGACGTGAGGGAATGCGTCATCAGCGAGGAGGTCGTGATGAACAAGGAAAAGCCGATCCTTCTTTTCGAAAAGAAATCGGAAACGGCTTGATCTCCCATAAGACAGGAAGCTGAAATGACGTTTAACAATGAAAAATACAGGGAGAGGGGTTTGGTAACGATGGAAATTCCCCTATTGCCCTTGCGGGATGTGGTTGTTTTTCCGCATATGATTGTGCCTCTGTTCGTGGGAAGGGAAAGATCGATCGCCGCGCTGGAGTCCGCCATGAAGGACGAGAAGGAGATCTTCATGGTTGCGCAGAAAAACGCCCAGAAGGATGATCCGGGCGAAGATGAGATCTATCGTATCGGAACGATCGGGATTATCATCCAGTTGCTGCGTCTACCCGATGGCACGGTCAAGGTTCTGGTGGAAGGGAAAAAACGGGGGATTGTCCGTGAATACCTTCCTTGCGAGGAATATTTCCTGGTCCGTGCCGACGGAATCGAAGAACTCGATAATACGGAAGATGTGAAAAGCGAAGCCCTGATGCGGAGCATCCGGGAGTCTTTTGAAACCTATGCCAAGATGACCAAGAAGGTTCATCTGGAGATGGTCGGGACCATCGCCTCCATCGAAGACCCCTCAAAGCTTGCCGATGTCGTCATTTCGCAGATCAACGCAAAATTGGAAGACAAGCAGAAAATCCTCGAAATTATCAATGTTCCCGAGAGGATGGAAACGATTTATGAACTGATGCTCTCGGAGATCGAAATCCTGAATGTAGAGGAGAAGATCAAAAGACGGGTCAAAAAGCAGATGGAAAAGACCCAGAAGGACTACTACCTCAACGAACAGATGCGGGCGATCCAGAAGGAGATGGGAGAGAAGGACGAGTTTCGCAACGAGGTCGTCGAGCTTGAAAAACGTCTCAAGCAGAGGAAACTATCCGAAGAAGCACATCGAAAGGTCAAACAGGAAATCAAGAAAATGCAGATGATGGCCCCGATGTCTGCCGAGGCGACGGTTGTCAGAAACTATATCGACTGGCTGCTGGATATGCCGTGGTCTGAAAAAACGGAAAACAATCACACCCTGAATGCATCGGAGGCTATTCTGGAGGAGGACCATTACGGTCTCAAGCAAGTCAAGGAAAGGATCATCGAATATTTGGCCGTTCAGACCCTTGTGAAAAAGAACAAAGGCCCGATCCTCTGTCTCGTCGGGCCGCCTGGTGTCGGGAAGACCTCCATCGCGAAATCCGTAGCCCGTGCAACCAATAGGAAGTTTGTCCGGCTCTCCCTCGGCGGCGTCCGGGATGAAGCGGAAATCCGAGGACATCGGAGGACCTACATTGGGGCCATGCCGGGAAAGATCATCCAGCTTCTCAAAAAAGCCGGCACGAACAACCCCGTCTTCTGTCTGGATGAAGTGGACAAGCTGAGCTCCGATTTCCGGGGAGATCCATCTTCCGCCCTTTTGGAGGTTCTCGATCCGGAACAGAACAATGCCTTCAACGACAACTATCTTGAGGTCGACTACGATCTCTCAGATGTCATGTTCATCACCACGGCCAACGTCCTGCAGACCATCCCGGCGCCTCTTCAGGACCGGATGGAGGTGATCCGCCTGGCAGGCTACACGGAACCGGAAAAACTCAATATTGCAAAGCGTTTCCTGGTTCGCAAGGAGATGGAAGCGAACGGACTGAACCAAGACGGGGTGGTCTTTACGGATGGGGCGCTGCTCGCAATCATCCGGCAATACACCCGCGAGGCGGGAGTTCGAAATCTGGAACGGGAGATCGCCGCGATTTGTCGGAAGGTTGCCCGCAAGATCGTGACCGACGGCGGGAAGGGTCGAATCCGGATCTCCTCAAAGTCTGTTCAGGGTTATCTGAGCGTTCCGAAATTTCGTCATGGGGAAACTGAAGGCCGCGATGAAATCGGACTCACGATTGGTCTCGCCTGGACAGAAGTGGGCGGGGAACTACTGGTCATCGAAGTATCCATCATGAAGGGGACCGGAAAAATGACCCTGACCGGGAAATTGGGCGACGTTATGCAGGAGTCGGCGCAGGCGGCGCTGACATACGTGCGTGCCCGGGCGGGACAATTCGGTTTGTCGGAAGGTTTCTACAAGGAGACGGATATCCACGTCCATGTCCCCGAGGGGGCAATTCCCAAGGACGGACCCTCCGCTGGCATTGCGATGGCGACCTCTATTGCTTCCGCCTTCATCCGGCGAAAGGTCAGGGGGGATCTGGCAATGACGGGCGAGATCACGCTGCGGGGCAGGGTCCTGCCGATAGGAGGGCTGAAGGAGAAATTGCTTGCGGCGCATCGTGGAAATATCCGAACCGTGATTATTCCCAAGGACAACGAAAAGGATCTGGCGGATGTTCCGGCCAATGTACTGAAAAACCTGAAGGTGATCCTGGTAGAGAACGTCGATGAGGTTCTGAAGCATGCCCTTCTTCCGAATGAAGAAGCGCTAGGGAAGAACGGTCCGGGTGGTGGGGCGATGCCGCTCGAAGCGGATTCTGTTGCGGCGGGGGACTAGCCCCTTTCACAGACCTTACCGCATGAGAAACAGGGATTAGACGAATCAATTAATTCTTGACAACCAGGGGAATCGCTGTTAGATACCTCGCGAAAATCGGGGTGATCCGGGCGGGTAGCTCAGCTGGGAGAGCGCCACGCTTACACCGTGGATGTCACAGGTTCAAGTCCTGTTCCGCCTACCATGGAAATAGCGAAATCCTTGAAGGGCGGTTCCGGTCCAACCCACAGGGATCTGCCGGATCGGGTTTCAACAAGAGATAGCATTTCTTTTCGGGGTCGTAGTTAAGCTGGTTATAACGCCGGCCTGTCACGCCGGAGGCCGTGGGTTCAAGTCCCATCGACCCCGCCAATCGCCAAAAGGGGGTTGACCAACCATGGTCAGCCCCCTTTTGTTATGGTGACCGGCAACTCTTGAAGACTACAGGACAACACGGATTGGGGAAAAGGTAATCCATGGGATATCGGGAAGATGACTTTATATAAAACGCATTGGAGAGCGTTTACGTATCTGCCGATGGCCCTCCTCTCCGGCTTTCTTCTATTCTTCTCTTTCCCGAAGTTCGGAAACGGAATCCTGGCTTGGGTGGCTCTGATTCCGCTTTTCCATGCGCTCCGTAATGCTACCCCCAGGGAGGGTTTTAAGATCGGGTTTGTCACCGGCCTGATCGCGCACGTGGGAATCCTCTACTGGATTTCTCATGTCGTTGTACAATTTGGCTATCTTCCATTCTATGTCGGGGTTGCGGCTGTGCTGCTCCTCGCAGCATACCTGAGCCTTTACACGGCCTGTTTTGCCATGGGGGTTCTTTTTTTACGGGAAAGGGGCAACGCCTTTTTTCTGACAGCCCCCTTGTTGTGGACCGTTCTTGAATATGCCCGCTCTCATCTGCTGACCGGTTTTCCTTGGGAAACGCTGGCTTGTTCTCAATATCTCTTTAAAAACATTATTCAGGTTGCAGATATCACCGGCACCTACGGTATTACTTTCGCGATCGTCCTCATCAATGCACTTCTGTACAATCTTCTGGCGGCACGATTCCGAAAGGGTCGATATCCTGTGGCGGAAATCGTGAACGCTTGTGCCGTATTGGCAGCAATCTATGGTTACGCTTATTATCGAACGGCTGAAATTCATGAAGCATTGAAAAGAGCATCCCTTATTGAAGTAGCGCTCATTCAGGGAAATATTGATCAGAGCAAAAAATGGGATGCGCGCTATCAATCGCAAACAGTGGATATCTACCGTTCTCTTTCCCTACAGTCCATTCCAGCGCGAGGCGGCTTCATTGTCTGGCCCGAGACAGCGGCACCCTTTTACTTCGAGCGTCCCGGTCCGCTGCGGGCAGCGTTGGTCGATGTCGCACGGACATCCGCTCGAACGCTGCTATTCGGCAGCCCTCGCTATGAAGAGGAAAATGGGAGGGTTTCCTTTATGAACAGCGCATACCTGCTCAGGCCCGACGGGGTCGTTGCGGGTCGGTATGACAAGGTGCATCTTGTTCCTTACGGGGAATATGTCCCTCTGAGGCAGCTCTTTCCCTTCATCGGTAAACTCGTAGCTGGGGTCGGAGACTTCCGGCCGGGCAAAGGATTCGATCCCCTTGTGAGCGACGGCCGCCGTTTCGGTGTCCTGATTTGCTATGAGGTTATCTTCCCGGAAGCCGCGACGGCTTACAAACGGAATCGGGCGGATCTATTGGTTAACATCACGAACGATGCCTGGTTCGGAAGAACCTCGGCGCCATACCAGCATCTTTCAATGGCGGTTTTCCGTGCTGTTGAAAACCGCCTCTACCTGGTCCGTGCAGCCAATACCGGAATCAGCGCTGTAATCGATCCGACGGGGGCGATTCTATCCCGGACGGGTCTCTTTGAAAGAACAGTCTTGAAGGGTGAAGTAAAATTCATTGACGAGAAGACCTTTTATGCGGCATATGGAGACGTCTTTGTTTATCTTTGCGGATTGCTGCTGATCCTGAACGATTTTATACAAAAAAGGAGAAGGAACCATGCTCGAAGGAATTCACGAAACATTGGTTGATCTGGCCCGACGAATCGAACATTTCGGGGTCTGTCTTTGACATCCCTGAAAAGGAATTGCGCATCCGGGAGTTGGAAAAGGAATCTCAGCGGGATGGTTTTTGGAATGAATCTGAGAAGGCGAGCGGAATCCTTCGTGAAAAGAGCAGGTTGACGGATTCGGTCGAGAAATGGAAAAGGCAGAAAAGCAGCCTTGAAGACCTGCGGGTGCTTTCCGAAATCGCCGCTGAGGAACAGGATGATCAGGTACAGGCAGAGATCCGGATCGAGCTTGAAATGCTCAATGCCGCTGTTCGTGCCGATGAACTGAAAATGATGCTCGGCTCCGAGCAGGATTCGATGAACGCGATCCTGTCGATTCATGCGGGCGCCGGGGGGACGGAAGCCCAGGACTGGGCGGAAATGCTGCTGCGAATGTACCTGCGTTGGGCGGAGAGAAAGGGTTACCAGACCACCATCATCGATTATCTGCCGGGTGACGAGGCCGGTGTAAAGAGCGTAACCTGGACGCTGAGGGGGGATTACGCGTATGGCTTCGCCAAGGCGGAAATCGGAATCCACCGGTTGGTCAGAATATCCCCCTTTGATGCCGGTGCACGCCGGCACACCTCTTTTGCCTCCGTATTTGTCTATCCCGAGGTAGACGACCGGATTGTGATTGAAATCGACGAAAAGGATCTGCGCATAGACACCTATCGATCCACCGGCGCCGGCGGCCAGCACGTGAACAAGACGGATTCCGCGGTTAGGCTCACGCATCTGCCGACGGGAATCGTCGTCCAGTGTCAGAACGAACGTTCACAGCACAAGAACAAGGCGATGGCCATGAAATATCTCTGTTCGCGTCTCTATGAAATGAAACTCAGAGAGCAGAATGAAAAGCTTGATGCGATCAACAAGACCAAGAAGGACATTGCCTGGGGGAGTCAGATTCGATCCTATGTGCTACACCCCTATAAAATGGTCAAGGATCATCGGACGAATATCGAGACCGGCAACGTCACCCGGGTTCTGGACGGCGACATCGACGATTTCATCGAGGCCTACCTGTTGCATTAATGTTTGGGAGAAGAGAAGAAATATGGTATAGCACTGCCCGGTCATCCATGTGCCAGACCGCATAAAAATGAGATCTCCAGGAAAAGATACATCCATCTTGGGTCGATTGGAACCTTACAACAAGGAGTCGAACATGTTCCGAATAAAAATTTCGACAATCCCAATAATCCTATTTGTCGCTGGTTTGGTAGGTTTGACACTGTCGTCATGCGCGTTGTCCAATCAGGAGGCGGTTATAAACCATTCTCCCTCGTCCGTCGCCCGGGATGTGATTCGCGAGTCTCCGCCGCCGAAACCTTTGCCAAACGAATCGGTCGTAAATCGCAGTGCGGATTTGCCCGACAAAGGCAATGAAAAACAGCCACTCGAGCCGGCGACCCAGCCAGCGGTTTTTACGGTCGTCGATATTCCCAAAAAAAATGAGTCAACGAAATTCGCCGGACCCATCACTTCTCCTCCATCCATCCAATCGAATGATCTCTCAAAGAAGGAGGCGGATGTTAATCGCTCACTCGTGAGTCCCTCGAAATTTAAGCCTCAAGATGCACCCACGCTCAACCCGCAGGAGGAGGAGACGGAGCGGGATATCATGGAGGAAGCCCTTTTGCTGTTGGAGGAATCCCATAAATGCTGGGTAAACGGCGAACTCGAAGATGCCATCCAAATGCTGGATCAAGCTTATGCCCTCCTGCTCGACACCAACGGAAAACCGGACATCGTGCGACAGAAGGATGATCTCCGCCTCATGATTTCAAAGCGGATCCTTGCGATCTATAATTCACATCAGTCCGTTGCAAAGGGGAAACGAGGAGAGATTCCGATTGTTTCAAATGCAGACGTGGAAAAAGAGATCCGCCAATTCCAGACCGTCGAACGCGATTTTTTCATCGCCTCCTATCAGCGATCGAGGATATACCGGCCTATAATTTTGGAGGAACTCAAGAAAGCAGGTTTACCGGAGGAGCTTTCATGGTTACCGCTTGTGGAAAGCGGCTATAAGATCAGCGCATTGTCACCGGCTCGGGCTCTCGGATTATGGCAGTTTATCCCCTCTACTGGTTATAAGTATGGATTGAACCGGGATAACTGGGTCGACGAACGAATGGATGTCGAAAAATCCACCCGTGCGGCCATCGATTATTTCAAAGATTTACATGCGATGTTCGGCGATTGGTTGACGGTCCTTGCCGGATACAATTGTGGGGAAGGGAGGGTTATGCGCACAATTTCCTCGCAGCATATCAATTATCTGGATCGGTTCTGGGACCTCTATCAACGCCTTCCCTACGAAACGGCGCGTTATGTTCCCCGTTTTTTGGCCACGTTGCTGATTGTCCGGGATCCGAAAAAATACGGCATGGAGCTTGGAGCAGACGAACTCAAACCGGATGTTTTGTCTCATGAAATAGCGGATATCAATCGAAGCATGCGTTTGCAGGTTGTTGCCCAGAAACTCGAAATCTCGGAGGAAACCCTCTCAATCCTCAATGCCGAACTCAGGCATCGAATGACACCGGACCGGCCCTATAAATTGAAGGTTCCGGTCGAAAAAGCGGAAACGCTGCTCAAGATAATCGATGAAATTCCGCAAGGAGAGAAGCCAATCGGCACATTTCGGGTAGCTCGCGGTGTGTTCATCAAACACAAGGTCCGGGACGGGGAAACCCTGGCTTCCATTGCGAAGAAATACAAAACCTCCATCGGGGCGATCCGTTCCGCCAACCCGTCGTCAAAACAGTATCTGTTTAAGGGCCAGAGCCTGAATGTCCCTATCCGGAGCGGGAAGGCTTCGGCCGCAACCGACAAAAGCGAGATATCTGTCGAGAAAAAGTCCACAAAGTCTGTAAAGGCCGCCATCCATCGGGTCCAAAGGGGAGATTCGATGGCTTCCCTTTCCCGGAAGTATGGCATGTCCATGGCGGAAATTCGCAGGATCAATAACATGAAGACGAATACAATCAAAATCGGTCAGACGCTTCGGGTTGCGGCAAGTAATGACGAAGAGACCGAAAGTGCGGAACAGAAAACGGTGGTGACCCAGGAAAAGAAAGAGGCAAGCCGGCCGGAATCCCAAAAGACCTCGGAGAAGGTATCCGAATCGACCGTCGCGAAAAAATACAGAGTCAAAAAAGGGGATAGCCTGAGCCGAATTGCGCGGAAGAATGGAATGACGTTGAATCAACTTCTCGATCTGAACGGTATGTCCATCAGAGACAAAATTCTTCCGGAGCAAGTGATTCTCGTAAAGTAGAAGAAATGTCAGTCAAGGTCATAATGCCTTAACTGAAAAAAAAGTTCCCGTTCGCGGTTTTTCATTCTCCGCGCTTCACTTTCGTCGCCGTTTTCATGGTTGAATCCAAGAAGGTGAAGAAGGCCATGGATGATAAGAAATTCCACTTCGTCCATGAAATCGAGACGCGTGGCCAAGGCATCGCGTGCTGCCGTCTCAACGGAAAGAATAATGTCCCCCAGAATCTCCGGATGTATATCCCTGAATGCCCCCTCGGTCATCGCGAAAGAGATCACATTGGTCGAACGATCGCGGTTAAGATATCTCTGGTTGATATCTCTTATTTGTTTGTCATCGACCAGCAGCAGGCTGATTTCGCAGTCTTTGCAGTCAACGTACTTCAGAAGCCGTTTCAGACTTCTCCGAATCCTGCCGATATCGATCTTTTGACTTTTCTGCTTATTTTGAATCGAAATTGACATCGGAGATTCCGGTCGCCTCCTCTTTCCGTTGGCCGACATTCTTTTTTTTTCGGTAATCCAAATGGTTGTAAGCACGGATCACCTCCTGCACCAGTGGATGCCTGACCACATCCAACTCGGAGAAGTGGACAAAACGGATGCCCTCTGTTTTGCAAAGGAGTTCCTCCGCTTCCACAAGACCGGAAATCTTATCCGCTGGAAGATCGATCTGCGTTACATCCCCGGTAATCACGGCCTTTGATCCGTATCCGAGTCTTGTCAGAAACATCTTCATCTGCTCCGACGTCGTATTCTGGGCCTCATCGAGGATGACGAAGGAATCATTCAACGTCCGTCCCCTCATGAAGGCGAGGGGAGCCACCTCAATGACCCCTTTTTGAATCAGGGCTGAGGCCCGCTCAAAATCGATCATGTCAAAAAGGGCGTCATAAAGGGGTCGCAGATACGGATTGACTTTTTCGGCAAGATCGCCGGGAAGAAAGCCCAGTTTCTCGCCCGCCTCGACGGCGGGTCTGGCCAGGGAAATGCGGGTGACTTTCTTTTCCAGCAAAGATGCCACCGCCATGGCCATTGCCAGGTAGGTCTTCCCCGTTCCCGCCGGCCCGATGCCGAAAACCATGTCCGTGCTCCGGATCGCATCGATGTAAAGCTTCTGTGCAATGCTCTTCGGGGTGATGATCCTTTTTTTGGATGAAATGAAGACCGTGTCCAAAAAAATCCTTTCCAGATCGGCGGTTTCATCTTCAGAGAGGATCCGCTGGGCATATTCGATATCGGCAGGGAAAAGCGGGTATCCTTTCCGCGAGATTTCATTCAATTGCGAGAGCAGATTCCGGATATGAAAAACGGAGATCCGCTCGCCGGTGATGGAGACAGCACTCCCCCGGACCACCAGTTTGACCGCGGCAAGCTTTTCGATCAGTCTGATGTTCTTATCCTGTTCTCCGCAGAGATTGCGCAGGAGATCGTTGTTGGTGAAATCGATCTTCTCTGTGATAACGGTTGGTGTCTTTTCCATGAACGGGTAGTCATCCTCTGTCGAAAAAAATTTGTTCCAGTCCGGCCTATTAAAAAATCAGAACCTCAGAAGGTCGCCTCAATCCGGGTAACCCTGCCGAAGTGACGCAAAATATCCTTGTAAGTTTTATCGTTTCCGACGATCAGCAGAATTGCGCGGTTCGGGGCAAGGTTTCGTAAGGCTGCATTTTGGATATCTTCCGCGCTCACTTTTCCTATTTTGGGGCGATAGGTGACGAGAAAATCGTCGGGCAGGCCTTCATGTTCGATCATCAGTCTCTGAAAGGCGATCTGCTCCGCGGAGGTAAAGGAAAAAATGAAACGGTTCAGGATTGCCATCCTTGCCCTATTCAGTTCTTCGGAGGGCACCGGTTTTTCACCCATTTCCTGGAGGATCCCTTTGATTCGGGAGATGACTTTGACAGTGGATTCGGATTTGGTCAAAACATAAGCGCCGAACAAACCGTAATCCGATTTTGCACTGTAAAAGCTCCCCGTACTGTAAGCAAGGCCCAGATTGGTTCGGATCTCTTGAAATATCCGAGAGCGGAAGCCGCCGCTGCCGACCACAAAGTCCAAGACCTCGAATGGATAGAAATAGGGATCCCTTTTGGCCGGCGCTAACCAGCCGATGACCACGATCGATTGCGGCAGATCCTTGGTCAGGAAGAAAATATTTCCTTCCGGAAGCTGGGGTAGGGGAGGGGGCTCCGGTTTCCCCTCCGGCGATGTCCAGCTTCCGAAATGGCGGTCGACCAGGATTGTCACTTCCCGGCTCTCGATGTCACCGGTGATCGATATTATAATATTTTTCGGGTGAAAGAAGCGTTTGTGGAACCGGATCAGATCATCCCTTCGGATTGTACGAATGGACTCCTGTGTGACAAGCCTTCCGCGGGGACTTTCACCATGGATAAGACGTCCGAACTCCCGAAATGCCAGTTTCTGGGGATCATCGAAGATCCTCCTCAATTCCTCGCTCTTCAGATCCTTGCCCAGGAGCAGTTTGTTTTCCGCGAAAGAGGGTTGCATCAATGTCTTGGAGAAAATGTCGAAACCCTGATCCAAATCCTTCTTCAAAACGGAAAATGAAAAAATGCCGCTATCCCGATTCTGGGACACATGAAAGGTTGCCGCCATGAACTCCAGCGTTTCATCCACGGAGTCCCCGGTCATGCCGAGGACTCCCCCGGTTCTCATCGTCACGGCCGTCAACTCGGCAAGTCCTTCTTGGCCGGAGGGGTCATAGATGCTGCCAGTTTGAACGACAGCCTTGATTTGAACCAAAGGAAGTTCCTTGTCGGGAAGGATATAAAGGCGCAGCCCGTTGTCGAGAAGGACACGTTCAACACGGGGCGGTTCAAAGGAAAGGGGTTGATAGCGGATACGGTCCGGATCGCGAAGGGGAGGGAGGGATGCGGCCAGAACCCATTCGGAGGAGACCAGAATCCAGATCATCCCCAGAACGATTACCGGAAGTCGAAACGATTGGTTCTTTGAAATGGGTTTGAGCGTCATCGTTGAATACTATTCAAAGGTTTTTTTACCAGCATAGCGACCGTCCGGTTCTCCTTTATCAGATAAGTTCGTGCCGCCTGGAGAATTTCTTCCGGTGTGATCCGTTCGATAGTGTCTGCATAGTCGATCAGGTAGTGAAAATCTCCGAGCAGCGTTTCATAATAGGAGAGCATTCCGGCAAGACCCGCATTGGAATTGAGACTCCGTATGAAATCCGCCCGGATCTGATTTTTCACTTTTTCCAATTCTCGATCGGGAACGCGCTCCTGTTTGAGCCTTTCGATTTCCTGATCAATCGCCCGTTCAAGTTCGATGCAACCATGGGGGTGGCGTGGCGTGGCGAACAGAACAAACTGATTCGGGTAGCGCGCCCCGGGCAATCCATTCACGGCCTGAATGCTTTCTGCGAGCCGCTTTTCTTCCACCAGCGCTTTGAAAAGCCGCGATGTCCTTCCCCGGGTGAGGATGGATTCGATGACGTCGAAGACGTGGTCCATAAATGCCGGAGGGGGCGGTTTGTGGTATCCCATGATCATCTGTGGTTCGGCGGAAAAGCTCACCTCGACCCGCCTTTCTCCTGACTGGCGAGGTTCTTCCGTGATGAACGGAGAAGCAAGTCTCCGCCGTGTGAGCCGACCGAAGTATTTTTCCACGATTTTCAGAACAGTTGAAGGTTGAATATCCCCGACGACAGCAATGACCGTGTTGTTTGGTGCGTGCGTGGTTCTGAAATACCTCTCCATATAGGCTATATCGAGGTAGCTCATATCCGACGGCCATCCCAGAATCGGCCGCCGATAGGGATGGGCAAGAAAAGCCACGGCAAGGTACTCTTCGAGAAGCTTTCCCTCCGGATTCGACTCGGAGCGTTGCCTTCGCTCTTCCATGACTACATCACGCTCGTTATAAAACTCGCGAAAAACAGGATATACCATGCGGTCGGACTCGATTCTGGCCCAAAGTTCGATACGGTTTGCAGGGATGCTGACCTGATACGTGGTGAGATCCTGTCCGGTGGAGGCGTTCAGACCAACAGCGCCGTTTTCTGTGTACAGACGGTCTATTTCGTTGGAGATCGAAAAACGCCGCTGTTCGTTCTGGAGCGTCTTCAACTGATCGGCGAGACGTGCAAGCGCTGCCGGAGCGGCCTCTTTGCCTTTCGCCTTTTCGTGATCCAGCGCTTCTCCAATCTTCTCGATCCTGCGGATGATCTTCTCTTCGCGAAGATAATCCCGGGTTCCGATGGTTTGGGTTCCCTTGAACATCATGTGTTCGAGGAGATGCGCCGTTCCCGTCTTGCCGTCCGCCTCATCCACAGCACCGGCCCGGTAGCGGATGTAAATCGAAATCGTGGGACTGAGCTTCCTTTCCAGGGTAAGCAATCTGAGGCCATTTCCAAGCGTAAAACGTTGAACCCTTTCCCCCAGTCCCTGAGACAAAATGAGGGAAGGGAAAAGCAGAAGGAGAAGGACTGCCAAGGAAAAGAGTCTGGCGGTGTCGATCAACGGAAATCTGCGAAGTTGACGGTGGAGAGAAAAGAAAAAACTACTTTTCATCGTGATCCGCTTTGCATGTTTTGAGACAGGCATAAATCCGAAACATCGGATAGAGTACCCCAACCAGACTCACCAGAATCATGAGGCTGGCGGAGAAAAAATACATGATGAATTCCAGAGGATTTTTCAGATGAAATGCGCCGATCATCGTTTCGATGCCGAAAACGAGAAAAAAAACCGCAAAAAGAAGAATCAGGATCATTTTCCCCCACCAGAAGCATGAACCCATGGAATCGATCTCCCGAAAAATTCGTTTTGAATCCTGGTTCAAGTTCCAGGAACAAGCGCAGCAGGTTGATCTTCCTGTCTCACATACCGATATCCAAGCCGATTGTCAAGGTTCTTCAGGCGATGGGTGGCGCGTCATGAGTTTCAGAGACTGGTATGTTTCATTTGTCAGAGAAGCGCTTTTGCAGGGGAGCAGCGTATTGTTCTGGAACAAAGGCTCCGTGTCGATTGGATAGGGCGAGGATGAAACGGCATCATCCCATAAATCCGATCCCGGTATCGGGGAATATTCGGCCAGCAATGGGTGTGCCCCGGAGGTATGGACAAAACGGATGCTCTCCCGGATCTCATCCGCCGATTGTTCGGGAAGACCGCAGAGGATATAGACGCCGACATCTCGTGATCGATAGCCGGCACGCTTCAAATGTTCAACGGCTGCAGAAAATTCTTCGTTGCTGATCTTTCCGCCGGTTTCCATCTGTCTGACCGAATTTGAAGTCTCGAATCCAAAACGGATCGTCCGGAATCCGGCCTTATACATCAGCGAAGCAATCTCCGGGGTAATTTCACGCAGATGAAGACCGTTCGGACAGTGGAATTGAATTTTCAATCTTCTGCGGATGATTTCATTCATAAGAGGAACAAACATTTCCTGAGAATGAACCAAAAGGGCATCATCATAGAAAGAAACGTTATGGATTCCAAATCGGGAATGCCAATATTCGATTTCATCGGCGACGCAAACAGGATCTCGTCTAAGAAAGCGGCTGTTCAGAATTTGTGAAACACAGTAACTGCATCGGTATGGACACCCCCGAGAGGTCATGATCGGGATGCAATCCCGTTGACGGATGAGGTCGAAGGCAGGGTAGGGGTATGAATCAAGATCCCGTAAGTCCGGAAGGAAGGAGATATCCATGTTCAGGAGATCTTTGAGGAGCGGTGGGACGGAAGATTCGGACGGTCCGGACAGGCAAAAGTCCGCCCCTGAGCCGGAGGCATGTTGCGGGCAGAGGGTCACATAATTTCCGCCGAGAAGAACCGGCACGCCGGGGAAGGTTTTCTTGACAATGGAAATGGTGTCAAATACGCCCGGATACCAGTGTCGCCCCGCACGATAAATTGA
>DIWG01000053.1 GCA_002423465.1 Syntrophaceae bacterium UBA6112 | reverse complement strand
TTCGCTGATGAAGGACCAGGTGGACCAACTCAATGAGTGCGGCGTTCCCGCGATCTTTCTGAACAGCACCGTCACCGCCGCCCAATACCGGCGTCACGTGGACGGTCTCCAGAGAAACGCTGTCAAGCTTCTCTACGCGGCGCCGGAGACGCTGCTGATGCCCCGCACGCTGGAGCTGCTTTCCCCGTTGCCGGTGGACGGCATCGCCATCGACGAGGCGCACTGCATCTCCGAATGGGGCCATGATTTCCGCCCGGAATACCGGCAGCTCGCCGCGGTGCGTCCCCTCTTCCCGAAGGCCGCCTGCATCGCCCTGACTGCGACCGCTACAACGCGGGTCCGGGAGGATATCCAAAAAACCCTGCAAATCTCAACCGGCCAGGAGTTCATCGGCAGCTTCGACCGACCCAACCTCTTTCTGGAGGTAGCCCCGAAAACCTCCCCCCTCGAACAGACCCTGCGCTTCCTACGCCGTTACCCGAATGAATCCGGAATCATCTACTGCTTTTCCCGCCGGCAGACGGAGGAGCTTGCCGCGGCCCTCCAGCGCCGGGGACATTCCGTCCTACCCTACCACGCCGGCCTGTCGGAAAAGGAGCGCACTCGGAACCAGGAGCTTTTCATCCGGGATGACGTGCAGATCATCGCGGCAACGATCGCTTTCGGCATGGGGATCAACAAATCCAACGTCCGCTTCGTCGTGCACCACGATCTGCCGAAGAATCCGGAATCGTATTACCAGGAGATCGGCCGGGCCGGACGGGATGGCCTGCCCGCCCACTGCCTGCTGCTGTTCGGCTATCAGGACGTCCAGAAGGTCAAGTACTTCATCGGACAGAAGGATGAACATGAGCAGCGGGTCGCCAACATTCTCCTCAACACCATCATCGGTTTTGCGGAAACGGATCTCTGCCGACGCGTCGCCCTGCTGAACTATTTCGGCGAGACCTACAGCGCCCCCAATTGCGGGATGTGCGACAACTGCCGACAGGCCGACAAGGAGCTCACGGACATCACGATCCCGGCGCAGATGTTTCTCTCCTGCGTCAAGCGGACCGGCGAACGGTTTGGCGCGGGCCACATCGTCGAGGTCCTACGGGAATCGCGGGCGCAGAGAGTGTTGACCTTCGGGCATGACAAATTGTCCACTTACGGGATCGGCAAGATGTATTCCGCCGGACAGTGGCGCCACCTCTCCCGGCAGTTCATCCAGAAGGGGCTCATCGTCCAGGAACTGGAACACGGCAGCTTGAAGCTTACCGCGAAGGCCTGGGAGGTGCTGCGAAGGAAAGAGCCGGTTCGGGGCAGACTGGAAGAAGAGAAGGTCAACCTCAAGACGAGGGTGGAAAGCGATGGGCGGTTCGATGCGGATCTGTTTACGATCCTGAGGAAAAAACGAAAGGAGATCGCCGACGGGGCAAATCTTCCGCCGTTCACGATCTTCCACGACCGGACCTTGAAGGAGATGGCGTCCCGCCTCCCGCAGACGCGGGAGGAGATATCGGCCGTCTATGGAGTCGGCTCGGCAAAATTGGAGAAATACGGCGGTATCTTCCTCGATCTGATCCGGAAACATGGCCGGACCTGGCGGACCTTGTAAGAAGGGAGCGCACTCTCCATGACCCGGGGAATCGCGTTGAATCCCCAGATCTGCGATGAACGGCGTCCGATTGAAAACCCGCTTCACTTCCCCAGAGATCGTCAGCTTCATTAAACCTCCTTCATAAAAGGTCCCCGCACAATGGAGCCGTTCTCTTTCAGGGCCGGCGAAAGCGCCATGCGTACCAGGTGGCGCCGAAACCGCCGATTGCAAAGACCATGAAGGCCGGTCCCCATGCCGACGCAGCATGATCGCCGAAACGCATGTAATCGAGCACCAGTCCGAAAGCCACCGGCGAGACGGCGCCGGCGCCGAAGCCGAGAAGGGAACGTATCGCCAGTACCGACCCGAGACGATTGGGCGCAACGACTTCGGTGATTGCCGCCGACAGTACCGGAGAATCGCCGATGACCACAAATCCGTAGATGAGCATCAACCCCACCAGGATCGGCAACGGCGCGGCGATCATCCAGCCGAAGATCATCGAGAGAAGCGCGCCCGCTGCACCCAGTCCGGTCAAAACGGCCCGACGTCCCAGAAGATCCGACAAATGGCCCATCGTGGGGGAAGCGACGGCGCCGACAATATGCATCGCCGTCACGCAATAGGCGGCCAGTTCCGCGGACTGGATGGAAGCGGCGCCGGAAAAAACAAGGCTCGCTGCAAGAAAGGCGGGGGCCCAGGCCCACATGCCGAGCAGTTCCCAGCAATGCCACGTATAACCCGCCACCAGGGATCGGACGTTTCGTTCGTTCCTTAGAATCGCCGTCAGGGATATTCCGGCGCGGCGGTCATGAACAATATTCGGCGTACGTCTGAGCGTGATCCACAAGATCAGAGCCCCCGCGGACGGCAGAATGCCCGTGCCGATAAAGGCAACGGTATATCCGCCCAGCGCAATCAGCAGTCCCGACACGGCAAGGGAACATGCAAAACCCAGCGAAGTGCTCGCAATAAACCAGCCGACCGCGCTCCCGCGGCGGACAACGGGAAATCTCTCGGCCATTAAGACGATGCCGGGGGTATAGACGCCGCCCTGGGTAACGCCGATCAGGGAATAGAAAAACAATGTCGATCCATAGTCGCGCGCAAAGAAGCCAAACACGAGGGAGGTGGCGGCGCTGATGGCCGCCGATAGTGCGAATATCCGGCGGGCGCCGAAATGGTCCGCGAACCACGATGAAAGGGCCAGTGACGCCGCATAACTGATCGAGAACCCCGACGCGATCGAACCGGCCTGTGTCGCCGACATTCCCCATTCGCTTTGGAGGATCGGCAGACACGCGGCATAAACCATGAAGTTCATATACATGAAGATTCGGCCGATGCAGATGGCCATCAACCAACCGTCACGCCATAGTGGTTTCTTCATCGCCGGAACATTTTCCTCCTGATTGGTTCAAATCCGTGGGGTAAAACGAAATGACTTTGTGATTGCGCAATACTCGAATGTACACCTTTTCCCATTACAGACCCTTACCCTGCAAAAGTGAAAAACGGCGCGTGGTTCGAGGTGAAGAAAGGAGGATCGCGCCGGAGGATCGCCGCGACGGCGGGGCGCCTCTTGAACTCCCGCTCCAGGAAACGCCTGACATCCCCCCGGTTCCAGCCCTGTGGATGGGAAAACGGCCGGTAGAGCGACAGATCTCCCTTGTAGAACTCTCCGGTATCGAGGAGCTCCCCATCCGGTCCCCAAGCCGGAAGGTTGAAAATCGCAAGGTTCAGAAAGCCGATCTCCTCCGCATGCTCCGCGGTGAAGGTGAGCGTCCGCTGCGCCGCCTCGGGCGTCTCCGCGGGCGTTCCGAAGAGGAGATAGACATAGGTTGCGATACCCGCCGCCTTTAGGTTTTTCAGGGCCGCCGCGGCTGTCGGCAGGTCGATCCCCTTGTTGAGAGCCGCCAGGACTGCCGGATCGCCGGATTCCATCCCCAATTTCAGCATGACACAGCCGGAATCCCGCAATATCCTGCAAAATCCGGGATCGGCGAGGCGGGGCAAAATGCGGGAAAAGCCGTACCAGGGCGCTCCGGGCGGGTTGGCGGCCAGCGCGTCGAGGAGTGAAGGGCTGAGCGCATTGTCAAGCAGATGAATCAGCGCCGGTTTCGTCTCCGCAACCAGGGTGCGGAGATCCGCCGTGACCTGCGCGGTCGGAAACGGCCGGTAAGGGTTCCGTTCGGCCCGCTCCGGGCAGAAGGAGCAGCGCCGCCACCAGCAGCCGCTGGAGGCGCTGTAGGGAAGAACCGCCCCCGGCGAGAGGTAATCGGCCAGGCGAAAGCCGCTGATGTCCGGCCGGTCCGGACCGCCGTCGTGTTCATGCCCGAGGAGGGCAAGCAGCGGAATCTCGCCCGGCCCGGCGATCAGTTCGTCCACGAGGCCCGCAAAGGGGTTTTTCCAGCCCGGCCGCCGGATCCAGGAGGTAACGAGTCCGCCGCCGAGTACGATCCTGACCTTCGGAAACGCCCGCCTGAGAAAACCGATCATGGCGAAGGTCGTCAGCGCCTGGCTTAGGTAATTCAGAGAAAAACCGACCTGCGACACGGGAATTTCGGCGAGGATCTCCGGAAGGCGTCCGCGGAACCAGGGATAAAAGGGGTTCGTCTCCGGGGCCGCGGCGGCATGGAAGAGGTCGGCGCTCCGGACGGGCGAGAGCCTTTCGTCTTCATAATCGGCGAGGCTCAGACGGACGCCGTACGGCCGGGCCGCCGCCGCAAGAAGGCGGTTCAGATCCGTCACCGCGCGCCGGTACCGGTCGGAATTCCCGTAGAGTTCATATGACCGAAGGGCGACCAGATTCCCGGCCAGATGCCTCGCCGCCCGCCGTGTCCAGGCGTCGGTTCCGTTTCCGCGGAGATCGGCCGACGACGGCTGTCCGACCATTTCGGAATGCTGGATCGCGGCCCGTTTCCCCCCGCCGGGGACTTCTCCACCCTCTTCCGCTGAGCAACAGGCGGCGGACATCTTTCCCGCCGGTGTTCCCGAATCAACGAAATCCCATATTCTTTTTCCGGGCGCATTTTCTCCCGCCGCAGGGTCGCCGATTCGCCTTCCTTCCTCCATCAGCCGCAGTTGCCCCTCGAGGTTGGCGTCCCAGACCCGGCAGGAGACGCCATGACGCCGGAGCGCCCCTGCCAGCCGCATCGGCCCGCCCGGCGCCTCGCAGGCCTTCGCCGCCGGCGGGTGGATGAGGAGGAAGGCGTTATACCTCAAGGTCGGTCGTTTTAACATGCTCATTGTTCAGCGGGTGCCTCCGGGAGTCGGAATCACCCCAGTTCAAAAGTCGTCACGCCGAAGACCCTCTCCAGGGGCAACCCGGGGATTTTTTCCCTGTACATGCGGACCGTCTCAAACACCACGACCATATGATGTCGCTCCGCCAGAGCGACTGCCGCCGGGTTAACCGCGGGCGGATCCAGGAAAACCGGGGCGCTTTCCGGGACGTTCGCCTTCAACGCCATGAGCAGTTGTTCCGCAACCTCCGGGGTATCCGCAAATAACGGACCAATCTTGTATCCGGAGCGGCAAATGCGCAGGACCCCGTACCCCGTGAGCTTTCCCTTTTGCAGGATTCCCAGTGCCGTACCCTGGGGTTGAGCGATCCAGCGCCTCAGGAATAGCCTGCGGTCGTCGAAGAAAAACGGTCTGTCGTAGTTGCAGACATCCTCAAACGGGAGGTCGGACAACGGCACGATCCCCGCTTCGGCCGGAAAATGCCCGCCTCCCCTCCCCTGATACCGCATGTTTCCGTAGGCCACTGTAAAGCCGTATTTCTTGTAGTTGTCCTGTTCGGCGACGACGCTGTCCAGACCGATCGTGCGACCCGGGAGTCCGGCAAGGGCTGAATCCCACATCTGGATTCCGTAGCCCTTGCTCCGATATCCCGGTTTTACGATGTAAAAACCAAGGAAGCCAAAGGAATCGCCATATTTCACCGCCGAAAGCGTTGCCACAGGCTTATCCCCGAGCAACCCGATCAAAAAACCCGTCGGATCTGCGGCATAGAATGAATCCGCATCGTGCAGACCCGGGTTCCATCCTTCCATCGCAGCCCAGTCGATGGCGATGTCGACTTCCTGACGACTCATCTGCCGGATTGTGAAATGGTTTTTCTGCATCACCCTCCTTTTTTAAATCGACCGGTGGCACAGGCATTTGCTGATGCCGCATGTGGCAGGGACGCCTCCCGGCGCAACCTTGTGTTCCTCCGCGCCTAAATATTGTCGGTAAGATAGCCGCCATCCACCGGAATGGAAACGCCGGTGACAAAACCCGATGCGGCCCGGCTGGCGAGGAAAAGGACCGCCCCGCACAACTCTTCCTTCTCCCCGAAGCGGCCGAACGGCGTTTTGCCGATGATCGCCTTGCCGCGCGGCGTGAGCCCGCCCGTCGCTTCGTCGATGAGGAGGGCGCGGTTCTGGTGGCCGATGAAAAAACCCGGTGCGATCGCGTTGACCCGGATGCCGTGGGGCGCAAGCTCCCTGGCAAGTCCCTCGTTCAAATTCAATACGCCCGCTTTGGCCGCGTTGTATGCCCAAACGCCGGAAAGGCCCTTGTAGGATGTCATGGAGGTCATGTTGATCACATCGCCCGGAATGCCCTTTGCAATCCAATACCGGGCGAAAACGCGGGTCGGCGTAACGAGCCCCGCGAGCAGATTGAGCCGGAGGGTCTGCTCGAATTTTTCTTCGTCCACATCCACGAAGGGGGATTTCCCCATCGTGCCGCCGACCCCGTTGACGAGGAGGTCTGGAATGCCGAGGAGTTTCTCGGTTTCCGCGATCGCCCGCTCGACGGATAGCCTCACCCCCGTATCCACGGTTACCCCTTCGATCTTTATCCCGCCGGAGGCCTCCGGACCGACCGCTTTTTCAAGGTCGGCTCGCAGCGCCGCCACGGCCTCCTGAATCGGATGTCCGGTTCCTCGTCCCCAGAGACAGACGGAGGCCCCCGCCTTGGCGAGCCCCGCAGCGATGACGCTCGGGAGCGCGCCCGCGCCGCCCGTGACGACGGCGACACGCCCCGCAAGGGAAAACATGGATTCCACATAGCTCATGATCCGATCTCCTTTTTTTGACCATCCAAAGCACAAAATCCCGCTCTTTTTAAGAAACGGGAGCTATCCGCCAGTCCATATCTCTCTCCGGCACGTTTATCCCAAGATGCAACTCATGGCCTGTTCATCGCATATTGTGATGTACTATCACGGCTTGCCTGTGAAATCCACCGGCAAATGGCGGCCCGCAACCTGAAGATCGGCATGTTCCACTTCAACCCGGTTTCTCCGCCGGGTCTGCATAATCCATGCATGCGATCCTTCGATCGCCCCATCGAAACGCCGGCCTCGCCACGGGAAGATCCCCATGAAAGATTTCGGGATTCGTTCTGCAAGCATATGTGGTATGATCCAGGCCGACGGCATCCTGGCGTGCAGCGCGGGGGGAAACAACCGGACGGGCAACGTCGAACAGAACCGATTAAAATGAATAAACTTTTTCACATGCCCGCGGGGGTCCGCCGAACGGCCCTCACCGACAGCGGAAAGTTTTTCCTGCTGGCGGGGCTCGTCGTCTGGCTTCTGACCCTGGGAACCCAAGGAATGGGCTATCACTGGCAATGGTACCGCGTCCCCCGCTACCTCTTCACGACGGCGGGCGGCGTCTGGAAAGCCGGCCCGCTCCTTCAGGGCCTCGGGACAACCCTGGAAATTTCCCTCCTCTCGCTCCTCTGCACGCTGATCATCGGCCTGACGGCGGCTCTCTTCAGGTTGTCCGATTCCTTCACCGCCCGGGCGCTCGCCCGAAGCTACCTTGAACTGATCCGGAACACGCCGCTGCTCATTCAGATATTCTTCGTCTATTTCGTCGTGTCGCCGGTCCTGGACATCGGCGCCTTCGCCTCCGCGGTGCTGGCGCTCAGTCTCTTCGAAGGGGCCTACGCCGCGGAGATCCTCCGGGCGGGAATCGTCTCCCTCCATCGCGGGCAGTGGGAGGCTGCCCACAGTCTGGGGCTCGGCGTCTTCGACACCTACCGCGATGTGATCCTCCCCCAGGCGGTCCGCCGTGTCCTGCCCCCGCTGGCCGGGCAGGGGATCTCGCTGATCAAGGATTCCTCCCTGGTCAGCACCATCGCCATCTACGATCTCACGATGCAGGGACAGAAGATCGTAGCGGAAACCTTTCTCGCGTTCGAGATCTGGTTCACCGTGGCGGCGATTTATCTTGTCATAACCTTCAGCCTGTCGTTCGCCGTTCGGGCGCTGGAAAACCGAATGAACGGCCTGCCCATTCGAGGGGCGGGAGGAATTGCATGAGTACGAACGAGCGGATCATCGAAGCCAGGGAACTCACCAAGACCTTTTCCGGCGGAGTGGTTGCACTGGACCGTTTTACGCTTGCAGTCCGGCGGGGAGAGGTGGTCGTCATCATCGGCCCGTCGGGCTCGGGAAAGTCCACCTTTCTCCGCTGCCTGAACGGCTTGGAGGAGATCGACAGCGGTTCGATCGTGATCGACGGGATTCCGCTGGACCGGCATCGGAAGAATCGACTCCTCATCCGCCGCGAGGTGGGAATGGTATTCCAGTCCTTCAACCTCTTTCCGCACATGACGGCCCGGGAAAACATCGATCTCGCCCAGATCCGCGTCCGGAAAAAGACGCGGACGGGCGCCGCGGAGACGACGATGAACCTGCTTGCGAAGGTCGGGATTACGGAAAAGGCGGACCGTTACCCACACGAACTTTCCGGTGGGCAGCAGCAGCGGGTGGCCATTGCCCGGGCGCTCGCGATGAGTCCGAAGGTGATGCTCTTCGATGAGGCAACGAGCGCGCTCGATCCGGAGATGATCGGAGAGGTTCTCGATGTGATGCGGACCCTCGCGGCGGAGGGGATGACGATGGTTATTGTGACCCACGAGATGGGGTTCGCCCGCGAGGCGGGCGACCGGATTGTCTTCATGGAAAGCGGACGGATCGTCGAGGAGGGAGATGCAGAGCGTTTCTTCGCCTTCCCGCGCGAAGAGCGGACCCGTGCCTTCCTCGGCCAAATTTTGTAGAGACAAAAAGATGACGAGGCCATCAAGGATGATTCCCCAATATGGATAAGGAGGCAAGCGATGAAACGAACCCATCTTTGGATCGCGATGATGCTGATCACCATTCCGGCGCTGTTTGCGGTGCAGGAAACCATCGCCCAGACAGCCCCGGCGGCCGGGGAAAGCATGCTGGAGCAGGTCATGAAACGGGGGGTGCTCCGGGTGGGCATGTCCACCTTCGTCCCCTGGGCGATGCAGGACAAAGCGGGAAACTTCGTCGGCTTTGAGATCGACGTCGCCAATCGACTCGCACGGGAGATGGAGGTCAAGGCGGAGTTCATCCCGACAAAGTGGTCGGGCATCATCCCCGCGCTCCTGACGGGGAAGTTCGACATCATCATCGGCGGAATGGGAATCCGGCCGGAGCGGAATCTGAAGGTCAACTTCTCGATCCCTTACGACCACACGGGGATGGCAATCGTCGCCCACAAGAAGCTGGCCGCCGGCTTCAAAAAACTCGCTGATTTCAACCGAGCAAACGTTTCCATCGCCGTCCGGACGGGGACAACCGCCGCCGCGGCCGCCAGGCAGTGGATGCCGAAGGCGAAACTGAGGCTCTTCGACGACGAGTCCCAGGCGATCCAGGAACTTCTCCTCGGGCGGGTCCATGCCGTCGTCGCCTCGGCGCCGCTTCCCGCCTTCCAGGCAATCGCCAACCCGGGCAAGCTCTTCGTGCCGCTCTCCGGAGACTTCACCCGGGAACCAATCGGCTTCGCAATCCGGAAGGGCGACCCCGACAGCCTGAACTTCCTCGACAACTGGATCCGCGTGGCGGAGGCCGAGGGCTGGCTCAAAGAACGGAAGCAATACTGGTTTGAAACGAAGGAGTGGGAGCGCCTGTTGAAGTAGGCCTTCTCCGGACAGACCCGTTTATCGCAGCCCGCATCCGGACATGGAACCCGGGGCAGCGCCGTCTGCAGGGCCGCTGAAGAGTATTCGGGAGAGATTCCTTGACGAAAACCAAGATCCGCTTCATCCCGCTCGACGCCGTCCTTATCGTCCTGATCCTAGCCGCCGGGACCTACCTCGTCCGGCGGATCGGGGTGGAGATGGACTACCACTGGCAGTGGCCTGTGATCCTCCAGTACCTTGTCCGGACGGACGGCGGATCATGGGCCGCGGGTTCCCTCACGCAGGGGTTCCTGACAACAATCAAGCTGAGTCTCTGGGCAACCTTTCTGGCCACGTTTTTCGGGACAATCATGGGGCTCATGCGCGTGAGCCACAGCCTCTTCCATCGCCTCATTGCCGGGAGTTATGTCGAGCTGGTCCGGAACCTCCCGCCGCTCATTCTCGTTTTTATCGTCTATTTTTTCATCGGTGAGAGGATCATGACCGTCTTCGGTGTGGAAAACTTCATCCGTTCGGCCTCGCCGGAAACGCAATCGATGCTGACGGCGATCTTCGCCCCCCCGGCACGGCTCTCCGGTTTTTTCGCGGGACTGGCGACGCTTGTCCTGTACGAGGCAGCCTACATCACCGAGATCGTCCGGGCCGGCATCCAGTCGATCGAAAAGGGCCAGTGGGAAGCCGCCCATGCCCTCGGGCTCTCCCGCGGACAGCAACTGCGGGACGTGATCCTGCCGCAGGCCCTCCGGCGTATCCTTCCCGCCCTGGCGGGCCAGATCATTTCGACGATCAAGGACTCCGCCATCGTTTCGGTAATCTCCATCCCGGAACTCACCTTCCAGGGGCTGGAACTCATGTCCGCCACCTACTTGACCTTCGAGGTCTGGATCACGATCACGGCCCTCTACTTCATCCTAACCTTCAGCTTCTCCCTCGGGGTCCGGCGCCTGGAAACCGCGTGGCAGAAATAAATCTTCGCTGCGCGGCGGCAGATTACGGATTGGGTCTGCGTCGTGCGGCCGACATTTTTCAATTCCCGCCGGTGATGTCTGTCTGCACAATGATTGCAGAGGGTTCCGAGGTCGGTGCCGAGCGGTCAGGTCACCGCGGCCAGCCGGAGACCGATGATACCGGCGATAATGAGCGCCACGCTGATCAGCCTTGCGGGATTTGCAGGTTCCCCGAACAGGACGATTCCCAGGATCACGGTGCCGACGGCGCCCACGCCGACCCAGACGGCGTAAGCCGTTCCCACCGGAAGCGATTTCATCGCAACCCCCAGAAGTCCCAAACTAATCATCATGGCGACAACGGTGCCGACCGTCGGCCAGAAGCGGGTAAAACCCTCGGTGTACTTGAGCCCGATAGCCCATCCGACCTCAAACAGGCCGGCCAGAACAAGGATGATCCAGGACATAAGCCTCCCTTCCATGGAGAATAAGAGCCCCCGTGGGTCAAAAAATATCCGGTACGTCCGTTAAATCCGATCTCCCTTCACACGGAGCGCACTTCCGTTGGAATCCCTGGGGTATTTCAATGAAGTCTTGTCTCTGAGCGGCCTCCATCGTTCCGCAAAGGCGGTGACGCACGCGGCAAGCTCCCTTTCCTTCGTTGTGAAGAAATGATCCGCATCGGGGATCCGATCCAGGCGGCAGGGAAGATCATCAGCCATGATTTGGATCGGCTCGGGAGGGCAGAAAGGATCCCGGTCCCCATAGACAATGAGGCCGACCTTTCCCCGCAGCGCCTGAACGTCGAAATCGAAAAGCCGGATCGGCGGTGAAACGAGGAGCGCATTCTGCCGGTTCATCCCGGTGAGCGCCAGGGCATTCACCCAAGCCCCGAACGAATAGCCGGCCAATAGGATCTCCCGAATGTTTCTTTCCTCCAGAAAGGAGAGGGCCGCCAGGACATCCTGCTGTTCACCTCGCCCTTCGTCAAAGGATCCGGCGCTCGCCCCGACCCCCCGGAAATTGAAGCGCAGGGTGGAAATCCCGCCGGCGAAAAGGGCCTGCGTCAGGATCTCCACAACGGAATTCATCATATCGCCGCCCATGAGAGGGTGCGGGTGAGAGATCACGGCCCCGATCTCCCGCCCCGAATCGGCAAAAAGTCCTTCAAGACGGATCTTCCGCTGACCGAAAAAAACCTGTTTCTCTTCCATCTCATCTTTCATAAACGGGTATGCGCCCACAGGTGGATTCAATGCGGACGGATCGGGTAAGACCCTGACATAAGATCATTGGGCTGTCAAATGAAACCGGATCATAATAAGGATATGGACGGCATAGAAACGCCTGCAGAGAGCTATGACTCCGGCAACAATCAATGTCTACACCCATTCCCGCGAAAGAGGGAATCCACGAATAGGACTGGATGCCGGATCAGGTCCGGCATGACAACCTTTGACATGTTTCCTTCCGGAGCAATATCTCCCGGCAAGCCAATGTGTACCCACAGGATGATGAGAGGTAACGATGCGGAAAGCGAACCGGGTCAACGCGGCAAGCCGCTGAAAATAGGCTCGCGGGCGGATTCATGGGTACGACTCCACCGGACCCCTTTTTGAACCGGCCGGCACTCAGGCCCTCCTCCGAGAGGGAGAACTTCGATTCCGTCATTGACGACGAACGCCATATTCTATATAGAAACGGAAAGGAAAATCATGACTGACAGATTTCCAGATCATTGAAACGGTCCGAACGATCTTTTCGGACGCAACTTTCGGAAGGAGGATTTTGCGATGAAGCGATGGGGAATGCTGTGCATTATTCTTGTTTTATCGGTATTTTTCACCTTCAGCGCCGCACCGGCGCAGGAGACTCTGAACGCCTATTCCATCTGGCCGGAAAACTGGGCCCGGCCAATGTTCCAGGAATTCGAGAAGGCCACGGGGATCAAGGTTAACTTTATCCGCTTCTCTTCGGGCGAGGCCTTGGCCAGGATTATCGCCGAGAAGAACAACCCGCGCGTCGACGTCCTCTTCGGCGGTCCGGTAGAGACCCACGTCGCAGGAATCAAGGAGGGGGTCTTCGAACCCTATAAACCACCATCCTATGGCGAGCTTGCCCCCCGCTTCAAGGACCCCCAGGGGTACTGGGTCGGGATCGCCGATGATCCGCTCGTCTTCATGAGCAACAATAAATTCCTCAAGGAAAAGGGGCTCAAACCACCCGCATCCTGGGACGACCTGCTCAATCCCGCCTACAAGGGGATGATCCAGATGGCGGACGCCCGAACCTCCGGGACGGCGGTCACACGGATCTTCTCGATCCTGCAGGTCAACAACCGCGATGAGAACAAAGGTTTCGACTACATGAAGAGGCTCCGCCAGAATGTCCAAGTCTACACCAAGAGTGGCGGCGGCGGGACGATCCCGGTCGGCCTCGCCCAGGCGGGGGCGGGGATCTTCTTCATCGTCGACGCTCTGAAAACCCGGCAGGAGGGGTATGATGTGGCGATCTCTTTCCCGAAGGAAGGGATCGGCACGTCGGTCGAGGCGATCGCCCTGCTCAAGGGGGCGAAGAATCCCGCCGTCGGCAAAAAGCTCATCGACTGGTCCTCAAGCCCGGCCATGCAGAACTTCTACGCCCAGTACAAGATCAACTTCATCCCGGCCCATCCGGCGGTAAAGACCGAGGCCAGCCTGGCCGAGATCATCAAAGGGGCCAAGATCTTCCCGATCGACGAGGCGTGGGCGGGCCAGAACCGCAAGCGAATCGTGGAGCGCTGGATCAAGGACGTCCTGCCGTAATAAGGAATCATGGGGTCAGGTCTTTAAATTTAGCGTTTTGTGGGCAAAACGCTAAATTTAAAGACCTGACCCCAAACAGCCCGCTCTCATGAGGGGAATCATCATCCATGCCTGATGCCGTTGCCGCGCTGAACCCATCGGACCGTCTCCGAAAGACGCTCCGGGATCCGCTGCTGCTTTCGATCCTGATCATCCTCTGGGCGCTCTTGGCCCTCTTCATCGTCTACCCGCTCGCGAGCCTCCTCATCCGGACCTTTACAGACGAGGGGAAATTCTCTCTCGCAGGGGTCTGGGGTATCCTCGCCGATCCGATGCAGCGCCAGGCGCTCTGGAACAGCCTCCTTCTGGGAACGCTGGTCGGCCTCTGCGGGACAGTCCTCGGTTTCCTCTTCGCCTACACCGCCGTCCGGACGAACCTGTCCAAAGGATGGGCTTTCTTCCTCGACGCAGCAGTCATCCTCCCGCTGATCTCGCCCCCCTTCACAACGGCAATCGCAATGATCTTCTCCTTCGGCCCCCGGGGGCTGATCACCTACGACCTTCTGGGGCTTACGAGCGTCTCCGTCTACGGCCTTCCCAGCACGCTCTTCTCCGAGACGATCACCTTCTTCCCGATTGCCTATCTGACGCTGAAGGCGATCCTCGCCGGGATCGATCCGACGGTGGAGGACATGGCCTTCAGCCTGGGAAGCTCCCGCTGGCGGGTTTTTCGGACGGTGACGCTTCCGCTTGCCGTACCGGGGATCGCGAATGCCTTTCTGCTGCTGTTCGCGGCGTCGCTCGCCGATTTCGCGACGCCGTTGATTCTGGCGGGAAACAGTTTTCCCGTCCTTCCCACCCAGGCCTACCTCCAGATTACGGGGATGTTCGACCTGAAGGGCGGGGCGGTCCTCTCCTTCGTCCTATTGGTCCCGGCCTTCGCAGTCTTTCTGCTCCAGCGGTTCTGGGTGAGCCGGAAGTATTACGTGATGATCACCGGAAAGGCGGGCGCCAAAACGGAGATCAAAAGCGTCCGGCCCTGGATGCGGCATCTGCTTCTGGCGGTCTGTCTGCTGATCTCGGTCTCGATCCTCTACTTTTATGTGCTGCTCTTCTATGCCTCGATCGTGAAGGCCTTCGGCGCCGACTTCACGATCACCTGGAAACACTACCACGTCGTCTTCACCGAGGGGCTCCAGGCCATCCGGGACACGCTCATTATCGCGGGGATCGGGATGCCGCTCGGCGGGATCTACAGCGTCGTCGTAGGATATGTGGTCTGTAAGAAGGACTTTGTCTCCCGGCGGACGATGGAGATCGTCTCGATGATCAACTACTCCCTGCCGGGAACAATTGTCGGGATCGCCTACCTGCTGGTCTTCAACGACCCGCCGCTGATGCTCGCCGGCACGGCGACCATCATCATCGCCTGCTATGTCTTCCGCTACGGCCCGACGGGGATCCGCACAACGGTGGCGATCCTCCAGCAGATCGACCCGTCGATCGAGGAGGCCTCCTCCAGTCTCGGCGCGAATTCCGGGACGACCTTCCGCCGGATCACACTGCCGCTGATCCTCCCCGCCTTCTTCGCGGGCCTGGGCGTGGTGTTCATCCGGTCGATGACGGCGATCAGCGCGACGATCTTCCTCATCTCGATCAACTGGACGCTGATCACCGTCCGGATCCTCGAGAAGATGACCGAACTGGAACTCGGGGTGGCGGCGGCCTTTTCGATCCTCGTCGTTCTGATCGTCTTTATCGTGATCGGGGCAATCAGCCTGTTTCTCCGCCTCTTCCGGCAGCCCGGCGCGCCGGATATGGCCAATATTCTCGGAGGGTAACACTTCATGGAAGCGGTCCGCATCCGTCTCGAACAGATCCACAAGACCTTTCTCCACCGGATCAAGGGGGAGGTCACGGCAGTGAAGAACGTCAGTCTGGAGGTGGAACCCGGGGAGTTTCTCACGCTGCTGGGTCCTTCGGGCTGCGGGAAGACGACGACGCTGCGGATGATCGCCGGCTTCGAACGTCCTGACCGGGGGCGCATCTTCATCGGGGAGGAGGATGTCACCGATCTGATGGCGAACCGGCGCAACATCGGGTTCGTCTTCCAGAATTACGCCCTTTTTCCGCACCTCAGCGTCTTCGAGAATGTTGCCTACGGCCTCAAGGTCCAGGGAAAAAACAGCGCGGATATCGACCGGGAGGTGGCCAAGGTTCTCGAACTGGTCGGCCTGACCGCCTACGAACGGCAGTTTCCCCATCAGCTCTCCGGCGGGGAGCAGCAGCGGGTCGCCCTCGCGCGGGCCGTCGTTATCGAGCCCCGGGTGCTCCTGTTCGACGAGCCCCTCTCCAACCTCGACGCCAAGCTCCGCGTCTACATGCGCGGCGAGATCCGCCGCCTCCAGAAAGCCCTGGCAATCACGGCGGTCTACGTCACCCACGACCAGGAGGAGGCGATGGCGATTTCCGACCACATCGCCGTAATGAACGAAGGACGGATCGTCCAGATCGGGACGGCGGAGGAACTCTACCTGCGGCCGGAGGACGCTTTTGTGGCCCAGTTTATCGGCCGGATCAACGCACTGCCGGCCAAAGTCCTCACCGTTGCCGACGGAACGGTCACCCTTTCCCTTTTCGGGCGGGATTTCCGGCTCACGGCACCGCCGGACGGCCTCGCCGCCGGGCGGATGATCCAGGTCTTCATCCGGCCCGAGGCGGTGACGCTGACCCGGGAGACGGGCGGCGATCTCCTCCGGGGCATCGTGGTCGAGCGGACCTTTCTTGGCGAGAAGGCGGACTATCTGCTGGAAATGGACGGCGGCCGTCTCTCCGCGACCGCCTACGACCCGCTCCGCCACGGGACCTTCGCCGTCGGCGAGACGGTCGGAGTCGGCATCGAAAGCGGCATCATCCACATCCTGAAGGGAGAGGAGGAATGATGGGAGGGGACGTTATGGGCAAAGTTGCAGGGACAATGGTGGGTCTGGTTCTGATCATTCTCCTGATTGCTGGAAGGCCGGCCCTTGCCGCGACCGAGATCCACGGGGCGGACTCCTCCTTCCGGGCGGAGGGGATCACCGTCCTCTGGGCCATCCTGAAGGGCGCCTCCGAGGAAACCTCCTTGGTTCACGTCCGGATCCTCCATGATAAGGCCGCGGCGCCGGGGCTCCAATTCTACCGCGTCGAAGCGGTCGATCCCTTCTCGAAGGAGAGGGCATGGATCATGAAAGGCGAGCCCCTTGGAGCGATCCAGACGCTGAAAGTCGTCCGGACCGATTTTCGGGACAAAACGGAGCGGTGGCTCCATTTTTACACGGACCGAGAATCCCTGGAAAAGGGACAGGCGGCGCTGACGATCTTCTACCACGGCGTACCGGACACGGCACCGGAGCTGCTGACGGAGGCGGAGTTGGAGGCCTACCTTGCCCGGGCTCCCTCGCGGATAAAATGATGGATGACCTGAGAAAAGCGGTAAGCGTTACGATGGCGCAGATGGGCAGCCGGATTTTCGTCGGAAGCGGCGCAGTGGGGACCGTCCTGCGCCGGGGACAGGAACTCTCCGGCGAACCGGTCGAGCTCCTGAACCTGCGGCGGCCGGAAGCCGTCCTTGCCCTCCACAGGGCTTACCGCGAGGCAGGATCGCGGGTTCTCGTGACGAACACCTTTGCCGCAAACCCTCTGATGCTTGCGGAATGCGGGGCGGCTTCCCTCTGCCGCGATATCAACGAAGCGGGTGTCGCGCTTGCCCGCGGGGCGGCGGGAGATGCCTGCCTCGTCTGGGCCTCCGTCGGTCCCCTCTCCCTGGGCCTCCGGCACGAGGATTACGCCGGGGAGCAGCTTGAGAAGATCTATACCGAACAGTGCGGCGCCCTCGCCGGGGCGGATGCGATCGTCCTCGAGACCTTCATCGATCCCCGGGAGGCACGGTCGGCCCTGAAGGTTGCGACGGCCACGGGGCTTCCCGTCATCTTTCAGGTAGGCCACACCGGGCGCGGCCGGAACCGCTGGACAACGATCGACGTTCTGCTGGCCGAAGCCGAGGCAATGGGGACGGCGGCCGTGGGGGCCAACTGCCAGCATCCCGACGACATCGTGGACGTGGCCGCCTACCTTCTTTCCCGAACGCGGCTGCCGGTGACTGCCTCGGCCAATGCCGGCAACCCCTCAATCGAACGGGGGCTGGTCCGCTATGAGTTCACCCCGGAGGATTTTGCCGGGATCGCGGAGCGCCTGGCCTCGCTGGGCGTCTCGGTGATCGGCGGTTGTTGCGGGACGACCCCGGACCACATCCGGGCAATCACGCCCCTGCTCGAGGGGCGGCTTGTAGGTCCATCCACCCGGATTGAGGTCCAGACGGCCGCAGCCGTGGAGACACGCCCGGAGCGCCTCGCGGCGCCCAACCCCATTCGGGAGCTGATCCTGGCCGAACGGTTCCTGATCAGCGTGGAGATCCGCGCCGACCGGAACAGCAGCCTAAGTGACCTCTGCCGGAATGCGGGAGAGATCGCCCTTGCGGGGGCGGATCTTTTCGACGTTCCGGACAACCCCGGGGCGACGGTCGGCCGGGACGCCACGATCACCGCCGCGCGTCTCCAGGACGTTCTCAAAGTGCCGTCGCTTTGCCACAAGGCGGTGACGCAGTCCAATCTGCTCCAGCTCCACTCGGGCCTTCTGGGCTGCTGGGATCTCGGCCTGCGGGGGATTCTGGCGGTGACCGGCGATCCGCCGTCCATGGGTCCCCTGGGGTCCCTGGCCCAGCGCGTCACGGATCTCAAGAGCTCCGTTGAGCTTTTGCGCCTCATCCGGAAGCTGCGGGAAGGGGAACTGATCAACGGCGACCGGATCGCCGACCCGCCCGATTTCTGCGCGGGCGCCACGATCGGCTGGCCCGCCCCGGCACAGATCGCCTGGCTAAAGAAGAAGATCGAGGCCGGCGCCGAGTTCATCTTTTCCCAGCCGGTCTTCTCGACGGAGGCGTTCCGGCAGCTCCAGGACGAGACCGGCCCCCTGGGCGTTCGTCTCTTCCCGGGGCTATTGCCGCTGACGAGCCTCCGCAACGCCGAGTTCTTCGCCAGCGGCCGCATCCCGGGAATCCGGGTTCCGGAGAACGTCGTGGCCGCTTTTGCGCGCTTCCACTCGGCTGAGGACCAGAGACAGGCCGGTCTGGAGCTTGCGCTGAGGCTGGCGGATACCATGGCCGCCGAGGCCCGGGGGATCTATCTGATCATGCCCTTCGGCAGATCCTCCCATGAGGACACGACCCGCATCGTTAGCCATGTGCGCTCGCGCAGAGAGACCGGCAACCGGATATGAAAAGGGAGGTGTTTGCAGCGGGAAAAGAGGAGGTTCCGTAACGCCGCTCCGTCCGCTCTCCAAAATTTTACAACGGAGATATGACGTTGCCGTTGACCTGAAGGAGGCTGATATGAAGATCACCAAGGAACAACTGTCGGGAATGATTGATCATTCTCTGCTGAAACCCCAGTCCACGCGGGAGGAGTTGAAAAAGCTCTGCGCGGAGGCCATCGCATACGGCTTCAAGGCGGTCTGCGTAAATCCCGTCCATGTGGCCGACGCCGCGGCCCTGCTCAAAAACGAGAAACCCCTCGTCTGCTCCGTCGTCGGCTTCCCTTTCGGAACCCATACCTCGGCGGCAAAAGCCGCAGAGGTGGCGGAGGTGATCCGCCTGGGGGCGCGCGAGGTGGACATGGTCCTGCGGGTCGGCTCGCTGAAGGAGGGTCGGAACGCCGAGGTGGCGGAGGACATCGCCGAGGTGGTCCAGGCCGCCGCCGGCTGCCCCGTCAAGGTGATCATCGAGACCTGCTACCTCACGGAGGAGGAGAAGGTCCGGGCCTGCCTGCTGGCCGTGAAGGCCGGGGCGGCCTTTGTGAAGACCTCCACCGGTTACGGGAGCGCCGGCGCCACGGTCGCCGATCTTCAGTTGATGCGAAAAACCGTGGGAGAGGGGATCGGCGTCAAGGCCGCGGGCGGCATCCGGACGCTCGCCGACGCCCTGGCGATGATCGGGGCCGGGGCGAGCCGGATCGGCGCCAGCGCCTCCGTGGCCATCGTGGGTGGGCTTGAGGAATAAGGGTTATTTTCGTTTCGGAATTCTCACTTGACGGGGACGGTGGGCGGCTCTTCCTCGCCCCCCTGAAGATAGCGCTGGATCTTTCCCCGAATCGACTCGGGAAGCTTGATCCCGACGGCGCTCAGCCGCGACTCATATTTGCGGAAAGAGCGGACGTGCTGGGAGGTGGTCACGAAAATCTTGAAATAGGAACGGATGCTCCCTTCCAACTCTTTGCGGTACGCCATATCCTCGTTCAGGAGGTCTTCGATCGGGGCGATGACCCGGTAGTGGATCGGGCGGCAGAGCGACCGGTAGGCAACAAACCGCTGGGTCACCTCGCATTCGTAATTCTTCTCCCGGATGCTCTTCTCCACCCGGTTGAGATCGATGCAGTCCAGGATCTCCGCCTTGAAACGGCTTCCGAGGATCTGCCGAATCATCGCCTCCGCCTGCCGGTAGCGCTCGCACTGGGCAAAACCCTCGGTGCAACTGGAGTCGCAGCGGAGATAGAGGATCATATCGATGTCGGAGCTTTCTTCAGACATGCCGACATTCACCGAACCCACCACGTCCATCGCGATGTCGTCCCGGATCTTCTCTTCCATGAGAAGCGCCGCCTGTTCGAGCCTATCCAAACGTTCCTCCGTCTCATGGGTCTGGAACATCCGGTAAAACTCCTTGATCTCATTGTATAGCTGAATTTCAGGAATGTGAGAGTACTTCAGCGTTTTGGCATCGTAGTTCTCCCGCCGCCGGAGGGCCTGATAGCGATCATGGTCGATGATCTGCTCCACCCACCGGCCGTCCCGCAGGAAGTAGTCGGCGATGTCGTAGATCCGGTGCTCGACGAGCTTCTTGAAGATCACCTTGACAACCTGCCGCTCCTCAATCTCAAGCGTATAGAAAAACCCTCCCTCGTAAACCTCCGCGGTAATGTCCGTGACCTCACCGAAATTGGACGGATTCAGATAAATCGCGTTTTCCACAGACTGAAAGCCCCAAGACGCATGGATGTGGCCCGAGAGCAGCAGCAAAAAAGGGTTGTTGTCGCAGAAGGCACGGAGTCCCGGAGAGCCGGAGGGCCCTGTCGAGGGGACGCTGTCATGGATGCCGTAGGGGGGCTGGTGGGTCACGATGATGTCCGGTTTGACTGCCTTGAAAAAGCGGTACATCTCGTTGTGCTTATCGTCCACACCGATTCCCGCCCGGTACTTGACAATGTAGCGTTCGGGGATCCCGCCCGTCCAGACGTCCGCCCCGCCATAGCCCGCGATCCGGAGATCATCGAGCTGATACCAGTGGAGGTGGAGATCCTGCTCATGGAGGGAGGTGTAGCGGAGGTCCATGTCGTAGTTGCCCGGCAAGCAAAAGACCCGGGAGTTCGGTTTCAGGGAGATGATATTTTCGAGCACCTTGTACTTCTGTTGCATGACCCGCCGCGCGCGGATCGTGTACTCCTGATAAATCGTCCCCTTTCGCTGCATATCCTCCGGGATGTCCGGAACGTCGAGGAGTTCGTCGACGAAATCCTCGATCACCTGATCCGTTTTCCCCATGCGTCCGCGCAACCCGTGAAAATAGGTCTGGATGTCGTGATAGCGGATGGCCGTCTCCATGCTGTAGAAAGGGATATCGATCAGGTCGCCCGAGATGATGTAAGCGTCGGCAACCGTCTCGTAGAGGAGAGTTTTGGCCTTCTCGAAGGCGCCGTGAATGTCGGCCGCGTAGATGATCTTCATGAGGCGCGCTACCGCCGGACAGGGACGATCTCAATCCAGTAATCATCCGGATCGTGGATAAAATAGATCCCCATCGCCTTGTTTTCGTAACAGATGCAGCCCATCTTCTCGTGCAGCGCATGGGCGGCGGCGAAATCGTCCACGACAAGCGCCAGGTGGAATTCGTTGTCTCCGAGGTTGTAGGGCTCTTTCCGGTCCCGGAGCCAGGTCAGCTCCAGTTGATGGCCGGTTTCACCGTCGCCGAGGAAGACGAGGATGAAGCTGCCGTCGGCGGCCTCCTTCTTCCGCACTTCTTTGAGCTGAAGGGCCTCCTGATAGAAGCGGACGCTCTTCTCCAGGTCGAGAACATTGAAGTTGTTGTGAGCAAAACGGAATTTCATGATTTTCCCCCTTCTTTCTTTGTGATTCCGGGGTCAGGTCTTGAATTTTAGCGTNNACGCTAAAATTCAAGACCTGACCCCCATTATTATTCAATGCTCATAAGCGACTGCCAGCGTTCCCATTCCGTTTCTCTGGGGAGACGCAATTTCGCCAGCAGGTTCACGAGGCTCGGCTCGTTGAAACGGAGGTAGGGGTTGATCATTTTCTCTTCCGCCAGCGTGGAGAGGACGCGCTTCGGGTCGTAACGCCTGAGGAATGCGCCAATGGCCCTGTTTCCCGGCTCAAGTCGCCTTGCGAAGGCAAGAGAACTCTTTACATAATCGTGCCCGGCATAAACGACGGTTTCATCGGGAAGCTCCATCAGTTTCCGAATCGAATGGTAGAATCCTTCGAGATCCCCCGAGAAGCAGTTCCCGATCGTCCCGTTGAAGAGGGTGTCCCCTGCGATCAGGGCCTTGCCGGTGTAGAAAGATCGCGACTCCTCCGTATGGCCGGGGGTATGGATAACCCGAATCTTGCCACCCTCCAACGTGATTTGCCTGCCGTCCGGAAGGTCCGCCCCGGTCAGGAGGCGCGCATGCGTAGCCGCGAGCAAGTCCCTGTTGCCGCTGGTATGATCCTGATGGTCATGGGTATTGGCGACATACTTCAAGGTGAGATGATGTTCTCCGAGAAAGGCGACGATTTCGGCCGCCGCACCGCCATCAACGGCCACGGCGCTTTCCGTTCCGTAAGCCAGATACCCGAGATTGTCGGCGCCGTAATGAAACTGTTTTACCTTCAACATTGAATCCCCTTCAGAGAAAAGTCGTCGACCCGTTTTTCTCGGGCCGGGGAGATTATTCAACCAATCCATCCTTCTGTCAAGTCGTTCCTTTGCCGGGTTCCGTTGCCCGGCCGCCGGAGACAAAGGAAATCCATCGCAAAGCTCTCCCGACGGATGCGGCGGATGGGAAACAGAGACAATCCGTCCGGGACGAAAATTTTATTGGAAAACGGCATTTAAAAGCGTTAGGATCATTCCGGCATTCATCATAAGGGGCGCCCCGCATGAAGCAGTTCAACGATATGGTTCTTGCCGCGGTAAAGGACGGCATTTCCGATCTCCACATCTCCGGAAACCAGCCGCTCGTCTTCCGGAGGAATGGAACCATTCATACCGACAGGGCCGTCCGCTGGACCAGTGCGGAAATCGACAACCTTGTTAAGGAACTGCTCAGCCCGGTCAACTTGCAGATTCTGAGGAGCCGCTGGTCCGTGGATTTCGCATTCACCGTGCAGCATGTGCGGATCCGGATGAACGTCTTCAATACCGTCCGGGGATTGAGTCTGGCTGTCCGTCTCCTTCCCGGAACGGTCCCCACCATCGGAATGCTGAATCTGCACCCGTCTCTCCTGCAGATCGGCGAACTCACAACGGGCCTCATCCTGATCTGCGGGACGACCGGCTGCGGCAAGACGACCACCATCGCGGCCATCCTTGAGGAGATCAACCGCTCCCGCTCCGCCCATATCGTCACCCTCGAGGATCCCGTGGAATACCGTTTCGTCTCGAAGCAGTCGTTCATCCAGCAACGGGAAGTCGGCACCCATGTCGCCACCTTCCGGCAGGGTCTGCTCGACGTGCTGCGCGAAGACCCGGACGTGATCGTCGTCGGCGAGCTTCGGGAACCGGAGACCATCCGCCTGACCCTCGACGCCGCCGAGTCCGGACATCTGGTCATCGCCTCCATCCACGCCGCGCGGGCGGAAGACGCCATCTACCGAATCTGCAATTCTTTTCCACTCGATTCCCAGGATGCGATCCGATTTCAGCTCGCATCCACCCTTTCCTGGGTCGTTATTCAGCAACTGCTCTACGTCGAGCGCCTCCGGTTCCGGGTACCGCTGCTCTCCATCCTCCGGGGTACGCAACCGGTCAAGGGGCTGATCCGGGAGAACCGTCTTCCGCAAATCGAAAACGCAATGCATACGGGGAAAAAAGACGGCATGTTCACCAAGGAACGCTATCTGGACGAATTCCTGACCCCAAAGGAAAATTTCGTTCTTCCCGTCCAGAGTTTCCGACCGGCGCCGGAATCGGTCCCGGATGCGGGTTACACCTCCTCTCTGATTGGCGGGGCCGTTCAAAACATCCGCTCCACCCCGAATGTCTCGCCATGGACCGAACGGAGAACAGCCGCGGCGGACACCCTCTCACCGCCCACCATCGCCTTCCAGGCCGGTTCGGACGGCGGATCGCAGTATGTCATCGATGACAATGAAAATCTGGAAGACCTGATTGCCCAGTTGGGCAAAGCGGCCATCATCCCGTCAGAAGAAAAATAATCATTACCCGCCTTAAAAATAGATTCTACCCCTTCTTCCGTGACAGGAGAGAAGCGGGATGAGATCAAAAAAACCTTGACAAGATCCGGGTGGTTTGTTAGGTTCGAACCATACGGATGTCCCGCTGGTTTGTCAGGTTCGAACCACCGGGATGCCCGGCAAGCCTCCGCTATAAGACTGATGAGAGGGATTTATGATTATTATCAGCGGTCAAACGTACTCCACCATTATCGATGCCGCGGGAGAACTGGGCGTTTCGGCGAAGACCGTCCGCGAATACATTGTAAAGAAAATCATCCCCGAGCCTCCCATCATCCAGTTCGGCATCCGGACGGTCAAACATTTTCCCGCAGACTATATGGAGGCAGCCCGAAAACATCTTGAAAAATACCGGGACGGAAAAAATCTCACCGTAAAAAAAAGTCGTCAAACGGCCCTCTTCGAAAATTTGCAGACAACAAAGTGAAAAACCAAAGAATCGCATAGGGGTTCTGTAGTGGCTCGACTCAGCGACATCACATCAACGGAAAAACTCCTGAAGGTCATCCGCAGCAGGAAGAAAGACGCCTCCGTGCCCGCAGACCCAAGTCCGACTGAGCCGCTTCCGTCGAAAACCGGCCGCTTCAGGATCTCGCTGCCCGGTCTAATTTCCCTTCAAAAATCGTCCACGATCGGAATCGATATCGGGCATGATTACCTCCACCTGGTCCGGGTCGTGAAAACGACCGGCGGCCACTGGGAGATCACCGACCGGACGCGCTTCACGCTGCCGCCGGAAACGTCCCGGGAGACGCCGGAATTTTCATCCTTCCTGAAATCGTCGCTGGCCTCCTTCTGCGGTTCGGAAAAGCAGGCGGATCTGTGGGTCAATATGTCCGCGGGAAAGGTTGATGTCCGCCACATCCGCATTCCCAAGGTTCCGAGGAAACAGATCGCCAACGTCGTCTTCTGGACGGTCAAGAAGGAAGCCCCCTTCGACGAAAAAGAGATGCTCCTCGATTTTGAAACCCAGGGAGAGGTTATCGATCAGGGAATCCCCAAGCTGGCCATCATGGTTTATACGGCACCACGCCGTGAGGTCGAAGAGCTGAAGGCGCTCTTCTCGCGGATCGGACGGCCTCTCACCGGAATTTCCATTGTCCCGTTTTCCGTGCAGAATCTCTTCCGGACCGGTTGGATTCCCACCCAGGAAGGGACCGTCGCGAACCTCTTTATCGGAAACGATTTCTCCCGCATCGACATCTATACCATCGACAAACTCGTCATGACCCGCGGCATCAAGGCGGGTATCAACAGTATGGTGGAAGCCCTCGTGGAGCGTCTGAACGAACAGAAACCGGATGCCGTGGCGCCGGCGCTGACCATCGAGGAGGGCCGGAAGATCATCCGGAGCCTCGGTCCGGATTCCCCCCCTCTCGAAAAGAGCAATGCCGGATTCGGACTTCGGAAAGAGGATATCTTCGAAATGATCCGGCCCGCCCTGGAGCGGCTGACGCGCCAGGTGGAGAGGACCTTCGAACATTACACGACGACGATGCCCGGCGAACGGATCGTCAGAATTTATGTTTCCGGCGCCATGAACTTCTACCAGCCCATCGTCGACTATGTGGGCTCTCAGTTGGGGATCGCCAGCGATGTGCTGGATCCCCTGAACGGACACGATTCGGCCGTATGCCGGGACGGGGAAGACGCCCTTTGCATCTCGGAGCGGATCGCCTTCGGACCGGCCTTGGGGCTCGCCCTCTCGGACAAACACCTCACGCCGAACCTGATGTTCACTTACAAGGACAAGGCAAGGGAGGCCAGCGTCATCCGGATCAACCGCGTGGTTTTCGCAGCCTTCATCGCCACCGTTTTCGTCTGTGCCGGGGTCTTCATATTTCAGAACTACGCCATTGCAAACAAGAAGGAGACGATTGCCGGGATCGAGAAGCAGATGGCCCGCATCGGTCAGCCGGTCGACCGGAACCGGCTTCTGCAAATGGCTGCCAAGGTTGCTCAGCGGCGTCAGCTCTCCCGGAGCTACGCGGACCGCTACCTCGGCATGGTCCTGATCAGCGAATTGGCCGCATTAACGCCGGAGAACATCCGCTTCACCGATCTCAAGATCAACTTCGGGCCGCCGCAGACGGGCGAGGCCTCCAAGCGGACCCAGGATGCTCCCAAGGCGCGGATCGAGGAGGTCACGGTGGAGGGGCTGATCCTGGGCGAGAGGACCCTGTTCGAGACCTCGCTGGCCTCCTATACCATGGCGCTGGACGCCTCACCTCTCTTCCGTCAAGTTTCCATCCAGAAGAACACCGTGGAACCCTACATCAAGGACGAGGCGCTCCATTTTATCCTGAATCTGAAGGTCGAGGAGCAGGTCCATGGCTGAGACGAAACGGGGCATCCATATTCCGCAGCAGAGCCTCATCTATATTGCAGTCTGCCTCATCGGCATCCTCATTTTCGTTTTTGTGGGAATCATTCCGGCCGGTCGCTTTCTGGTGCAACTGGACGGACAGATCGCCGACGTCAGGCATCGGATGGCAGAACAAGAAACGCTGATGCCCCTCCTGCAATCGCTTCGGGACCAGAGCGACCGGAAAGAATCACAGATTCTTCCCCTGCCGGAAAAAGGCAAGCTGCCGCAGACCCGAATCGACACACTGCCCGTGACCTTCAGAACCGCAGCGAAGATGAGCGGGATGACCCTGGTATCAGCGCTCCCGAATCTGAACGCCCTGACCGGCGACGCCCAGTTTCTGTCGGTGGATGTCATCCTCCGGGGAGATTTCCTCCTGTTTCGGAAATTTCTGCTCCAGATCGGGGGACTGCCCTATGTTCAGCATATTGAAGAGATCCAGATCCAGCAGAAGACGGATGTGCGGGCGTTTCATTTGAAAATCTGGGTGGCTTTGGGATAGGGGAGCAGAACTCAAATGGCAAAGCCGGATAAGCGGCAGATGATCATTCTGGGGTTGATGGGAATCGCGATTCTCTACGCCGCATTCGATTTTCTTGCACCCCAAAAGAAATCCTCCGCTCCCGACATGGCCCAGAAAACTGCGGAGCTGAACACTTTCGTGACCGATCTGACCACGGGCATGGGCAAGGACACGACCAAGAATCTCAACGCCCTCATCTTCAGCCGGGCGGAAAGGGAGTGGACACGGGATCCCTTTCTGGACGCCAAAACCTACAAAGCCTGGAACGCAGCCAAGGCGCAGGTCAAGAAGGAGGGGGTGGGAGGTGGAGCGGGAGGGGCATTGGAGGCGAAGATCGATTTCATCTATTCCGGCTATCTCGAAACCGACCGGAAACGGATGGCGATCATCAACGGCATTGAATACCGGGAAGGTGAGAACCTGGATATCAAGGGATACGTGCTGAAAAGCGTTTCCCCGACAAGGGTCGTTATCGAAAATCGCGGGATCGGGGCAACGGTCAACGTGCCCCTGCTGGAATAAAGGGAGGCACCGATGGCTTGCATCAACGCTAAATATACCTGGGGGGGGGCAATCGGCACGCTGTTGTCCTTGTTGCTGATCTTCGGCTGCGCGGGCAATCAAGCCGTCAAGAAAAATTCCCCCTTCGAAAAATGGAGCGTGATGGCGGAAACGCAGACCGGCCGCTCTCCGTCACCCCGGGATCGCAGCATATCCATGAAGCAGGAATTCCTCCGGGAGACAGGAGAAGCCGGAGGGGGACTGATGGCCACCCCCATCAAGGAACTTCCGACGCAGCTTGTCAGCATGAAGATGCGGCAGGCGGACGTTAAAACCATTCTGCGCGCCCTGGCCCGGATCGTCGACAAGAATGTCCTGGTCAAGAGCGAGATCAAAGGAGAAATGACCATCGATTTTCGCGACGTCCCCTGGAACCAGGCCTTCAACGGCATCCTGCGCACCCAGGGGCTGACTTATTCATGGGAGGGCGACATCATCCGGGTCATGACCCTGGAGGATATGGATCTGGACCTGAAACGCAAGACGCAGGAGATGGGGATCAAGTGGGTTGAACCGCTTCTCACCGTCGTCATCCCGATCGATTACGCCAAGCCCAAGAATCTTAAGGAAAATCTCGAATCCTTTCTCACCCGGAACAAAGAAGATAAACCCCGCGGGTCGGTTCGGGTGGACGAACACAGCAACTCGCTGATCATTTCGGCCATCAAGGACGACCTGCTCAAGATGATGCCGATCATCGAGAAGATCGACAAACCGACGCCCCAGATCCAGATTCGGGCCAACATCGTGGAGACCACCCAGGATACGGCCCGGAACCTCGGAATCCAGTGGGGCGGCTCGTATGCCCGCAGGGTCGGCAATCAAAGCCTTTACATCACTCCGGGAGGTTCGGGAGGTTCGACTACGCCGCCGGGAAGCGCCCTGGACGGAACCTATACGCCCACCTACGGCGCCTCGGGGATGAGCGGCCAAGGCTACGGCGTCAACTTCCCCGTCAGCAGCGCGGCAATGGCCGCTGCCGGGGGAGCGGCTTCCCTGGGCCTGATGATCGGCAGTATCGGCGGCAACATCCTGGATCTTCAACTGAGCGCCCTCCAGAAGGACGGCAAGCTGAACATCCTCTCCAGCCCCTCCATCACCACGCTTGACAACCAGAAGGCCTTCACGGAAAATGGTGAAAAGGTCCCCTATTCGACGATCGATACGAGTGTAACCCCGCCCACACGGACGGTAAAATTTGAGGATGCAGTACTCCGCCTGGAAATTACGCCGCATGTCATAGACGGCAAGAATCTCATGATGAAGATCCTCGTCAAGAAGGACGAGGTGGATACGTCCCGGACCGTCGAAGGCAACCCGTATATCATCAAGAAGCAGACGGAGACTTCACTGATCGTCGAGGACGGTGAGACCATCGTCATTTCGGGACTGACAAAGCAACGGGGGAGCAATTCGGTCAGCGGCGTTCCCGGGTTGAAGGAGATCCCCGGTCTGGGCTGGCTTTTCAAAGGGGAAGGAAAGAGCGACTCCATGGAAGAGGTTCTCATCTTCATCACGCCGAAGATTCTTCCCGCCATGATTTCACCGCAAACCGTCGGCGAAGACCGGCCGGCGGCGGAGACGAAACCTGCCTCCTGAAGAGGCCATGGAACGATGAAAAAATGGATTACTTTAAAATCCTCAACCTGAGCCGGGAACCCTTTTCCAACTCGCCCGAACCGGAGCTCTTTTTTCAGTCGACAGGCCACCTGGCCTGCCTGCAGCAACTGGAGCTTGCCGTCCGGCTCCGTCGCGGCCTGAACGTGGTCATGGGCGAGGTGGGGACGGGCAAGACCACCCTCTGCCGGCAGCTTATTATCCGATTTTCCGAATCGGAAGAGGATCGTCAAGAGATCGAGACCCATCTCCTCCTCGACCCTTCCTTCAGCACCCCCCATGAATTTCTGGCAACGGTCGCCGCCAGTTTCGGCATCCCCGAGATGGAAAGCGCGGAAAGCGAATGGCAGATCAAGGAAGGCATCCAGAACCACCTCTTCCGGAAAGGGGTGGATGAACAGAAAACGGTTGTCCTCATCATCGACGAAGGGCAGAAACTTCCTCATTTCTGCCGGGAAATCCTCCGTGAATTTCTGAACTATGAAACGAATGAAAACAAGCTCCTCCAGATCGTCATCTTCGCCCAGAATGAATTCCGGGCGATTCTGAAGGGTCACAACAACTTTGCCGACCGGGTTAACCGGTGCTATTTTCTCGGGCCTCTCAATTTCAGGGAGACGCGGGCGATGATCCGCTTTCGGCTGTCCCGGGCCGGCCGGCCGGCCGATGGGCCCCGACTCTTCACGTTTCCCGCGCTGTGGGCCGTTTACCGGGCGACAGGCGGTTATCCCCGTAGGATCATCACCCTCTGCCACCAGATCCTGCTTGCCGTACTCATCCGGAACCGGGTCCGTGCCAACTGGTTTCTGGTCCACACCACCGTCCGGCGGCTGACCCCCGATTCGGGCAGGCCGAAACGCTGGACCGCGACCACCACGGCGCTTGCAACGGCCCTGTTCCTGGCATTCCTCGCGTTGTGGTATGCGCCCGCACCGCAGAACATCGTCCGGCACCCATCGCCCCCGGTTCAGGGAGCGGCCGACCGCGTCAATCTGGCGCCGTCCATCCCACCGCCCCTTACCTCTCCGGCATATTCCACCGGACCGGCGGTATCGCCGCCGGGACAGAGAGAGGAAAGCGGAACGGAGTTTCTCCCGGCGGCCTCGGCAAAGTCCGCGCCAAGCCCGAAACCGGAAAAGGTTCTACCCGTTGAATCCACGCAGGAGCAGAAAGTCCCCGATCAACTCGGGCAACTGAAAATCCGCGAGGGAGGCACGATCCTTCATCTGCTGGAGGAGATCTATGGGGACATCCGGTCGGCGCCTTACCAGGCGTTCATTCGAGCCAATCCCCATATTGCCGACATGAACTGGGTTCGCGCCGGAGAGACGATCCATTTCCCGGCGATTCCGACTTCATCGCCCTTTCTTGCGCCGGAAAAAATCTGGGTGCAGATCGCCAGGAAATCCGACCTCGAAGAGGCCTACGGGATTTACAAGGACTATCCGGCGGATATGCCCCGGATCCGGCTGATTCCATCCTGGAACCGGAGAGAGGGCATGGCATTTGTTGTTTTCCTGAAAAATGATTATAAAAACGACGCGGAGGCGCAAAACGCCATTCGGAATCTCCCGCCGGCGCTTGCGGCCGGGGCGGGAATCATGCGGAAACCGGAGAAAGATACCGTTTTTTTCGCAAATTGATCCAAGAGTGACGACTTTGTAAAAAGTCGAAGCGGTCACCCTGAGCTTGTCGAAGGGTGGAGATAACATAAGGCTGTGACTTATGATCGTCAAAAAGAGACTGGGGGAAATGCTCGTCGAGAGCAAGCTCCTGACGGAAGAACAGCTCAGGCAGGCCCTTGCCGAACACCGGAAGGCCGGCTTGAAACTGGGACAGTATCTCGCCCGTCAGGGAATCCTCAATGAAAACCAAATTGTGGATATGTTGAGCAAACAGCTCAAGATTCAAAAATACCATCCCGACAGCTATGCCATCGACGTCGACCTCGCCCGCCTGATCCCGATCGAGACCGCCCAAAAATTCCAGGTGGCGCCGCTCCGGAAGAAGGGGCGGCTCCTGACCATCGCCATGACGGATCCCCTCGATATCAACGCCCTGGATACCATCGAAATCACGGCCAACGCCGAGGTGGAACCGGTCGTCTGCACCGAACGCGAATTGAACCAGTTGATCAACGGCATCTACGGGATGAAGTCGGGAATGGGCGGCGTCCTGGAGAGCATGGAGATCGATGCGCAACCCGAGGTGGAAAAGATCGCCGATCAGGCCGCCGAGGAGGTCCAGATCGCCTCGCTCCAGGATATGGCGGACGAAGCGCCGGTTGTCCGTCTGGTCAACTCCATCTTTGCCCAGGCGATCCGGGAAGGGGCCAGCGACGTCCACATCAGCCCCCAGCAGACCAGCATTCAGGTCCGCTTCCGAATCGACGGCAAGCTCCATGAGGTGCCGTCGCCGCCGAAAGGCCTCTTCCTCCCGATCATCGCCCGGATGAAGATCCTGGCCAACATGGACATCACCGTCTCACGGATCCCCCAGGACGGCCGATTCACCCTCCGGATGGAAAAGCGCGAAATCAACGTCCGCGTCTCCTCCCTGCCTACCATCTACGGGGAGAATGTGGTGCTGCGTCTTCTGGACATGAGTTCCGGCGTCTATTCCCTCGACCGCCTCGGGATGATCAAGTCGGACCGGGACAAGATCGAAACCATGAGCCGGAAGGCCTACGGGATGATCCTGAGCACCGGGCCGACGGGAAGTGGCAAGAGCACGAGCCTCTACTCCATCCTGAATGAACTCAACCACCCCGATACGAACATCATCACCCTCGAGGATCCGGTCGAATACCGGATCGACAACATCCGCCAGGTGCAGCTCAACCGGAAGGCGGGGATGACCTTTGCGAGCGGACTTCGCTCCATCCTGCGGCAGGATCCGGACATCATCATGGTGGGAGAAATCCGTGATTCCGAGACGGCGGCGATCGCCGTCCAAGCGGCCCAGACGGGCCATCGGCTTCTCAGCACGCTGCATACGAACGACGCGGCGGGGGCCATCACCCGCTTCGTGGATATGGGGGTCGAACCCTTCCTCGTCGCTTCGGCGCTGCTGGTTTCCTTTGCCCAGCGGCTGGTCCGGACCGTATGCCCCTATTGCAAAGAAACCTACCGGCCGCTGGAGAGCGCCCTCGTCGCCTGGGGACTGGACAAAGCGGAGAACCCCAATTTCCAGCGGGGCAAAGGGTGTTACCAGTGCATGAACTCCGGCTACAAGGGCAGGACGGGAATTTTCGAGGTCCTGGTCAACGATGAGGTCATTCAGGAGATGATCCTGAAGAGAAAATCGGCGCAGGATATCACCCGGTCGGCCTGCGCGGCGGGAAAACTTCGAACGCTCAAGGACGATGCGGCGAGCAAGGTTCTTCAGGGGATCACGACGCTGGAAGAGGCCGCCTCAGCGGTCATGGTATAACCTTATGGCCAATTATTCCTACGAAGCGATCAACGAAAGCGGGTTGAGCGTCAAAGGGACGATCGAGGCCGACTCCGCAGAGATGGCGGAAAACCTTTTGTCGTCCAAAGGATATATCCCTACCAGCGTCTCGACCGCGTCCGGCGCCTTGCCGGGCGGCTCCTTTCTCGCGAAGATCAAAGAGAGTCTGAGCAAGGTGAATATCGGCGATTTGATCCTCTTCACCAAACAGTTCCGTTCCATGATGCAGGCAGGCGTGCCGATTCTCCGGCTCCTGCAGGTGCTGGAGAACCAGACCGAAAACCAGATCCTCAAGGGTATCGTCACTCAGATGAGTCAGGACATCAGGGCGGGCTTGACCCTTTATGAATCGATGAAACGGCACCCGACCGTCTTTTCGCCCCTCTATCTCAGCATGATCCGCGCGGGCGAGATCAGCGGCACCATTCCCGACATCCTGGCGCGCCTGATCGGTATCATCGAACACGAGGCGAAGATCAAATCGGACATTAAATCCGCGCTCCAGTACCCTTTTATGGTGCTGATCACCCTGGGGGTTGCATTCTTTGTGCTGCTGACCTTTGTCATCCCGAAATTTGTCTCGATCTTTGCCAAGCAGGGACTGGCGCTGCCGCTCCCCACAAAAATCGCCATGTTCATGTATCAGTTCCTGTCCAACTACTGGTATCTTCTGATCGGAGGGACTGTCGGAGGGATCATCGCACTCCATTACTATCTGAAGACACCGGCCGGCCGCTATACGAAAGACATGCTCCTCCTGAAGCTGCCCCTGTTCGGACCGCTCTTCCAGAAGGCCGCCATGTCCCGTTTCGCCAGTATTTTCGCAATCTTGCAGGCGAGCGGAGTCCCCGTCATGCAGGCGATGGAGATTCTCTCGGGAACCATCGGAAACACGGCCATTTCCGGCGAACTCGACAAGGTTCGTGAACGCATCCAGGAGGGACAGGGGATCGCCGGGCCTCTCGGGGCGGCAAAATACTTCACCCCGATGGTCGTGGACATGGTCGCCATCGGCGAGGAATCCGGCAATATCGAAGACATGCTGCGCCAGATCTCTATCCATTATGACGACGAGGTCGGCTACGCCGTCAAGCGGCTCTCCGACAACATCGGACCCATCCTGATCGTCGGACTGGCCGCCGTCGTCGGATTTTTCGCCCTGGCGATCTATATGCCCATGTGGGACATGACCAAGATGGTCAAGCAGTGAAACGAATCCATATCCGCATCAGCCCCTATATTCTGATTCGCTGAAAAAACGGCAAGATTTGTAGATTGTGCGGCAAATTTTGGATATTGAGCCCGGAAGGGTGGGTTGGCATGTTGGAAGGCGGATCGTGGCTTGCACGGGAATTCATCAAAAAAACCGTTGCTTATCGAATAGTTGCGGTGGCATAATTTTTATGGACACCATCCAACATTACGGTTGTTTCCGGCATGGCGTGTGCTATAATAATCAACAGATGAGAAACGAAGGGGGGTGGAGATTCGCGTCGATCTGAACCCGGCAAACGAAAAAGCACAGGCAAGAATATATATTAATCAAAAAAGAAGGAGGAATGAACATGCTGAAAAAGAGAAATCAGAAAGGTTTTACACTGATCGAAATCATCGCGGTTTTGGTGATCCTCGGGATCCTGGCGGCGGTGGCCGTCCCGAAATATTTCGATATGCAAACGGAGGCGAAGAACAAGGCGGCGGCGGCCGCGGTCGCCGAGGCAAAGGGCATGCTGAATATGGGATGGGGAAAGGCCACGTTGGCGGTAGGCAGCTCGGTTGCAATGTCTAATGTCGTTGCCCAGATGCCCTCGTTCAGTACTGCGGCCGGTGAGTTCAGTCTGGCCTACGCAACCGGCGCGGCAGGGGCTACCATCACCGGGAGCGGTACCATCGGCGGCGCCAGCGGAGGTTCGGCAACCGGAACCTGGCCCTTGCCTTAGAAGAGTTTTTCAAGTTTCATACGGCGCACCGAGAATCATCAAGGGAACTGCTCGGTGCGCTCTTTTTTGTGTGCAGCATGAAAATCAGCGACTCCAATCAATCCCGTCTGGTCGGCCTATCCTTTCTTTTCCTGATCATATTCTGTTACTGGCCCATATATCATGCCGAGTTCATCAATTTTGACGACTTCCTCTATGTCACCCATAATGAATATGTAAAAGAAGGTCTTGCCGCAAAATCAATAACCTGGGCCTTCTCTTCTTTCGATCTGTCGAACTGGCATCCCGTCACCATGATGTCCCATATGCTCGATTACGAGTTGTTCGGAATGAATGCGTCCGGTCACCACCTGATGAACGTATTGCTCCATGCCGGCAATACCCTTCTGCTCTTTCTTGCCTTGCGCATGATGACCGGCGCCCTCTGGCGCAGCGCGGCAGTGGCTTTCCTTTTTGCGATGCATCCCCTGCACGTGGAGTCCGTCGCTTGGGTGTCCGAGCGCAAGGATGTGCTAAGCACCTTTTTCATGCTCCTCTCCCTTGTCGCCTATGCCCATTATGCGAAAAACCAAAGTGCCATAAAATATCTTCTTGCCTTCCTTCTGTTTGTCCTGGCTCTCATGTCGAAACCGATGGTTGTGACTTTCCCTTTTCTGCTCATGCTTCTGGACTACTGGCCCTTAAGGCGATTCAACGACGATCACCTGAACAACATCCTGAAATCGGAGAATCAAAAACACCTCTGGTTCTTGATCCGGGAAAAAATTCCCTTTCTTCTGATGAGCATCATCGTCAGCATCGTGACCTATATCGCTCAGGCCCAAACGGGCGCCGTTTCTTCTCTGAGCGCCTTGCCCTTGCTCATCCGCATTGCGAATTCGGTCAATGCCTACGCGCTGTATATCGTCCATACGCTTTTTCCTTTTAATCTCTCGATATTCTATCCTCTCGTTCACGGGATACCGTTATGGCAGACCGTTTGTTCCGCTTGTTTTATTGTGCTTGCAACGTATTTGGGTTGGCGGTTCAGGCAGTGTTACCCATTCTACCTGGTCGGCTGGTTATGGTATCTGGGGAGTCTCGTCCCGGTGATCGGCATCGTGCAAGTGGGGATGCAGGCAATGGCGGATCGGTACACCTATATCCCGCTGGTCGGTATATTCATGGTTCTCGCATGGTTGCTTCCCGATATGACAAAACATAGCAAAGGCGCTATGCTCTTCGAGGGGATAACATTACTTTGTATCGCACTCCTTCTGACTGCCGCCACCCGCATACAGGCGGGCAGTTGGACCGACACGATGTCGGTCTTTTCGCGCGCCGATGAAGTAACGGAAAGGAATATCCTTGCGAAACTCCAGATTGCAGGCCAGTATTCACAAATGGGGAAACAGGATGATGCGAGAAACCAATTCGAAGAATTGCTCAGAATAACGCCCACCAATGTGACCGCACTTCATAACTACGGGATGTTCCTTGTTTATTCCAACCATGATGATGAAGGGATAAAATATCTTCGGGAGGCGTTGCGGCTGCAGCCGAATTCAATCACGGTTCACAACAGCTTGGCGCAGGCCTTGTGGCAGAAGGGAAAAGCCGAAGAGGCGGAAAAACTGTTGAGAGCCTCGCTGATCCTAAAACCCGATCATCCGGACACCCATTTCTATCTGGCAATCGTTCTGGGAAAAAGCAAAGAAAGATACGGGGAATCCTTGGAACATTACCGCGAGGCGATTCGCATCAAGCCCAATCACCACAGGGCACGTCTGGGATTGGCCATCACACTGCAATTGCATGGACAAAAAGAAGAGGCAGATGAGCATTATCGGCAGGTTTATCGTGAAAATCCCTATGTCATTGCCGAGAACCGTTTCAATGTCGGCGCAACCCTCGCGGCCCAGAACGAAATTGAAGAAGCCATTGTACAATATCGGGAAGGATTGAAGATTCTGCCGCAAAATGTGGGCGCCCAGTTATTTCTGGCCTATCTCTACCAGAGAAAAGGAAACAACGACGATGCGCTCAAGCAGTACGGAGAGATTCTCAAGAGCAATCCCAAAAGTGCCGCTGCGCTCATCGGGATGGGCACCGTCATGGCCGATCTCGGCAAGACGGAGGATGCCGTGCATCACCTGACCGAGGCCTTGCGGATCGATCCAAAGAACGTTTCAGCGCATAACAATCTCGGGTTAATCGCGTACCGGCAGGACAGAATGAAAGAAGCAACGTCTCATTTCAGGATGGCGATGACGGCAGACCCCCGCAATACCGAGGCGCGTTACAACATGGGGCTTGCTTTCGAAAAAATGGGAAATATTAATGGTGGCATTGCGCAATTGGAAAGGGCCATCGAGATCAATCCCGATTATGTCAAGGCTCAAGAAGCCCTTGCCCGGCTGAAGAATAAACGACGATGAACGAAACATTCCCGCTCATGATCAGGCAGGATAAGGGGTGAAAGGGAGTTCATGAAGACAGAATATGAATCCATCTCCTTCCCTGCAAGACGATTGACGATGCATGCGGAGAGCATACGCAACAATTTGCGGACCTTTCTTCTTGACATACAAGAGGATTCATTCTTATATACTCGCACGTCTCTCGGTGGAATTTTCACTGGAAAAGTGGATGCGGAAGCGGAAGCAATAAAACAGGACCTTGAATCCGATGAAGATAAAATTTCACCCAACACAGGCTTATGCCAAAGACACCGGACTGGTCATCGTCCTGATTTTGCTTCTGATCGCTTATTGGAAGGGAGATTTATTTTTCATTCTTCCTGCGATCGGAACGCTGCTTGTGGCAATGACCGTGCCCATTGTTCTCCAACCACTGGCCGTGATTTGGTATTATGCTTCCACTGCCCTCGGAAGCGTCACCAACAGAATCGTCCTGACCGTCATTTATTGGGGCGTTTTAACCCCGGTCGGCATGGTCAGGAGATGGCTGGGATTTGATCCTATGAAAAGGAAAATATGGAAGAACGGAACACATTCTGTTTTTGCGGAGCGAAATCATATTTTTAAATCCGACGATTTAAAAATGCCTTATTAATTCTAACATTCAGGTGGAGCGATGGATATTCTAAAAGATCTCTGGGGATTTATGCGGGTGCGCAAGAAATACTGGCTGCTTCCGATCATCCTGATCATGCTGATGTTGGGAGGATTGATTGTTTTCTCCAGCGGATCCGCGCTGGCGCCTTTTATTTACACCCTGTTCTAACGCGATGCAACGGCCTCACATGACCGTGCCGCGAAACACTGGCTGAAATCGATGGACCGTTTGTGTAAAATTCTTGGCCTGTCTTTGATAATAGCCGGCGTTGTATTCAACGAATGGGTAATTCAATTTCTATCGCAGGGACAAGTCAAATTTGCCGAGATTGAGAAACGGGTTTTTCTCGTCACCGTTGAAATTCTTTTGGCGCTTCTGGGATTTTTAATCCTCCGCTATAAAAAATCAGCCCTGCAAAATTTGCTTCTTGTTTTTATTTCGATTTTCTTTACATTCGGTCTCTTGGAAATCGGGTTGAGATTCGTTCCTTCCAACCTGGAAGATGATGCGCCTTTATGGATCCCCTATGAGCAAAAAATGATCAATGAACAAATCAATGAACGACATCGCGCAAAATCAAAACTAAATCGCCACGGGTTTAACGATCATGATCACCCCTTGCGCAAACCACCCGGGTTAACCCGTATTGCGGCAGTTCTGGGGGATTCATTTGTCTGGGGCGCAGGCGTCGAGGAGAATGTCATCTGGACAAAAAAATTGGCTCGTCTGCTGGACCAAAGCGGACTTAAATCGGAAATTCTCAACTGGGGGAAATCGGGCTGGTCCACGCTTCACGAATTCAATTTTCTGAAGTCGGAAGGTATTCACTATGATTTCGATCTTCTCCTCGTGGATTTTGTCGTAAACGATCCGGTTATGGACGACAGCCAAACGAAAAGGTTTATTTATACCGGCGGAATCATTGACAGGGTAATCGTCAGGCCCAGCAGCAGGATATTCCCCCTTGCAATCTCTTTTTCCGTTGATTTGGTCAATCATTTTTTTGATTCATACTTTGGCTATGGTTATGTCAACTGGCTCAATGAAGTGTACTCGGAAGAAAATTTGAAAAAATACCAGGCGTTGTTGAAGGAGATGTCCGAATATTGCCGGGAGCGAAATATCCGCATGCTCTTTGTGATGACCCCGGAAAACCATCATCCCGACTTGCAAAAGCGGTTTGAAAAAATTATTCCGTTGCTGGAAAATGCGAATATTGAATATCTGAACTTGTATCCGGCCGTCTATCAGGAACTGTATCATATCCCCAATCGTAAATTATGGGCAAATCCGGCCGACGGACACCCGGGAGATATGGTTACGAATGTCTATGCCAAATATGTATATCAGTATTTGGTCAATCAGGGCTATCTCAACCATTCAGGCCAAAACAGATGATGAACGTTCAAGGAGTTTTACACAAACCTATGCCAAATTACTATCTGGGAATATCGGCTTTCTATCATGACAGCGCCGCCGCGATCCTCCGTGAAGATGAGATTATCGCTGCGGCCCATGAGGAACGGTTTTCGCGCAAGAAGCACGATCAATCTTTCCCGGTACATGCCGTCCGTTATGTGCTGAACGAAGCCGGCCTGACGATCGAAGACCTTACGGCCATCGCTTTTTATGACAAACCCTTTTTGAAATTTGAGCGCTTGCTGGAAACGTATCATGCGTTTTCCCCCCGCGGATTTCAAAGCTTTCTTTCCGCCATGCCGATCTGGATCAAGGAAAAGCTGTTCATGCGGAACCTCTTGTGGAATGAACTGAAAACCATTCACGGCAAACCCTTCGGCCATAAACCTCCTCTGCTTTTTCCGGAACACCATCTGTCCCATGCAGCCAGCGCATTCTATCCATCCCCATTTGAGGAGGCTGCAATTTTAACCATTGACGGCGTCGGTGAATGGGCCACAACCACCATCGGGTTGGGCCGTCAAAGCACAATCGAAATCCTGTGCGAACTGACTTTTCCCCACTCCATCGGTTTGCTCTATTCCGCTTTTACCTATTACTGCGGCTTCAGGGTCAACAGCGGCGAATACAAACTGATGGGCCTTGCGCCCTATGGGATTCGAGACACCAACCAATATAAGCGGTTCAAGAATGCCATCCTCGCTGAACTGGTCGATATCCGGGAAGATGGATCTGTTCTTTTGAATATGGACTATTTTGATTTTGCGACCGGCTTAAGAATGTGCAAGGACGAAAAATGGAAAGCTCTTTTTTCAATTCCCCGCCGGGAATCGGAAAGTGAGTTGACGCAGCCTTATATGGACCTGGCGCTGGCCATTCAGGAGGTCACCGAAGAGGTGGTCATAAAGCTTGCCCGAACGGCCAAGCAATTGACCGGAAGCAACCAGCTCGTCCTGGCCGGGGGGGTTGCCCTGAACTGTGTGGCCAACGGTAAACTACAGAAGTCGGGTATATTTGACGCGATATGGATCCAGCCGGCTGCCGGCGATGCGGGCGGTGCGCTGGGAGCCGCCCTTGCGGCCTGTCATATCTGGAAAGGAGGGGAAAGAACTCCCGCGAAACCCCATTCCGATGCGATGAAAGGCGCCTATCTCGGGCCCGAATATGGGCCAAGGGATATCGATCGCCTGAAAAACAAGTTTCAGGCAACCTGCAGACGGTACTCGGAATTTGATCTGCTGTGCGCGGATACAGCCCGACTGCTGGCGGAAGGAAACGTCGTCGGCTGGTTTCAGGGAAGGATGGAATGGGGGCCTCGGGCTTTGGGAAACCGCAGCATTCTGGCTGACCCCCGAAATCCGGAAATGCAAAAACGGCTGAACCTAAAAATTAAATATCGGGAGAGCTTTCGGCCTTTTGCGCCATCGGTTCTTGCGGAAGACGTTCGGGAATACTTCGATATCGAAACCGCATCCCCCTATATGCTGCTGGTTGCACCTGTAACCCATCAGCTCCGAAAGACCGCTGCGCCGAACGATCCCGCGGATATCCGTGACCGGCTCTATCGGCTGCGATCCGATATTCCGGCCGTGACTCACATTGACTTCTCCGCCAGAATTCAAACGGTTCATCAAGAGACCAATGAACGTTACTGGAAGCTGATCCAGGCCTTTAAACAACGGACAGGCTGCGGCCTTGTGGTCAACACCAGCTTTAACGTGCGGGGAGAACCGATTGTCTGTTCTCCCGAGGATGCCTACCAGTGTTTTATGCGAACCGAGATGGACTGGCTGGTGATCAACGATTGCCTGTTTGAAAAAACCGGTCAGCCCAAATGGAAAGAAACCCGGGAATGGAAGCAGGATTTTCAACTGGACTGAAGTTCCGCTTGACATCGTATGGTGAACATCACTGAGGTGTTTGGACAGGACGCGTCAGCCACCCACCATCAAATCGATCCATGTGGGTCGTTTCGACTGAATGGTTATCTGCCGCTCCCCAGCAGCATGGCCGGAATCGTTTTAAAGATAATCCTGATATCCAGCCACAAAGACCAGTGGTCAATATAGTTCATATCCATGTCCATCCACTGATTAAATGTGATATCGTTTCTCCCCGGCTGGATCTGCCAGATACAGGTAATCCCCGGCTTCATGGAGAGGCGCCGGCGTTGCCACAGCTCATATTTTTCTACTTCCGCGGGCGTTGGGGGTCTGGGCCCAACGATGCTCATCTCCCCCCGGATTACATTGATAAACTGGGGGATCTCATCGATGCCGAATTTTCTCAATAATCTCCCGATGTATGGAATGATACGGGGATCTTTTTTGATTTTGAATGCCGGACCGTCGGCCTCGTTCAATTCGATCAGGGTATACTGCTGTTCCTCAGCCCCGATGACCATGGAGCGAAACTTGAAGAGGGGAAATTGTCTGCCGTCCTGACCGCTGCGAATCTGTTTATAAAAAACAGGTCCGGGAGAAAACAATTTGATCAGGCAGGGGACAATCACGAACAGCGGAGAGGTAATGATGAGTGCGAAAAGGGCCAAAACATAATCCATCAGGGATTTGATGGCCAGGGCATCCTGATTTTTCTGAATCCTGCTGATAATGAGCGCCGGTTCGGATAGAAATTGCTCGACCTTGACGGAGTGAAATGCATGGATTGTCATGAATTTCCGGATATACCAGTAGGGAATAATTCGGACGGTGATTCCAAAGGTGTTGATGAATGACAGATACCACTCCGAATTTTTAATTTCATTCAACGGCATGGTGATCAGGACTTCATCGATGACCTGGTTGAGCAAAATATCCCGAAGATCATCGAGTGTTCCGATCACCTTGACATCACAGGATACGGTTTTCCCGACATCTTCCCGATTTAATTCGATACAACCAACAATCTTGATCGTACTTCCCTTTTGATTTTTGACCATTTGAATGAGTTCATGGGCGGCAGTGCGGCTTCCCAGAATGAGGATATAACGGTGGAAATAGCCCTCCCTTCTTTTAGAAGTTACCAGCCGATCTATCGCCCAGCGGGCGAGAATGAGAACGATGATGTCCATGACATAAAACAGAAAGATCAGCAGGCGACTGACATCGGTGATTTTAAAAATATACATGAGCACCACCAATACAGCGATGCTGATGGTGACCCCTTTAAATAACTCCATCAACAACGAAAACGTCATTTTGGCGCCGTAGCGGTAATCGACGTTTACAAAATCCAGGATTACATACCAGGTGACGATGATCAGCAGCAGTAACAAATAATAGTTGGGAGTCGTTGTCAGTCCTCCCAAAAAATCGGCGGGCAGACATCGTTTTACGGCGTACATGGCAACGAATACCATTGCCGTCAGAAAAACATCCGCCGCCAATTCAATTCGTTTCATCATCTCTCTGTCTTGATTCATTGGATGATTCTCATCGATCCAGGCTGTTTCGATACAGACGGTCATGACCGCAGCAAGCCGTTTCCCAACTGAATTGCCCGGAAATCATCGCAATGGCCTTTCGCTTAAAGTCGTCAAACCGGCTTTCGGCCATGGTTTCAACGTGATCCATATGCCTTGCGATCGCCTGAACATCTCCAACCGGAAAGGTCAACCCGGGGAGGGCTTCCATCAGTTCCTGATGTGGACCGATGGTACTGGTAACACACATTACGCCATAAGACAATGCCTCAAGAAGGGTAATGGGAAGCCCTTCCAACTCTGACGCGGTCACAAAAGCGCGGGCATTGGAAAGCAGTTCCTCCAGGATAGCCCCGAACTGATAGCCGGTAAAAACAATCGACGGATTTTTTTCGGCCAGTTTTATCAAATCGTTCATATATTGTCCAGCAGCGGCATTGTCTCCCACGATAACCAGACGGCAACTTCTCGGACGCAATAAGTACGCTTTAATCACATCTTCCATGCGCTTTTCCGGAACCAGGCGGCCGACGCATAGAAAATATCCCCGGGTGGTCAGGTCCCACTGTTTGATCAAATTCGGCGCCCGGGCGGGAATTGGCGCAATCCCGTTGGGGATATAGAAGGTTTCGACTCGATGAGCGGAAGCAAAATATTTTTGAAGTTCCTTGGAGACTACAATCCGGTATTGCGCAAACCGAATCGCGCTCAGCTCTCCCAGGTAGATCAGTCTGGATGCCCACCAGGGCCACTTTTTTCGTTGCCAGTCGAGGCCGTGGCAGGTAAAAAAAACCTTCATCCGGGGTCGGAAAACACGGGGGATCCAACTGAAGAAACAGGGGCCAATCCCATGAATATGCACAATATCCGGATTGGCAATAAGAATATGAATGATCGAAATGAATGTGTGTAATAATGCGTCTGTATATTTCAGGTTCAGGGTCGGCAGCCGTTTGATCTTCAACCCTTTATAGGCGGTTATGCCTTGGGGAACATAGTAGCTGCGGGCATAAATGGTAATGTCATATCCCTTTTCCGCCAGGCGGGAATAAAGGTTTTCACAATGATGTTCAACGCCTCCCCATGTTGCGGGTACGCCCCGGACGCCGGTTACCGCTATTCTTGTCATTATATCCCCAAATGGGACTGAGTCGTCATCCCATCATTCTGTAAATTTTCTGGGGTATGGGGAACTTTCGATCATTCAAAATCACCCCCATGGATGTAATCCCGAATTTTTGCAGTTTATCGACTGCCAATTTGCTGACTTCCTGCCGGGAGCTTGCATACCGACATACCAGGAGGGTGATGTCAACGACCTTTGCGAATTCAATCATGACGGGGCTGCTGACCAAGGGTTGGCCGTCGATGATCGTCACGTCGAAATTATCCCGGCAGAAGCGAATCAGGGTTTCGATGGGTTCGCGAGAGAGCATATTGCTGCCGATACTCTTCGCGATTTTTCCGGATCCGGAAGGGAGCAAGTATAGTCCGGGGTATTCGGTTTGTACAATGAGTGATGCCAGATCCTTCTTTTCGGAAACAAAGGAATAAACCCCGGGGAGATTTTGAATTTTCGGTATGGTCGTATGGTTCAGATTCGTATCGACATACAGAACCTTCATGCTGTATTCTTTGGACAAAAACATCGCCAGGTGAAAGGAAACAAAGGTGGCCCCCTCTTTTCGGGATGCTCCACAGACCAGCAAAGTCTCGAGATTTTGTTTGGTTTCAAGCATGATGTTGGCCCAGGCATCGGAAAGGCTATAGCGCAATTTTGAAAGCACCGCCGGATAAGCAGGGGCAGGTTTACCCGGTGATGGAACCCGTGGAATGAACCGCGATCTGGATGGTTTTGTCGGGGCATGCGTTTGAGGCGCCTGATTCGAAGCGGAATGATTGACAGGCTGGGGTTGAGGCTGATGAGTCGAAGGACGCGGTTCCTCGGACTGTGGTTGAGTCGCTTGCTTCGACGGGGGCTGATGGATCGGTTGCGGCTTGCTGTTTTTGTAATACGCTTTTTCAAATGAATCAGAGCCGGCAGGCTTTGTTTGCCGGGGGAGTGAATCAGAATCGGAAGGCGCCTGATCTTTTTTTTGCGGGTTCTGAGTTTGATCAGACTGCGGATCAAAAGGAACCAACCCTCCCTTTTTATGTCTGGAATATACTTCTTCCCATATATTCATCATGTACTCCCTTTTATCTTTTCACGACCTGACTTTTAATCCCCTTCTTTTGAAGTTCCTGATAAAGGACGTCCGCTTCCGACTTTTTTTCATAAGCCCCCAAATACAGCCGAAAGAGGTTTCTTCCTTTTTGGATTACATAAGGGAAATATCCGGCTTGCTTCAACTTTTCGAATAGACCCATGCCTTCCATTTCATTTGAAAATTCACCAACCTGACAGGCGTAATCGGTTTTTTGGACCGTGGCGTTGGCCAACTTGTAGGTCGTTCTGATTTTTTGGGCTTCCGCTTCGGTTGAATAAAACCCGATATAGATTCGCCACCAGGAGCCCATATCGCCCAAATCTGCTTTCACCAGATAGGGTATCAGTCCCAATTGCTTGATTTCAGAAATCTCCTGAAAAGCGCGTTCCATCTGCTGATAGCTTGAAGACCTGAGCGAAAAGGGGTGACCCGCTGTCTTTTCACCGATTCCCGTTGAGACGGCTTCCATTTTAGAAGACGGCCGTGTATCCATCCCTCCGGCATGTTGCGAGGGGGAATCGGTTGGCGAAGGCAGCATGGAGTCCGTCCTGACCGGTGGGACCGGTGCTTCACCGGATGGTTTATCGGTCAATTCGTCGCGCAAGGTTGGGATTTCCACGCCGGCTTGTTCAAAATGTGCGGCGGCGGTATTTTGTTGCGCTGTCGGGGCGGTCGGTGCAAATATACTGGACGTATCGTTATTACTCATGAAAAATCGATACAATGCGGTCACTGCCAGGATCAGCAGAATCACGATCACGGCGAAGGTCACCAACCTTTTGAGATTGAAACCACCAACACCGGTTACTCTGGAACGGTCGATTTCCGGCTGATATTCTTCCATGTCCGTTGTCGAAAATACGGAAGTCTGTTTGGCGGCTTGACCTTCCGGAAGATCTTCGGAAAAGGTAATCGGGGCTCTCGGCTCATCCGCAGGGACTCTCGACCCATCCGTAAAGGTTTTTGGATAATCTGCAAAGGTTTTCTCATCATCGGTTGAATCCGAATCCGTTTTGGCCTCTGCTTTCGTTCCCGTCAGACTGCCTTCAACCAGATTCTTGGCAAGATCCACGACCGACGGAGGGATTGAAATCAACTGTTTGGAGGCGCCGATCAGCAGACAGGTGTCGCAGATGTTGTTGATCAGACGTGGAACGCCCCCACTGTATTCAAAGATCTTTTGAATCGTTTCATCGGAGAAGGCGGGAATGCCGGTGGCGCCGGACTTCATCAGACGAAAATAGATATAATTTTTCGTGTCCTCCAAATCGAACCGGGACAGGTGATATCGTCTCTTGATCCGCTGATTGAGCGAGCTCAACGCCGGGGTTTTCAGGTCCTGCAGAAACGATGGATGTCCCACAAAAATCATGATGACCGGAAAGAATTCGTTATGATTAAATGTCGATAAATACTTCAACTTGGTCAGGACGGCCGTGTCCAATTCATGGGCGTCATCGATGATCAGATAAAACCGGGAATTTTCGGTATCCGCCCGGAAACGGTCATAAATCATATCCTGAAGAATCTCCTCATCTTCGGGAACCGGAGAAATCCCCAAACTGGAGGCCATCCGCCGCAAAATTCCGCCATAGCCTTCATTGGACGTGGGAATATATTCAACCCGCGGTATCCCCTTTTCCTTGAGAACCTTAATCAGCCTGAGACACAGGAGGGTCTTCCCCATGCCGTATTCACCGGTCAGCACCACAAAGGGCTCCTGGGTATCGATTCCAAAGAGCAGATAATACCAGGCTTCCTTGTGCGTATTGGAGATGAAGAAAGTCCCGGTGTTGGGATGGGTGCTGAAAGGTTCAGTCTGCAAATGGTAATAATCTTTATACATGGCTATTCATGATCCTCATGGGTGACTGTGACAATCTTATTGGCGATTGAACAGCGAGTATGCCCGATTCCAGAGAACGTGTATACAGACCATCAGCCAGACCTGCAAACAAAAAAACAACGGCATTGAAAAAAAGATTATTTGAGGTCTCCATAAACATGCCAATCTCCAGGAAAACGCACCAGATCGCAAGTATAGAAATGCGAAGATTGTTTCCCATGATTCCCATCTCAGGCAATTTCCCCTTCAGTTGTTTCAATCGCCGCGAGATCAGAATGATCAGGCTCAGGTAGGCCAGAAACCCGGGAATGCCGAGCTCCGCGGCGATTCCCAGCAGAAGGTTGTGCTGAAGCGTCTGGCCGATTTCTTCCTCAACAGCATAAACCGGTCCCCTGTAAGAGAAGACGGATGCGGGAATGAACTGGGCCAATCCGATTCCTGTAAAAGGTTGCTGGGTAAAGAAAAAATAAGATTTTTTCAACAACGCGATGCGGATATCCACTTCCGTGAGCTGCATGACACCGCCTTCCCTTCTCTCCGGGGACAACAATCGGGGGGCGTTTACAATGCCGACGATCAGCACGACCGCGAGCGGAAGTGAAATCAGTTTCCATTTTGAAAACGATGTTTTATACCATCTCAGAAAAACAAACAACGTGATCAGCAGACCGATATACACCATGCGGGTATTGGTAAAAAACACAGCCGGGAAGAAAAGCAACAGCGATGTCAAATGAAAGAATTTGGCAAACCCCGTCTTTTTTTGAAGGAGATGGAGCCCGCTGATCAATCCGGCCAGAATCCCGAATCCGTTGAAGCCGGCATTCAGAAAGGGCCCTCGAGCGCGCCCCCAATTGGTTCCTATTTCCGGATTGTTTATATATTTCGGAAAAACAAATTGTTGCAGATCGAAAAATTCGAAAAAGGCTGTTATGGATAAATAGATCCCGAAATAAAACAACGCGCGAAGGATGAACGTCACATCCTTTTCGCTCAAGATGTAATGCTTCGCGAATAAAAAAACCATAAACGGGAATAAATAGCCGGTAATAAAAGTAAACCAGGGGGAGAAAAATCCCGGATAAGCCGCAACAAATCCAACCCTCATCATCGAAAGAATACAGATCAACATGAACACACCCATGGCGATCTCGATGGACACGTTTTTCTGAAAACGAACCTTCCCCTGAAACAGGCCCACCACCAAAAAGAAGATGATGATTGCAAAAAGCATCCGTTCAATGGTGATATCAAAAATGCCGGCAAACTGAAGAACAAAAGTATACGCACCCAATACCACACTGGCAATGAGCCATATCCCCAGAAGAATTGCAAGAAGACTCAACCGGTCGTCTTTTTCTTGAGGCGCTCGGTATCCCCCGAAGAACCATAGAAGAATGGCCAACAGAGCGACAATCATCAGAACAATCTGCGGTATGTACATGTGGGACGCCCTTGTATAACGGCATTACAGGGTTACACGCTGGGTATTGACCCCAACACCGGAACGTTCAACTGCTTTTCAATAGCATATATGGTCTTCATCCGGTGATCAAATTGATCAATGGTTAAGGCGGCGGCAATCCCCAGAAACAATCCCGACAGCAGACCGCCCAGCATCAACAGGCCGCGGTTGGGTTTATAAGGGCTGAGCGGAATGGAAGGTTTGTCAATCAATGTAAGAAACTGTTTGTCCTGAACCAGGGAAGTCGCCATTCGGGCCTGCTCCAACTGGGCCTGGGTGCGGGTATAAGCATCTTTGGCCATGTTGAATTCCTGCAGCAGAGCCTGATAGGTCACCTTTTCTCTTGCGATGAGCTGAATCCGATCTCTCAGACCTTGAATCGTTTTTTCGAGTTGATCGAGTCTGGCCCGGATGCTGCTCGCCGATATCCGTTGAGCGGTTATGGTTCTTTTCATTTCTTTTTTCAGGGCATCCACACTGAGTTTCAGCTCCTGTTCAAGCTGTTTCATCGGCTCAAAATTTTCCCTGAACTGGGGTTTCATTTCGTTCAATTGAATCTGCAGGGAGGCTACCTTGTTCTTAAAAATCGTGATGGCACGTCCTGTCACCTCCATTTCCGGCAATACGGCCGGAATGCCGCTCTGGTTGCTCTCCTTTTCCAGGGCTCCGATGGATGCCTGAAGACCGGCCAACTCTGTCTGAAGCGCATGGTAATTTCCCAAAAACTGCGTTAACAGAGCGTTGGGTCCGACTTCTACATTGCCTCCTTTGGCATCTCCCAGATTCAGGATTTCAAGCAGGGCCAGTGCCTGTTTGGTTTCAAAGTCACGGACTTTATTTTCCTTATCCTGCATATCTTTCAGCAATTTCTGCGTCTGTTCCTGAAAGAATGAATGGGAGTAACCGCTCTTGCCTTGAGATATCTCCTGGTATGTTTCCAGATACTTCTGGGTAATCAATGTCGCAACCTTGGCTGCGAATGCAGGGTTTCTATCCGAAAAGTCAATGATAAAAACACTGGAGCCTTCAAACGATTCTCCGCCGGGCGGGACCACGTCCAAATTCTGTCGAAGATCATTAATCTTTTGGGTGATTGCCGCCTGCCGGTTGGCGCCGGGATATAGATCCTGAACGACCTTGGTCAGTACGCGGTTGGACGTAATCAGCTCCTTCTGATCCTGAAGAAATCGGCGTACCCTGTTTCGGTAATCATATGAATTTTCCTGTTGCAGGGGGTCAAAGGTCTGGGGAATCACCACGGAAAACTTGGCGGTTGAACGGTAAACGGACGGAAGTGTTACGGCCAAAACCAATGAAATGATAAATACCGTCAGAAATACCATTATAATCAACGGCAACCGATAAAAAACGATAAAAACAAATTCCCGAAACATGTTTTGCATAACAAGCCGTCCTAATATGTTCCCGTTACCCTTGGTCCTATGAGTGGATTCAAACTGTAACTGGCGCCCAGACTGGTTGTAAAAGGAACCACCGCCCAAATGCCCCTGGTGAAGATTTTCTCAATCATATCATTTCTCTCGTCAAGCCGGGTTTTCGGGACATAAATAATGTCCCCCGGTTTTAATTTGATATTCGTCAGCGGGATGCCCGCTCTTAGAGCGGTTTTAATATCCACCTTGAAGGATATGGGCCTTTCGAGACCTTCATTGCGGAATACGGCAATTTCTTCCAGCTCGCCGCTTCTTTTAAAGCCGCCCGCCAGCGTAAGGGCATTGAGAACATTGGGGACAGAACCAATATCATAGGCCCCGGGTCTTTCCACTTCGCCAAGGACATAGAGTTTGGGATGATGAATTTCCAGCAGGATCAGGGTGCAGTTCAGATTTCGAACCTGTTTGGCGTAGCTTTCGTTGATCATTTTTTCCAATTGGGCCACGGTAAGCCCCTGCACATGCATAGCACCGATCACCGGGAAGGAAATCCGGCCGTCCGGAGAAACCGGGGCAATCTTGCTCTGCCCTCTGGCGGCCGTGGTGATGGCTTTTTTCAACTCATCGATTTTGACATTGAATGCCTCCAGCGCAACCGTAATGCTCGGTTCTATAAAGAATTTCTTGTACTGACGATTCAATTCCGTTGCCAGTTCCATGGGTGTTTTGGATTCTACGGCGACGTCGCCGATCAGCGGCATGGTAATTTTCCCATCGGATCGAACCAGAACCGATGCGCTGTATTGCGGTTGATAGGGGAAATGGACGCTGATCCGGTCCTGAACCTCAAGGCGATAATCATCGGGGGTCTTTTCATATTTGAGATGATAGACGATTTCCAGAACATCCCCCGGCCCCATCCGGTATTCCGGAATATAGGGAACAGCAATGTTATCAATCACCTGGTAATCCGGGTGCAGCGCCGCCTTCTCCGGGGTAACCGTCAACTGCGTCTCCAGCCTCTTCAATTGGGCGACATCTTCAGCGGTCCTGATGTTGCTGTCGAACTGTGAAGGGACGTCCGGAGAAGACGCGCAGGATACAATAAATATGAGTGATGTCACGGTCAGCACAAAAACAGGACAACAGGGCTTCCGGAGAAGGTGCGAAAAAAACGACCCCCCTGCACTTATCCCCTTGTGAAAACTACGAATCGAATCTATGAATCGTGATTCAGGAACTTTGTCGCTCATACAGTCAAATCCCGTCCATTCTTGGGAAAATATATTCAAAATCATAAGGTTTTTCCTTCGGCTTCTTCGCCGCATTCAGCCCATTGAGTATTTTTCTCTTGGTGACCTCGGTCGGATCCGTCAAAAACCGTTCGGTCTGACTGATCACCTTGGTGCTGATGTTGGACAATCGAGCCAACTCCGTGATCGTAAGCCCCTCGGCGATCCGCCGATCCCTCAATCGATTTCCGTTCATAGCTATCGGTCCTATGTAATTCGATCTTGCCTCAATATAGCTCAAAATACGCCATTAAGGATTTAAAATCTTCATTATAATGGGAAAATATACTCAAAATCATAGGGCTTCCCTCCCGACTTTTTCGCCGCATTTAATCCTTTTAGTATTTTTCTTTTGGTTACTTCGGTGGGATTTTTCAAAAACCGTTCGGTCTGGCTGATTACCTTGGTGCTGACGTTGGAGAAACGCGACAGCTCTGTAATGGTAAGCCCCTCGGAAATGCGCCGATCCTTCAGCCTATTTCTGTTCATATCAGAAACCTTCGCGAGAATTCCGGACTATTCCGATACGGTTCCAAAATATACAAAATAAATACGTTGTCAAGCATTTTTTTGGTTATGGTCATTTTGCTTGACAAATCCTTGTCTTTATTCATATGCTTCTTTCAGAAAAGCGCAAGTTTTATGAAATCTGCTGACGGATTGCCGGAAATAAAGGGGTATTTACGATGACCGAACCCATTCTGATTACCGGAGGCGCCGGATATGTCGGCAGTCATACCTGTAAAGCCCTCACCGCGATGGGCTACCTTCCCATTTCTCTCGACAATCTAATCTACGGTCATCCCTGGGCTGTCCAATGGGGTCCGATCATTGAAGGCGATACTGCCGATGCTTCGGCCCTGGATCAAATATTTTCAAAATATCAGCCCATGGCCGTAATCCATTTTGCCGCTTATGCGTATGTCGGCGAATCGGTTGAACACCCGGCAAAGTATTATCAAAACAATGTTGCCGGTTCGATTTCACTTCTGGAGGCCATGCGACGAAATGGCTGTAAGAATATCATCTTTTCGAGCAGTTGTTCAACCTATGGGATGCCGCTGCAGGTTCCCATCTCCGAAAACCATCCACAGATCCCGGTCAATCCCTACGGCCGTACCAAGCTCATGGTGGAGCAAATCATCCGGGATTATGGGAGTGCCTATGGATTTCGGTACGCGATTCTGCGTTATTTTAATGCGGCCGGCGCCGATCCCGAGGGACAAATCGGCGAAGATCATGATCCCGAAACCCATCTGATCCCTCTCCTGTTGCAAACGGTGCAGGGACTGCGCGATTATACGGAAGTTTACGGGACCGATTATGATACTCCGGACGGAACAGCCATTCGGGATTATATCCATGTCACGGATTTGGCCGATGCCCATCTGCTGGCCCTCAAATATCTGGTCGAATCCGGTCAAAACCTATGCGTTAATTTGGGGACGGGACAGGGACACTCGGTCATGGAAGTGATTCAGGCAGTCCGGCAGGTTACCGGAAAGCCGGTGGCCTATCGGACGGTCGGGCGACGTGCCGGCGACCCCCCGGCACTGGTGGCGAAAGCGGAACAGGCCGCGTTGCTGCTGGGCTGGAGACCCGGTTTTACTAATATTAATACAATCATTTCAACGGCATGGAACTGGCACTCCTCCAAATCGAAAAAACAGGGTCCATAACGGCTATGAAAAACATGGCGCGCAATTTTATCATTGGCATACTGATCATCCTCGGTTCCGGCTTATTTCCCGTCAACATCATGGCGGAAAATTTGGGAACCGATAATCCGCTCCTCGAAAACACGGAGTTTCAGAAGCAGTACCTGCTGCAGCTTTCCGGGACGGTTATGAATGAAACATTTTCCGGCTCTCAGGCTTTGTTGACGCTGATGCCACCCGCAATCGTCAGCAAATACAACAACCCCTACCAGATCGTCATTGAAGGATTCCCTCAGAAAAATTCCCGAAACAGCTTCTTCTGGAGGTCCGAAGACACGGAAATGACGGCGATTGCAAATGAAATTACCTGCAACATCAAACGAACCCCTATCAAGGAAATACCCTTTTATTTCATTTTTTTAAGTCCCGAAGCGCTCAGGCACCCCGGCATGCATATGGCGGCACTTGAGGGAGAAAAATTTGCCATGAAAGTGGCCCTGCCAACCATCGTCCCTGTCACTTCCGGTCGATTGAAGCTCCGCATTCATTCCAATACGGTATCAGGGACCGTTTGGATGAAAGGCTATGATCCGTTAGAAAAGGCGTTTGTCCTCTACAGCGCCCGGTTGTATGGCAAACCATCGTACCACCTGAAACCCAATCTGGAAAAGAAGCTGACAGAGGCAGGGTCAGGAAAGCAATGACGCGTCGACTGATCCCTCTCATTTCCGCAATCCTTTTCCCCGTACTGTTTACAATCGCCGCAAGTGCGGAAAGCATTCGCCTGTCTTGGCATCCTGCGGGCTACGGCGGCGGCGGACGATTCACGGCCGTTGCGATCGATCCATCAAGTCCCAAAACCGTTTACGTCGGATCGGATGTTGCCGGAATCTACCGAAGCCGGGACGGCGGCAACCACTTTGAGCTGATCGGAAAAGGGCTGGAGGGTTTTACAGTCGCGGATATCGCCATCAATCCGGCAGCCCCCCATCAGCTCGTTGCCCTGACCGACGACGGTCTCTATTTCAGTATCCATCAGGGTGACGGCTGGGTTCGGATAACCGGTGAAATCCGCTACCCATCCCGTTTTTTTGGAAGCCGGCTGCTGCTCTTTACCCGAAACTCGCTGTGGATTGGAACCGACACAAATGGGGTTTTCAAACTTCCGTTGAACAATCTCAAAGCATCTCCGCAACCGGTTCCCGGACTGGAGCGTTTCAAGGTCAATGGGCTTACGGTGTATGAGGGTTTTTTGTACGCCGCAACGTCTCGCGGCGTTTATCGACTGGAGGGGCAAACCTGGAATCTGCAACATAAGGGACTCCTGCGGGGTTCCGGCGAGATTATGGATATCGCTTCTTCGCGCAATTCCCTCTATATGGTTGAAAAACAGCGAGGCCTGTTCCGCTGGAATGCAACCACTCTCGCCTGGGAGAGTCGCCCGGTTTCACTGCGGCCCCATCCCAAGGGCTATAAATCCCTTCTGGTTCATCCCGACAATCCGAACCTGGTATTCATCGCCTCGCATCCCGAAAACTGGCCGCATCTGCTCTATAAAACCCGCGATGGAGGATCCACCTGGGAATCCATCCTCTCGTTTCAGGTCGATCCGGAAGCGCCTCCCAACTGGACCAGCACCCTGTCCGGCGTCGAAGAGATGGCCTTTGTCCCCGGAACGTCCCAATCCATCTTCATGACGGACTGGTGGAACCTCTGGCAGACCGCTGACGATGGAGATCACTGGTATCAAAAGCATCACGGCCTTCAAAACACCTGCATCAATGATCTGAAGATTCATCCCCGAAACCCGAAAACCCTTTATCTGTGCGCGGCGGACAACGGCCTGATGATCTCCGAAGATTCAGGGAAACACTGGAAGAGGTCGATGAACGGCGTTGTCGATGGCCATGCCCAGGAAATCGAGATATCCCCAAAAGACCCATCCCGGATGGTCTTGCTGATCAACCTCAGGGATAAACAGGGGAAAATCCATGTTTATGAATCCCGGAACTCCGGAGCAAACTGGAAGGATATCGGGTTTTCCGTCCCCGTGGAAACCCTTGCCAAACGGGGATATGTCGATGGCTTACCAACCAATCTGGAACTGGACCCTTTTTCCGAAGAGACGATTTATGTTGGAATCAATGGATATGGCGTGTATAAGACCACCAATGCAGGGAAAACCTGGTCTCCGATGAATCAGGGGTTGAATGCCCCTTTTATCAAGGGACCCGGGGCATTGCGGGTTCATCCCCGACTTCCCGGAATTCTGTTTGCCGCCACAATGGCTGGCGGTATTTACAAATCCACCGATGGCGCAAGTTCCTGGCGGCGCATGACGACCGGAGAGCGATTTGCGTTTGGAATGGCCGTCGATCCTTCCAATCCCTCCCGGATTCTGGCAGGCTGTGGCGGCAATACCCTTCTGATCTCAAATGATGGGGGAGAAAACTGGCAGGAAAGTCGGCTTCCCGTGACTGCAGCGCAGGAAATGGCGGTGTACAGTGTAGCCTTTTCCCCCCGAAGCCCGGGACTGATTCTCGCGGGAACGACTCGTTCTGATGTAAGGGCAACCGAAGGACTCTTTATCAGCACGGACGGCGCAAAAACGTTTAGAAAGGTCCCGATGGATCTTCCCAAGGTGAACATGATGGTCATCACCCCCACGTCGGGAGAACCGGACGCAGCCTATATCGGGTTTAACGGAACGGGAATTTTTCGGATAGATTTGGGAGAAAAACCTTAAATGCAGATTGTCTTTTGTAACAAATATTTTTTCTTAAACGGCGGCGTCGAGAAATATCTTTACGATGTTATGAATTTCCTCTCGGCAAGGGGGCATACGACCATTCCTTTCAGCGTCCGTTATGCCGGAACATGGCCTTCTCCCTATCAAGACTATTTTCTGGAACCTCCCGGGGGCCCCGAACAGGCGCTTTGGGCAAATATCCGATTTTCTCCCGCCAATATCCTGCGATTTCTGGACAGAAGCACCTACTCTTTCGAAGCAAGAATCAAATTGAGCCGGCTGTTGAACGCGTTTCCCGGAACGGATATCGCCTATATCCTGAACATCTATAACTATATGTCGCCAAGCATTATCCACACCTTGAAACGTCATCGCATCCCGGTGGTTATGCAGATCGGCGACTACAATCTGCTTTGCCCCAGCTATTCGCTGCTGCGAGACGGCAGACCCTGCACGCTCTGTGTCCGGGGGCAGTATTACCACGGACTTCTGCACCGCTGTGTAAAAAACAATCTTGCCGCCTCCGCGGTCCGGGTGGCCGCTATGTATATCCAGCGCCTGCTCGGTTTGTATGAACTGGTGGATGCCTTCGTCGTACCCTGTGAGTTCATGAAAGACAAGCTGCTCGAAGGCGGTATTTCCAAGCACAAGACGCATGTGTTGTATTATCCGGTTGAAAGAAGACAGGGGAAGAGAAGGAAACCGGAGGACAGGGAAGGAGAGGGCCGAAGAGAGGGAGAGCGAAAGAGAGAAGCGAAAGCGCGCGAAGAGAGGTTTCATGTGCTGCAGTATCCGATAGAAAGGACCGTCGCTCCGGACAAGGCCTGGCATAAAAAAGGCTACATTCTCTATTTTGGCAGATTATCTTATGAAAAGGGGATCGATACCTTGATCGGCGCATTTCAGAAGCTGAATCCGCCGATCGACCTGTATATCATCGGCCGGAGTTATGACGGGGAAGAGGAGCGCCTGAAGCGGCTCATTCAGCCTCATGTGCAAAACCGCATCCATTTCCCGGGATTCCAGTCCGGACAGACCCTGATGCGCTGGATTGCCGAGGCCCTGTTCAGCGTGGTGCCCAGCCGCTGGTATGACAATGCGCCGATCAGCACGTATGAGAGCTTCATGAATGGCACGCCGGTTCTCGCGTCCCGTATCGGCGGGATTCCCGAACAGGTCGAGGAGGGGATAACCGGACGATTGTTTGAACCGGATTCCTGCGACGATCTGGCGCAGAAAATGGGCGAGATGCTCTCGGACCGAAATCTATTGCTGCAAATGGGAATCGCCGGTCAGGACTATGTGAAAAAAAAGCTGCTCATCAAGGATCAAATGGACAGCCTGATCAACCTTTTTGAAAACGTCATCGCCGATTATAAACGGGGATAGCGCCATGGTCCCATCCCCAGACCACCGGGTCAGCACGCAACAAAACATCGATAGCGAGGCCGTTGCGATGAAAAAATCTCCCCGAGTGCTTGTCCTGGTGGACTGGATGCCTCAGGATGATGACTCCCTTCTGGATGCCTTGCGAAAAAGCGGTCTGGACTGTGATTGCATGGGCGTCAACTATAACAGTTCCAAGTGGTCGCCTGTGAACAAAATGAACAAATTATTCTCTCATTGGCCCATGTGTCTGTGGGGCAGCATGAAAGCCTTCGGACGGAGACATGACTACGACTATGTGATTGCCCGGCAGCAAATCATGGGGATGTTTTTGGGGCTGCTCAAGCTGATTACGTTTTCAAATACTCCCAACGTTTTTATCCTGACGGCCATGATTATTGAGAGGAACAACCCTGTTCTGGAAAAACTTCGCAGGTGGTTTATTGCGATCTCCTGGAAAAGGGTCAACAAGATCGGTTTTATGTCCAATGCTTACAAGAGTTTAATTCGGGAACGATTCAAATTGTCGGAACATCAGCTTGTTCACCTGAAATATCCTATCGTCACTTTGGGAAAAAATCACAGTGGGTTTCTGCCGGACGGTTATCTCTATTCCGTGGGTTTGAGCTATCGGGATTTCCCCACTCTGATGGCGGCTGCAAAAAAATGTGCAAAAAAATTTGTATTGGCCACCACGGATGCTTTTTTGGAAGGGCTGACCATCCCGGATAATGTTACCGTTCATCGAAATACATTCGGAAATGCAGCGGAAGAGCTGATGAAACGATCTGCCGCCGTCATCTTTCCTTTGGAGAAGATCTCTTCACCGGCAGCGGAAGGAACGCTTCTGAACGCCATGTGTTATGGTAAACCGGTCATTGTCACCCGTACGATTACCACTCAAGAGTACATTGAAGACGGCAAAAACGGTTTTTTGGTTTCCCAAAAAGATCCGGATGCGATTGTTGATGCCATCAATGTTATTTTTTCTCATCCCGATCAGGCGGAAGAGATCGGTCGACGGGCCAGACAGACAGCGCTGGAAAACCATTCCATGGATTTATATGCAAAGAAAATAGCTCATATTATTCAGAGCAGCCTTCAGGAGACCGGCACGTGATGATTTCCCGATTGAAAATGATGATATTGGCCAACTGGAAAGACGTAGGAGGCTGGCCGTTTCTTCATTATTTAAAAGGAATGGTTCAAGACGTTGATATTCTTCAGCCGGTTTCTTTTCAACATCCGCTCAGCCGCCGATTGAATGATCTCTCACACTATTTGTCCGAATTCTATGTGCCGCTCCTGGCATCGATCCGGAGAAAACGTTTTGATGTGGTCGTCTCCTGGCAGATGCGACTGGGAATCTGTTACGGCATCCTGAAGCGAATGGTTCATCCCCAAAAGCCGCCGCTGCATATCATTCAGGATTTTCATATTGATTTGACGAAAACCCGGGGGTTTTACCGGTTTAATCTTGCCTTGTTGAAGTGGGCCATTCCCGGGATTGATTATTTTTGCTGCACCTCCACGGAGGAAGAGGCCATTTACAGCCGGATGTTTCATATCCCCCAAGACCGGATTGTCTTTTTGCCTCTGGTATTGCCTTTGGCGGAATCTCCTGCTCGTTTGGAGGAGCCGAATCGCCCCCAAGAAGATTATGTTTTCTCCTATGGGAAAAGCGATAGGGATTTTGACACGTTGATTCGGTCGGTTGCCCGATTGAATTTTAAAACCTATATTCTATCTCAAAAATACAGGCCGAGGGTCCCCGTGCCGGAAAACGTTTGCATCCTTCGGGAGTATGTTTCCGGCAGAGAGATGACCCAATGGCTTGCATCCAGCCGAATGGTGGTCTTTCCATTGAAAGATTATCGGATTTCCGCCGGACAGCTCAGCATGCTCGAGGTGATGGCCTTGGCCAGGCCGCTGATCATCACCGAGAACATGGCCACAAAGGAGTATGCGGTTCATGGACAGACCGCCCTGTTTTTTGAGGCAGGCAACGATCAGGAGCTGGCGGACCACATCCAATATCTTTGGGATCACCGGGAAGCGGCCGAGCAGATCGGGCAGCAGGCCCGGCAGGCCGCCTTGAAATTGAACGATCGCCGCATAACCGTCTTCAGCAATTTTCTTGAACGTTGTGCAATGGACATTCAGAAAGGAGAACGCCCATGAAAACCCGACAAACCCTGGTCGCCGTATTGTGCGGGATGCTGATTCTGGCATTTCCCATGATGGGACATTCGATCACAGCCATGAGCATCCAGTTTGAGGATACCCTGCGCCTGATCAGTTTGGACATGCCGCGCAAAGAGGTCATTGAAACCCTGGGAACGCCGGATATCATCAAGAGCGACGGCATGTGCCTGCAATATGAATCCCTGGGGCTCAGCGTGTATATTAATCAGAACGATCAGGTTGAACAGATCTATCTTGCCCGAAACTTCAGGGGGTCTGTCGGCAATAAACAGCCCTCCCGAGGCATTCTGCTTTCGGATATTGAAAGAGAGTTCGGCGCGTCGACGGCTGTTGCCCAACTCAATTACCAGCCCTCCCCGATCATTCAGAACAAGGCCACGACTGAAACCGAGAATCAATCAGACCCGACCGGCAAGGAAAAAGGGGAATTTCCGCTACAATACCCGGGGGATAAGAAACTTTATATCTTTTACAACAACGGGAAGATCATGAAATACAAATATGTCCTGGATGAGGAAGGAATTGCCTTTTGGCTGGATCATAACCGGCAACTTTATGCAACCGTCCTTTACACATCCCGGGTGAAAAATGCCGTGGTCACTTTACCGGTCGCGGCGCCGGAACCGGTTGCGGTAAAAGAGAAAAAGGCGGAAAAACTCCGTCTGCCGATCGTTCACTTCGATTTTGACAAGTACAATATCAAAAAGCTTTACGTTCCGGATCTGGATCATCATGTGGCCTATTTGAAATCAAATCCATCATCACCCGTCGTCGTCGAGGGGCATACCGATTATATCGGCTCGGACCAATACAACCAGAAGCTGTCGGAAAGAAGGGCGAATGCCGTACGCAGATATCTGATTGAAAGAGGAATCGCTCCCTCGCGGATCCGGGTGGTCGGATACGGTGAAAAAAGACCCATTGCCGACAACAAAACGAAGGAAGGCCGCGCCATAAACCGAAGGGCGGAGTTTGAAGTTACCGTTGAAAAATGAACCCCAAAGCCTTGCCGGCCAGATTGGCAGAGCCAGTGCCGTCATCATGCTCTGGTCGATGATCGATAAAATTCTGGCCGTCGGCAAGGAAATGCTGACCGCTCATCGGTTTGGCGTATCCGCCAAGCTGGATGTTTTCAATGTGGCCTATTCGTTTCCGGCGATTCTAATTACGCTGTTTTCAGCCGCGCTGGTTTCGGCCATTGTTCCACTGTATCTGGAATGGCGAAATCGTTCTTCTCAGGAAGCGGATTCCCATGCCACCTGGTTGATTTTCTTGACGACCGCTTTTTTTGCCGTGTTGGCTCTTCTCTGTTTTTCCTTAAGCCCGCTCATCATTCAATTTATCGGCTTTGGGTTCGGCCCCGACGAAAAACAGTTGGGCATCGCGTTGGAGCGGCTCCTTACCTTGTTTATATTCCTGGACGGCGCCGGGATTTTGTTCAAGGGGCTGTTACATGCCAAAAAGATGTTTTTCCATCTCTATGTCGCGCCGATCTTTGTAAATCTGACAATCATTCTTTTCCTCTATTTCGACATCGGATTGGACATTTATGTTCTGGTTTGGGGGTTTTTAATAGGCACACTTCTGAGAACCATCTACATGGGTCTTGCGCTGCGTCATGAGGGCTTTTCGTTCAGTACCCCAATTCCCTACGATCCAAAGAAAGTGAATGCAGTCCTATTCTTGGCGCTGCCCCTCCTGGGAAGCGAACTGATCGCAAACTCAAACGTATTGGTTGATCAAATCATGGCAACCCTGTTGCCGGCCGGTTCCGTTTCAACCCTTCGGTATGCCTATCGGATCAACGATCTGCCCATCCAGGTGGTCATCGCCGCCATTTCGAGAGCGATTTTCCCGTTTATCAGTGAAGAAATTGCCGCCGGCCGACGTGACAACCTGCGGAACATTTTTAAGTATTCGCTCATTTTTCTGGGATTTTTAACCATCCCCATCACCTGCCTGCTGATTTTGTTTTCCGAGGATATCGTCATTGTGCTGCTGAAACGAGGCGAATTCGATCTGGAAGCGGCGCGACAGACCTCGCAGGCGCTGGTATGCTACAGCCTGGGCCTGTTTTTTTACGCCTATACATTTATCAACGGCACATTTTTTACTGCCCTGAAAAAAAACAAGGTGCTCTTGTATATGGGGATTGTTTCCATCATTTTGAACGTATTGTTTAACTTTCTGTTTATGCATTTCTTTGGCGTCAAAGGCATCGCCCTGTCCACCAGTGCAACCATGGGAGTCATTTCGATCTGGTTTATTTTCATGCTGAAGAAAAACCTCGGCATTTCGAACTTATCCCAGACGTTTTCCAGTTTTTACCGAATGATCCTCGCGGCAGTGGTCATGTTTGCGACGGCCCTGATCATTGTGAAGCTATTTGCATTCGCATCCATACCCCGATTGATTTCCGTTCCCTTTGCCGCCACGGTATCCTCCCTATGTTACCTGGGAATCATCTGGGTGTTTCGAACGGCGGATCTGAACACATGCATTACCGTGTTGACCAACAAAATAACCCAGTGGAAAGGGGCACGATTCAATTGAACGTCGTCGTAGCGTCGAAACAGGAGAACGTTCAGGAGAGGGAGGTATCGGCGGCTCTGCCTGACGCCATTTTCCCCAGCTTTCGGAACGAGCGGCCGGCAAATTGATGAAATTCCATCAGCGCGGGCTTCAGATCATCCCGCACAAGCGTTTCATGTCGCACTCCCTTGAGAGATAAAAGATATTTCCTCCAGGAAAGAGATCCTGCCAATATTGCACGCAGGGAGGCTTCAAAATCAATAATTGTCCGAATCCACCGTACGCCTGCACGTCCGCGCGCAGGGGAAATGGGCTCTCCATTCGCCAGTTTCCACATCAAAAAGGGGAAATCCACTCCCGCGAAAACGCCCATGGCAATCCACCCCCAGGCACGCGCATTGACATCCAGCATCTTATACAGCCCATCCCGTCTGTCGAAGATGAAATCGATTTCAACCAGTCCCGTATAACGGTTCTTTTCAAGCCACCTTTTTGCGGGAGCTTCAATTTCCGGCTTCTCAATCGTCTCCAGGTAGACACCCACCCCAAAATCAGGCGAACTCAGCCGTTTTCTCTCGGCGAATGCATCCGCAAGCACATTTCCGCCCTGGCATAATGCCGCATATGAAAATTGGGTGTCCGCTCCATTCAAAATCATCTCTTGGATCATCACGACCGAAGAATCACCCAATCTCATCTCATCATACAGCGAAAGAAGTTCCTCTCTATCTTTTACCCGCCATCCTCTGCCGCTCGAAAAGGCATCCTGTCCCATGTGATGCGCCGGTTTAATAATCATCGGGAACCGGCCGGAGAACCCCTCAACATCTTTCCTGCTCGTCGGATAAAATGTCTTTGGATATGCCACTCCTACTTCCTCAGCCAACTGATAGGTCAATCGTTTGTCTACCGCCCATTGCATGATGTCCCACGGAGGCGTCGTGAGCCGATAATACTCACCCAACTGTTCATGATGATTGGCAACGAGCGTCGCGCCTTTGTCGCCGTCCGGGAAAAGCGTCCAGCCGCGCAAATCGTTTTTTTTGGCAATTTCAATCAATAAATTTATCTGTTGGCTTTCCGCGGGGAGGGGAAAACTGCGACGGACATACCGAGAAAATCTTGTCGGCGATTGACCGTCATCCAATATCCACACGGAAATTCCCTGATGCCCCAAACTCCTGGCAATCGCCAGCGCGGTATAGCTGGTAGCAAAAACCACAGCCCCCTGAGGCTTGATCAACTTGCCTTTCCTTAACATTTCCGTACCATCAATTCTCTGTTTAAACGGCCGGTTGTTCCGATCCAAATCGGCAGCCTAAGTCGGAGCAAAGCGACGCTGGTTTTTTAGTTCTTTCTCATGAGCGACATTGTCCGGTCAAGCGGGAAGATTGATTCGCACTCATAAAATATCCTTGACACTCAAGACGCCTTTCCATATCTTCATTATATGAAAAGAGATTTGAAAGATTAGGGGAGGTAATGGTCTTGTTTATTGGATATTCCCCTGAAGACAGGGCGTGGAGAAGTTATCACGATTTTTTAAAGAAGATCATATTAGACTTTGGTTTGCGCACCATTTGCGAAATTGGTTGCGGAGCCAACCCGGAATTTTCTTATCCGGAACTGGAACGGGCGAAGGATGAGTACCATCTCATGGATATTTCCGAGACGGAATTGGCGAAAGCGCCTGACGAATACATTAAAATTGTTGCCGACGTTACCAGCCCGGATCTTCCATCAGAACATAAGTATGATTTGATATTTACGAAGATGCTGGCCGAACATGTTGCCGACGGAAAAGCTTTTCACACCAACATCCTTCATCTGCTCTCACCCAATGGCGTTGCGGTTCATTTTTTCCCCACGCTTTTTAATGTGCCTTTTATCATCAATAAAATTTCCCCTGAGCGGATTTCAGATAAATTATTATACTATTTCAGTCGTTACCATCACAAATTTCCAGCCAAATATAGCTGGTGTTATGGAGCCACTAAGAAGCAAATTGGCCGCTTCGACAATCTGGGTTATCGCGTCATTGTCTATGGGGGGTTTTTTGGCCATGAGGGATACTGGGAAAAGATACCTGTATTCAGGGATATACATGTTGCCAAGACTGCTTTTTTGCTGAAACACCCCAATCCGCATTTCACAAGTTATGCGATTATTGTGGTTGTGAAAAAAGAATCTGCTGAAACGATAGATTCTGGCATAACTGATGAGTATAAAAAGCATTTTATCAACAGCCTTTGATTACAGAGCAGGAATAGAATTCTCTTGACATACAAGGCCGCTTTCCCTATCTTCCGCCGCACGGATGAGGAAATCTTCATCCATCGAGCCGGACTGAATTAAAACCCCTTCATGGAAGGAATTCAAGATGTTGCCCTCTATGCGCACGCCATGGATTAACTTTGGGCTTCTTCTGTGCGCGACGGCGTTTTCCTTGGCGCTCATGGAGATGACGAGTCGCTTCGTATACCCCATATCCGCCGGGCCAAAATTCATCACCTCTGACGGCAGAGAGCTAAATTCATGGAATGAGCCGGGACGCACATACCGCCAAGTTTCAAGCGAGTATAATGCCATAACCAACATCACCGGCAAAGGATACCGCATCCCCGAGGTGCAGGGAAATCCCGACGTCATATTCATCGGTGACTCCTGCACGTTTGGTGTGGGACTTGGCGACAAAGAAACCTTTCCTTTTCAGTATGCTCTCTCGAAGAAAGTGACATGCGCCAATCTGGCCTCACCAGACTGGGGCACCGGCGAAGAGATTGACCGCCTGGAGGAAGCGCTCTCCGATTGGGGTTGGCGCCCGCGTCACGTCATGCTTTTCATGTTTGCCATGACGACCAGCATGGCAGGCGGAAATGATATTGTCGATAATCTTGCCTATGGTAGGAAAGACAGGTCAGATCGGCTGCTGAAGAGAGTCGCGCAGAAACAAAGCACGCTCTGGGGAAATATATATAATTACTTAAGATATCAGGTATTATTTTCCTCAAACCTCGCACGCATTTTGAAGTTCCATCTCGGGTCGCAGGTGCGAAGCGCCGTGTCGCTCCGCATTGATGAGCAACCATTGAAACAGAGCCTGGAGCTGACCCGCCGCCAATTGCTGCGGCTCCAGCATCTTAGCGACGTGTACGGCTTCTCCTACGAAATCTTTCTCATTCATCCCGTTCAGGACATTGTGAGGGGCACAGCGGATCATACGCAACAGGCGTTGCAAAGCATATCGCCCGTGCCGATATGGGACACCGCGCACCTTTTTTCAAAAAACCCAACCGATTACTATTATGCTTACGACGGGCATCCGAACGCGCGCGGGAGCGCTGCGATCGCCCAATTTCTGCTCTCCAGAAACAAATAGAGCGTGGCTCAAAGGCATATATGTGTGGGTGTCTGTTCCGCGTCGGTTTAGGTTAGGCAGCCGCCCGTACTTTGTTTTCCTTTTCCATCGTCTTTCGCGACATCCAGGTTGTCGAGGGCATCCTCGTAAACCCGGGCGGTTTTATCCACCATGCGAGCGATGGCAAACTCCGATTCCACCCAGGCGCGTGCCTCCTCCCCCATCTGCCGGCGAAGATCGCTGTTCTCCAGCAACTGACAGATTCTCTCGCACAGAGAATCCTCATCTCCCAACGGAACCAAGTAACCCGCCCGCCCGTCGGGAATGATCTGCGCATTGTCCGAAACCCGCGTGGCAATCACGGGAACGCCGCAGGCCATCGATTCCAGTGCCGCATTCGGCGTTCCCTCAAAAAGCGATGTCAGCACGGTCATGTCACACACACCGTAAAGCCGGTCCACATCCTGTCGATTGCCCAGAAACAGGCATCGCTCACGGATATTCAACTCATCCACTAACCGGTCCATATCCCGTTTGTATTCATCCGATCCCAGGATGCCCCCATACAGGTCATCACCGACCAGCAGCAGCCGTGTCTGCGGAAGACTCTGCAATACTCGCCGGGCCGCACCGAAAAACAACGGGTGATTTTTCGGTTGCTTGAAACTCGCAAACATTCCCACCACGTACTCTCTGTCATCGATGCCGAGTTCACGCCGCAACGCCTGCTCGTCATGGGGCCGGAATCTTTCCGTATCCACGCCGTTGTGAATGACTCTGCACTGTGACGGATGGTATCCGAGCATTCGACAATCAAACTGCGCCCCGGCGTTGGAGTTGGCAATGAGCAGATCCATGCAGCCGCGAGTCAATCGATAGGCGATCAACTGCCGGCGCTTCAGATGGTAATTGGTGCTTCGTTCCGATCCGACGATCAACGGTGTGCCGGCCAGCCTTCCTGCCAGGCGAGAGGCAATTTCGGCATCGAACAGATACCCCTGAACAATGTCGGCCTTAAGTTGATGCAACAGCCTCGCCAGACGCGGGATGACCGTCACATCGTACTTCCATTTTTTGGCAATGACGTGCAGGCGGCGCTCGCGACCGACCAGCCGGTCGGCCAAAGGTACATAATCTGAAAGCGAGCAAATATGCGCGTCAAAGCGAGCGGGATCGATGTGATTGGCCAACTCGACCACCTGCCGCTGGGCGCCGCCATATTCGAGGGTGCTGATCACCATCACGAGGGGATGCGGAGGATGAGAAGGACGTCGCGACATCGAGATTCTCCAGCATGTAAACCATCACACGGCGCGGGCCTGAAGCACCGCGGTGAGGGCAAGATTCCGGCAGAGCGCCCCTTTGCCCTGACAGTGCGCATTCAGCCATTTGCAGAGGGCCAGATTGACACGCCAGGACTCCGCGGCCGGCAGCAGTAAGCCGTAAGTGAATAAATTGATATCGACCACATCAAACCCAGACGCTTGAAGCAGACTGACCGCTTCGGCCAGACTCCACTGGCGATGGCGAAAACCGACTTCCCAGCCATTGGTGTCTTGCCGGCGAGTACGAAGCCGCCTGAGAGGGGCCGTTATAAACCGTTCCAGCCGGTGCAGATAACGGAACAGCGAGTTTCGGTTGGGGATAGAGATGACCAGAGTACCGCCGGGCTTCAGTACGCGCCGCAGCTCCCGTAGGGCTATCTCATAGGGGCCGATATACTCCAGCACACCCAGCGACTGCACGATGTCGAAACTTTCCGACTTGAAAGGCAAACTTGCCGCGTCGGCAACGCAACCCCGCAGAACGGGAAAACGCCGGATTGCCGTACGAACCATTTCCGGGCTCAAGTCGGCAGCGATGACGGTCATGCCTTCCGAATAAATCCGGGAAGTCCCTTCCCCCGTGCCGCAGCCGAGATCGAGAATCAACGGGCGGGAAGAGATCGTTCCCTGGGCCGCCTTGACCATTTGGTTGGCGACAGCCAAACGCTTTGTCACATCAAGCTGCCAAAGCGTCGCAACAGGCCGGTCATATCGGTCGCCCCAACTCAAACTTTCCTTGTCGAAGTGCCGACGGACAGCCTGGTGTTGCCCTTTTTCAGCAGGGATGGGAGAAGCACCATCTACGGGGTCCGGCTTGATCAAGAGTCCGCTCATCCTTCCTGAGAACGATCGCCTGTACGGATGCCGCAAGCCTGAGCGCGTCCATCGTTGAGAGCATCCAGAAATATCCCAACGAATCTCGGCATGACTGCATCCAAAGTATGGTTCTCAGCGTAGTAAAGACGCGCACGGGTGGAGCACTGCCTCCACTCGTCTGAAGACAGGAGGAGCCGTTGGATCCCGGCGGCCAAACCCGCGGCGTCTTCCGCCGCGATGCCCAACCGGCGCTCAGCGATCAATCGGTCGGGATCGAATGTCGAGACAACCGGCAACCCGAAGCTCCACGCCTCGAGAAACGTGTTGGGAAAACCTTCCAGCACCGATGTGCAGCAGAGACACGCGGAACTCTGATAGAACTCGGGCATCCGCACTCGCGGCATCGCGCCGTGCAAAGTCAGATTCGGAAGAACACGAGCACGATTACAGATCTCCCTTGCGTACTCACTGTCATCCGCGGGACCCACCACATCAAAGTTCACGCTGGGACAGAGCCGGGCCAATTCAAGAAGACGTTCGGGACATTTCTCCGGACAGATCCGCCCAACCCAAAGGACCCGGCTGGAATCGTACCGCGGGGGTTCCGGTGCTCGGTACTCGGCCGATGATGGCCCGGGACAGGGCATCGGGAGGACGGTGGAATTCAGGCCGAATCCGTTAAGGAGCATTCCTTGTTGCTTTCGGGTCTGCACAACGATGCGGTCGGCATGCAGAAGACCGTAACGGTACAGCACCCGGACACGCCACTTCTTGATATCCGGCAACCCCGGCGTGCAGTCCAGATCGCTGGCCGAGGAGTAAACGAATTTTCTTCCACGACGTCCGCACCACAGCGCAATCTGGCCGGTGACGTATTCCGCGCAGTTTTGGTAATAGAGATCCGCGTCCGCCCGGCGCAACGCCCGGTTCAAGCTGGTCCACCGCGGGTGGAAGAACCGCAAACCCGGCAGGCCTGAGTCAACGGAACACATCTTGATGACCCGCACGCCGTCAACGATCTCCTCGTCTGCCTGTCCCTCGTCCACGGTCAGCAAACTGGTTTCATAGCCGTGCGCCGCCAGCCACCTCGCCATGAGACTGGTCTGCCGCTCAACTCCGCCGATATGCCCCCGATTGCCGCCAAACATCTCCCCTGCGGCTTTATGGGCAACCAGACAGAAGGATGGCTTATGGCATTCAACCGATCTATGTTCCTTGACCATTCGCTGACAATTCCCCATTGATGGGGAGAAACTATAGGGCCGTCGGACTTGCATGTCAAGGTGATTGTTATAATTTCTATAAAATCTCCTTGACATGCAAACCCCTCCTTCGTATTATCCCTCGCAGAAAATCAAGCACTTATTCCCCTTCGACCGGATGTTGAGTGAGTGCCTTCAGCAGGAGGTGCACAAACGTCGTAAAGCCATTCGGAAGTACGGAATTGATCTAATGAAGGAAAAATGAAGAATCGCTATAAAAATATCCTGTTTCTCGGGATCATTTATTTGGCAATCGGCATTCTGCTGGAGGTCGGTTTGCGCATGCTTCCTGTCCAGGAGAACATGGGCTGGATGCCGGTGAATAAGGGAAATCCCGTTCGACGATTTGAGCCAAACCGAACGTTTACCTGGTCCAAGGATTGGAATCTGAGTCTCGTGAACCAATTAAGATCCAATAATTATGGTTTTATCAGCACGATTGACTACGATCAGTCATCGAAGATCCCTCTAACGGCCGTCATCGGCGATAGCTTTATCGAGGCGTCTATGGTGGATCAAACCAGGACAGTCGTTGCGGTGTTAAACAAAAAGTACGAAGGCAGCCGTCGTTTTTACGCATTTGCCGCCTCCGGCACGCAGCTCAGCACGTATATCGCCTATGCCCAGTATGCGAAGAAGGAATTCCGCCCTGATCATTATATCTTTCTTCTGGTCGGCAACGATTTTGATGAGAGTTTGCCTTCATCCGGCATCTACCCAGGTTATCACTACTTTATCGAGGATACCATGGGGCATCTCACGTTGAAGCGGGCTGACTATGAAGTAGGCCTCTTTAGAAAGATCATTAGAAAATCCGCGCTGTTCATGTATCTCCATGGGAACCTGCAGGTGGGCCACCGTTTGCGAATTCTATGGACACGCATGAAGGACGCCATTTCCGGACGAAAACCTGAGTATGTAGGGCAGACAAGTGCCAGTGTGGATTCCCGTATCGAGGCCGATTCCAAAAGGGCCATCGATACATTTTTTAGGATGCTGAAAGACTCCTGTGGGGTTCCCAGAGAAAATATTTTGATCGGAATCGATGGCATGAGGCCGCAGCTTTACAATGCCGCAGATTTGAAAAAGGCCGAGGAAAGCTATTTTTCTCATATGAGAAAGTACGTTTTGTCCAAGGCACATGAACTCGGTCATCCGGTCATCGATATGCAACCGGTTTTCGACCAAGATTACGCCGTAAACAAGCTGTTTTTTGAGTATTATCAATACCGTGACGGGCATTGGAATGAGCGGGCTCATGGGCTGTTCGCACAGCAAATTATCAACTCGAGGTTTCTCGATTAATATTCCGATTCGCACTTCTGAGTTGCAGTCTTTTGTTGAAAGGACCATTATTGAAAAAAAATAAATATTTACTGGGCATACTTATTCTTGTGGTAACTTTCCCCATTGGTCTTTCCGTTATCATAGGGAAATTGCCCTTTGTTTGGAGCAAAATGAGATTATCGATCGGCATTTATGAAGGAGATACGCCTTTTCAGCTATCTCCCCATAAGAATGCCAATAATCCTGTTTTAACCTATAAAGATGTAACTGATGTCAAGGCGGATTTGGTTGCAGATCCATTTATGGTTCAGGAAGGCTCTACTAAGTATATGTTCTTCGAGGTTTTTAATTCTACAATAAATCAGGGAGATATCGGACTTGCAATAAGTAAAGATGGGATACAGTGGCGTTATCAAAAAATAGTGCTGGATGAATCATTTCACTTGTCATATCCACATGTTTTTAAGTGGGGAAATGAGTACTTTATGATTCCTGAAAGTTATGAAGCTGATGCGGTTAGGCTGTATAAAGCAAAAAAATTCCCTGATCAGTGGGAATTCAATAAAACCTTGTTGAAGGGCCGTTACGTCGATTCATCCATATTTCGTTTTTCTGGAAAATGGTGGCTTTTTACGGCAACAACAGATAATTCTACTCTTAGGCTTTTCTATGCCGAAGACCTTGAAGGGACTTGGGTGGAGCATCCGAAAAGTCCTATCGTTCATGGAGATGCAAATATTGCCAGACCGGGAGGCAGGGTTTTATTATTGGACAACAAGATATATCGATTCCCTCAGGACGACTATCCTGAATATGGGAACCAGGTTTTGGCTTTTGAAATAACGGAGCTTACCACTGAAACCTATCAAGAAGCTGAAATCAAGGAATCTCCCATATTAAAAGCGGGGAAGAGTGAATGGAACGGCTATGGGATGCATCATATCGATGTTCAAAAATTTGACAATAATAAATGGATTGCTTGTGTTGACGGGAGCAGTAAATATTATGTCTTTAATTGGGAATCTTTTTATAAACATCTGTCTCAATGCCTGACTAAAATGAAAGAGCGTCTATTCTTCACGGGCATTGAAATATACGCTTACATAGGATGATCACTATGAAGAAATTCCTATTAACCCTTGCCACCATCGTTATTTCTTTTCTAATCATCGAAATATTCTTGGGGTATTTTCTTTGGATTCGAAAATCAGACGTATTCAGCACCACATATTATGCGATTAATAAAATATATTCGAATCATTATCCTTACAGAAATATCAGAATATCCTTTTCCCCAAAATCCCCGGTTATCCCAGATGCATATTTGGGTTATGCCGATCTTCCAGGATCCTATACTTTTGAGTTAAAAAATGAAGATACTTCTCAATATCATAGATTTAAAGTAACTATCGATGAAAAGGGGAATCGAATTACTTCGTTCGCCCCAAACTTGTATGAAGGCAAAAAAGAAATTTGGATATTTGGTGATTCGTATACATACGGATGGGGAAACAATGACGAAACCACCTTCCCCTTTTTTCTCCAGCAATTTCTACCCAATTTTCGAGTCGTCAATTATGCCGATACCGGTTACGGCAATGTTCACGCCTACCTTCAAATCAAGAGAGAAATGAAAATAAATCGAACCAGACCGGAAATCATCGTGATTGTTTATGGTGATTACTTCCGTGTGCGAAATGTCGCTGCACCAAGTAGATTGAAGGAGTATCAATATAAAAATGATGTCTTCTTGAAAATGGACCCATCTGCGTTCAGCCACCCAAAGGCATTGATAAAAGGCGATAAGCTTGTTGTTGAATACGTTCCATTGTTCTGGAAGTTTAACCAGGAATCCGATGAAAAAGATCCTCCGCTGGAATACCAATACGAGGTAACGAAAAAGCTTTTAAGTGAAATATATGATATCGGCAAGGAGAATGGCGCCAAAATGATATTGGCTTATATCAGAGGAGATGATTCGGATGAAGTCATATCCTATGCAAGAAAATATGGTTATCTGATCAGCGACATACGTCCAAAAAACGAAAGGAACGAATGGGATGATTTCAATCCGTTTGATCCACATCCCGGGCCCTTGGCCCAGAACAACTATGCCATCAAGCTGTATAAGACCATTTCTGAATGCATATCAAATAGTGAAAAATGAACAAAGAGGCCAGGAGTTGTCATGAATGGAAAAGGGTGTTTATCGTTTTTGGGATGCTTCATAATGCTGGCGTGTAGCAGCTATGTTTATGCCGGATCTTTCCCGGATGACCGCCAAAAGAAATGTTACGATAAAAAGGGGAATGAAATCAGTTGCTCACCACGGAGTCACCCGTATTACGGATCAGATGCAGCTTATAACATCGCCCAATCATATACAAAACTGGACCCCAATGGTAATCCTCTGCCGGATTCTGCAAGATTATGGGCCATGGTGAAGGACAATGTGACAGGCCTGATTTGGGAGGTCAAGCAGAATATGGATGGCGTACTAAACTATGCCAATCCGCATGATGCCGACAACACGTATACCTGGTACGACAGCAACCCCAACACCAATGGTGGGAAAGCCGGATCTGAAAATGCCGAGAGGGATACGGAAAGTTTCTTGTCTGCCTTAAACACGGCTCAATTTGGCGGCTATTCGGACTGGCGGTTGCCCACGATTAAGGAGCTTATTTTTTTAGTGGATCACAATTCTTTTGTATCAGCCATAAATTCGCACTACTTTCCTAACATCAAAGCAGGCCAATACTGGTCTTCTACAAGTGCAAACATTCCATACGGTGCATGGGGCGTGGACTTCTCATTTGGCTACGACGGAAGTTATTATAAGGGTTATTACTTTTATGCCATTGCGGTATGCAGCGGGCGTTAATCACGGACGGCTTGACGGCAGCGGAATAATTTGAGGATGGAGAGGATGATTAAAATCCCTACAAACGATAAATGGCTTATGGGTATCGCTGCAATGGGTGTAGTGCTCTACATGGGGTTTACGGGATTTGTCGTTATAAATGATAGATCTACCGATTACTATATATATCTTGTGTCCGCATACGCCTTAGGTAATGGCGAAAACGTTTATACGCTGCCGGCAAGCGCTTTTGAAACAATAGCCAGCCAATTGGGAATCGTTACACAGAAAGGACCTTATTTATATCCGACACTTACAGCTTTATTGGTCTATCCATTATCTTTCTTGCCTCTGCGACTCGGCGCTTCAATGTGGATTGGTCTCAGCGGGATGGCCGCTTTGGCTTCAGGACTCATCCTCTGCTCGTTCACTACTGAAAAATGGAAACAACGGGTGATACTATTATCCACAGTTGCCTTTTTCCCGTTCTTAACTACAATGAACCAGGGACAGGTTAATCTGTTCGTGCTGTTGACTACGGTACTGACACTCTATTATATGCATCATGGCAGGAATATTTTAGGCGGGATTATATTCTCGATGAGTATCTTGTTAAAGCCATTTGCAATTGCGCTCATTCCCCTTATGATATGGCGTAGAAAGTGGAAAGCCTTAGGTGGTTTTTTACTGGGCATTCTGTTTGTAACTATTATCAGTCTGGCTGTATTTGGCATATCCCCCACAATTTCTCAATTTAGACCTTTAAGTGGTAAGTCGGGATTAAGTATTGCAATTCCTTCAGGATTGAATATTAGCCTGACCGTGCAAAATCTAAACGGCTTGTTGGGACGCGCTACAACGGGTATTTCAGCGTCGATTGGTTTAATTATATACCTCGCCGCCGCGGGATTGATAGGTGGCATCACAGTTGCGGCTATTGCCCTCAAACCTGCTGATTGGCGGTATTTCGAGATTGAAGCCGCCCTGTTGATCGTTACAACACATTTGATTACGCCCCTTACCTGGTACCATCATCTGACAATGCTGATCATCGTTTTTGCATTCATTATCCTTTATTGGAATGATTTTAAGCTTGACATGACAGCAATACTTTTACTGTTGGGTTTTATATTTACAGACATGCATGGAATTTTTTGGAAGCAATTATCAAATTTACACCCGATTTTATCCAATTTCCCAGTACTTACGGCATTATTGCTATGGGGGTTGGCATTAGCAAAAGTATGTCGCCGTAAAGAAATTCCCTTTTAATTTCTATTGATGTTGTAATATGTCAAGAACGATTATCATAATTCCTTGCTATAACGAAGAGGATAGATTTTTTATAGATCTATTCAATGAGTTTTATCTGAAAAGCGAAGTGTGCTTCTGTTTTGTAAATGACGGGAGCAAAGACAATACTTTTCAGATGCTCAATGGATTACAGCAAGGTAGGACTGAACGAATTATTGTTTTGGATTTAAAGACAAATGTTGGTAAAGCCGAGGCGGTACGCCAGGGAATATTACATAGTATTAACTGGGATAATTTTGATTTTATTGGTTATTTTGATGCAGATTTTGCTACACCCTTAAGCGAAATATATTATCTATTGAATCAATTTGACAACAAGCCAAATTGTCAAATTGTATTTGGTTCCCGAGTTAAATTAATGGGAAGAAAAATTGAAAGAAGAATACTTCGCCACTATTTGGGCCGTATATTTGCTACAATAGTCAGCTTAATGTTAAAATTGCCTATATATGATACCCAATGTGGAGCAAAACTGTTTAATGTACAATTGGCTCAACAAATTTTTATCAAGCCTTTTATAAGCCGCTGGTTTTTTGATGTTGAGATTTTCGCTCGTATAATAAACCTTTATGGCTATGAACAGGCGGCATCTGTAATGTATGAAGCTCCCCTAAATCAATGGTCAGAAATTGGTGGCTCGAAGCTATCTTTTAAGCACTATTTGATCACACCTTACGAATTATTACGAATAAAATTGAAGTATTTGTCCGATTGGAATGTGGATATTTGATTTTAACTGGAGTATAATATAATGAACATTCACGGCAAGGACATTCATTTTAGAGGTCGATTATCAACTGAAGCCTATGAGCGTGTTAAATAACATGACCGGTCAGCCTTTGCACAGCGAATTGTCGGCGCCCTCGTGGCGACCACAAATATAACAAATCACGATCCAAGCGGATTATTAACGGTTAATGTCTTTAATATTATGCGGTTATTTTTAATATTCATAAATGCTGCAGATGTTTCAGTTATGCTATCTTTTCTGTAAAACCCGACGCATGAGATGTAAGAAGAATGGGCAAAATGGATCAGTTATTGGTGACCCTCTCTAAGTGGCTGTGCGATCGGTGTCATCGCCTTCGCCTTTATACATTCGTGGCAGGTGGCTTATACCTGATCGCGATGACGCTGATGGTAGTCAAGATTTCCCTCACCCCAGTCCGCTTCAACTTTGCGTTTTGTGACGGCAAGAGCTACTACCTGTACATTGCCTCTGCAGTGGTGGATGGCGACTTGGACTTTTCCAACCAGATGCGCCAGCATTGGGACGATCCATTGAATCCGCAGGACTTGGAGAAGGAATTGGAGATCAAGACGCCGCGCGGTTACGTTTGGAACAAGTACCCTATCGGTCTTTCACTCACCCTACTCCCCTCGTTCCTCACGGCCCATGGCCTGTCCTGGGTCTTATACCGTTTCAGCGGTAACTTGTATCTTGCTCCGGACGGTTATAGCCTGCTATACCAAATGTTCAACGTGGCGATGGTTCTGGCCCTGGCGTGGGGGACAATGGCCCTGCTGGACTGGCTGATGGCCCGCTACCTGCGTCTGGACGGCCTGGCCATCACTGTGGCGATCTTAGCCGTTTGGTTAGGGTCCAACTACACCTACTACTGCATCCGCTATCTATTGATGGTGCATGTGGCTTCAACCTTCTGGGTGACGGCCACCATCGCGCTGGTAATGGCTGCGGCTAGGGCTGTCAAGGATCAATGTCTATCCCCATGGCACTTGCCTTTGCTCACCTTCACCTTTTCGATGGCTGTCGTTTGCCGCCCCACCAACCTCTTCATTCTCCCCTTCTTCATCTACCTGGTTGTAGTCTTGCTTCAGCATGGAATGCCAAAAAGCCTGCTGCCATGGCTGCCCCTGATTTTTCTAGGCCTGGCCCCTCTCTTCTTGCAGCTTGCGGTCTGGCACCGCATGTACGGCTCGTGGATCGTTTTCTCCTATACAGATGAGCCATTCTTCTGGACTCATCCCGCCCTGTTGCAGACTCTCTTTTCCTTGCGCAAAGGAGTGTTTCTGTGGTCCCCTCTGCTTGGTCTGGGGACCGCAGGCGCCATGTGGGCTGTGATCCGGGGGGGTGAAGTATGGTCTAAGCCTTTGCTAACCAGCTATTTACTGTCCTTCCTTCTCCTATGGTACGTCAATAGTGCTTGGTGGAATTGGTGGTTTGGCTGGTCCTTCGGCAATCGGGCCTTTCTCGAAGCACTAGGTCTGTTTGTCATCGGCTCGGCATTCGTCGTGCAACGGGGCATCCAGAGCAGCGTACATTGGCGACAGGTCCTCTTGATAATTATACTGGCCTGCGTCGTCTGCAACTGGCTCCTCATGGTTGCATACGACTTGAAACTTGTACCACGGTGATAATCGGTTCATTTGTATGATCAAATCATTTAAACAAATACAAAATATTATTAATGAGATAAAAAATACAGTCAAAGGAATACAAATTATGTATCTTAAGTGTTTTAAGAAAAACAATCATGTCCTTTGTTTCCTTGTTTTCTTTGTTTTTGGTCTTTCATTTTATACAAATATCTCCTATTTTTTAAGTCATGATTCCAAATATCTCCGCTTTTTCCCTCCTTTTATAGAAGGCGTTAATCAAACGTTTAACGGCCATCTGGGTGCTGAATACTATTTCATTGCCGAGTCACTTGCCGCCGGGAAAGGATTCAGCAATCCCTTTCAGGTGGATACTGGACCAACTGCATGGATGCCGCCTTTTTACCCTTTCTTCCTCGCCTTATTAATTAAGCTTTTCCGGCTGAAAATGCTTGTCGCTTGTTTCATTGTCTTTATAAAAAACCTGGTGTTAGTTGCAACCGGAGTGCTCATTTATGAAATAGGAGGGAAACCTCCTATAAAAATACGGGCTGAATTTACAGTGGTGCTCTATTGTCTTATGTTACTGACATATTTCAGATGGTTTTTTCAGCTCACGCATGATGAATGGCTACTGTTGCTTCTCATTTGTATTATGTTCCCTTTTTCCGTTTTCATATATGAAAATCACATAAACTATAAACATGCTCTTGCATGGGGAGGAGTTGGAGGTTTCTCTATTCTCACAAGTCCCGTTCTGGGCTTTGTATGGTTTTTAACATCTCTATTCGTTGTGGGGGAAAAGAAGAATTTCAAACCTGTAATGTTGTCTTTGTGTGTGTTTATTGTTGCGTGTTCACCCTGGTTTATTAGAAATTATCTTGTGTTTAATAAATTGATACTTATGAAATCAAATTTATATTTTGAACTTTATGCCACCAATTATGAAACCGCTCATGGCCTCTTTGATGAACCAACATTTGCACGACAACATCCTATTTGGACTACAAAAAATGATCCGGATTCTCCTTATAAGAAGTATGGGGAAGTTCAGTTTATGTGTAAAAGTTAGGGACTTCCCGGAC
>DIWG01000060.1 GCA_002423465.1 Syntrophaceae bacterium UBA6112 | reverse complement strand
GTTTCAGGAACAGACGATCACGGTCGTCATCGATGAGAGCAAATGTAAGGAGTGCGAATCCAAGGCCTGCATTGCGGCCTGCAAGACTTACGCCCGGGGGCTTTTGGTCCTGAAGGACGGCGTCCCCGCCGTTGAGGGCGATACCAAGCGCCTGGGGACAGAATGCCTGGCGTGTGAATATGAGTGCTGGTTCAGGGGAAAAGGGGCGATCCGGATCGATGCGCCCACACCGGGGCTGGAAGAGTATCGTCAGAAGCACGGAATATCTTAAACCAAGAAGGTGGTGAAAATATGGCTATCTTGCTGACAAAAACAACAAAAGTGGTGGTTCAGGGGATTACCGGCAGGGAGGGCTCGATGCGGGCCAAGTTTATGCGGCGCCTCGGAACGAACGTCGTCGCCGGCGTCACGCCGGGTCGCGGCGGCGAGGAAGTGGACGGAATCCCTGTATACAATACGGTGAAGGATGCGGTGAAGAACCACGGGCTCTTCGATGTCTCCGTGACCTTCATTCCGGGAACGGGGCTCAAGGACGCGGTCTTTGAGGCGCTGGACGCCGACATCAAATGGATCGTCATGCCGGTCGAACGCGTTCCCCTTTACGATATCCTCGAGATGGTCGCGTACGGAAAAAAGAAGGGCGCCATGCTTCTTGGGCCGGGGTCCATCGGGTTGAATACCCCAGGGATCGGCGCCCTCGGCTGGTTGGGCGGGTCGGTCGAATTCGCCAACAGGCATTTCGTGCCGGGGCATGTCGGGGTCATCTCCCGCAGCGGCGGTCAGTCGGGCACCCTTCCCTACGTGATCGCCCAGGCCGGGTTCGGTGTCAGCAGCGTTATCCACGTCGGAACGGAGCCGGTCACCGGCATGTCCTTCTCGGACGTCCTCCCACTGTTCCAGGAGGATCCCGATACGGATGTCATGGCAATTTTCGGTGAGATGGGCGGTTCACACGAGGAAGAGGCGGCGCAATTGGTGAAGTCGGGAAAGTTTACGAAACCGATTATCATTTATGTATCCGGCGCCTGGGCGCCCGCGGGGATGAAGTTTTCCCATGCCAGTGCGATCGTCGAGCGCGGCAGCGGCTCCACGCAGGATAAAATTACGAGGCTCCGGGAAGCGGGAATCATCGTGGTGGACAATCCCAATGAGATTCCGCAACGGCTTCGTGAACTCAAGCAGCAGGGCAAACTAAGGGGATAATAACCCATGGGGACGGATTTGAAATCGGTCCTCAACATGAAAGGAGAAACGATTATGGCAGTTATGAGATCCGTATTTTATGTACCGGGGAACAACGAAAAGATGGTCGGCAAGGCACCCGAATTTCCGGCGGACATCATCACCCTGGACCTGGAGGACTCCGTTCCTCCCGCCGAAAAGGCGAAGGCCCGCGAGTGCGTCCGTGAGAACCTGAAATTTGCCGGCACCGGCGGATCGAAAGTGTATTCCCGGATCAACAACTGGGAAACCCTGATGACGAACGACGACCTTGAAGCAATCGTGCATGAAGGCCTGTCCGGAGTCTGTCTGGCCAAGACCGGCGAGGCCGACAATGTGAAGCGGCTCGACTGGAAGCTTGAGGAGCTGGAGCGCAGAAGGGGTCTCAAGGTGGGCAGCATCGCCATTCAACTCCTGATCGAAACGGCCAAAGGGATGATCAACGCCTATGCCTCCGCGACCGCAAGCCCGCGCGTCAATTCCCTGATCTTCGGCGCGGTGGATTACTGCAAGGACATGAGGGTGAAGTTGACCTCCGAAGCCGTAGAGCAGACCTACGGCCGTTTCTACACCGCCGTGGCCGCCCGCGCAGCCGGTTGCGTCGCCATCGACTGCCCGTTTGTCGATTTCAAAAATGTCGAGGCCTTCGAGGCGAGCGTCATGCAGGGCCGCCAGATGGGGTACGAGGGTAGAATGCTGATCCATCCGAGCCAGATCGAACCCTCCCACAAGCTTTACATGCCGTCCGCGGATGATATCGAGTGGGCGACGGGCGTCGTGAAGATCTTCGAGGAAGAGGGGATCGCGAAGGGCGCCGCCGCCGTTTCCTTCAAGGGCAAGATGGTCGATACGCCGGTCTATGAAAATGCCCGGCAGATTCTGGCGACCATGAAGGAGATCGCCGAGATGGAGGCCCTACGGAACAAGAAGTAATATCAAAAAGTTCCGGTCCGGCGAACCGAAGGTCGTTGTATGAAAACCGGTTCGGCGACCCGGGCTAGGGGAACGGATGTCGTGAAAAGTATTTTTGCATATTCAGGTTCATGATGACTGTAATGAAACGCTGAAGTGAACATAGGCGAAGCAATTCCGGGATTCCGGGGTTGCTTCGCTTTGTTTTATGGGGCCGCCGGTTCCGCTTGCCGCAATCGGCCCGGTTGGCCGCGTTGAGAGGAGTTTGGTTATGGAAAAGGAAAAGATGATTCAGGAGCTGGCGAAGATTGTCGGAAAGGAAGACGTGATGACCTCCGAAATGGAACTCCAGCTCTACGGTTATGACGCTTCCCTCAACCGGGGAAGGCCCGACTGCATCGTGATGCCCGCTTCCACGGAGGAGGTATCCATGGTGGTCAAGTTCGCCCGTGAGAACCGGATTCCGGTCGTCGCCCGGGGGGCGGGCACCAATCTCAGCGGGGGAAGCTCCCCCACTCAGGGCGGCATCGCGCTGCTCTTCACCCGGATGAACCGGATCCTGGAGATCGATGTGGAAAATCAAAGGGTCGTGGTGGAGCCGGGGGCGATCACGCTGGACATCAAAGGGGCGATCGGCAAATACGGTTATCTCTATCACCCGGATCCCTCCAGCGAAAAGGCGACCACGATTGCCGGCAATCTCGGGGAGAACGCCGGCGGGGCCCACTGCTTCAAGTACGGTGTGACGAGCAACCATGTTCTCGGGGCCGAAGTCGTCCTCTATGACGGCGAGGTAATCGAGATCGGCGGCAAGTCGCTCGACAATCCCGGATTCGATCTGCCCGGCCTGCTGGTCGGTTCGGAAGGCACGCTCGGAATGGTCACGAAGCTGACCCTTCGAATGATGCCGAAGACCGAGGCGGTCAAGACGATGCTCGCGATCTACGACACAATCGCCGACGGCGCAAACACGGTCTCGGACATCGTCAAGGCGGGCATGATTCCCACAACGCTGGAGATGATGGACAATCTGACGATCAAGGCGGTCGAAGCCGCCTACCATGTCGGTTTTCCGGAGGATGCCGCATCCATTCTGCTCATCGAACTGGACGGCTTGAAGGACGGGATGGAACGGCTGACCGATGAGGTGGTCGCCATCTGCAAGAAAAACAACGTCCGCGAGGTCCGCGTAGCCAAGAATGAGGCCGAACGCGAAAAGATCTGGGCGGGACGGAAGGGAGCCTTCGGCGCGGTCGGCCGTCTGCGCCCCAACTATCTGGTCAACGACCCGACCGTTCCGCGGACCAGGCTTCCCGAGGCACTGGCGCAGGTGGTCGAGATCGGCAAAAAATACAACCTTCCGATCGCCAACGTGTTTCATGCGGGCGACGGGAACCTCCATCCGCTGATCCTCTTCGATGAAAGGGACAAGGATGAGCTGGACCGGGTCCACAAGGCGGCGTTCGAGATCATGAAGCTCTGTGCCGACATGGGTGGGACGATCAGCGGGGAACACGGCATCGGGGTCGAGAAGCTCAAGGGGATGCCCTTAATCTTCAGTGAAAAAGACATTGCCGCGATGCGGAATGTGAAGCTGGCCTTTGACCCGGAGGATGTCTACAACCCCGGAAAGCTGCTCCCTGTCGAAAAGGCGGCATGATCGAGGAAAGGAGAAATGGGTATGTCCAATACTGAAAAATTGGCCTCGAAGCTGAGGGAAATCGTCGGCGAGGCCAATGTGATCGAGGATCCGGAGAAACTCAAGGCCCTTGCTGTGGATGGTGTTATTCCCAAGGTGTTGGTTTCGCCGGGAACAATTGACGAGACGTCGAAGGTGGTCGCCTATGCCAATGCCGAAAAACTGGCCGTCATCCCGATGGGAAACGGAAGCAAGATGGCGCTGGGAGGCATTCCCCGGAAGCTGGATATCCTGCTTTCGACCCGGAGATTGAACCGTTATACGGATTATGACATCGCCAACCTGACCGTGGGTGTGGAGTGCGGGGTGACGCTGGCGGAGATTCAGGCCAAGCTGGCGGGCGAGGGGAGAGGCTACTTTATTCCCCTGGATCCCCAGCATTCCCAGAGGGCTACGGTCGGCGGGATTGTGGCGACGAACGACAGCGGTGCGAAACGTTTCCTTTACGGGGCTTGCCGTGATTTCATTCTCGGGATGAAGGCCGTTTTCCCCAACGGGGATATCGTCGCTGCGGGTGGAAAAGCGGTGAAGAACGTCGCCGGTTATGACATGACCAAATTGATGATCGGTTCGATGGGGGCCGTCGGAATGATCTGCGAGATCACATTTCGGATTACGCCCAAACCCGACGCGGAAGCGACGCTGCTGTTCCCGTTCGACGGCCTGAAAGAGGCCGCCGGCTTTCTCCGCAAGCTCCTCCAGTCGAAATTCTATCCGGCCTCTCTGGAACTCCTCAGCGCCGGTATGGCAGCCAAGCTCCCGGCGACCTCCGCCTTGAAGGGCAATTTTATCGCTGCCGTCGCCCTGGATGGGATTGAAGAAGCCGTGGCGAGGCTGAAAAAGGATCTGAGCGAAATGGGACGACAGGAGGGCGCCACAGACGTCGTCGTGCTCACGGCGGACGGGCATCGGGAATTTTGGATCGCCTATCGGGACATTGCCGATCCGCTGGCCAAGACCCATCCCAATTTCATCTCTCTGAAAGCCAACTTCGCCCTCTCCAAGGTAATGGAGATGGTGGGCGCCTTTGAGACAGGTTTCAAGGAGGCTGGTTTGGACGGCGCACTGTTCTGCAGCGCCGGCAACGGGATTCTCCGCGCGGTGCTGCCGCTTGGGGACGACCTGGGCGCCAAGACGGCGGCCGTGGTCGGCCTGATCGGCAGGCTCACCGCCGAGTCGGTCAAGAATGGCGGCAACCTTATCGTCGAGCGGGCCCCGAAGGCGATCAAGGAGAAGGTGAACGTGTGGGGACAGACCCGCAGCGACGTGGTCGTCGTCCGCCGCCTGAAGGAGAGGCTGGATCCGGCCGGCATTCTGAACCCGGGTCGTTATGTGGGCGGGGTCTGAGAGTATTGAGGAAAGAGAGGGATAGGTTCGATATGGAAGACAAAACATTGCTCAGCGAAAATACGGGTGAAAATATCTATCATTGCATCCGGTGCGGCCTCTGCCTGGCCCACTGCCCGGTCTACAAGGAGGAACTCCTGGAGGNNGAAGAGGTGAAGGAGGCCTTCTTCTCCACCTGCCTGCTCTGCGGCTCCTGCGTTGCCAACTGCCCGAGCGGCGTCCACGGGGACCATCTCTTCTCCGGCGTTCGCTGGCGGGCAAAACAGAAATACGGGATCGACTGGCGGAAGAAGGTGATGTTTCAGATCCTGGCCAGCCGTTGGCTGATGTCGAAGTCCGCCGCCCTGGGGGGGTGGGCCCGCCGGAATTTCAGCGGTCCCTGGATCGAATCCAAGATCAAGGCCGGCGCCCTGTCGGTGGATCGCATCCCGCCGTTCAACAAGAAGGCCTTTTCAGAAACGGTTCCGGAGGTCGTCGCCCCGAAGTCGGGCAAGGCGAAGGCGAAGGTTCTCTATTTCCACGGCTGCGCGACGAACTTCGTCTTCGGAGACATCGGCAACTCGGTGGTCGACGTCCTCTCCCGGATGGGGGTGGAGGTAACGACGCCCAAGGATCAGGGCTGTTGCGGTCTGCCGATCTTTCTGTCCGGCGATCGGGAGACGTCGGTCGAGGTGATCCGGGAGGCGCTGAAGATCTTCGCCCGGGCGGATGTGGATGCGGTGGTCGTGGACTGCGCCACTTGCGGCGCGGCCCTGAAGAACGAGTATCCCCACCTGCTCAAGGATCTGCGTGAACTTGGGGAGAAGGTGACAGACGAGGAGATCAAAGCGGCGGAGTTGCTCTCCGCCAAGACCATGGACGTGACGGTCTTCATTGACGCGCACAAGGATTGGCTGCCGAAGTTGGGCGGAAGCGGGAAGAAGATCAAAGTCACCTACCACGATCCCTGCCATCTCGTGAAGGGGCAGAAGGTGAGCGCCCAGCCCCGCAACATTCTGAAATCCATCCCTGATGTGGAGTATGTGGAGATGGCCGCCGCCGGCGACTGCTGCGGCGGGGGTGGCTCCTTCCAGGTGGAGCACGCGGAGACCTCGGCGAAGATTACCAAACGCAAGATCGACAACGCCGAGGCTACGGGCGCCCAGGTGGTGGCCACCTGCTGCCCGGGCTGCAACGTGACGATCTCCAATCATCTGGATCCGGCCAAGGGGATGAAGACAATGCATCCCGTCCAGCTTCTCCAGATGGCTCTGAACCGTTAGTTGGAAATGCGGCCTCCAAAAGACAAGGCGCAGCGAGAAAAACGGCGGGGCGCAAACCATATTGTCCTTGACAGTCCCGCCGCAGAATGATAGGAATACAGCAAGTTTGCGCGGCAACCGGTGTCGGGGGATGCCGGCCGGAGGACTCTGGACGTCGCGGTGATATTCGCGATTTTCAGAGGGTAAGAGGGTGTTCTGTTGGTTGGCCGGTCGTCGGACGACGATCAAAGGGGTCGTTTTTTTTGACCCAAAAATCAATAAGGAGGCGTTATGACCAAGAAAGAGAAGCAGAACAAAACCAGCGTAGAAAAGGGATCTCGGCGTAGTTTCTTGAAGACCGCGGCCGTGGTGGCCGGCGGCGCGGCCGGCGTTATGGGATTTCCCGGCGTGATGCGCCTGTCGGCGGCGGCGCCGATCAAGTGGAAAATGCAGACCTGCTGGGACGCCGGTACGATCGGGTACACGAAGTTCCAGGATTTCGGCAAGAAGGTCGGCGAGATGACCGAAGGCAAGCTGACGATCGAATGTCTGCCCGCCGGCGCGATCGTCGGGACGTTCGAGATGTTCGACGCCGTCAAGGCGGGTGTTTTCGATGCCTATCACAGCTTTGATGTCTACTGGCCCGGCAAAATCCCCGTCGCCACGTTTCTCTCCTCATACCCCTTCGCGATGGACCGCCCCGACCAGTGGGACACCTGGTATCAGGTCCTCGGAGGCAAGGAAATTGCCCGCGAGGCCTACGGCAGGCACAATATGATGTACCTGGGTCCGATCCAGCATGACGACAACCTGATCCACTCCAAGGTCCCGATCCGTTCCTTCGAGGACTTCAAGGGCAAGAAGATCCGGTATCCGGGCGGGATCATCGCCGACATCTACCGCGCCGCGGGCGTCTCCACGGTCCTGCTCCCCGGAGGCGAGGTCTATCCGGCCCTGGAGAAGGGGGTCATCGACGCCTCCGACTTCGTCGGCTGGGCCGTCAACTACAACCTGGGGTTCGCCGAGATCGCCAAGTACATCATTATCGGCCCCCCCTCCACCCCGTGCCTCCACCAGCCCTGCGACTTAATGAGCATCGAGGTGAACATGAACAAGTGGAAGGCGCTTCCCAAGCACCTCCAGGTTCTCCTCGAAGCGGCCGTCGCCTGGCACTCCATCGACCACTACACGGGGATCCAGAAGGCCGACCTCGAGTCGATTCCCAAGTACCTGGCCAAGGGCGTCGAAATCATCCGCCTGAAGGACAAAGACATCGAGAAGTTCCAGAAGTTCGCCCCCGAACTCTGGGTGGCCTGGGCCAAGAAGGACCCGCTGGCGATGAAAGCCTTCAAGTCCCAGTGGGAGTTCATGAAATCCATGAAGATGGGTTACTACAAAGATTCGGACATGGTGGACCGCAACGGGAAAAAGATCACTATCTAAATTGATCCGGCGGGGGAAGGAGGAGCTTCCTTCCCCCGCTTTTTTATGAGCATCGCTTCGGGAATATCATGGAAAGGCACAGGCTATGGATAATCTGAGGACCTTTATGATGGCCGTCGAAAAGACCAACTTCTTCGTTGGCAAGCTGATGGCCTATGTTTCGCTGATCTGCGTGGTCGTGATCTCCTTTGAGGTGACCATGCGCTACGTGTTCGGCATGCCGACGAACTGGGGACACGAACTGATGTACTCCCTGTTTGCCATGTACTACGTCATGGTTGTGGGTGTTGCCCACTTCTGGCGGGCCCATGTGCGGGTCGACGTGCTTTACGCGACCCGGACCCCCCGGACGAAGGCGATCATGGATCTGATCACCTGCGGCTTCTTCTATTGCTTCGTATTGGTGTACATCTGGACCTCCTGGAACTTCTACTGGAGTTCTCAAACGATGAACGCGGGAAACCACTTCCTGGGGATTGAAATCCCCGGCGAGGCCTCCTTCACGGACTGGGCCCCTCCCCTCTATCCGGTCAAGTTCCTAATGCCTTTCGGCGGAGTGCTTCTGCTCTTGCAGGGCATCGTCTGGACCATCCGGGACGCCCATATGGCCTTTACAGGGAGGGAATTTAAATGAGCATTGAATGGATTACCATCCTCCTCTTCGGCAGCATGGTGTTTGTCATGTTCCTTGGCCTGCCGGTGGCCTTCGCCACCGGGTTCGTGGGCATCCTCTTCACGGCGATCTTTCAGGGGCCGGAAGCCGTCAACATTGTTCCGACCCGGATCTTCGGCCTGATGACCAACTACCTGCTGGACGCCATCCCGCTCTTCATCCTGATGGCGAACATCCTCGAGCGAAGCGGGATCATCGAGGACATCTACATGATGGTGTACCACTGGCTGGGCTGGCTCAAGGGCGGCGTCGCCACGGCGACGATCGCCGCCTGCACGATGATGGCCGCGATGGCCGGCGTCGTTGGGGCCACCGAGGTGACCATGGGCATGATCGCGCTCCCGCAGATGCTCAACCGCAAGTATGACAAGGGAATTGCCCTGGGCGGCATCCTGGCCGGCGGTACGCTGGGGATCCTGATCCCCCCCAGTGTCATGCTCATCGTCTACGGCATGGTGGACAACTCCTCCATCGGCCAGCTTTACGCCGGCGCCTTCATCCCCGGATTCATGCTGGCAGGGCTCTACATGCTCTATATCACGATCCGCTGCTACATCAACCCGAAGCTCGGTCCCGCGGTCCCCAAGGAAGAACGGCTCAATTGGGTCGGTTTGTTCAAAGTGGCGATACCGATCATTCCCGGGACCATTCTCATCTTCCTGGTTTTGGGGACGATCGTCATCGGGGTGGCCGCCCCGACGGAGGCGGCGGGCGTCGGTTGTCTGGGGGCCTGGATCATCGCCAAGATCAAGGGGCGCATGCCCTTCAAGGAACTGGTCCAGGCGGCGGAAAACACGATCAAGGCCACGGGCATGGTCATGTGGACCATGTTCGGGGCGAACGTCTTCATCGCCCTCTACATCATGGTGGGCGGCGGGGACTTTGTCAGCGCCATGCTTCTGGGGACTGGTTTGGGGAAATGGACGGTCATCTGGATCATGATGGGCATCGTGATCTTCCTGGGCTGCTTCATCGACTGGGTCGGGATCCTCATGCTGATCATTCCCCTCTTCGGCCCGATCATCCGTCAGTTAGGCTTCGACCCGATCTGGTTCGGAGTCCTGATTGCCGTGAACCTCCAGATGTCCTTTCTGACGCCGCCCTTCGGCATGTCGCTTTTCTACCTCAAGAGCGTCGCGCCGCCGTCATGCTCCACAGTGGACGTCTGGAAATCGGCCTTTCCGTTCCTCGGCCTTCAGTTCGTCGGCTTGGTACTGTGCATGGCTTTCCCGGAGATTATTCTTCTGGCGCCAAAATACCTCTTCCGGGGCTGATTTTGGTGCGGTTTGTTTTGCAGGGATTAGAGCATTTGGCGGCGGATTCGAGGTCCGCCGCCAAACTCCCATGAAAGGATGGGATGTGCAGGAGGGACAAAAAACGGGGGATAAGGTTGTTTTTCAGGCCCCGCTGCTCTTTCTCGCGATTTTCTACGGCGTCTTGCTGGTCTGGACCGTCGGCACCGTGCCCCCGATTTACCTGAAGTTCCAGCGGGGAGGGTTCAGCGGAGACTGGTTGTACGCCCTGATGATCGTCTTTTTCTATCTCTATACCTGGTTTTGGGCCCTGGGGCTGTTCTACTTTGTCTCCCTGGACGCCGAGGGAGAGGTGGTTTTGAAGAGTATTCGGCGGCGCTTGGCGTTTTCGGTGAAGCGGCTCCATGCCGTGGAGGGGTCCCGTTTCCCCGGCGGGTTCGGTTTTGTCCGCTTCAAACTGCCCCGGGAGAGCGGCTACCTCTTTTGTCACAGAAGAAACGGAGTATTGGATGAGATTCTCGCGGGGATCCGGAAAATGAATCCCCTGGTGAGGACAGTCCGGATATAAACTTCGGGTCCGGCGGCGATATGCGGGCCTGAATTCAAGCGGAAGGAGAGTATGCGATGACCCAGATGTTTACCATTCCCGCGAACACCCTGCTGGTCTTCGGCTTAGCCATCGTCTTAGCCGTAATCGGTTTTGTCGTCTATGGCTTCATCAAGGGCTGGAAGAACGTGATTCCGGATTATGACAAGAAAAAGGACGAATTGACCATCGACGGTTAGTCGGTCCGACGACGATTCCCGCCCCGCGCGACTGCAGCGGGGCGGGAAGATTTCCCCTTCCCCCCTGTTTTCCAGGCCTGCCGCCTGCCGAACCGAACCCTTCCGGTTCAAGGGATGAATTCCTGTGCGGCGCTGTCAGCTCCCGAAAGTCCCCTGCCGTGGGCGTGGAGCTTCATTTTCCGCAGTTGCAGGACAGGCAATGATATCCGTCTGCACCGGATGGTGCACCAAACGGTACAATCCCTTCTCTTCTCATTCTTTTTTGCTGAACCATCTCCATCGGAATGAAATGTCTTAAAATCAATGGGGGAGCGGAAATGCGAAAAAGGATTCACGAAAAGGATGCGTCTGGCATTTTCCTTGCTCATAAAAATGGAGGGCGAAGGAGATGGCGGCAGCAGTCAGCGAAGATGACCACAATAAAAGGGAAGGATCATGCTGATCATTGGCGACAGGATCGACGCAACCCGGAAGTACATCGCGCAGGCCATTCTGACCGAGAACCGGGGGTTCATCCAGAGTGAGGCCAAAGACCAGGCCTTTTCCGGCGCCGATTATCTCAATGTGAATACGGCGATCTTCGGCGAGGACGAAGAGAAGCACCTTCGTTGGGTGATCGAGGTCGTCCAGGAGGCGACCGATATTCCGCTCTGCATCGACAGCCCGAATCCGGCGGTCATCGAAAAAGTCCTGCCGCTGGTGAACCAAACACCGATCATCAATGCGATTACATTGGCGACAGCGCGGATGGACGCGATGCTTCGTCTCGTGGTCGCGTATGGGACCCGGGTTATCGCATCCTGCCTGGCATCAAAAGGAACCGCAGAGACCGCTGAGGAGAAGATGAACATTGCGGGCCGCCTGGTACGGATCATCACCGACGCCGGCGTGCCGCTGGATCGCCTGTATGTCGATCCACTGGCCTACTCCCTTTCCACCAATACAAAGTCGGCGCGCGCGACGCTGTGTGCAATCGACCAGATCATGCGGAGCTTTCCCGGGGTGCATACCACCTGTTGCCTGAGCACCGTTTCCTATGGTTTGCCCGCCCGAAATCTGTTGCATCGGACCTTTCTGGCCGCGGCGATGGAAAGGGGGCTGGATTCGGCGATCATCGATCCGACGGATTCGCGACTGTATGCGGTTATTGCTGCGGGCAATCTGATATCGGGACGGGATGAATGTTGTCTGAATTATATTCGCGCCTTCCGGGAGGGAAGGCTGGAATAGGTTTGGATGGGCGGGCCTGACGGGAAAAAGGAAAATGCAAAAACCATCGTCTTTCGCTGGAGGGTATTGACGGAATGTTCAAGATCACGGATCTCGATCCCAGAAAATTGCAGGATTGGCAGGTGGCCGAAGAGGCCGAAAAGTACATGAAGACCGTCTCCCAACTGGCGGAGGAGGCAGGGATCGCGGAAGATGAGCTTCTTCCGATGGGCCATTATATCGGCAAGGTGGACTTCATGAAGCTCCTCCACCGTCTGGAGGGAAAACCGAACGGAAAGTACATCGATGTAACGGCGATCACCCCCACCCCGCTCGGGGAAGGAAAGAGCACGACCGTCATGGGTCTCGTCCAGGGGCTGGCCAAGTTCGGGAAAAAGGCAAGCGGCGCCATCCGCCAGCCGTCGGGAGGGCCGACCTTCAACATCAAGGGGAGCGCAGCCGGGGGCGGACTTTCGCAGTGCATCCCGCTGACGCCCTTTTCGTTGGGGCTCACCGGTGACATCGACTGCGTGGCCAGCGCCCACAACCTTGCGATGACGGCGCTCACCTCGCGGATGCAGCACGAATTCAACTACGACGATGCGATGCTGGCCTCCAAGAACCTCAAACGCCTCGACATCGATCCGCGGAATGTCCAGATGAAGTGGGCGATCGACTTCTGCGCCCAGTCTCTGCGGGAGATCATCATTGGCCTCGGCGGGAAGATGGACGGCTTCATGATGAACTCCGGCTTCGCCATTACGGTCAGCTCCGAGATCATGGCGATCCTCTCCGTTGCGACGGGTTTAAGGGACCTTCGGGAGAGAATGGGGCGGATCATCGTGGCCTACAGCAAAAGGGGAGGACCGGTAACGACCGCCGATCTGGATGTGGCCGGGGCGATGACCGCCTGGATGGTCAAGGCGATCAACCCGAACCTCCTCCAGACCATCGAAGGACAGCCCGTCTTCGTTCATGCCGGCCCTTTTGCGAATATCGCCGTCGGCCAGAGTTCCATCATTGCCGATCGCGTGGCGCTGAAACTGGCCGATTACCATGTGACGGAGAGCGGTTTCGGCGCCGACATCGGTTTCGAGAAGTTCTGGAACATCAAGTGCCGCCTGAGCGGACTTGTTCCCAGTTGCGCCGTGATCGTCGCCACGGTCCGGGCGTTGAAGATGCACGGCGGGGGGCCGCAGGTGGCGCCGGGGAAAAAGCTCGATCCCGCCTATACCAGCGAGAATCTTCCGCTTCTGGAGAAGGGTTTTGACAACCTGCTGGCCCACATCGAGACCGTCAAGAAGGCGGGGGTCAACCCGGTGGTCTGCATCAACCATTTTCACACCGACACGAAGGACGAGATCAAGCTGCTGCGCAGCTTGACCGAGCAGGCGGGGGCGAGGGTTGCCCTGTCCGAGCACTGGCTCAGGGGCGGCGAGGGTGCGTCGGAGCTGGCCGAGGCGGTGATCGATGCCTCCGCAGAGGAGAGCCGTTTCCAGTTCCTCTACGAGGATGAACTTCCACTGCGCGGAAGGATCGAGAAAATCGCCCGGGAGGTTTACGGGGCCGACGGGGTGTGCTATTCGTCGCTCGCCCTGGAGAAGGCCAAACGGTTCGAGGCCGATCCGGCGCTCAAGGGTTTCAGCACCTGCATGGTCAAGACCCATCTGAGCCTGACCCATGATCCCGATGTCAAGGGGAGGCCGAAAAACTGGACGTTGCCGATCCGGGACATCCTGATCTACGGCGGGGCGAAGTTTCTGGTGCCGGTGGCCGGCGAAATCAAACTGATGCCGGGGACGGCCTCGGATCCGGCCTATCGCCGGATCGACGTCGATTGCGAGACTGGCCGGGTGAAGGGATTATTTTAGAAGGAGGAGAAAATGACGGCAAGATTGATCAGCGGCAGCGAGATCGCCCGGCAGATCCGGGAGGAGCTGGCGGCGGAAACGGCCCGCCTGAAGGAAGAGTTCCAGGTGGTTCCGGGCCTCGTCACGATCCTGGTCGGCGAGAATCCGGCTTCGCTGAGTTATGTGACAGCCAAGCAAAAAACCGCCAAGACGCTCGGTTTTTACTCCATCCAGGACACTCGCCCGGCGAACATTTCCGAGGGGGAACTGCTTGCGCTGATCGAACAATACAACCGGGATCCGAAGATCCACGGGATCCTGGTGCAGCTCCCCTTGCCGAAGCAAATAAATGAGACGAAGGTGCTCTACGCCATCGACCCGAAGAAGGATGTCGATGGCTTCCATCCGGTGAACGTGGGGAAGATGGTGATCGGCGAAGCGGATTACCTTCCCTGTACGCCGGCGGGGATTCAGCAGCTCCTGATCCGTTCCGGGGTCAAGATCGACGGGGCGGAGGTGGTCGTTGTCGGGCGGTCGAACATCGTCGGCAAGCCGATCGCGAACATCCTGCTGCAGAAGCAGCCGGGGGCGAATGCGACGGTGACGATCTGCCACACGGGGACGAAGGAGATGGCCTCGCACACCCGGCGGGCGGACATCCTGATCGTGGCGGCCGGCAAGCCCAGGGCGATCACGGCGGAGATGGTGAAGGAGGGGGCTGTCGTGATCGATGTCGGCGTCAATCGGATCGGAAAGACCCTCGACGGAAAGGCCCTGCTCTGCGGTGATGTGGATTTCGACGCCGTGAAGGAGAAAGCGGGGATGATCACGCCGGTTCCCGGGGGTGTTGGGCCGATGACGATCACGATGCTGATGGCCAACACGCTGAAAGCCGCAAAACTCGCGGCCGGCATTGAATAACGGTAGATCCGGTGCCCTGGCCCCAATCATGGCTTGAATTTTACCGAAAATGAGGTAAGTTGTCGGTCCCACATGTTTGGAATGGATAAGGTTGGGATATTTTCCAAAAGCCTTGTCAAGGTGAAGATGTTGGAAAACGGTTTCAAAAAATCCCTGCTGGATCCGCAGACCTTTTCTGTCACCTGGGAACTGGTGCCGGGAAGGGGGGCGCGGGAGAAGGCCCAGGAGAACGCCCTGGCGGCCGCGGTGCAGGCGGCGAAGGGGGGGCGGATCCATGCGCTCACGATCACCGATAATCCCGGAGGAAACCCGGCCATCCTTGCCGATTTTCTCGGCGGGGAGATCCTGCGGCTCGGCATCGAACCGCTGGTTCATTTCACCTGCAAGGACAAGAACCGCAACCAGATCGAAAGCGAGCTCTATGCGCTGGACCGTGCGGGGGTGCGCAACCTTCTCGTTATGAGCGGCGATTATCCGGCGACCGGTTTCCGGGGAAGACCGGAGCCGGTGTTCGACCTCGATCCGATCCATACCCTCGATCTGATCGCGGAGATGAACCGCGGTTTGGAATATCCCGGCCCCCGGGGTACCATCCGGCATCAGCCGAGCGACTTTTTTTCCGGCGCCGCCGTCTCTCCCTTCAAGGCGACCGAGGCGGAACAGATGGTCCAGTATTTCAAACTCAGGAAAAAGCTGGCCGCCGGGGCGCGCTTTGTCGTTACGCAGTTAGGGTATGATGCCCGGAAGTTCCATGAGGTGCTTCAATTCATGCACCTGAATGGCCTTGACGTTCCGCTCATGGGAAACATCTATGTGCTGACCTTCGGGGCGGCGAAGCTGATGAATCAAAACCGGATCCCGGGATGCGTCGTCACGGACAAACTTCTGGCGCAGATAGAGCGGGAGAGGACGGGATCGGACCAGGGGGCGAAGGCGCGATTGCTCCGCGCCGCCCGGATGTATGCGGTCATGAAAGGCATGGGGTTTAGCGGCGTCCACATCGGCGGACACAACCTCCGGTACGAGGAGGTGGAAGAGGTCATCGCGGAAGGGGAGTCCCTCTTCCCCGTCTGGCCGGAGCTGATAACCCACTTCGATGATCCGCAGCCGGGGGGATTTTATCTCTATGAGAGGGATCCGCGGACGGGCCTCAACACGGAATCGCCGACGGACCGGACGGAGAGGCCCCTCGATGCGCCGGTCGGTATCTCCTACCCGAGTTCCCGGCTGTTTCACCGGCTCCTGTTCGAGCCGGAGAAGAACCTCTTCGGCGCCATGTCCTCGATCTGTCGGAGGGTGGAAGGGACAAGGATGGAGGATCTCTTTCACAAGCTGGAGCATCTAAGCAAGGTCCTGCTCTTTGACTGCCATGATTGCGGAGATTGCGCCCTGGTGGATGTGGCGTACAAATGCCCGATGTCCCGCTGTCCGAAGCACCAGCGCAACGGGGCCTGCGGCGGCAGTCTCAACGGCTGGTGTGAGGTTCATCCCGGCCGCAAGCGCTGCATCTATGTCGAGGCCTATGCACGGCTGAAACATTACGGCGAGGAGTCGCTGCTGGATGGAGGGGTTGTACCCCCCTGCAACTGGGATTTTTACCAGACCTCCTCCTGGATCAACTTCTACCTCGGGCGGGATCATACGGCCCGTAGGTTGGGAATCCAGGAGGTAAAAAAGAAGGGAGAAAAGATATGCTGATTATCGCCGAGAGGATCAATGCGTCGCGAAAGTCGATCGCCCAGGCCATCTCCGCCGCCGACCGGGCCTTCATCCAGGGCGAGGCCAAGGCTCAGACCGAGGCCGGCGCCCATTACATCGACGTCAATGCCGGCACCTTCGTCGGTGAAGAGGCCGATAAGCTTAAATGGATCGTCGAGGCGGTGCAGGAGGTGACGAATCTGCCCCTGTCCATCGATAGCCCCGATCCGGAGGTGATCCGGGCGATCCTGCCGCTGGTGAAAAAGACGCCGATCATCAACTCCATCACACTGGAAACCTCCCGGATCGAGGGAATCCTGCCGCTGGTCGTCGCGAATAAGACCAAGGTGATCGCCCTGTGCCAAGCGGAGCATGAGATGGCCGAGACGGCTGACGACAAGGTGAGGCTTGCGGGCCTGCTGGTGGAAAAACTGACCGCGTCCGGCGTTCCGCTGGACGACATCCATATCGATCCGCTGGTTTACCCGCTTTCGACCAATCCGCAATCGGCCGGCGCTACGCTGGAAGCGATCCGCGGGATCATGAAAGAATTTCCCGGCGTCCATACGGTATGCGGCCTGACGAATGTCTCCTACGGCCTTCCCGCCCGAAAACTGATCAACCGGGCCTTTCTGGCGGCGGCGATCACGATGGGACTCGATTCGGCAATCATCGATCCGACGGACAAACTCCTCTTCGCAATGCTCAAAGCCTCAACCATGGTCGTCGGCAAGGACGACTTCTGCATGGATTACATCTGCGCCTTCCGCGAAGGGCGCGTCGAATAAAATATAAACCATGAATATGGGGAAGGCATACGGAAGAAGGAGGGGGGGAACGATGATGAGGGAGCTGAAACCGAATTTCGAGCGGGTCATGACGGCGCTCCACTGCGAGGAGCCCGACCGAGTGCCCCAGGGCGACTGGCATGTGGACCAGAGACCCAAGGAGGCCTTCATGGGGAGACCCGTGAAAACCTTCCAGGATCATGTCGATTTTTGGCATGCGGCCGGTTACGACTATGTTACCGCATCCTCGGGTATTCTCGAACCGGTCAGGGCGCCTGAGGGGATGACGGTCAAGGGGACGGGGGTTCACACCGAATATGGCGACAGGGTCTCCCGGGAGTGGGCGCACACCCATGAGGGGGTCCTGACGAACTGGGAGAAGTTCGAGAAACACAAGTGGCCGAAGGTCGATGATATGGATCTCTCCAAGTGGGAGATCTTTGACAAGATCCTTCCGAAGGGGATGAAGACGATCTTGCTTCTGGGGAAGATCTACACGGCGGCCTGGATGTACATGGGGGCGGAGACCTTCTTTAACGCGCTGGAACAGGGCGAGGAACTCGTGGCGGCGATCATCAACCGGATCGGTGAAATCCAGTATGAGACCTTCCTCCGGGTCACCGAGCACCCCTGCGTGGGGGCCGTGCTCAATCCCGACGATATCGCCTTCAATACGGGGCTTTTGGTCCACCCGAAGTATCTGAGGAAATACGTCTTCCCCTGGTATAAGAAAATGGGGAAGATCTGCCGGGAGAAGGGAATCGGTTTCATCTTCCACAGCGACGGAGACTGCACGGAGGCCATGGACGACCTGATCGACTGCGGGTTCCACGGCTTCAATCCCATCCAGCCCAACGCCATGAACATCGTCGAGGTAAAAAAGAGATGGGGAAAGAAACTCTGTCTGATCGGAAACATCAACCTCGATTCGACCCTGACCCTGGGGACGCCCGAGGATGTCCGGGCGGAGGTTTACGAAAGGATCCGGACGATCGCCCCGGGCGGCGGCTATATGGTCTCCTCGTCAAACTCCATCACCGACTATGTACCCGTGGCCAATATGAGGGCCCTCCTGGATGCGACCTATGAATTCGGCCAATATCCGATCCGGCTCGAAGAGGGCGGCGTCCGGGGAAAGTTCTGGACCTCTCAGACGAAGGTCCGCAAGACCGAGACAACCAAGGTAGCAACAGGTCTCAATGCAGAGGCATACGCGGAGGCCCTGATCGCAAACGATATCCCCGGGGCGATTTCCATGATGCAGAAGGATATCGATGGTGGGACGGCCCCGCAGGAGGTTATTTCCCGAGGGTTGATTCCGGCGATCACGATCGTGGGGGAAAAGTTTCAGAATGGTCAGATCTACATTCCCGAGATGATGATCTCGGCGCGAGCGATGTCGACGACGCTGGACCACTTCAAGCATGTCCTGGCAGGGAAGGGCGAGGCGAAGAAACTGGGAACGGTCGTGATCGGAACGGTTCAGGGGGATCTCCACGATATCGGCAAGAACCTGGTGGCGATGATTCTCAAGGGGCAGGGCTTCCAGGTGGAGGACTTGGGCGTATCGGTTAGCACAGCGAAGTTTGTTCAGGCTGTCAAGGAGAAGAAGCCCGAAATTCTGGCGATGAGCGCCCTTTTGACAACGACGATGACCGAAATGAAGAACACGATCGATACCCTGAAATCGGAGGGTCTTCGTGACAAAGTGAAGGTGGTTGTCGGCGGCGCCCCCGTGACACCGGCATTCGCGGCACAGATCGGCGCCGACGGAAACTCCTATGACGCGCCCGGTGCGGCAAAGCTCTGCAGGGAACTGCTGCAATAAGTACAGAGATCTGTTTCGCCGGTCCAATGCGGCAATGGGCTGCAAAGGCGGGGAAACATCAGCTTGTTCAATAAGGAGGGAGAAATCATGGGAAAGACAAGGCGTGAGTTTTTAAAGAAGGCTGGGGTCGCCGCAGCGGTAGGGGCGGGTGTTGTCCTAACGGGGAGCAGAAGGTTGTATGCTAAAGATGATGACAAGGTGTACAAATGGAAAATGGCCACGCCGTGGGCGACCGGGATGCCCCTTTACAGTCATATGGCCAAGGTCCTGCCGGATGTGGTCAAAAAGATCAGCAACGGAAGACTGATCATCGACATGTTTCCGGCGGGGGCCATTGCACCGGCCCTGGAAGTGGTCGACGCCACGAGGAGAGGGGTCTGCCAGATTGCCCATACCTGGCCCGGCTACGACATCGGCATTTCAAAGGGGTCGGCCATCATCGGAGGATTTGCCGGGAGCCCGAACTCTGAGGTGATGCTGCATTGGATCTACGCCGGCGGGGGATATAAGATCTGGCAGGATTTCCGCCGGGAAAAGTTCAATGTGATCGCTTTTCCCGGGGGGATTCGCCCCACTGAGGTATTCGCGCATTCACACAAGCCAGTGCGCTCCCTCGCGGATCTCAAAGGATTCAAAATGAGGACCGTCGGGGCCTGGGCGGATATTCTTCCCAAGTTGGGAGCTTCCGTGATCACCCTTCCCGGCGGTGAGGTCCTGCCGGCCCTGGAAAGAAAAGTGATCGACGCTACAGAATGGGCCTGCGCAGGGGAAAATCTGCCGATGGGATTCCATGAGGTGGCTAAGTATATCATCATTCCCGGGATTCATCAGCCAAGCGCACCCTTTGAATTTGTCGTGAATGTCAAGGCTTGGGAGGAATTGCCGGCAGACCTCAAGTCGATGGTGGAGGAGGCGGCAAAGGTTGCAACGCTGGAGTCCTGGACCTATCTCGGCGCTCTCGATATGGGGGCGATGGAAACCTTCAAAAAGAAAGGAAACACGATCATTGAACTGGATGTGGATGTGCAGAAGGCAGCCTACAAGCTGGGGCTTGAATGGGGACAGGAAGCTTCCGCCAAGGATCCATGGGCAAAGAAACTCTTCGAATCCCAGATGAACTTTCAGAAGAAATGGGAAATCGTCGAAAAATCAAGATCTCTCAAATATTAATTTACAAACAGCCGGGCGTCCATGATGAACGGACGCCCGGCTGCTTTATCTTGATTTTGCCACCGGGTATGAAAGGAGGGAGTCATTTCCATGATGGCATCTTTTGTAAAGATCATTGACAGCTTAAGCGCATGGACGGGGAAATGGATCGCCTGGGTCGTCATTCCCAATGTGCTGGCTCTCGTCTATGAGGTCATCGCACGCTACTTTCTGAACAGCCCTACCATCTGGTCATATGAAGTGACCTATTTTATCTACGGGAGCCATTTCCTGCTGGGAGCGGCCTATGTCCTTTCTGTCGATGCACACATCCGGATCGACATCTTCACCTCCCATCTCTCTCCGAAGACCAAGGTCGTCATTGATCTGGTCGGTTACCTGTTCCTGTTCTTCCCGGTGATCATCGCCCTCATCTATGCGGGTGGACAGTATGTCCTGCAGTCCTTTGAGATGGGCGAAAAATCGGGTCTCAGCCCGTGGAGGCCTTACCTCTATCCATACAAGGCATTGATAACGATCAGCTTTATTCTTCTCCTTCTGCAGGGGATAGCTTGTTTTATCCGCAATATATCCTTTTTGGCGAGAGGAGAAAAACCATGATGGAGAACATCTCCCTTTTCATGTTTCCCGTGATGATCCTGGTCGTATTTTCAGGATTTCCCGTTGTTTTCTGCCTGATGGGCATTTCTCTTTTTTTCGGCATCGTCAGTTTCGGACCGGAGATCCTCCCCATGATCATTCGTCGCGTCTACGGCGTGGCCGACAACTATGTCCTTGCCGCTGTGCCGCTATTCATTTTCATGGGAACGATGCTCGAGAGATCGGGCATTGCTAAAATCCTTTTTGAGACGATCAGCATGTGGACGGGGCGCATCAAAAACGGCCTGGCGATTACGACCATCATTATGTGCACCATCATTGCCGCCTGCACGGGGATTATCGGCGCGGCCGAAGTGATGGTCGGGGTGATGGCCATGCCGCCGATGTTGAAACGGAACTACAGACACAGCCTCATTGCCGGCACGATCATTGCCGGGGGGGCTCTCGGCACCATCATCCCGCCGAGCGTCGTCACCGTCGTCTACGGTCCTGCAGCAGGGATATCCGTCGGCCGTCTCCTCATATCCACAATTCTGCCAGGTCTGCTGATATCGTCCATCTATGTTTTGTACATTCTTGTCCGTTCCTATGGTCAAAGGGGGTTTGCCCCGCCGGATTTCTCCGAGGATCTGGATATTCCGTTGTCGCGCAAAATCAAGGCTACGGTTACGGGGATGCTGCCGTCGATAGCCCTGATCTTCACCGTCATGGGAACCATCATTCTCGGCTATGCCGCTCCCACGGAAGCCGCCGCCCTTGGTGCTTTTGGAAGCGTCCTGCTGACGATCGGCTACGGCAACCTTACCCTGAAGGTGTTACAGGAGGCAACCATCCAGACGCTCAAAATCTCCAGCATGATGATGATGATTCTGGTCGGAGGGTTCATGTTCAGCGGGGTCTTCCTCGGTCTCGGGGGCAGTGACGCTACGGAGAGAATGCTGTCGGCCCTCAACATGGGACCTTGGGCGGTTATTGCTTTCTTTCTGTTCGTCGTCTATCTTGCAGGATTTCTTCTTGACTGGGCCAGTATCCTGCTCATCTTCGTCCCCATTTTTTCACCGATCATCGAAAAATTGGGTTTTGACCCGATTTGGTTTGGAACACTCATACTTATGACGATCCAGACATCCTATCTGACGCCGCCGATGGCACCCGGGATCTTTTATCTGAAGGGGATTGCTCCGCCCGAGGTAACGACCCGGGAGATGTTTCAGGGGATTGTCCCCTATATGATGCTCCAGCTTGCAGCCATTGCCATTGTTGCGCTTTTCCCACAGATCGCCCTCTGGCTTCCGGAAAAAATGATCGGTTGGAATTAGAAAAGAAATCCCTCTCACGATTATGGGTCTAAAACAATGAAAGGAGCTTGATCAAAATGACCAAAAAAGAACGCATCCTCATGGCCATGCGGGGTGAAACTCCGGACATGCTGCCCTATACACCGCGCTTCGATCTCTGGTACAATTCCAACTCCTACCGGGGAACCCTGCCCAAACGCCACCAGGGGCGCAGCCACGATGAAATCGCCCGGGCGGAAGGGTGGGCCCTGCATAAGGTCGTCCCGGAACTCCTGGAAGTCGTCGATCCCTGGGAGAACCTGACGCGGGGCATCGGGCTCTACAGCCTCAAGGAAAATGGCTACAAGATCAACTTTTCACCCAACGTCCATCTGGAGGTCCGGAAGACCCGCCAGGGGGACGAGGAGGCCACACTGGTCGAGTATCACACCCCCAAGGGGGTGGTCAGCACGAAGGAGGTGATCAACGAAGAGATGCGAAAGGCCGGCGTCTCCATCACCTGGGTTCAGGAGCACGGCATCAAGCGACCCGGAGATTACGAGATCTGGGCATACATCTTTGAGAACATCACGGTAACTCCGGATTATGACCGTTACCGGGCCTGGCAGAACCGTATCGGTGACGACGGCGTGGCCGTGATGATGGGCAGTTTCGCCGCTTCGCCCATCAACCACATCCAGCGCGACTTTCTCGATGCTACCGAGTTTTTTTTCCATTACAAGGATCACGCGAGGAGGATGCGCCGGCTGGCCGAGGCCATCGGCCTGGTGTACGAGCAAACCCTCAAGGTGGTGGGCGATTCGCCGGCCGAGGTGGTTCTGTGGGGCGCCAACTACGATGACATGATCACCTACCCGCCTTATTTTCAGAAAGAACTGTCTCCCTGGATTCGGAAAGCATCCGACTATTTGGCCGCGAAGGGCAAGCTTGTGATCTGCCACTGCGACGGCGAGAACCAGGGCCTCATCGACCTGATTGCCGATTCGGGCATGCACGTGGCCGAGGCGGTCTGCTGTGCACCCATGACCAAGCTGCCGATCGAGACCTACTACGAGCGCTGGTGCAAGTCCGGAAAACTGACCATCATGGGCGGCCTGATCCAATCGATGCTGTCGCCGGCCACGTCAAGCGTGGAGGACCTTAATGCCTATCTTGACCATTTCTTCAAGGTTGTGGCGCCGGGCAACCGCATCATCCTGTCTGTGGCCGACACCACCCCGCCCAACGCGGATTTTGATCGCCTGGCCATGATCGCCGAGCGCGTCGAAAGGGAAGGTCGCCTGCCCCTTGAGGCCGGCGCCTTCCGCCCCCTGACCGAGGCGCAGTTGAAGCCGGTCGCCGGACGCATGGAGCAACAGGTGCCCGACGAGACCTTTCAGACCGTCCACGCGGACGTGCTCGCCGGCAACGATGCGGACATCAAGGTTCATATCCAGGCGTTGCTCGATCGGGGAGTGAACGCCAAGGAAATTCTCAACCGCGGCATGCTCAGCGCCATGGAGGTGATCAGCGGGCGCTTCCGCGAAGGCACGGTGTTTATTCCCGAAGTATTGCTGTCCGCCCGTGCCATGAAAGAAGCCCTGGTGGTGCTCGAACCCTATCTGGCACAAGAGAAGAAGGATGTGAACGGTAAAATCATGCTCGGTACGGTGCATGGTGATTTGCATGACATCGGCAAGAACATGGTGGCAACCATGCTACGCGGGGTCGGTTTCGATGTGGTGGATCTCGGTATCAACATCACGGCGGATGTTTTCGTTGCGGAGGTTGACCGGCAACGGCCGGACATTCTGGGGATGTCGGCCCTGCTGACCACTACCATGCCCGAGATGAAGAAAACCATCGATGCGCTCATCGCCCGCGGGCTGCGGGATCAGGTCAAGGTTGTTGTGGGCGGCGCGCCGCTCAACGAGAAGTTTGCCAGGGATATCGGAGCGGACGGGTACGGGAGCGATGCGGGGGCTGGTGTGGATTTGGTCAGGCGGTTGCTGAAGGGGAATGCCCCCCCCACTAGATCCTGAGGTCCGGTGTTGACGAAATACGATGAGGTAAGGTAAGCGATGAAAGCGACGCCCTACAATCTCTTCATATCGGCCCTCTACGGAGGCAGGAAGGGGATCCGCCCTCCGGCGGGGAATCCCACGTCGATCGCCTGTGTGGAACTGATGAAGGCCTGCGGTGCCTTCTTCCCGGAGGCCCATCTGAACGCACACGCGATGGCCGACCTGGCCCTGGCCGGCCATGAACTGGCCGGTTTTGACACAGTCATGCCGGAATACAGCGTTCATCAGGAATCGGCCGCGCTGGGCTGCGAGGTGGACTGGGGAAGCGAAACACGGATGCCCGATGCCAAGACGGCGCCGTATGCGGATTTTTCAGACGTGATCGTTCCGGAAAACATCCTTGAAAAGCCGTCTCTCCGCGTTGTCCTCGACGCCCTCTCCATGCTGCGCCGCGAGGTCGGGGGACAGGTCGCGATCATTGGCAAAGTCATGGGTCCCTGGACGCTTTCCTACCATATGGCAGGTACTCAGAATTTTCTGCTGCAACTTGGCCTCGGTGAAAAGGATAAAATCAACCGCATGCTGAGGCAGCTCATGCCGGTCACCATCGCCTTCGCCAACGCACAGTTCCGGGCCGGTGCCGATGCAGTGGTCCTGGCCGACCACGCCACCGGAAACCTGGTTGGGCCATACCATTACCGGGACTACCTGCTCCCCATTCACCAGGAGATCACCGCCCGGGTGGGTGGGCCGATTATCCTCCACATTTGCGGCAACTGCCTCGACCGTCTGGAGTTATTCGCCGAATCCGGCGTCGACGCCTACCACTTCGAATGGCAGGTGGACGCCAAAGCCGCAGTCAAGATAATCGACAAGCGGATCTCCCTGATCGGCAACCTGAACAACCCCAAGACTCTATTTCAGGGCACGCCGGAGGATGTTCATCGGCAGGCGCGTTACGCCATCGAAGCTGGTGTCGATATTATCGGGCCGGAGTGCGCCGTACCCCTCACAACGCCCCTGGCCAATCTCCGGGCCATCCCGACTGCTGTGCGGGAAGGTTACTGATTCGGATCCAGGAGAAGGAAGAATGAAAGAATCCATCCAAAAGATCAAAGAAGGCGTTATTGAGGGCCGGCATAAGGAAATCGAATCCCTGGTACGCGAGATCTGCAAAACAGGAATATCTCCGGAAACGGTGATTCAAGAGGGACTGATTGCAGCCATGGATACGGTCGGTCGGAGATTCAGCGCCGGGGAAATCTTTGTCCCCGAAATGATGGTTTCCGCCATGACAATGAAACTGGGTCTCAACATCGTCAAACCTCTCGTGACCGGTCAAGCCGGCGAATCCAGGGGCGTTGTTCTCATGGGAACCGTTAAGGGCGATCTTCACGACATCGGTAAGAACATTGTGGTCATGATGCTGGAAGGGGCCGGTTTCCGGGTGATTGACATGGGCGTAGATATCGACGTGGAAAAGGTTGTGGCCAAGGTGGCCGAAATCCGCCCCCAGGTGCTTGGCCTTTCCGCGCTGCTCACGACCACCATGCCGGAGATGAAACTTGTCATCGAAGAAATTCGGGCTCGCGGTCTGCGGGAACGGGTCAAGGTCATGGTGGGGGGCGCCCCCGTCGATGCTGCCTTCGCCGAAAAAATCGGCGCCGACGGCTATGGAAAGGATGCGGTGCAAGCCGTGGCCATGGCCCGCAGCTTCATCGGTTTTTAAAACAACTTAAGGAGGTGCGATGGATTGTCCCCGAACTGCGCAAACGACCATCAGCCAGGGGCGACGGGTGGTGATCGCCTGCCGTGTGATGGAACCGGAGCTGACACAGGTTCTGGCGGAGGGGGGGGAGCCGGTGGAGATCCTCTACCTCGACCAGGCCCTTCACCGGACGCCGACCAAACTGCTCGGCCTGCTCCAGGAGAAGATCGATCAGGTCGCGCAGACGGCCTCACGGATCGTTCTGGGCTACGGCCTCTGTTCTAACGGTGTCGTCGGCGTCACGGCGCGTCAGCAGGGGCTGCTCATCCCCCGTTGCCACGACTGTATCGCGCTGTTCCTCGGATCGCCTCTTCGCTATCAGGAGGTCTTCCGGGAAAAACCGGGCACCTACTACCTGACGCCGGGCTGGATCGTGGAAAAAAAAGACCCTCTGGGTATTCTTGAAGAGTTTGTCCCCAAGTACGGCCGGGAGACGGCGCAGTGGGTCATGGAGGAGGAGCTCAAACACTACACACACATCGCCCTGATCGACACGGGGGTGGAGGAAATGGCGCCGCTCCGGGAGCGGGCGATGGAGAACGCATCCGTCCTGAAGAAACAGTACGAGGAGATCCCGGGCAGCCTCGACTACTTCCGCGAGCTCATCCGCGGTCCCTACACGGAGGAGAAGTTCCTGCGCCTCCGCCTGGGAGAGGCGTTCACCCAGGAGATGTTTTTTTAGAAGGGAGATGGGGAAAGGCGTCCAGCATGTGGGGGATGAACATCGCGGCCATGAACTCCTCCTGGAAATCCGGGGATAGGGTTAATTCGAGGTATTCGACCCGTCCGGCCATCTCCTCCGCCTCCCTGCGCTTGTCACGGTTCAAGAGCGCGATTCTCGCCCCGTCGCCGGCTGCATTGCCGACCGACGAGACGAACGGAAGGTCGCAGTCGGGGAACATCCCCAGGGTCATCGCCTCCGTCTTGTCGATGTAGCTTCCGAAAGCGCCGGCGAGGACTACACGGTCCAGTTTGTCGATCCCCAGTTTTTTCATCATCAGTTTTGCGCCGGCGTAGAGCGCCCCCTTGGCAAGCTGGACGCTGCGCACATCCTGCTGACTGATCGTGATGGCCGTTTGCAAAGAGGTTTCCTGAGGCCAGGCGATCACAAACTCCGGTTTCCCGTCGTTCAGGAGGAGACGAGGTGTTGACAAATCGGTCCGGAAACGGCCGCTTCGGTCGATGATTCCCGCCCGGTAGAGTTCGGCCACACCGTCGATGATTCCGGAGCCGCAGATCCCCAGCGCGCCGGTGATCGGGAATTCGGGCCGCCAGCCCTCCTCGCCGATGATCTTGAAGGAAACGTCCCACGTTCCGGGGGCGATCCGGATCCTTTCGATGGCGCCGGGCGCCGCGCGCATGCCGAACCGGATATGCGCCCCCTCCAGGGCGGGGCCGGTGGCGCAGGAGGCAGAGAGGAGATGCGCCCGGTTTCCCAGAATCATCTCCCCGTTCGTTCCCACGTCGATGATCAGCGATATCTCGTCGCGGCGGTAGGGTTCCTCGGCGATCAGGACGCCGACATTGTCCGCGCCGACGAAACCCGCCTCGATCGGCAGAATGTGGACATTGGCCGCGGGGTGGGTCAGGAGGCCCAGATCGCGAGCCTTGATATCCAGGCTGCGGTGAACGGTAGGGGTGAATGGAGCGACGCCGAGGGGACGCGGATCGATGCCGAGGAGCAGGTGGTGCATCGCCGTATTGCCGACCAGCGTCACTTCAAGGATATCCGCCGGAGAAAGTTTGGCGTCCGCGGCAACGGTCCGAATGAGGCGGTTCAGGCCGTCGATGACCGCCCCCCGCATCTTTTCCAGTCCGTCCGGCTGGTCGATCACATAGGTGATCCGCGAAATCACGTCCTCGCCGTAGGCGACCTGGGGGTTCATGATGGACCCGGTGGCGATGACCTTTCCGGTCTTCAGGCTGCACAGGTATCCGGCCACGGTGGTCGTACCCACGTCGATGGCGAGGCCGTAGACCTCCTCCACCTCTCCCGGAAACACCGCAAGAATTTCCCTTTCCATCCGTAGGGCCGCGGTCACCGTCCAGTTTCCCTTCCGGAGGGCGCCGGGCAGGGCAATCAGGGCAGGGTAGTCGATTGCGGGTTGAGGGATGCCGAACCGATCTTTGAGGGCCGCGGCGAGTCGCTCATAGTCGGCCTTGGGATTTTCCAACCCGGGCGGGCGGAGCGTCACGGTGAAAAGACGAACGGCGGGATTTAGCAGGATCTCCCTCTGCCCTGCATCTTTCCGGATCACCTGGGCGCCCGTCCGACTCCCTTCCGGGACGAAGAGCACCAGGTCCCCGCGAATGGCGGCGGCACAGGCCAGACGGAATCCCGCTTCCCGTTCCTCTTTGCCGATGAAATCGGCCTCTTCCTCGGTGAAAGGGGAGAGATGGTCGGGATTGGAGGTGATGCCGTAGCGCTCGAAGCTTCCTGACTCCAGACGGACCAGGCACTTGCCGCAGCTCTTCTTTCCGCCGCAGACGGACTCGATTCCGACGCCCAGGATCCGCGAAGCCTCCAGAACGGTCTTTCCTTCCGGGATTTCCCCCCGCCTGCCGGAGGGTTGAAAAATCACCTGACCGGTTTTCATTTTTCGCTCTCCCTATGCCTCCACGCTTGCCACTTAGGCACCGGATGGCATCGTTATCTTGAAATGTTTCCATGCGCTTAATCATGAACCACCGGCCGCCGTCAAGATAAAAATCTTCCCCTTTCCATCCGCCCGGCAAAGGAAGAGATCCTTGAGGCGTCTGGAAAAGGTTCCGGGGAGCGTCCCCGATGCCGTAATTCTTGATTTGAACCGCCTCCATATGTTAGCGTTGCAGCGTCGCAGAGGATCCGGTGAAGCTCCCCGCCCAGAGGAAGGGGCTTCCATGCAAGGAAGATGTCTGTTTTTGGATTGCGCCCCTGATCCCCGCCCGGAAGGCGGGGCTTGCGGGTTCAAGCTCCCGGTCATGAAGAATAAAAAAGAGATACGCGGATCATCCATGTTGCGGCAGAGGCGTGGCCGGGAGGCTCGTATCCGGGACCTGAATCTCTACCATGAGGATCGTCTTGCAGCCCTGGGAACGATGGCGGCGGGAATTGCGCATGAACTGAACCAGCCCCTCAACACCATCCGAGTCGTGACCGACGGATTTTTGTTCGGTCGTGCGGAGGGGTGGCCGCTTGACCCCGAGGAGCTCTTTGAGGGGCTGGAAATGATCTCTCGGCAGGTGGCGCGGATGGACAAGGTGATCCGGAACGTCCGCAACTTTGCCCGGGAGGAGCGCGATCCGGGGGAGGGTCATGTGGTCGCGAATGAGGCGATCGAAAATGTCTTCTCCATGATCGGTCGGCAGATCGAGGCCCACGGGATCCGCGTGGAGAAGGACCTGGATCCGGAGCTGCCCCCGCTGCGAGCGTCCCTCAACGAACTCGAACAGGTCGTAATGAATCTGATCGTCAATGCCCGCCAGGCGCTCGACGACTGCTCCCGCGATCCCAAAACGCTGCGGGTCCGAACGGGCAGCCGGGACGGCGCCGTTTTCATCGAGGTGAGCGACAACGCCGTCGGCATCCCCGATCATCTTCAGGGGACCATCTTCGATCCCTTCTTTACGACCAAGGCCGTGGGCAAGGGTACGGGGCTCGGTTTGAGCATCAGCCAGTCCATCGTCAGCAAATTCGGCGGCCGGATCGAGGCCTGCAACAATGAAAGCGGGGGTGCAACATTTGTCGTCACCGCCCCTGCCGGAGGTGACCGACCTTGAACATCCTTCTGATCGACGATGAGGCGGATGTCCGAAAAAGCCTCGCGCATTTTCTGGAAAAACTTGGACATACCGTCACTTGCGCTGCCGACGGCATGGAGGCGCTTCGGGAATTCCACTCCCGGGAAATCCAGCTTGTCATTACCGATATCCGGATGCCCGAGATCGATGGTCTGGAGCTCCTGCGGCGGATCAAGGTGATCGAGAAGTCGCCCGTGGACGTGATCGTCGTGACCGGCCACGGGGATACAACCAGCGCCATCAAGGCGCTCAAATACGGGGCTTTTGATTACCTCCAGAAACCGATCGACGTCCGGGAGCTGGCCATCGTGATTGAACGATCGGCGGCCTATCTGGCCCTGCGGAACAACTATCGGCTTCTGAAGCAGGAATTTCAGGAACGGGTCGGGATCGAGACGCAGGCGGCCCGGGGGGAGGTGGAACGGCTCCGGGAGGCCTATCTGGAAGAGGTCGGACTGGACGGTCTCGGCGTCTTTTCCGAGGCGATGCGCCATGTCGTAGCCCAGGCGGAAAAATACAGCACGGATCGGGAGATCCCGGTTCTGATCGAAGGGGAGAGCGGCACGGGGAAGGAGCTGATCGCCCGGTACATTCATTACTTCGGGGGGAGCAGCGCCGTTCTTCCTTTTGTGGCGATCAACTGCGGGGCCATCAGCCAGGAGCTCTTCGAAGGGGAGCTCTTCGGTCATGACCCGGGCGCCTACACGGGTGCCACGACCCGCGGGCAGATGGGAAAGATCGAGGCGGCCAACGGCGGGACGCTTTTCCTCGACGAAATCGGTGAGTTGCCGCAGGGCGTCCAAGTCAAGCTCCTTCGGGTTCTCGAGGAGAAAAAAATCTACCGGCTGGGCGGGATCCAGGAAATTCCGGTGGACATCCGAATCATCTCGGCGACGAACAAGGATCTCGAACGGGAAGTGGAGGAAAAGAGGTTTCGTCTCGACCTCTTCTACCGGGTGAACATGGGGCATATCCGGATTCCCCCGCTCCGGGAAAGGCGGGAGGACATCCCACCCCTGGCGTTTCGGTTCGCACAGAGGGCATCCCGGCGGCGGGGGCAGAAGTTCGGCGGTTTCACGGCGGCGGCGGAGAAGTTCCTCCTCTCCTTTGAATGGCCGGGGAATGTCCGACAACTCAAGAACGCGATGGAGCGGCTGGTCCTGATGCAGGTCTCGGACCGTGCGGATCTGAATGATCTCGCCTTCATCCGCGACGGCGCCGCCGTCCGTGGAAAACAGGCGCCGGAGGTGTCTGTTCCGGGAGACGGGGATTTCCAGTTGCCGGAAGGGGGTCTGGATATTGAGGCGTTCAATCGAAAGATCATCAGCATGGCCCTCGAAAGGCACGAAGGCAACCGGACGAGAACGGCAAATTACCTAAGAGTGTCGCGGCGGGTGCTGGAGGGACGTTTGAAGAAGTTATGAGTTTACTGCCGGGGATTCGTTTGAAGAACGAATCCCCCGGCAGTGAGGTTGGTTATGTGGCGACGTCAGCCTTTTTTCCCTTCAGGCGGCTTGACGATCCAGACCAGGATAATCGATGCCAGACACATTAACCCAGCGATGACGAACGAGGCGATGTAGTTCCCCGCCGGATATTTCCCCGTCGAGACGACGCCCGCCACCAGGCTCTCGAACGGGACTTCCTGGACAACCTTCATCAGTTTTGGGGCGATCCAGGGTCCGAAGAGTCCCGCCATACCGTAGGCCATGAACATGCAGCCGTAATTGACTCCCATGTGTTTCGTTCCGAAATAGTCTGCCGTCACGGCGGGGTAGAGGCCCAGAAAACCGCCGAAACAGAAACCTACGGACATGACGCCGAAGAGGAACAGCGGGAAGGATGTCAGCCAGTTCAGGGAGAGCATGACCACGCCGCCATAGAGAAACATGATGTAGAGGGTGTTTTTCCGGCCGATGCTGTCCGAGATCTTCCCCCAGACAATGCGTCCCAGCGCGTTCACCACCGAAATGGCCATGACGGCTGTCGTTCCCTTGGTCAGGATCTCCAGATACATATCCTTGGGGATGGTAGGGAATTGCGGCGCCAGGTTGAGGATGGAAACGGACTGCCAGATGTTGACCGTGTTCATGATGATCAGGAACCCGGCCGAGCAGCCGGCGAAGTAGGTGATCCAGAGGAGCCAGAACTGGGGCGTTTTGACCATCTGCTGCCACGTGTAGTCGACTCCGACGGCACATCCCGGGGCGCCGCCGGCGCCGGTAGCCTTTGGCGGCGTCCAGCCCGGCGGGCAGTAGCCGGCCGGGGGATTGATCATGAACTGCGCGCCGATCATGACAACGACGAAAAAGATGCCGCCCAGATAGAGGAACGTGTTCATGACGCCGACGGAGAGGATCAGGGATTTCGCCACGGGGGCGAAGACGAGGCCGCCGCCGCCGAAGCCGGCGACCGCAAGCCCCGAGATGAGGCCCCGTTTGTCGGGGAACCACTTCACGCAGGTTGCGATCGGGCAGACATAGGCGGTGCCGATTCCGAGCCCCCCGATGATCCCAAAGCCGAGTGTGAACATGAACAGGCTATTTGAATAGGATGCCAGCAAAAGCCCGAGACCGAGCAGGACCGCCCCCGTCATCGCGACGTAGCGCGGGCCGATCTTGTCCTGGACGCGGCCGGCAAAGATCGTAGCCAGGCCGAAGAAGAGCAGGACCAGCATCGACGGGAGCGCCACGTCCGTACTGCTCCAGTCGGGAAAGCGGGCCTTGAGGCCGGGTTTGAAGACGCTGTAGATGTAGATGGCGCCGAGACTGACCTGGATCAACAACGCGCCGACGACGATGAGCCAACGATTGAACGTTTTTCCGCCTTCCATAGAGTACCCCTCCTTATTTTTTGGGCTCCTTAACACGTTCTATTGAAAATGTCTAATGGCATTGCGAGTAAACGCAGACCTAATGCTGCAGTGTCCCCGCGGGTGAGCGGAACAAAATATTCAGGAAGTCTTCAGGGGTGTTCGCGTTCATGAATATTATCCTCTCGGGGTCAAAAAAATGGACGACCTCCGAGGGAAGCGTAAGGAGCCAATTTGACTTTGAGTTTGAAGCCTACCCTTTCATCATGCATGTGCAAGTTCTTGGATTCCAGCGATCCTGCTGCCGACAACCTTTTCGGCCATTTTGAAGTCATAGGTCGCCTGCAAGTTAATCCAGTATTGAGGCGTCTGGCCGAAGGCCTTGCCGAAAAGCAAGGCTTTCTCCGCGATGATAGGTCTTATCCCTTTGACAATGGAAATTCTCATGGCCGAAAGCCCAATAGTGCAATAACGTTAGATGAAAATTGCAGAAAGCCGCCGAAATATGATATATGTATATATAATAAGATTGTTGCCTTCAAATGGATACGAGAATCGAGAATAATGGATGCTTAACCGGTTCTTTTCGGACTTCGATGGCGCGTGTTGAAAAGGGAAGAGGTGCAATAAACTTTATGCGATTTTCTTCTAATCTGTCACCGATTCAATCCATTAACGAATGATACAGAAAACTACCACGATGGGGGACGAGATGCCGACCAGTTCAATGGAGAAGAAACTCGGCGAGTTGATGAATCTATGTAATCAGATTCTCGATGAAAATTCAACAAAGAAGACTCTCGAAAACGAAGCTGTACTGAAACCTCCGGCGAGTGATGAGAAAAATATGCTGACGACGGAAAAAGTGAAGGAAGGTGAATTTGATAATAAACAATTATTTAGAAAGCTGATTCCCGTACTTCTGAAAATTGCCCTCGTCACATGCGTGTTCTTTTCCATCTATGAGGTGATTAAACAAGCGATTTTTGCAGACCTTATTCTTTGGCAATCCCATATCATTACAATCGTTTTTGCTGGAATGGTGGCCTCTTTTGGTGCCTACTTTCCGCTTAAGCAAATAGAAATTCTTTACCAAAAAAGCATGAATGAACTCGTTGCGAGAAAGCAGGCGCAGATTATTCTGAAGGAAAGCGAAGAACGTTACCGTCAGCTATTTGAATTGGAATCGGATGCCCTGTTTCTGATTGACGAAAATTCGGATCAAATTCTCGAAGTGAACGCTGCCGCGGAAAATCTCTATGGATTTTATCGCGAGGAATTTTTGGGCATGAGGAGCGGGGATCTAATTTCAAAGGGTATGGACACTTCAATAAGGCAGGAGGGACAGGAAATACTAAACGAATTTATCTTTAATCGAAGAAAAGACGGAAGTAATTTCCCTGTGGAAATTTCAATTTCCAAGGTTACTTGGTACGGAAAAAGAGTGCGTCTGTCGGCTGTGAGAGACATCACTGAACGTTTGAATGCGCGGAAAAGGATTGAGAGACACCGGGCATTTCTAAGAAATGTAATCGATGCGAACCCCAATTTGATCTATGTCATCGACAAAGAAAACCGGATTGTCCTCGCCAATCGAATTTTTGCCGATACACTTGGAATCTCGCCGGAAAAATTGATTGGGAGGAAGATTCAAGATCTTACGTCCGATTCTGATCTTGTAAGAATTATCCAACAGGCCGAAATCTCTTTGCTCAGCCATGAAAAAGCTCGGATTGAGCGAGAAGAGAATTTTATGGATGCCGATGGCAATCCCCATTGGGTCCTCAGTATCAGAATTCCATTGAAGAACGAGGAAGGGGATATTGAACAATTGATTGGAGTTAGTACGGATATCACCCAACGGAAGCAAGCGGAAGATGATCTGAGGGCACGCGAAACCGAACTTGAAATGAAGTCCAAGAATCTGGAAGAGGTCAACACTGCCCTGAAGGTGTTGCTCAAACAAAGGGAAGCAGATAAGAAAGAGATGGAAGAGATGTTTTTAACGAATGTCAAGGATCAGATCATTCCCTATGTGGAAAAATTGAAAAAGAGTCAACCGAATCCAGAGCAAAAGGCTTGCATTGAAACCATGGAAGCACATCTGAGTGATATCATATCGCCTTTTTTAACAAGCATTTCATCTCGATACATTGATCTGACGCCCAAAGAAATTCAAGTGGCCAGTTTAATCAAAGATGGGAAGACAACAAAAGAAATCGGGTTATTATTGAATATATCTCCTGGGTCCGTTGATCTTCACAGATACCACATTCGGAAGAAACTGGGAATGAACAAGCAAGGCGTCAACCTTCGCTCCTATTTGCTCTCTTTACCTTGATAGATATTCTTCATGTTTTATATAAGATATTCCAATATGCCCTATTGAATTACAATGAAAAATATTTGTAAATAAACGATATAAAAAGTAAAAAATTTACTTTCCGAATTCTTCTCCCGCCACCTTTCTTCGTTTTTCATATAAGATATCGACCATGTACTAAATATAAAATCTTCTAACATTCCCTTTTGTTTTATCCTGAGATATATTGCCTCAGAACCACATTCTATCCGCGTTAACACAATACAATAATTAGACATATGCGGATAGTTGTTCATCTGGATTAGGTTCCAGATTCAGTGTTGTTGGTTGAGTATGATGGAGCGGGCCGAAAAGGATTTTTCGCCACGATGGAAGGCGCCAATATTGGAGGAGCTGTATTTCTTTTTACTGAACATGTCTTAATGGAGAATTATGTTTATGAGAATCGGAATCCTCAAAAAAGAAATGGATATCGGAAAGCAGATTCATGAATTGACAGATCAAATCAGTGAAGCGGGTATGTTCTGCAAGAGCGGGGTCGATGCCTATCTGAAGGGGAATCTGGATTCATTTACAGCTTCACTCACATGCATCCGGGATACGGAGAAGCGAGGGGACATGCTTCGGCGCTCAATCCAGGAGACGCTCTACCGTAAGACGCTGATTCCCGAATCTCGTACTGATGTTCTGGAACTGCTTGAGAATATGGATCTTCTGCTGAATCAATTCAAAGACTTGATTTCTCAGTTAGAGATCGAACATCCAGTGATTGAAGAAGAATTTCATCATGACTTCAGGGAGCTCCTCGAATATTCGGTGGAGGCTGTGGAGGCCGAAGTCCGTTCCTGCCGTGCCTTTTTCGACGATATTTGTTCTGTTGCGGACCATATCCATAAAGTCTCCTTCTGGGAGAAGGAAACGGACAAAATATCCACGAGGCTCCAGCGGGCAATATTTTCCAGGGAGGACCTCAATCTAAGCCACAAGATGCAACTTCGTTTCTTTGTAAAACAGATAGACAAGATAGCCGACGATGCGGAGGATATTGCGGATCGTTTAAACATATATGTCAGCAAACGCATGTTGTAGGTCGATTCTAAAATGCGTTTTGGTTTGTTCATCAGTCGATCACACAGAGAGATTGCCATGAGATTATCGGTTGAAAACTTGCTATTCGATAAGAGGGACCATGACCTCCTAAAAATGATTCAAGATGTTCTAAATCGAGAAGGATCGAGGAAGAACTTCAATGATCTTCTGAATCCCTACCTGAATCCCCACGGCATCAAAGAGATGGTTGCATCTCAAGGGTTCAGAATTGCGCATGCTATGATCAACCTTCTTCATTCTCTGGAGATCGGTAAAGCCGATGATCGACTCAGCGCCCTGCACACACTGCGCGATGAGGTCATGAACATTACGCATAGTTCGTTGAGGAGGAATACCGCAAGGGTCCTTCTCCAGATCATCAAGGAACTTGTGCGACAACAGGGTGATCAAGCCCGACAACTCGAGCTCGCACACGATTTTCGCATGGCCGTATCCGGAAAACCGCGTCTCATTCGCCGGGAATTGAAGAGGTACCACCTTCTCGAAATGCCGGAAGATTGGAATCAGATCGCCTTTGACGATCATGTTCACGACGCCAACACCAAAGGGCGCAAAACACCGACTCATCTGATCATGGACGCGTGGATCAAGGGAATCCGCCGGCTGACCGTAAACTACTACAACTATGTACCGGCAGAGGCGGCCTCCGAACTCCTCAAGGCCGGTGAGATTATGGGGATCACCATCCGCATCGGAGTATCCGTTGGAGCGCAGTTTCGAGGGCGCAATGTTCGATTGATATGGGTGCCCAGAGGTTTTTGTGATGCAAAGGATTTTCTCTCATTTTTAGCGGATTCGCATGTTCAGGCTTTTATGGAGGAAGGGCGCCAGGTCTCCGAATACCAGAAGAGTTATGTAATTGATGTTCTTCAGGAGTTCAACCGGAAGCACCGATTGACAATCAATGAAGAATTCGGAATTGACCTCGAACCATTGGAGATGAACGATTTTCTCTCCTTTGTGGCTGGTGGGCAGGCATCGATTCTCCACTTGTCTGAATTCATCCATAGTCGTCTGCTTCCATTGATGAAGATGCGCGTGTCGGAAATTCGAAACCGCTATTCCCAGGGAAAATCGGAGGAACGCCGGCAGATGGAAGCGCTGGTAGTAAAAATGAACGAATTCGATTCGGAGACGATTGTTGTCCGATACTTGGCACCGACCTGCAATCCTTCGCTACCCGGTCAGAATTCCCCGCCTGCAGGAAGAGACGTCCCAAGACTCTTCATCATGACACCCCGTGAACTCTTGCAGAGGTTGGACCATCTACATTCAGGATACCGGATTTGTCTTAATCTCAGTGATCTCTGCGTCGAAGATGTCCTGGAGATGCTCTATGACTGCCAAGGAATGATTACTCATCTGGAAATCTTCAATCTCAAAGACCATGTCGATGGAAAAACATCATACTATGAGAATATCAGCGAGCTCCACAGGGCCATCAACGAGGGAAATGTCATCACACTGAAGAGGATGATCCTCGACATACGCCAACGCATCGAGAAGTCGGAACGGATAGACCGCGACGAGCGTTGTGCCAAGCTTACCGAGATTCTCCGCAACATCCCGACGCTTCAATCCCATTATCGGGCCGTCCCGCTCGGATCGTACATCGGCAGCGATTCCACCGGCCGATCCCTCCACCGGTACGGCATGGGATTGGTCATCCTGGAAACCTTGACACGGCGGGCTCAAAAAGCAATTCGGCATACCCTGGGACCGAGGGTCTTCGTTCTTCCTATCCGGATGACGGTCTATCTGCGTACAACCCTTGTACCCTACGCCGTATCAGGGGGGGTGAAGAAATGGTTCCAATATCTCGGCAATCTTATGCCGGGACTGAAACATTTGGGTGAGGAACGGCGACAAGACTGGGAAATCATAGACAATGCCACCCGGATGGAAACACCCGGAAATATCATCCCTCTGGGAGGACTGCATGAGGAGGGTGGGAATGAATTGTATTTGAGCGATAAAATATCCCAAGCCAAGACCGGGATCTCCTGGCGATATATGAACAGCGGCATCAAGAATGCGATCAAGGTCGTGATCGGCTTTATCCCGGCGTTCCTCACCTTTGCCCTGACCAAGGAATGGTGGTTCCTGGCATACTGCGGAGCCTTCATCTGGTTTGGCATCACGGGATTGCGTAACATCCTCCAATCGGTTCTCGGTGGAGGAGGTTTCCGCCGTTCCCCATTGCTTCGCTGGAACGATTATGTGAGCTGGGATCGACTGACCGATTCCCTTCTGTTTACCGGATTTTCTGTTCCATTGCTTGATTACATCGTGAAAACGGTTATTCTGGATCGAACTTTCGGGATCACAACCGCGACGAATCCTTCTCTCCTTTATACCGTCATGGCCTTGGCCAATGGCCTCTACCTCTCGAGTCACAATGCCTTCCGCGGTTTGCCACACGGTGCAGTATTTGGAAATTTTTTCCGAAGCGTCCTGTCCATCCCGCTTGCCATCTTGTTCAATGCAGCCATCGGAAGCATCCTGATGGGTGTTGGTGTTGCCGGGATCAACGATGTCTTGCAGAAATGGGCCGCCATTATCTCCAAGGCGGCGTCCGATTGTGTGGCCGGCATCATCGAGGGCTTGGCCGACCGCTATGAGAACATGCGCATGCGGAAGATCGATTATCGGGCAAAACTCTGTCAGCTTTTCGATACCTATGCCCGGCTTGAACTTCTATTCCCGGAAACGAATGTTCTGGAAATGCTTGAATCCCCTAAAAAATTTATCCAGACCCTCAGCAGTGAAGCCAATGATCTTGAAAGGATCATCATTATCAATGCCCTGGACCTTCTCTATTTTTGGATGTACCAGCCTCGTGCCCGGAGTGTATTGAAGGAGCGTATGCAGGCCATGTCACCTGAAGAATGTCAGAGCTTCGTCCGTTCTCAATACGTTCTTCAGAGAGAAAGGGAAATCAGTCAACTTTTCCTGGACGGCATTATCGGCAGAAACTTTTCCAGAGGACTGTCCTTTTATCTGGATCGTTACCGGGAATATTTGGACACCCTCAGACAAATGTCATTCAGGTATAGTGACGTGCACCGGTCAGCATTAGGATGATTTGTCCTTTTTGGCTCCAGGTCGCAGAGGTACTCAGCTCATGGCCTGGCGGTTCCGAAAGTGGAAAAAATTTGTTGAAAAGTAAATTTATATTCCGTAGGCCTTGTAACAGGTCCGGCAGGATTCGCAAAGGGGAGGGGGTTCGATGACTTCCAAGAGAGCGGCGTTTGGGCTGGAAATGGCGTCAACTATCGAAGATATGTTTCTTTGGGCCTTGATCCGGTCCTCAAAAACCTTGCGGAAGGATCGATAATCTTCTTTTCCCCAAACCTCAGGCAGATCTTCCGTGTTGATGTTCCCGAAAATCATGGGTTCAACCGTGTATTCCTTATTCAAAAAGATCCGGGGGATATTTCCTTTTTTGGGCAGACGCAGGTACATGCAAGGGGCGATCGAACCGTCGACGGAAAAGAAAAGGCTATGGTGCGGCTCCGCCTCGCAGACAGGAATCTCTTCGGCTTTCAAGGGGGAACAGCGGACGGGAATTTTCAGCTCCTTGCCGAGTCGCAGGATCTCATCGAAGGCATCCTGAAAAGCCGGCGTTGGCGACTCATGATAAAAAGTGCGGAGAATATTCCAGCGATCCTCCGGGAGATAGTCCAGGTTTTTCAGGATGACTTCGTCCGCACCCAGCGTGACAGCGGCGGGAACGACCTGGTGGAGACGACTCATGTTCAGGCGGGTCATGAGGAAGGAGAGCCTTACCGATGGCTTCCCCCGCCCCCGGCTCTTCTTCAACTCGATGAGGCGCCGGATCTGGTCCAGGGTTTGTTTGAACTCGGAACTCATCCGCCGGCCATTTTCCTCGGCCGGCGGGATTTCCTTCAGGTTGAGGGTGATAAAATCAAGCTCCCCTTCGACAAGCTGCCTGGATATTTCGGGGGTCAGATAAAACCCGTGGGTTGCCAAACCGGTCAGGCACCCAGCCTGCCTGGCCATCTGAAACATGGCCGGGAAATCTTCATTTTCGAGGGGGTCGCCCCACCCCCGGAAGATCGCCCATTTGACCTGCGGAAAATTTTGCGCGATTTTTTGATAGGTTTCAAGGGGCATTTGCTGAAAGAACCATTTTTCCGCAAATAAGGCGCGCGGGCTGAATTGGGATTCCAGGGAGGAATAAGAAGAAACTTCGATCTGAAAAGCTTCAAATGCCTGGTGGTCCCGTTTAAAAAGTTTTGCAAGCCCTGATAGCATGATCAAAATCCAAAACGCAGGGCGCCGGGAGCAGAGGGTTACACAACCGATAAACAAAATGGGTTTTTTGTTGCTCCTTGCGCGTTTATCCCTGGGACAGCAGAAATTTCACCTCTTTGTCGTCAAACGACAGGAATTCCCCGGTAATTCCGTCGCCCGTTTTCGAAGCCAAAAAGAGGACCAATTTTGCCGGTTCGTCGGGGGAGTGCAGAAGCCCTTCTTCCTTGAGCCGATCGAACATGTCCGTTCCAATGGCTTTTGCTCCTGCCTTGCGTATATCCTCCTGCATTCGGGTATCCATGACACCGGGGTGGATGGCATTGACCTGGATGTTGAATTCCTTAAGCTCTCTCGAAAGCTGTTTGGCAAGACTGTTCATCCCCGCCTTGGAAACCATGTACGGGGTCATGTTCGGCCTCGGCGTCAGCGTCGTGGCAATATTGATGATCTTTCCGGACTTCTTCTCAATCATCGTCGGAATGACGGCCTTGGAGCAGAGAAAAGCCGTGGTCAGATTTACCCGCAACGTTTCCTCCCATTCCGTTAGGGAGATTTTGTGGGTCGGAGCGATCGGCCCCCTGAATCCGGCGTTGTTTACCAGGATGTCGATGGTGCCATAGGCCTCCAGGGTTTTTTGAATCAAGACGTTGACCTGGGTTTCATCGGAAACGTCGGCCTGAACGGCAATGGCGTTCTTCCTCAGAACCTTCAGCTCCTGTGCCACGTGTTCGATCTGATCCCGGTTATGGGCAGCCAAGACGACATTTGCTCCCTCTTTCCCGAAAAGAAGAGCAATGGAGCGTCCTAAACCCCTCCCGCTTCCGGTGACAATGGCGACTTTATCCTGCAGTTTCATGCATCGACCTCATTGATTGCAAGCTTTGAGACCTTTGAATTTCTCCCGAAATTCGGTAAATCGTCATTCCTGCGGAAGCGGGAATGACAAAGTAGAAGCTTTTTCAAAGATCTCTCTTTGTGCTTCAAAATCCGCTTATCCTTCCTGGTTCCATAATCCCAAATATTATAAAGAGAGAATAGGCTCGACGCCCACGATTGAAATCTTACCGATTTCTGCTACTTTCTTCAATCTTAATATTGTCTTGGTTTGTAACGCCACTTTCGCACGTGTTTGGCGGTCAAAAACATCGATTCCTTCTCCCGGCGGGTCAACGCGGCCGCAGATTCTGGAGATCTTTCGGCGTGTTCACGTTCAGGAACATCGTCTCCTCCGGGTCAAAAGAGTGGATGACCTCAGGAGAAAGCGTAAGGAGACGGTGTCCAGGGTAGAAGCCGGTGATCTTCAGGCGATCCCTCTCGATCAGCCCCCGGATGACCGGGAGGCAACGGCGGGAGTAGACGGCATGGAGAGGCTGGAGACCGTCGGGTGGGGCCGGAACGACGATATCATATCCCTCCGTCCGTAAAATCATGTGTTCCAGAAACGCCTGGTTCAGGAAGGGCATGTCGCAGGCGGCTACGAAGGCGTATTCTTCGCCGGCGAAGAACAGTCCCGTGTAGATCCCGCCGAGAGCTCCCTTGTCGGGGAAGATATCGGTGACGATGAAGGCCTGCTGCTCGAGATAATCCATCGGGTTTGAAGTGACGATGATCACCTCATTGAAAACCGCCTGAAAGAGGCGGACGGTCCGGTCGATCAGCCGTTCGCCGTCCACCGTGAGGAAGGCCTTGTTTTCCCCCATCCGCCGATTTCTGCCTCCCGAGAGGATCACGCCGGTCATGTCGAGTCTCCTTTCGCCCGGTGTCCCCGGTAGCGTGCGTCCAGGATCACGACCCTGCCCCGGTCCGCCTCCGAGCGGATGAGGCGGCCGATCCCCTGCCGTAATTTGATTGCCGTTTCGTAACGATAGCGCCGCCAGTACTCCTCTCGGGGGAGGAGATTCCTCCGCGCGACCTGAAGCGGGTCCTGGGGATGGGGGAAGGGGAGGCGGGTGATGATCACCTGCGTCAGCGTTTCCCCGGGGAAGTCTACACCGTACCAGAAGGTGTCCACGCCGAAGAGGACGCTCTCCCGGATCGCCCGGAATTCGTCGCAGAGCGCAGCGGTCGGGACGCCGCTCCGCTGGATCAGGAGAGGGTAGCCGTCGGCATGGATCTCCTCCGTGACCTTGGCGGCGATCGCCTCCAGATCGCCGTAGCTGGCGAAGAGGACGAGGGAGCGGCCCCGGTTCCGGCGGATCAGGCCGGGGAGGAGCTGTGCGACGCGGGAAAGCCAGCTCTCCTTGTATTCAAAAGCGCCGCTGACGGCCTCCGCGGGAACAGCGATTTCCGCGGCCGCGGGGTCAAAGGGGGAGGGGACGGCCTCGAAACGGAACGCCCGGCTATCAGGTTTCTCCACCGGCGCCGTCTCTTCTGTGCCGGGTGAAACCGGGGACACGATGCCGCTTCGGGCAGGGGGAATGGGGACACGATGCAACATCATGTCCCCATTCCCCCTGCCCGTTTCCAAAGGCGTCATCCCCGCCGCACGCCGGAAGCCGTCAAAGCTCTCCCCCTGGCGGAGCGTCGCCGACGTGAAGATGACGCATTCCCGACCCTCGTAGAGGTGGTCCCGGAGGATATCTGCCACCTCCACCGCCCGGACGGAGATCACCCAATGGCGGACGAAGAGGATGACGGCAATAACGTACTCCGGAGAAATGGCCTTTTCTCCAATTGCCTTGAGCGTCTCAGCATGTTCCCGAAGATCCTGCAGAGCGGTCTTCAGGCGATCGACGGTCCGGGTCCGGATTCCCAATTTCCGGCAGGCCTCCGGGTCCTTCACGAACGTCAGATGATCGACGATGCCCTTTAGGGTCTTCCGCAGATCGGCGAGATCTCCTTTCAGCCGGCCGTCCCGGAACGCCGGATGTTCCGCGGGCAGAACCGTTGCTTCCCCGGGAGCGGCGGCGCCGCGGACGGCGGCGAGCGCAACCGCGAACCCTTTCAATTGCTCGCGGAAATCGTATATTTTTTTTATTGCAGCATCGATTACCTTTGCGGGAAAATCTCCGGGAGACGGCGTCAGGCGGCTGAGGACCGATTCGAGGTAGGCGATGGCGTCCAACATCTCCCGCGAGGCGATTTCGATCCCGAACGCGCCGCGGACGGCCTGTTCGAAGTGGTTTGCCTCGTCGATCACACAATTTCCAAAGAGCCTCCCCAGGGTCTCGTCCCGGTCGAGGAGGGCCAGTTTGTGGTGGTTGGTGACGATCAGCCGGGCGTTTTGAGCCTCGGCGGCGACCACCTGCGCCGGACAACGGAGGTGTCTCCGGGTGCAGCCGCTCCGGGCCGAGATTTCATGCTGGAGACGGCGGAATAAGAAGCCGTCGTTCAGGTGAAAACGGATCCGATCCCCGACGGCGTCTCCATCCGCCCGGCGGAAATGAAAGAGCCGGTTCACGAAGTAAAGCCAGGCGAGCAGACGGCCTCCGGAGAGGGCATCCTCGTAAAAGTGGTCCAGTTTTTCCGCGCAGAGGTAGTTCGATTTGCCCTTCAGGAGGGCGGTCGGGATTTTCCGATAGGCGCGGTTGAGAGAAAGTGTCAGCGGGATCTCCCGCCGGACGATCTGCTCCTGGAGGTTCTTGGTGTAGGTCGATACCGCAACGCGGGCCTGGGGATTCCGCCGCAGAAATTCCAAGACCGGGATCAGGTAGCCCTGGGTTTTTCCCGTACCGGTTCCCGCCTCGATCGTGAGGACGGCGCCATCGTTGAGGGCGGAGGCCACGTGCCCCGCGTAGGCGATCTGTGAAGGCCGGACGGCATATCCCCGGTTCCCGGCGGCAAGCCCCCGGTAGAGATCCCCAATCCGGGCGAGGGGGATCTTCTTCCGCGTCTCCTCTCCGTCCGGAAACGGGACCGGCGGCGGCGTCTTCTCCAGAAATCCCTTCCAGTCGGGTGTTTCCCCGCCCGTCGACGGATCGAAGAGGCCCCCGAAATGGTCCCGGAAGTTGCGGTTGAGGTGGAGGAAAAGATCGCCGAAGAGCGTTTCGCTCCGGCCCAGATGGAAACGGAGGGCCGCCGCGGGGGGGAATTCCGCAGGATTCAATACTTGGCCGGCGATGTGATGGACGAGGTCGAGGGAGAGTTCGACCGCCTCCCGGGCAATGAAGGAAAATTTCTCCCGCGTCTTCCCGTGGAGGTGCTCCCAGAGCGGCTTGAGCGCGGCGCTGTCCGCCTGGGGGAGGAAGAATTCGGCGGCGAAGTGGAGATCGACGACGCGCGGGTTCCCGCAGCCGGCAAGCAGGGTTTCGATCTGTTCGCGGGGATTGAGCGTTAAAAGAATGTCCGTCTCCCGAAGCAGGGACGAGAGAAAGGCCGTCACGTCCGGCAAAGTCGGGGCGATCCGCAACGCTTCCCGGGAAATGCCCGAGGCGTGCCGGTCCCGCTCCGTCGTCTTCCCGTAACGGACCGGAGAAGAGAAGGCTTCCTCCGGCCGGTCCGGCGCTATGACTGCTGCGGCGATCTCGTAGATCCTGTTGCCGCCGTCCTCGGCCCGACCGCTGTGGGCGTAGAGGAAGGCGATATTCCGGATCGTCCCTTGGTAGGGTTGCAACATACTTTCATGCCTTTTCAAAAGGAAATGACACCGGTTCATGATCGATCATTTGCCGGCACAACACGGAGGTTCATATCGCGCCGATGTCGAATTGGCAACGTATTTTATGAGCATTTCCGCCCGGGACTTTCGGTGATGGCCGGGATTATTACTCCGGCAACCATAAATGCCAATCCTGTCATTCCCGCGAAAGCGGGAATCCAAGACAGGACTGGATGCCGGATCAAGTCCGGCATGACAAACTTTGATATGTTTACTTGCCGGTGTAATAATGAACCGGATGGGGACGGTCTGCTCCTGCAATTTCTCCATTCACCCGATCAGCTCATCTCAATTTTGACATGATATCCGGAAATAGAGAAATAAATTGTTGCGTTATGTTTGTCAAAAGATTTATAAACATTCCACCGTACTTAAAATGGGATAGTGGCCGCCGGCAGTCCATGAGCATTAAGGATACGATTGCACGGTTAAGGTCTGGAGTCCTGAATATTCTCCCGAGAGGTGGAGATATCCAGAAACGATAGAATAACTTGATGGGCCGCCTGTCGGCGGCCCATCGGCCCAGATGAGGAGCGCGCGCCTAAAATCACTGATTCGAAATGTGGCCACCTGGCCCATCAACCGGATTGAGCAGTCACGCTAAGGCGCGCTTCTCATCCGGGGCGTTCGGCTTGAAGGAGTGATATGTACCACCATTCTATGATACCGATAGGGCAGATTCCTCACCTGATAACTTTGAGTTCCCGTATCCGAGAGGCATCGGGTGAGAATCCTGAAGCTCAGCGGCTTCAAGAGTTCTATCTGGAGCAACTACAGTACTGTGTTTATGCTGCGGTCGATGCCGTGCTTGGTCTTGCGGACAGACTGGTACATTCAACAGACGGTGTTCCTGCGCCGGACGGTGCCAGCCCGGGCCACAGCATCATACTGGTGCCTGAACCGACCAGGAATACCCTCAGTTTTGCCGTAGATCATTACTTCGATGCCGCGCGACGCGCGCTTAATGCCGCAAACGTCTTCATAAGCAAGACCCTTCGGACCTCCGTTCCGGCTAGCTTCGCTGATCTTGTTAAACAGATTCGGAAAGGTGGCATCCAACTACCTGAGCGAATTCAGTCCTTGACTATAGCTTATTGGGAAGCGCACGGGAACAAAATCAAAGCCTATAGAGATTTATCTCAACATTTCGCGGTCATTTCTTCTGACGCTCGCGTAACAATCTTTCCTGATGGTAAAGCAGTCTACTACCTTGTTCTTCCCAATAACCCGGAAGAAAAGAACCCGACCAAGCTTTCCTATGTTGACCCGCGCATTGACGCCTTCCCATATATTGTCAACAGCTACAACAAGATGTACCGGTACTTCTTCGAGTTGACGCACATCCTCATGAGTTACACCTACAGTGAGAGTCCGGACACAATCCCTATCCTCTTTAAATCGCCCTTACATCTGGGCGCAAGACACCCCGTGGATGGACATTTAAAGCCCGATATCGATGAACTCAAGTCTTACTTGGTCGGAAGCCAACTTCACATTTATGAAGCAATGAAAGCGGAGTTGCCCAGGAAGGACATCAAGCCAACCCTTATTGTCACGGAGAAAACGACATGAAGGTGCCTAACAACGGCATGAAGCGGATCGCGGCCCTGTCGGGCCACTCCCGCTTATGCCGAGCGTTAGACGAATGCAAAATGAACTGAAATAATTAAACCAAGGAGAATGAAATGGACGAGCTTAAATCAAGCACGGCAGTTTGTGGAATTGATTGTTTTAACTGCGAATTATATTACACGAATATTGGTTCTTTTTTTGAAAAGATGTCCGAAGATAGGAAAGCCGGATTTGCTTCCCGCGGAATGACAAAAGATAAATTGCTTTGTAAAGGTTGCCGAACATCAGGATGCACGATGATCGCCGGCAAATGTGAAACACTGGAATGTGTGAAATTGAAAAATTTAGACTTCTGCTTTGAGTGCGGTGACTTTCCCTGTTCAAAATTACAACCATTAGCAGAAGGTGCCGATAGATACCCTCATAATTTAAAGGTTTATAACTTAATAACTATTAAAAACAAAGGACTTGAAAAGTGGGCTTCTGAAGTGGTCGAAATAAGAGAAAGGTATTTCAAAGGGAAATTTAAGATTGGCGCCGGGCCGCAAAGATGACTTTGGTCAAACATATGACTATTTATTGGTTGCGAATACATTTGTTACAAACGTCAGTAATTAAAGATTTGTGCCTAACAAAGGCAATTCAGCCGATCGCTGCGCTACGGCTGATTTTTTAGTTATGCACATCAAATGATGCGGAGGTAACAATGAATAGACTAATAGGCGTTTTGGTGATCTTGTTTCTCGCGGCAAGTTCCGCTATGGCAGATCAAAACGATTTTAGATGCTTTAAATCCGTTGGCTTAAAGAACACCCTCAGAATTCAATTTGTATTCCAATCAGACAATGATGATGTCGGCTACGTCATCTATAAGGGTGGCAGTGCACGCATCCCCGTAAAGAGGCTAAAGGAGAAAGAATTGAAGAAAGTACCCGGGGGAAGGCCATCGGAGTTTGAAACCCAGTGGCGAGAAATTACTTCGGACGAAACCGGTGGCACATATGTATATGTTAGCCAAGGTGCACTCATAGATAACTTCAGATACATCCGTAAGGATGGGAAGATATTTAAGTTTGTAGAAGATCTCGATGCTTCCACCGACAATGGGTGCGCATGGGCCGCAAAATAGATAGGGAGAGGGATAACCCGGATGAGGAGCGCGCGCCTAAAATCAGTGAGTCGAAATGTGGCCACCTGGCCCATCAGCCGGATTAAGCAGTCTTGCTAAGGCGCGCTCCTCATCCGGGGCGTTGGCGCGGCCCCGTTGGGCAACGCACCATAAAAAATTGAAACCTTGACTTTTATAGCGAACGTAATTACAATGTGATCACTATTGGGTCGAGGAGGTAAAATAATGAGGGCACGCGTTGTAAAAATAGGTAATTCTCAGGGAATCCGCATTCCAAAACCATTACTTGATCAAACGGGAATTATGGATGATGTCGAACTTGAGGTGGAAAAAACACAAATCATTATTCGGCCGATCTCAAATCCAAGGCCAGATTGGGATGGTGCTTTCAGAACGATGGCCCAAAACGGCCATGACACATTGATAGACGGAAACGATAATATTTCAAATTCCTGGGATGAAGAGGAATGGCAATGGTAGTGAATCGATTCGATGTCTATTTGATAAATCTTGATCCGACTGTTGGTTCTGAAATTCAGAAAACACGACCGTGTGTGATCATTTCGCCGGACGAAATGAACCGGCATATCCGCACGGTCATAGTTGCCCCGATGACGACCGCAGGGCAAGAGTATCCCACACGAATATCTTGCGAATTTAAGAAGAAAAAAGGACATATCGTGTTAGATCAGATACGAACAATAGACAAAAAGCGACTTATAAAAAACCTCGGCACTCTTGATTCAGAAACCCAGTTAAAGGTTATTTCCGTCTTACAGCGGCTATTTGCATTTTAAGATTACCCAACCTGTCAATACACCTGACCGGTGTTTCGCTGTGCTCCACACCGTCAGGTGGCTTCGCCGATGGGCCGCCTGTCGGCGGCCCATCGCCCCGGATGAGGAGCGCGCGCCTAAAATCAGTGAGTCGAAATGTGGCCACCTGGCCCATCAACCGGATTGAGCAATCACGCTAAGGCGCGCTCCTCATCCGGGACGATGGATACAGAAAGATAAAGGAGGAACACCATGAATATTCAGACAATGACAACATTTTTTATGTGGTGCACAATCATTAATGGCGGCATCTTCATTTTGTGGACGGTGTTTTTCATGTTCGCCCCTGATTTCATGTATCGCATGCAAAGCAAACTGTTCCCCATTTCCCGAGAAACCTACAACGTAGTCATTTATTCATTTCTCGGGTTGTTCAAGATTGTTTTTTTGGTCTTCAATGTCGTACCCTACGTGGCTCTGCTGATTGTCGGATAAAAGAGCATCCAACAAATCCCTGCTCTTGAAGGCTGTTCCGCTGCACTCCATGCCCGCCTGTAATGGTCACGTCAGCCCAAAGGAGATAAGAATGGAAAACCTGATGTACGAATCTTGGCAAGATTCAGGAAAAGGTCAAATCCGGCGATTACCTCGTTGCGATCCGCACAGTTGAAAGCGATATGACGGCGGGGGATTTCCCGAACAAAAGATTCAATCGGATATGATCAGAAGGCGCCGCTTCAAAAATGCATCAACCAATAGAAAGGAGTTGCCGATGAATATTGTTGTCATCAACGCAAGTTCCAGGAAGGAGGGATCTTTGTCAACGTTGGTAAAAGAGATTTCAAAGAATGTCGCGGAAAACGGGGCGACGGTGGAAGAGTTAACGCTTGCCGAGCTCAATATCGGATATTGCAAGTTTTGCATGGTCTGCTACAGGGACGCTGAAGCACCGATTGGCCGATGCTCGATTCATGACGATATGAAATGGATATTATCGAAGCTTGCGGCTGCCGACGGATTCATTATGGCCACCCAGGTTAGCAGCGGTCATGCCAACGCGATTTTCAAGACATTCAGCGAAAGATGCACTTACACCGCAGGTTCTTCAAAAGGGAAAATCCTCTGGATGAAAGGCATACCCATCACCCGATTCACTGACCGTCGGCGCTTTGCCGTCACACTCGCAACGGCAGGAACCATTCCAACCTGGCTCCGCATACTGTGTGACACTGCCACCAGCGAGATGAAGGAAACCGCAAAACTGGCGTTAAATGCACAAGTTGTCGGAACGCTATACGCCGGAGAAATCACATTCAAAGGATTAAAGGAAAGCGACAAGATTAAGGCCCGCAAGCTCGGCGAAAAACTGGTTGCTGAAATAAGAAAGGAAAAGGGGAAGCTCGACTCTTCCATCCGCGCTGCACATTCATAGACGATACCGTCCTGACCGTTGCCGTTGCCGTTGCCGATTTCGCAATGTTTTTTATGAACATTTTGCTGCACCCCGACCGGGATCATCGGCACGGCGTTCCCCAGATTGCGGCCATGATTTGATTGACAGACGAACCCGTTCTGCTTATGCTCCCCCATGAAAATACGATACGACGTCAAAGGGATAAGGCCATCCGGATGAAAAATATTTTTCGCATCCATCGTCGGGTTGAACCCGGACAGTACAGCCTGACGGAACTTTTTGGAGATATCCGGACCTACGGCATTCTGACCGCCATCTTTGCCGACGAGAAAGAGATCGATACGGTTGTTGCAAACACCAAAGTGTTTGTAATGGATATGCCCCATGAGATGTTCGTAAACAACGATGACGGTTCCATCACCATCGGCCTGACTCATCTTCGCCAAGCCTCGGATGAGTTCCTGTATCTGGACATCATCCACGAGCTGTGCCATGTCAAACAGCACCTGCAGGGACGGAATCTATACGACAGGAGCAAGGCTTATGTGGATCGGGAGACTGAAATCGAGGCTTACCAGGTCACCGTTCAAGAGGCCCGCCGAATCGGTTTGAACGACGAAGCCATCGCCTATTATCTTCGTGTGTCCTGGATTTCGCCGGAGGAGTACAAACGGTTTCTCCACAGGCTGGATGTGACCGAAAAGGATGATTTCATCTGATAATTCGATATTACCGACACTATGAAAAGCAAAAAGAAGCAAAAACCGTCCTGGCTCGAAGTGAAAGCCGCGCTTGCACACCTCAATCAGCAAGGTTTACTCGAACTGATTTCGGATATGTACAATTTATCGAAATATAACGGAGACTTTTTGCATACATGTTTCTCAATCGGCGATGTTGACGAATACGTTCTGCCTCAGGGCCATGACTTAAGGCGGAGGCCGGCAATCACAAACGCTAACCTCTCAAGAATGTGAACAGGGCGAATCCATGAAAGCGAACGGTGTCCCGGAGACGATCGGCAAATCGGCAGAGGGAAGCACAGGATTGCCCCTCGCCTGCACCCGCAGACATGTCCTGATCTGGGGCGGCGTTTCGATCGCCGGGCTGTCGGCCCTGTCACCGTCGCTGCTCCTGGGAGGCGACAGGTCCCTCATCCTGATGGAGAAGGCCCAGGGACTGGTCATCGCCGATCCCGTGCTGTGCGTCGGGTGCGGCCGCTGCGAGCTGGCCTGCACGGAATTTAATGACGGCAAGGCGTCGCCGTCCCTGTCCCGCATCAAGGTCGCCCGGAATCTCTTCTTCGGCCCGCTGGGCGCACCGGCCTGGCGCGAAGGGCACGGCAGCTTTGGGGACGGCCTGATCGTGCAGGACCTCTGCCGGCAATGCCCCCATCCCGTTCCCTGCGCCAACATCTGCCCCGAAGGGGCGATCATCCTGTCGCCCGCAACGCATGCCCGTGTAATCGATCCGGTAAAGTGCACGGGTTGTAAGATATGTTTGCAGGCCTGCCCCTGGGAGATGATCTCCTTCGATCCTGACAGCCGCAAGGCAACCAAATGCCATCTCTGCCGGGGAAAACCGAAGTGCGTGGAAGCCTGCCCGGCTGGATCTCTGAGCTATGTGCCCTGGCGCGATTTGACCGGGAAGACCCCTCTGCGCAACCGGCACCCCTCTGAACTTCCCCCGCAGCGCGCGCAGAGCTGCCAGGAATGCCACCTGCCCGGCCTGCCGCAGAACGTAGGGGAGGTCAGCGCGATGATCGGGCGTTCGCTCCGGGGCGGGAGGTCCGCCTCGAGCGGGATCGGTTTCAAATGGATCGACTTGGCCGGTGCCGTTCTGGTCCCCCTGGCGGTGGGATCCATCCTCGTTCATGCGGTTCTGCGAAAGGTCAGGAAACGATGAAGGAAAGGGAACTCCACCCCTTGCCGCTGAGGCTCTGGCACTGGGTGAACGCAGCGATCGTCATCGGGCTCATCGCCACGGGTCTCTATCTGCGGCGACACGGCATCGCGGCGCTGACACCCCATGATCCGGTTCTGCTGTGGCACAAGGGGCTGGGTCTGGCGATGGTCGCCGCCATCCTCTTCTGGTGGATTTATACGCTGTCGAGCCGGAACCGGCGGCGCCAGTACGCCGTCGGCCGAAGCGATTTGAAGAGCCTGTTCCTCCAGGCCCGGTTTTACCTCTTTTCCCCTTTTACCGGGGAGAAGGACCCATTCACGGCGTCCATCGATCAGAAGTACAACCCGCTGCAGAAGACCGCCTATGGAGCCGTCACGTTACTGGTCCTTCCCGCGCAGGCCTTAACCGGTCTGTCCTTCATGGACATGGAGCCACTGCGGAACGTTCTGCTGTCGGCAAACCTGATGGGGATCCTGGACGCGGTTCACGTGCTGTTCACCTACGGACTGGTCCTGTACCTTATCGTTCATCTCTATATGGCCACCCTGGGCGAAAGGGTTTTTTCCCACACGAAGGCGATGATCGTCGGTTCCGAAGAAATCGCCGTGGGGTCGGATGAAGGCCGCCTGACGTGAAAAGGAAATCTCTATGAGCGGATATGGAGGGTGGGCCGGCAAGGTCCTGCGCGTCGATTTGTCCGCCGCCAGGATCTGGACCGAGGAGACGATCGAGAAGTACAGGGCCTACCTGGGCGGCACGGGGATCGGCTACAAGGTGATGTGGGACGAGGTTCCGGCTGAGACCGGGCCGCATGATCCGGAGAACCGGATCGTCTTTGCCGTGGGACCGCTGGCGGGAACGGGCGCACCGTCGAATGGCCGGACGGCCGTCACGACCCTCTGGGCCACCTGCTGGCCCGTGCCCCTGGTGGCATCCGGCCACATGGGGGGACCGTTCGCCGCCCAGCTCAAATATGCCGGCTACGACGCCGTTGTCATCCAGGGGAAGGCGGATCGTCCCGTATGGCTCATGATTTCCGACGGGAAAGTCGAGATTCATGATGCCCGCAGGCTCTGGGGGCAGGGCATCCGCGGTACAAGTGCGGCCATTGCAGAGATCATGGGACCGGGCGTGGTGGTGGCCGCGATCGGCCCGGCCGGCGAGAACCTGGTTCCCATGTCCGTCGTGATGAACGCCGTTTCCCACTCGGCCGGCGGCGTCGGATCGGTGATGGGATCCAAGAACCTCAAGGCCATCGGCGTTACGGGCACCGGCAGCGTCCGGATTGCGGGCAACAAGGAGGACTGGGAAAAACTGATCAAATTCAATATCTCCCTCACGGGTGCGCACAATCAGCATGTCGTTCCCAACTCCCCCCAGCCCTGGGCGGAGTTCCACGACCCCAAGTCGCGGTGGAACGCGGCTCCGGGACGACGCTGGGGCGCCGCCGCCTATCCGGTGGAGACGGGCATCTGTGATCCCCACGACACGAACCGGATGGCCTACCGGTCGAACTCCGCCTCCTATCTCATGGGGGATCTCTTCTGGAAGTTCACGGTCCGGGGAAACGGCTGCACCAGTTGCCCCATCCGCTGCCACACGCTGATGAAGGTTCCCTCCCTCCCGGAGAAATACGGCATTCCCGCCCTGGGGCAGAACACCTGCGGGGGGCTCAACTTCGGCCGCGCGTTCTTCAAAGAGTTCACGGACGGGCCCAAGGGAAAGACGAGCGCCGAGGCGTGCATGGTCGGCATTCACCTGGCCGACGACCTCGGCCTCTGGTGCAATTTCACGCAGGTGCAGCGCGACTTCATCAGGCTCTACTACGACGGGACAATCCAAAAAAAGTTGGGGGCCCGGGAATTCGGGAGATACGACTGGCGCAAGTACGAGCAGGGGGACCCGGCGTTCCTGTTCGATCTGCTGCCGCGAATCGCCGCGAAGGAGGGAGAACTGGGCACGGCCTTGGGGCTGGGCACGGGCCATATGCTGGAGCGCTGGTCCCTCTCCGAGGACGAATGGGGAAGGGACCGGGCCCTGGCTTACTGGAAGATGGGGCACCCCAGGCACCACGGTCCGGAAGACGCGGGCCAGTGCGGCCTGCTCGTCAACATGATGTACAACCGCGATTCCCAGTGCCATTCCCATACCAATTTCATCCAGAATGGGCTGCCTTTGCCGCTGCTCAAGGAACTGGCAACCCGGCTCTGGGGTTCCCCCGAAGCCGTCGACGGCCCGGCGGACTATCGGCCCATGCACCCGGCAAAGGCGCGGATGGCCAAATGGTCCCTCCTGCGCAAGGAGCTTCACGATTCGCTCTCGCTGTGCAACTGGATGTGGCCCCTGGCGGCCTCTCCGCTCAGAGAACGCGGCTACCGGGGAGACGACTCTCTGGAATCCCGGCTCTACAGGCTGGCAACGGGAGACAACCTGGACCGGGAGGGCCTGGATCGGGCGGCGGAGCGCATCTTTCTCCTCCACCGGGCGCTGACGGTTCGCGGCATGGGGACCAGCGTGATGCGCCTCAACCACGACAAGGTTCCCGAATGGGTCTACTCTGACCCATCCGGCCGGCCCCCTTTCACGAAAGGCACCACCCGGATGGACCGGAACGACGTCCAGGTCGCGCTGGACCAGTTCTACGATGAGATGGGCTGGGACCGGGTGACCGGAGCGCCCACGGGCAGGACATACCGGAAGTTCGGCCTCGACGGCGTCGCCGCCTGGCTGGCCGAACGAAACCTGGCGCCGGCATGAAACAAAGCGGTGATTGCTCCCGCTTTTCTGCAAAAGAAGGGAAATGGGGGAGGCGTTGTGCATCTTCTCCCGCACCAGGAGGTTCGACCCGTTTCGGAAGGCCTGGGGAAGATATTCGAACACGAGCTGGATGGCCTTCAGGGCGAACGGGTCGGTGTAATCAGAGGCAAGCACCGACACGTAGGATTCGACGGCGTGGGCCAGAACGTCCAGGCCCATGTCCGCGGTTACCGCAGATGGTACCGAGAAGGTCAGCTTCGGATCCACGATGGCCATTGAATTGATTGATAAGAACGACAATTGTTGCGGTTATCCTGAACCAGATCTTCAATCTTGATATTGTGTTTGGAAATTTGAAGAATAAGAATGGTAAGAACACATAAAATCATTCCGATGAATGTCGGCAGTGTAGCTGTTATGCACGCTGTTTCGGCGGGTTCCGAAAACCTTCCGGCTTGGTTCGGCTCGGTGGCAAGGAATTGACCGGGCGGCTCCCGGTGCGGTCCGGCAAATAGGCTATGAGAATGTGATGCCGGCACCCCGTCCGTGCAGGGCGGGCTTCGTGATTACGAAGAGGTTGCCGGGGCCGGGCGCAATGCCCGGCAGGGCGGACGCCACAGGGAAGGAACAAACATCACACCTTGAAACGAGAAACCGTATCGATGAGCCTGCTGGCGGCAGAATTCAGACGATCCGTGACGTCCTTGAATTGCGAGAGAGAACTGGTCATCCGGACGGCGCTTTGATTCAGGTCTGCCATGGTGTCGCTGATCTGCCGGGAACCGAGGGATTGGAAATGCATGCCTTCGTTCACCTTATCAAATTCCGGACTGAGATAGGCCACCTTGTCAATCACTTGTGAGAGTTGCATCGTGGCATCGTCCGCAGACCGGACCCCATGAGTGACCCCTTCACGGAAACGGTCCATCTCCCTGACGCCATCCGCGACGGATGCCTGCATTTCATTGATAATGTCCGAAATATCCAGTGTCGAGATCGCCGTTTCATTGGCAAGCCGTCCGATTTCCCGGGCGACGACGGAAAAGCCCCGGCCGTATTCGCCTGCCTTTTCCGCTTCGATAGCGGCATTCAGGGACAGGAGATTCGTCGCATCCGAAATTTTTGTAATCGTAGCAATAACGCTGTCTATGCTTTCCGCCTTCTGATGAATCAATGCGAGCTTCTCGGAAATGACATCCGTTCCTTTAGACAGGGTCTGCATCGCGTCTTGCATTCCGGAAAGGCTCGCTTGTCCTGCATTAGCCATCCGGGATGCCTCTTCGGCCACATTCTTGACTCCATCCATGGTTTTGGCAAGCTCTTGAGACGTGGCCGAGATCTGTTTGGAGGCAACGCTAACCTGCACCACGTTTCCTTCGAGACCCTTCATCGCCTCTTCCTGCTGGCTCGATGCGGAGACGATCGAGGTCGCGGTTGCATTCAGGGTATCGACGGCCTCCGTTATTTTTATCGTTTGTTCCCGAAGGCTCTCCGTCATATTATTGATGGACCGGCTCAGAATGCCCACTTCGTTCAAGCTGCCATCAGTGTCGATTTTAACGAGGAGATTGCCATCGGCCACGCTGTTTGCCGCCAGGGTAAGCTTGCCCAGGGGTTTGGTTATCAAGCTTCTTGTAAGAAAATAAACGAGCAGCGTTACCGCAACGGCAATCAGAAGCATACTGATGAATGTCTTGGTCAGGAAGGCGAATATTCCGGACAGGATCTCATCGTAACCCCGGCAAAAGATAATATACCAGCTATCCTGCATATTAAGCCGTGCGGTTGTCAATTTTTCCACATAATAGGCTTTGAGCTGTCCCTCAAAGGCCGACAAGAAATAGGATTCACCGGCACTGATCCGGTCCATGACCGGTTTGATTAAATCCCGGCCCTCCTTTTTCAGGATTAAATTTTTCCGCGGGTGTGAGATAATCATACCGCCCTGATCGACCATCACCAGGTAGCCGGTCGTACCGATGGCCGACTTTTCGACGAAGAACTCGGTGAAATAGTCCATTCTCGGGGCAACGATCGTCGCACCGATGATCTCGCCGTTGCGCTCAATCGGAACGGCGACGACAAAGATGGGGTTTCCCCGGAGAATGCTGGGGTAGACCTCGCTGATGAAATAAGGTTTCCCCTGGAAGATATTCCTTATATAACTGAACTGGGGCCCACATTTCCCGATCGTTTTGCCACCCACGGTATCAATAAAGAAATTTCCATTCCCAATGGCCCTCGTTTCACCCTGGACATCGACTTCCACGGTCTTACCTTCGGCAAGCTTGAGGGCCAGGGGGATATTTTCATAATAGGGGTAGCGCAGGTGCATGTCCGAGAGAAATTTCTGTGCGATCGCCCGTTTCTGCGGGTCCGTCGGTGTTGCACATGCGTCAACAATGCGGGGATCCTGAGCGATGGTCTGGGCTGTGCGAATCTGTTCCTCCAGCCATCTGATCAGGGCCTGGTTCGTCTTTTTAGCGATTATCTCGGCCAATTCATGGTTTGTTTTGATGGCTTCCGGTTTGCCCAGATAATACACGACAATCCCGAAAGTAATGAAGAGCAAGGAAATCGCGGGGATAAGCAGAAGGAGGTATTGGGCGGAAATTTTCCGCGAAATGTATTTCTTGATCAATGCATCCATTGCCGACCTATTGATTTATCTGCTTTTATTTTAATTTTTTGCAGCCCGCTGAGTTCTTTCGATATCCTATTAACAATAATTAATCAACTATTTCCCCAAACTGACCGTTAAAAAATATCAGTATCCATTTTCCTTGAAGCCAAGCTGACCCGCTTATTTTCTCTTGAAAGGATACCGCAGGCACGATAGCATGCATCGGGCTTGCTATGAGACATTTTATGATGAACGAATACGCCGATGAATACAAAGCCAAACTGACATCGTGCGATAGTGCGGCGGCGGCCATTAAAGATGGCGATACGGTGATGCATGGCGTTACCGTTGCGGAACCGCCCGGAATGTTGGGCGCCATCGCCGCGCGGGCAAGGGCGGGGGACTTAAACCGCATCAAAGTTTACACGTTCAACGCCCAAAAGCATTTTGCCCAGACACTCGGCAATCCCGACATTGCCGACGTCATCGATTCCTACAGCTGGTTTGTCAGCCAGGACTCCCGGAACATGGTGCGCGTCGGACTGACACAATTTGTTCCCGCCTATCTCCATCAGATCCCTAAAATCGTTGCGGAAACCATGGAGGTAGATGTTACCGTAACGACCGTTTCCCGGATGAATGATGACGGCTACTTCAGTTTTGGACCTTGTAACGGATACTTGTCCGTTGTGGCCAAGCTGTCCAAGAAACTGATCGTCGAAGTCAACGAGAATATGCCCTTCGTGTACGGCGATGCACTCATCCATATATCCGATATCTCGATGATTGTGGAGAACACGGTCCCGTTGATGGAAATCCTGCCCTTGCCGCCGAATCCGCTGGACCCGGTCATCGGCAAGATCGTAGCCGAATATGTGCCGGACGGGGCGGTTCTTCAGCTCGGCATCGGCACCCTCCCCAATGCGATCGCACCCTATCTGGAAGGACACAAGGATTTGGGAATCCATACGGAGCTTCTCTGCCCCGGCATGGTTGATCTGATTGAGAAAGGGGTCATTACTGGACGGCAGAAGAATCTGCACCCGGGAAAACATATTTTTTCTCTTGCCTACGGCAGCAAGAAAACTTTCGATTTTATGAATGAAAACAGAAGCTTTGAAAACTACCCCAGTTCCTATGTCATGAATCCCGGTGTCATTGCACAAAATCATACGATGACGTCCGTCAATGCCATCCTCCAGATTGATCTTTTAGGACAGTGCAACGCGGAATTCCTGGAGGGGCACCAATACAGCGGCACAGGGGGGCAACTCGATTTTGTCAGGGGCGCCTACGATTCTCCCGGCGGCAAGGCCATCCTGGTGTTATATTCTACCGCAAAAAACGGTGATATATCGCGGATTGTGAGTCGTTTTCCGGAGGGGACCATGGTCACGACGCCCAGAATGGACGTGCATTATATCGCAACGGAATACGGTATCGTTAACCTGAAGGGAAAATCAACCCGAGAACGGGCGCTTGCCCTGATCAGCATCGCCCATCCCAAATTTCAGAATGAACTCATGCGGGAAGCCGAAAACATGGCCCTCATGTAACCCCTGCAACCCCAAAGAAGCATCCTCATTCACAAGCAATTTCAACGTGTCCCCCGAAAAAATGAATAGGCCCTATTTGAGTATCACCCATCCCTCTCCGGTGATTTCCGTCTGGAAGAGCGGCAGGCCCAGGTGTTTGCGGCGGGTCTCGCCGTAGAGTTGCGTTTGTTCGCGGATGGTGGGCGATCCCCGGCGGCCCTTGCCCCGGACCTCGAGGGGGTGGGAGGCGCCGAGGTGGAGGGTGTGCTTGCCGTATTTCCCGGAGAGGGCGTCGACCGCCTCGTAGAGTTCCCGGATTTTCTCCGCCCGGAGGGGGTCCTCGAAGAGGGAGTACTGGATCCTCGTGTCCTGGACGAGGTCCATCAGCACGACGCCGGTCGCCCGGTAGGTTTCGTAGCGCTTGTACATCCCGTTGAAGAGGCCGCGGAGCAACTCGGAGAGCTCCGGCGGGAGGGAGGAGGGACGGTTGAGTTTCGCCTCCCTCCCCTCCATGTCGAAGTTCTGCCTCTTCAGGAAGGCGGCGATCCGCCGGGGGGCGAGGCCGTAGCGCCGCGCCTTGATGCAGGCCGACTCCAGGTTCCGCAGCAGGTGGGCGAAGAGGTAATCCCGGTCGGAACTCGGCGGGGCGAAGGTCTTCGTCTTGCTGATCGAGGTATAGACGCTCTTCTCCTCCGGCAGGACCGGATAGACCGATTCCCCCCGGAGCTCCTGCCAGATCTCCACCCCCGGCTTCGTGAACCGCTCCCGGACCGTCTTTTCGGAAAGGCGGGCGAACTCCAGCGCGGTCTTGACGCCCATCTTGGCGAGGTAGTCCGTCGTCGCCGGACCGATCCCCCAGACCTTCTCCGCGGGCAGCGTCTCCAGATAGGCGGCGATGGCCCTCCCGGGGATCACGGTAAAGCCGGAGGGCTTGCGGTGTTTGGAGGCGACCTTGGCGAGGACCTTCGTGAGGCTGAGGCCCGCGGAGACGGTGATTCCCAACTCCCGTGCAATCTCCGTCTGGATCTTCAGGGAGATCGATTCATAGGAGGCCCGGAGGGATCGCCTCATCCCGGTCAGGTCGGCGAAGGCCTCGTCGATGGAGTACTCCTCCACCTGGGGGGTGAAGCGGCGCATGATGTTGAACATCCGCCGGGAGAAGAGGCTGTAGGTCTCGTAGTCGGAGGGGAGGACGATCAGTCCCGGACAGATCCGCTTCGCCTCGTGGAGGGCGACCCCGCGCTTGATCCCCATTTTTTTGGCCGCATAGCTCGCGCAGGCGACGATTCCCCGCTCGCCCCCCGTGATGAGCGGTTTCCCCTTCAGCTCCGGATGGATCGCCTCTTCGCAGGAGGTGAAGAAGGCGTCCCCGTCAATGTGGAGGATCGCCCGCGGCCAGTTGTGGAGGCTGAAAATGGTCTCATTCATGGTGCGGCCTGTTCCAATCGCTGCAATCCTGTTTCCGGAAATCCGGGAAGGCGTGAAGTGGGAAGGGGGGTCGGAAACCCCGGCGGCGCCGGTTCGCAAATCCGGGGAAAGAAATCGCTTGCCTTCTCCCGGTTTCGGGTATAATAGAACCATCGTTCTATTGTCAAGGGATTTTTCAAAATCGGAGAAGGTTTCGCAGAAAGTCGGCAAGTCGTCATTGACAGGGCAGGGGAAAAGAGGTTAGTTTACCGCCGGCATGCGGCTTTTCCCGCCCGGATCCGTTGCAGAAGAGGTGTTCCTTGAACGAAAGATTCGTCAAGATATTGGCCACCGGTTTCGGGAGCGGGCTTGCGCCCCTGGCGCCGGGGACGGCGGGAACGCTGGTCGGTATCCCGCTGTATTGGGTCTTTTCGGCCCTCCCGTGGCCGATCTGGCTGATCACGGTTCTGGCCTTTACCTGCCTTGCCTGGCGTATCTCGGATGAGGCCGAGAAGCTTTTCGGCGAAAAGGATGCGCAGTGTATCGTGATCGACGAGATCGCCGGTCTCCAGTGGACCCTTTTCCTGGTTGCGCCGACGGTTTCCCATGTGGCCCTGGGGTTTGTGCTGTTCCGGCTCTTCGACATCTTGAAGCCCTTCCCGGCGCGGCTCTTTCAGGAGCGGCTCCCGGGCGGCTGCGGGGTGGTGGCGGACGATCTGGCAGCGGGCGTCTACGGCAATCTGGCGCTCCAGGCCCTGATCCACGGGCTGGGGATATGAGAACAGGGGGTGCGAAGGCGCCCCGCGTAAAAATAAGGATATAGAGGTATTGCATGAAAATCGGCATATTGACAATCGGAAACGAGTTGACGAGCGGTCGGATCCAGGATACAAATTCCGCCCTGATTTCCCGCGCAATGCAGGAGCAGGGATGGGCGGTCGCGAGGATGATCTCCGTGGGCGACGACGACGGCGCCATCCATGACGCACTTGCACATCTGTTGGCACGCGCCGATGGTGTAATTGTGACCGGCGGTCTCGGTCCCACGGCCGACGACATCACGACGGCGGCCGTGGCCAAAGCCTTCGGACTGGGGCTCTACAGCGACCCGGCCGTTCTCGCGCACATCCGCAGCATTTTTGAAGGACGGGGTCTTCACTGGACGGAGAACAACGCCAAACAGGCCGTTTTCCCGGACGGGGCAGAAATCATCCCCAACCCGGCGGGGACGGCCGCCGGCTTTGCGCTGCGGCGGGAGAGGCGGATCGTCGCCGTCATCCCGGGCGTTCCCGCCGAGGCGAAGCGGATGCTCTTTGAGGGGGTGATTCCGCTGTTCCGGAACGCGTTTCCGGGAGCCGCGCTGCATGTGGAGACGCTCACCTTCAAGCTTTTCGGCCTCCCCGAAGCGGCGGTGGATGATGCGATGGCCGATGCCGATCTGGCCGGTCTCGGGGTTGGAATCGGCTTCTACCCGAATTTTCCGGAGAACCACCTTGTTCTGACGGTGCGGGAGGCCTCCGCGGAGAGGGCCGCCGAAAAGCTCCGCGAGGCGCGGAAACGGGTGGAAGCGAGGCTCGGGAAACATATCTTCGCAATGGGCGACGAGACGCTCGCGGGGAACGTGGCCCGGCGGATGACGGAGCGGAAACTCACATTGGCTGTTGCCGAGTCGTGCACGGGCGGCCTGATCACGGATCGTCTCACGGACATTCCCGGCAGTTCGGCTTTTCTCGAACGCGGTTTTGTGACCTACAGCAATGCGGCCAAAACCGCCCTGCTCGGCATTCCGGAGACGGTGATCCGCGAACACGGGGCCGTCAGCGCCGAAACGGCGCGGCTGATGGCCGAGGGCGCCCGGAAGTCGGCCGGAACCGATCTGGGCATCGCCGTGACGGGAGTGGCCGGCCCCTCCGGCGGGACGGAGGCGAAACCGGTGGGAACGGTTTTCATCGCGCTGGCCGACGGCGGAAAGACCGTCTGCCGTCCTCACGCCTTCCGCTGGGATCGACGACGGAACAAGGTCTTCGCCTCGCAGGCCGCGCTGTTGATGATCTGGCGGCATCTGACGGGGGAACTGCGAAATGACGGATGAACGGATGATCCGCGCCTTTCTGGCGCTCGATCCGCCGGAGGAGATTCCTCCGGGAAATCGGGCGGGTTCAGGAGCGGCTGAAACGATTGATCCATGGGGATGTCCGTTGGGTCCGGCCGGAGTCGATTCACCTGATGCTGAAATTCTTCGGCGACATCCGGGACGGTGAGGTCGAGAACATCTCAACCGTCGCGGGGAGGGCCGCGGCGGACGTCGGGCCGTTCGAACTTGCGATCGGCGGCGCGGGGGTTTTCCCCGACATGAAACGGCCGCGGGTCATCTGGTTGGGGATGAACGGCGACACGGAACGTCTGACCATCTTTCAGAATGGACTGGAGCGGGCGCTCCGGGAGATCGGCTTTCCCGGAGAGGAGCGGCCCTTCCGCCCCCATCTCACGC
>DIWG01000027.1 GCA_002423465.1 Syntrophaceae bacterium UBA6112 | reverse complement strand
TTGCCCGTCCCATTTTCTCCCATGATCAGGATCCAGGCGTTCGTCGGAGCAACGATGTCGATCATCTCCTTGAGATCCTGGATCGGTCCGCTATTGCCCGTCAACTCATATTCATGGCTCACCTTCTGTCGCAGGAGAAGATTCTCCTCTTCCAGGCGGACGAGGTCCAGGGCGTGGTTCACCACCAGGATCACCTTTTCCAGCGAGAGAGGCTTCTCAATAAAATCGAAGGCCCCAAGTTTGGTCGCCTTCACAGCCGTTTCGATGGTGCCATGACCCGACATCATGACGACCTGCAACTGCGGGTGAACGGTCTTAATCGCCTTGAGGGTCTCAATCCCATCCATTCCGGGGAGCCAGATGTCCAGCAGAACCAGCTGGGGCTGCTCTTCTTCGAGAACCCGCAGCGCTTCCTCACCGCTGCCTGCCGTAACCACCTCATATCCTTCATCGGCCAGGATTCCCCCGAGCGTCTGGCAGATGCTTTCTTCATCGTCCACAATCAGGATTGTCTTGTTCATCATTCCAATTTCGCCGTCCTTTTCCTTTTGAACTCAGAAACCAAGAAACCGTGATCCGCCGTCACCCTTACCCTTTGTCGGGAACGGGCAAATCGAAGGTCACGATCGTTCCCTGGGGATGGTTGTCCGCAACACCGATTGTTCCGTGATGATCGGCAATGATAGAATTGACGATCGTCAGCCCGAGACCCGTCCCCGACCGTTTTGTAGAAAAATAGGGTTCAAACATTTTCAACTTGTAACCGGATGGAATTCCACAGCCATCATCGGCTACATCCACCTTCACCGTTCTCCCGTCGACGCGGCAGGCGGTCCGAATCTCGATCCGGCCGTTTTTCCCGCCGACCGCCGTCACGGCATTGTCGAGCAGGTTGACCATAACCCGCCGAATTTGCTCCGGATCGATCATAAGTTTCGGAATATCAGCGCCTTGCTGAAACTCAATCACAATCTCTTTGTGGGCATCCTGGAAGAGGATTACGGAATCGCGGATCACTTCGTTCAGGTCGTGAAGCGCCAATCTCGTCACCGGCAACCGTGCATAGCGGGAAAATTCATTCACGAGATTCTTCAGGACCTCAACTTGATCGATGATCGTCCGGGTACATTCCCGAAAAACACCGTCGTCCTCGCCCAACCGATCTCCGTATTTTTTTTGAAGCCTCTGGGCCGAGAGCTGGACCGGTGTCAGGGGGTTTTTGATCTCATGCGCCATCCGCCTGGCAACTTCCCGCCAGGCGGCAGCCCTTTCCGCCCGCTGCAATTGCGTCAGATCCTCGAAGACCAATACCATGCCCATCTCCTGTCCCTCGTCGTCATGGATCGCCGTGACGGTCATTAGGATCGTCATCGCTTTCTCCCGGAGGGTCAGATCGATCTGCTTTTCGATAAACCCCTCGCCGCGCTCCCGCATCTCACGGAGGACCTCTTCCGCAAGAATGAGGTGGTCGGGGATGAGCACCTCTTCATAGGATCGGTTCAGAACCTTCTGGGTCCGGATGCTGAGCATCTTCTCCGCAGCCCGATTGATTGTGGTGATGACACCGCTCCCGTCGACGGAGATTACGCCGGCAGAAACATTGCGCAGAATCGTTTCCGTGTAGTTCCGGCGCTGTTCCAGATCCAGATTCGCCTGCTCCCAGCCCTGCTTGCTCCGTTTCAGGTCCTTCGTCATCTGGTTGAATGAGGTCACGAGAATCCCGATCTCGTCATCCGCAACAATGTCGATCTGATGGTTCAGATCCCCCTGGGCGATTTTTCGGGTCGCCTCGGCCAGATCCTGGATCGGTACTGTGATCCCCTTGGCGAGATAGAGACCGAACCAGGTCGCTGAAAATATAATCAGGAGCATCACAATGAACAGCGTGATGATGTAGCTAAATTTGATCGGTGTCTTTAGAAGCGAAAGTTGCCGATATTCTTCGGATGTTTTTGAAATCACATTGATCTTGTCCACCAGGCCGACCGGGAAATAATAGCTGGCGGTGACAAATCCGATGACTTCCTTCGGACTCGCAAGCGAAAAGATGGGAACGACCCCCCGGATTAGATCGCCGCTTCCCGCCTGTTCGATGGTGGTCAACTCCTTGCCGGCATACACATCCTCCAGTTCCTTGGCAGAAAGGGATCTTGGGAGCATCTGCGGATATTCCCGGTCTCGGACAACCAGATTGTCCTTTTGGTTCTCGATGCGAACCTCAAGCATATTGAGTTTGTAGGTCTTGTGCCGCCTTTCAATTAGGGCCTGGAGGTAAAAATACTTCTCCCCCTCATAGAGACTGTTTTTCGATATATCGGCGCTGAGCTCGCGGGCGTAGTATTTCGCCTGATCGGCCGACTGCTGGTAATAAATCTGCGCGACTTCGAGGGTACGGTTCAGGGCGTCCCCGATACGAATGCTGAACCAGTTATCGATGCTGTAGGAGAGGAAATTGATCGAAACAAGGAACAACAGAACGGTTGGAATGAGCGACAGGCTGACAAAAGCGGCGACCAGACGGGCCCGAAGCTTCGAACCGACAATCCCGCGCCGCCTCTCATAGATCAGCTTGACGAGATTCCGGACGATGAGAAAGATGAGCAGGATGATCAGGATGATATTGACATTGATCAAGCCGAAGATCAGAGCGTTGCCGGAAATGGGCAGGAGGAACGCCTCACCGCGGAAGACGCGGCTTTCGAGATAGGTCATCAGGACGATGAGAAACACCGTCACGAGGATGATGATTCGCTCGCGCTTCCGCCTTCTCGCCTCCTGGACATCCAGTTTGACCGGACTGCGGACTTTTTTCATCAGTAGAAGAACCTCTCTCGGTACCAATCGGTTTCAAAATCCCAGAGAGAAACAAAAAAGAAAACATACTCCATGTGGAGCGGCAATCGGACCTTGTCAAGCTTTGCCTTGATCAGCACATAATAATTTTCGTTTCTCTTCAATGTTTTGAGTTGTGCCACCGGAACGCCGTTCAGATCGGTCATCGCCCGTTTGGCGCTTTCAAAATCCGGGAAGGAGTTTGCCTCCTTTTCCCCATCGGCAGAAACCAGAAAAAGCTTCTTTACGTTGTCGTATTTGATCGTGTAGCGGACGGTCGTACGGCTCAGCTTTCGGTCCAACCACCAGGAACGCTCCTGAAAGAGGTCCAGGAGAAATGTAAAAGTGGTCGGAACACCCGCCATAATTGCGGCTTCAATATCTTTCGTGAAGCTGTTCGTCACCCGTGCATAAACCAGAACATGGTTTGCGTTGTTCGTAACCAGGATGTCACGGATCCCCGCGTTATCCGCGGAAAGTGAAGGTAAAAAAACAATAAAGATCAGGAAAATAAGAAAAATGGAGCGATACAATATCCGTTTCAACATGCAGATTCCTTATGCCCCCCGCCAATCAGCGGTCGGCTTACATCGCGAAATGATCAATTTATTTGTTATGTTGAGTGTTCGGCGGGTATACTAAGAGAGTAGGGTTTAAAAAGCAAGACCTATTTGTGGGCCGGGTTGCCGATGCTTACGTGAAGCTGCCCGCCTACAGGATAGGGTTTTCCGGCAAGGAATCGGTCTGTGGTATATTTCGCCCTTGATCCCCGCTTGCAAGACGGGGCTTGCGGATTTAAGCTGTCATCTCGGTCAATACAGCGAGAGACTGTCCATCATATCGCAAACGGCGTCGCAGGGGCGGAGTCGAGGACCTGGAACGACGGTACACGCAGGGACGTCAGCTCATTCAACAGCCCTTCTTTGCTGAAGCGGCTCAGCAATGCCCAACATTCTTTCCGGATCAAGAGTTCTTTCAGGAGCAGATTGTTCAGGCGGTGACCTGATTTGCAGGCGATAAAATGACCGATGATCGGAATTCCCAGCAGAGAAAGGTCACCAATCGCATCGAGGATCTTGTGTTTCACGAATTCATCCGGGAAGCGGAGCCCATCCTTGTTGATAATCCGGTGGTCATCCATGACAACGGCGTTCTTCAGGGATCCCCCGAGAGCCAGACCCTTGGCCTGAAGATATTCGACGTCCCGCAGAAAACCAAACGTTCTCGCCTCGCAGATCTCCTTCTCATAAGAAACATCCGAGAAATTCATCTCATAAGATTGAATACCGATTGCCGGGTGCTTAAATTCAATCTTGTAGGTGATACGGAATTCTGCGGAAGGAAGAAACATCGCCGTTCCCTCCCCATCGGAAACGGCAATCTTTTCTTTGATGACCAGCAGTTTCTTTCCTTTGCCCTGGACATGCGTTCCGACATCTTTGAGGAGATCGACGAATGGGCGGGCGCTTCCGTCCATGATCGGCACCTCCGGGGCGTCTACCTCGACGATCGCGTTGTCCACACCCATACCGCTGAAGGCGGACATCAAGTGCTCCACCGTGGAAACCGTCACACCATTAAGACCCAGGGTGGTGGCAAGCGTCGTGTCCCGCACGTTGTGCACATTCGCCTTAATCCGATTGTTCCCCGACAGATCCCCACGAACGAAAACGATCCCTTCATCGACACCGGCAGGCCGGATGACCATTCCGACCTTTCTCCCGGAATGCAACCCTATACTTTTGCAAGCGATATCGTGCTTTAGCGTTCTTTGTAAAAACATGTGCACCCATTCACACAGATGATTTCGAACCGGCCTTTGATCAGACCTTTCGCGTTGACTGATACAGCAATATCCGCACCATCTCCGGTGAATTTTCAAAAATAAGACAAAATACTTCTAACCATTCAAAATCTGGATAATTTTACAACGGAACCTCCGATAACAGTGCCGATGAAAGAGAGGCCGATTTTGGGACTGTGTTGAAAATGACACATCCGGTGCTGGGCCCCTGCCTTTCGGTCGTGTTGGGTTTGAAGCGAAATTACATGGATGGAGACTTGCCGCCTTTCTTATTCCCAAGGTTGCGACAGTTCCGTTCCTTTTCGCTGTAGATGCAACCGCAATAGGGCTGCCGGTACATCCCGATTTCCTTTGATACCCGAACCCCTTCGGACCAGCCTTCGCGGAAATCCCTATAGAAGAAGGGAATACCCTGGGTCCCGGCAACGTTCTCACCAATCTCAAGGATGAGATCATGTTTCTGGAAGCGACTGTAGAGGAGGGTGGTCGTAAATGCGTCAAAATGGCCCTCTTTCGCAAGCCGTGCGACGTGCGAAAGCCGAAGATGATAGCAGTGCCGGCAACGTTCTCCCTCTCGGAAGGCAATCTGTCGGAAAAACAGATCGAGGGGATAGTCCTCCCCTTGGATGACCGTGAGCCCTTCTCTGTCGGCATAAGACTTCAGTGTATCGAGGCGTCTTCGATACTCTAGATAAGGATGAATGTTGGGGTTATAGAAGACACCGCAAACTTCCTTCCCCTCCCTCCGGAGGATCCGAAGCGGATAGATCGTACACGGGGCGCAGCAGATATGGAGCAATATTTTCAAGGTCGATTTACAAACCGGATTCCGGGTCAGGGGTCCTGCTTCGGCGGCCATTCTCAGAAGAGTTCCTTTTGATTGTCGGATACCCATTGCCGACTGAAATGTTCGTAGGCCCGCCGGGTCGCAATCCGCCCCCGCGCCGTCCGCTGAAGATAGCCCTCCTGGATCAGGTAAGGTTCATAAACGTCTTCGATCGTCGCCCTCTCCTCGCCGATCGCCGAGGAGAGGTTGTCGATTCCCACGGGACCGCCATCAAACTTGTCGATCACCGTTAGCAATATGGTCCGATCCATGTGATCGAACCCTTTTTCATCCACCTCGAACATCGCAAGGGCGTTCACCGCCACCTCCCGGGTGATCTGTCCCTCGGCCCGGACTTGGGCAAAATCTCTGACCCGCCGAAGCAGGCGGTTGGCAATCCTCGGCGTCCCCCGGGAACGACAGGCCATCTCCACCGCACCGTCCTCGACAATATTCACGGAGAGGATCCTGGCCGACCGGCGGATGATGACGGCCAGTTCCTCCGGTGTATAAAATTCGAACCGGAAACTCATGCCAAAGCGATCGCGCAGCGGCGAGGTCAGAAGTCCTGCCCGGGTTGTAGCGCCGATCAGGGTGAATTTGGGTATCTCAAGCTTCATCGACCGCGCCGACGGACCCTGGCCGATCAGAATGTCGATGTGAAAATCTTCCATCGCCGGATAGAGGATTTCTTCCACAACATGGGACAGGCGATGGATCTCATCGATGAATAGAACATCTTTTTCGTGCAGATTCGTCAGAATGGCGGCCAGATCCCCCGGTCTTTCGATCACCGGTCCGGATGTCACTTTGATATCCACCCCCATCTCCCGGGCCATGATATACGCAAGGGTTGTCTTTCCGAGGCCGGGAGGACCATAGAGGAGAACGTGATCGAGGGACTCTTGACGCTGTTTTGCCGCCTCGATGAAAACGGAGAGGTTCTGCTTGATTTTCTCCTGACCGATGTACTCCGACAGATTTTTCGGGCGCAGGGAAACATCATACCCTTCATCCTCTTCGATCCCCTGCGGGACGGTCAGTGGATTCTTGACTGAGATGCTCGTGGAATCGACTTTTTTCACTTTAGATCATCACCCTTACTGCTTATTTCCAGTGCCGAGCAGCATATTTATTGCAAAGCTGCCGACCTCACCCGGCAAGAATGTGGAGCGCCTTCTTCAAAATACGGTCGAGGGGAAGGGGTTCCGGCGCTTCCTTCATGATTTTTTCAACGGCATCCCTGGCCGAAGATCCCTTGTAGCCAAGATTCACGAGAGCGGACAGTGCGTCCTCTTTTACCTGTTCCCCTGTTCGGACCGCCGGACCCCCGACCGGGTCAACCTCACTGCCGAGATTCACCGCCTTGTCCTTCAGTTCGAGGATCATCCTCTCGGCCATCTTGCGGCCCACTCCCGGGATCCCGGTCAGGCGTTTCAGATCCTCCACCGCGACCGCCCGGATCCACTCTTCCGCTGAAATACCCGAAAGAACATTTACAGCCAGTTTGGGACCGATCCCGCTGACAGAGATTATCAGTTTAAAGACCTCCCGTTCTTGCTCTGTATGGAATCCATAGAGGCTGATGGCATCCTCCCGAACATGGGTATGGATATGGAGTACGACGGGCAGGCCGGCTTCGGGCAGTTCATAGAAGGTGCTCAAGGGAACAACGACGCGGTAGCCCGCGCCGTGAACATCTACCACGCAATGGGTGACCGATTTCTGAACGAGAATCCCATTTAGCCGAGCAATCATGTCAGAGGGTATCCGCCTTTCGAAAATGGATATGGCAGATTGCGACGGCCAGCGCATCGGCCGCATCGGGCGGCGGCAGTTCCGGAAGTTTAAGGATGGCTCGGACCATCATTTGGACCTGTCCTTTTTCCGCACGTCCGTAACCGACTACCGCCTTTTTGATCTCAAGGGGGCTGTATTCGTAAATCGGGACACCGCCATCCGCCCCGGCCAGGATCGCCACCCCCCGCACATGACCCTGTTTGATCAGACTTCGGATGTTCTTCCCGTAAAAAATGCTCTCGATGGCCAGCGCCTCCGGCGCTGCATCGCGGATCACATCGTGAATTCCGCCGCAGATGGTCTGAAGGCACTTCGTGAGTGAAGCGCCCCGGACAGACTTGATCTCGCCATGGAGGACGCATGACAGGCCGGTTACAGTCTCCTCCACCACGCCATATCCCGTCACATGACTGCCCGGATCGATGCCCAGAACCCTAAAGGTACTCGCCCCCTTCACGACATCCCGGCCAACGATTTGTCCTTCTTTCCGTCCAAGGGTATTTTCCACCTACTGGCTCAGCTTTTCCATGACGTCTTCCGGGATGTCGAAGTTGGCATAGACATTCTGGACGTCGTCGTTGTCCTCTAATTTTTCCATGAGTTTGAGCATCTGTTCCGCTTTCCCGGCCTCCAGCTTAATCGTGTTCTGGGGGATCTTGCCGACGCGCGCCTCCAGATATTTCCAGCCTTTCTGATCGATGATTTTCTTGACCGCTTCGAAGGCCATCGGATCCGTGATCACCTCCCACTCGGTCTCCTGATCCCGGACGTCTTCCGCGCCTGCTTCCAGCGCGACCTCCATCAGCGCATCCTCACCAACCGCTTTTTTGTCGAAAACGATGCTCCCCTTTTTGTCGAACATCCAGGCCACGCAGCCGTTTTCACCTAAATTTCCGCCGTGCTTGGATAAGATATGCCGTATCTCCGCGACCGTTCGGTTCTTGTTGTCCGTCATTACGTCGACAATCACCGCAACGCCCGCCGGACCATAACCCTCGTAAGTCACCTCTTCATAGGCCGCGGCCCCGGCCTGGTCGCCGGTGCCCTTCTTGACGGCACGGTCGATATTGTCCTTGGGCATGTTCTCTTCCTTTGCCGCCAGGATGGCCTGCCTCAGGCGGGAATTCCCCTCAAGGTCGCCGCCGCCCAGTCTGGCTGCAAGCGTAATTTCCTTGATCAATTTCGTGAAGATCTTGCCGCGTTTTGAATCGATGGCGCCCTTCTTTCGCTTGATCGTACTCCATTTGGAATGCCCCGACATGACCGTTCCTCTCCTGTCTTATATTTGGTTAAAACCGGTTTGACTCCATAGCACAAGCCAGCATTGCATGTAAAATAAAAAAAGCCCCTTCCATCTAGGAAGGGGCTTTCAATTTAAATTCCGGCGGCACCTACTCTCCCACACAGTCTCCCATGCAGTACCATCGGCGCTGGAGAGCTTAACTTCCGTGTTCGGAATGGGAACGGGTGGGTCCTCTCCGCTATAGCCACCGAAATATCTCGATAATGGCGGCAACTGCATATTGTGAAGTCAAAGCTGAGTGCACCATGATTAAGCCATAAATATTATGGTCAAGCCTCACGACCG
>DIWG01000063.1:3585-37469 GCA_002423465.1 Syntrophaceae bacterium UBA6112 | reverse complement strand
CCGAAATCTCCCGGCGATTGGGTTTTCAGGACGGATCATCGTAATCAGGAAGGGGATTGGCTGAACAAATCCGCGGCAGGCGGATTGGTCGGCGGAGGAAGACAGCGAACAGGATTTTTAACCAGAAAGGGTGGGAGGGAAAAATGAAAAAAGTATTTTTGACTGTTTTGATGTTATCGGTCGTTTTCATTTCATTTGCCCATGCGGGGGATTCCAAAACGATTGAGATGAAATTGGGCCACTTCGCGGCGGACGCCCATCCGGGCAATCTGGCCAGCAAGATGTTCGCCGAGGCGGTGGAAAAACGGACGAACGGGGGAATCAAGGTAACGATTTATCCCAACAACGCCCTAGGCGCCCCGCCGGAGGTTCTCGAACAGAACATTCTGGGCGCGGTGGACATGAGTCTGCCCACGCAGGGACAGCTCGGCAAGTATTCCAAGAAATTCAACTGCGTCATGCTCCCGTTTGTGTTTAACGATTATGCGCAGGCGGACAAGGTGCTGGACGGCCCGTTCCTCAAATGGGCGGCGCCGGATCTGGACAAGGCCGGATTGGTGTTCCTGTCCAACTGGGAATGGGGGTTCCGGAATCTGACGAACAGCAAGCATCCGGTGAACGTCCCCGCGGACGTCAAGGGCCTGAAGGTGCGCACCCCGCCCGAACTTCCCACGCAGGCGGCCATGGAGGCCCTCGGGGCGGTGGTTGCGACGATCAATTTCAACGAACTGCAGATGGCCCTGAAGCAGGGGGTGGTGGACGGCCAGGAGAACCCGATCGCCGTCATCCATTCCAACAAGATCTATGAGACGCAGAAATACCTCGCCATCACCGGCCACAACTACAACTCGATGGTCCATGTGATCAGCAAGAAGGTCTGGGACAAGCTGACCGCGGCGCAGAAGAAGATTGTCCGGGAGGAGAGCAAAAAGGCCGGAGACTGGATGAGAAAGACCTGCCGGGATGCCGAATCGACACAGATCAAAGAATTGAAGGGATTCGGGATGGAGGTCACCTATCCCGACAAGAAGGAGTTCAAGAAGCTGATGAAGCCCGCCTATGACCGGATGAAGGCCATCGCGGGCGAGGATAACATCGCGGCGTTCATCAAGATGGTGGATAAGGCCAAGTGAGCGTTCCCGAAACCGGTGGCGGGAAGTTGAGATCGGCGGATTTCCCACCGCTCTCAACTTCCTTCACCAGTGATTTTCCCGCGTTTGCAAGGATGGAAAACAACAAGACCTGGGTGCGTTCAAGGGGCCTGAAATGCTGACATTGCTTATCTTTACCGTCCTGCTGGCGTTCATCATCCTGAACATTCCCATTGCCGTCGCCATGGGGCTGACCGCGATCCTGTTCTTCGTCGGTCTGGGGAACGGGTCGCTGCTGACCATGCTGCCGCAGCGGATGTACGCCTCCACGACCGGTTTCACACTGCTGGCGATTCCTTTTTTCATCCTGGCGGCGAACCTGATGAACACGGGCGGGGTGACGAGCCGGATCTTCCGCTTTGCCAAGGCCCTGATCGGCCATGTTCCCGGCGGCCTCGGCCAGGTGTGCGTCATCGCCAACGTGATCTTCTCCGGGATGTCCGGCTCCGCCATTGCCGATGCGGCGGGTCTGGGACAGGTCCTCCACAAGGCGATGGTCGATAACGGCTTCAAACCGAAATTTTCCGCCTCCATCGTGGCCGCCGCGGCGGCGATCGGTCCCGTGATCCCCCCCAGCATTCCTTTCGTCCTCTATGGGGCGTTGACGGGGGTATCTGTGGGCAAGCTCTTCATGGCCGGCTTCATCCCGGGGGCGCTGATGGCCCTGGCCATTATGATTGCCATCGCATTTCAGTCCAAACGCTACAACCTGCCGAAGGAGGAACGGGCCGGTCTGCGGGAGGTCGTCGACAGCACGAAAGCGGCGTTCCTGCCCCTGCTTACGCCGGTCATCATCATCGGCGGGATTCTCGTCGGGATTTTCACCCCGACGGAGGCGGCGGTGGTCGCCTCCCTGTACGCGCTGTTCCTGGGCTTTTTCTATCGGGATCTGAGTTGGAAGGACCTGCCGGAGATCTTCTGGGCTTCGATCCGGCAGACGGTCAGCCTGCTTTTCATCATCTCGGCGGCCGGTTTTTTCGGCTGGCTGACCATCCACCAGAAAATCCCCGACCAGATCATCCTCTCCTTGACGGGCATGAGTCTGTCGCCGGCGGGCGTTATGGCGATGATCATCGTGATCGTTCTGCTCCTCGGCTGCTTCCTCGAAGGGAACGCAATCTTCATCATCACGATCCCGATCTTCCTGCCGATCGCGCAGCAGTTCGGGATCGACATCATCAATCTCGGCGTCGTGATGACCCTGCTGATCATGTTGGGAAACCTGACGCCGCCGGTGGGGATGTGTCTCTTTGCGGTCTCCAGCTTCAGCAAGGTGAGCATCGGATCCCTCTCCCGGGAGATCGTGCCGTATCTGATCGGGATATTCGTTGTTACCGTGGTGATTGCCTATGTTCCGCAGATCTCCACGTTTCTGCCGGATCTCGTCATGGGGCGATAGGGGATGCAATGGGAAAAATTATGAATTCCATGGCTTTTGTCGACAGGACGATCCTCGGTGCGCTGAAGGTCGTCACGATCGTCAGTTTCGTCTTCCTGACGATCCTGATCACGGCCAATGTGATCGTCCGTTTCTTCCCGGTCGTTTCGCTGCACTGGTTCGATGAGATCATCGAGTTGCTCTACGCCTACCTGGTTTTCTACGGGGCGGCCGCCTTGTGGATCCTGCGGGGGCACATCAGCGTGGGGGACTGGATCGAAAAGAGCGTCGCAAATCCGCGCTTGAGGCATCTCTATCGGGTGTTCATTGAGCTTCTGGTCCTCGCTTTTGCCGTGGTCTTCTTCTACTACTCCCTGCGGCTGACGATCCTGGCGCTGGACGTGACGAACGTTTTTGCAATCCCGAAGAGGGTGCTCTATTCCTGTATGCCGGTCGCGGGCGCCCTCATGGTGGTCTATTCACTCCGGAATATCACGGTCGAAATCGTCCGGATCGGAAAACCTACGGAAGGAGAGGCATGATGGATGAAATTCTGAAGAATATAGAGGGTTACGGAATCGTTCCGGTGGTCAGGATCGAAAAGGTCGCGGACGCCATTCCCCTCGGGAAGGCGCTCCTGGCGGGTGGTCTGCCGCTCGCGGAGATTACCTTCCGGACCTCGGCGGCGGAGGAGGTAATCCGGACCCTGGCGGAAGGGATGCCGGAGCTGATTGTCGGCGCCGGGACGGTCTTGACGACCGAGCAGGCGGCAAAGGCGATCCGGGCAGGCGCGCGCTTCATCGTTTCGCCCGGATTCAATCCGAAGATCGTATCCTTCTGCCGCGAACAGGGGATACCCGTGACCCCGGGGGTGAATTCGCCGACGCAGATCGAAGCGGCTATGGAATGCGGTCTCCGCGTCATGAAGTTCTTCCCGGCGGAGGAATCGGGGGGCGCCGCCTTTCTGAAGGCCGTCGCGGCGCCCTACGAGGGGATTCGCTTCATCCCCACCGGCGGGATCAACGCGGCGAATCTTGTTTCCTATCTTTCGTTGAAAAACGTTCTCGCCTGCGGCGGGAGCTGGATGGTGAAGGGGGAACTCATCTCGGCGGGAAAATTCGAAGAAATCACAGCGCTAACAAAAGAAGCGGTCCGCATCCTGCTCGGCTTTGAACTCTCCCACGTGGGCCTCAACGAGGAAAACGGCGAAAATGCAGGCAAGAGCGCGGAACTGTTTTCCCGCCTGTTCCACTTCCCGGTTGTGGAGGGTCAGGGTTCCTTCTTCGCCGGGAAGCGGGAGATCGAGATCATGAAGGGTCCCGGTCGCGGTGAAAAAGGGCACCTCGCCTTTGCGACCAACGACGTCGGAAGGGCGCTCTTCCACCTTGAACGGCAGGGCGTACGGCCCATTGCGGGAACCGAGGAGTTCAAGGACGGGAAGAAGATCCTCGCTTACCTGGACCGGGAGATCGCCGGATTTGCGGTCCATCTTCGGCAGAAGGGGTAAAAGATTGATATGAAAAAGATTATTGCCTTCGGTGAGATCATGCTGAGACTCAAGGCGCCGGGAAGCGAAAGGTTTTTACAGAGCCCGTCGCTGGAGGCGACCTTTGGGGGAGGAGAGGCGAATGTGGCTGTGGGGCTGGCCCGTTTCGGGATGGATGTTGCCTTCGCAAGCCTGATCCCCCCGAACCGGATCGGGGACGCCTGCATTGCGGAGCTGCGCAAACAGGGGGTGGATGTCTCTCGAATCGTCCGGAAAGGGAAACGCCTCGGGATCTATTTTCTGGAAGCAGGGGGCAATCAGCGTCCTTCCGTCGTCCTCTATGACCGGGCGCATTCCGCGATCGCCGAGGCGGTCCGCGGGGAGATCTCCTGGGATAGGGTTTTTGCCGGGGCCGGATGGTTTCACATCACCGGGATCACGCCGGCGATCTCCGAATCCGCCGCCCTGCTCTCCCTGGAGGCGGTTCTCAAGGCGAAGGAGAAAGGCTTGACGGTCTCCTGCGACCTGAATTACCGGAAGAACCTCTGGAAATACGGCCGGACGGCGCAGGAGGTGATGACGGAAATCGTGAAACATGTGGCTGTCGTCACGGCCAACGAGGAGGACTGCCAGAAGGCCCTGGGCGTCTCGGCCGATTCGGACGTCGAATCCGGGAAGGTGGAAGCGGATCACTACCGGAGGCTTACGGACAGGGTTTTGGAACAGTTCCCGGATCTGAAGAAAATCGCGGTGACGTTGCGCGAGAGCCATTCGGCCGATCACAACGGCTGGTCGGCGGTCCTCAACAACCGGGATGAGTTCCTGGTATCGCGAAAATACGAAATCCGGAGCATCGTCGACCGGGTGGGAACGGGGGATTCCTTTGCCGCGGGGCTGATCTACGGTCTCCATGCGCTGAAATCGGATCGGGAGGCCCTGGAATTTGCGACGGCGGCCTCCTGCCTGAAGCATTCGATCCCGGGGGATTTCCCGCTGCTTTCTGTGGAAGAGGTCAAAAACCTGGTCGGGGGATCCGGTTCGGGAAGGGTCCAACGATAAGAGAATAAGGAGAAAATCATGGATATTCGTTATGCGGTACATCCGGATCAGATGAAAACGCTGGACACAAATGGGGTCCGGGAGCAGTTTCTGGTGGAGAATCTCTTCGAGAAGGACCGGCTGAACATGGTTTACAGCCATATCGACCGGATCATCGCCGGGGGGGTTTCTCCGGCGAACGAAACCGTGGAGCTCAAGGGAACCAAGGAACTGGGCGTCGATTTCTTCCTGCAGCGCCGGGAAATGGGGATCATCAACATCGGCGCCCCCGGCGTCGTTTCCGTCGATGGAAAGGCGTATCCGCTGGGGAACAAGGAGTGCCTCTACGTCGGCATGGGGACGAAGGAGGTTTTCTTCACGAGCGCCGACCGGAACGATCCGGCGAAGTTTTACTTCAACAGCGCGCCGGCCCATGCCGCCTACCCCATCGTGAAGCTCTCCCTGGCCGATGCCCAGCGCCTCGACCTTGGCGATCCGGTCAAGGCGAACGTCCGGACGATCTACCAGTTCATCCACCCCAAGGTGCTCAAGAGCTGCCAGCTCGTCATGGGGCTGACCATTCTGGCGCCGGGCAGCAACTGGAACACGATGCCCTGCCACACCCACGACCGGCGGATGGAGGTGTACCTCTATTTCGATATGCCGGAAGATACCGTGGTATTCCACCTCATGGGGGCGCCGCAGGAGACAAGGCATCTCGTTGTCCGCAACGAGCAGGCCGTCATCTCGCCGAGCTGGTCCATCCATTCGGGGGTGGGGACCGGCAGCTACACCTTCATCTGGGGGATGGTCGGGGAAAATCAGACCTTCACGGACATGGACGATGTTGCTATGTCCATATTGAAATAGAACCCCCGGTTTCTGAAAGGAGAAAATCATGATGCTTGATCGTTTCAGCCTGAAAGGCAAGGTTGCTTTTATTACCGGTGCATCCTACGGCATCGGGTTAGCGATTGCCAAGGCGTATGTTGAGGCGGGGGCAAAGATCGTATTCAACGATATCAAGCAGGATCTGGTCGACAAGGGACTGGCTGCGTATGAGGAAGCAGGCATCAAAACTCGCGGTTATGTCTGCGATGTGACCGATGAAAATGCCGTCAATGAAACCGTGAAGATGATCGAGAAGGAAGTCGGCGTCATCGACATTCTCGTGAACAACGCCGGCATCATCAAACGCATTCCGATGGTGGACATGACCGCCGCCGAATTCAGACAGGTGATCGACGTGGATCTCAATGCGCCTTTCATCGTATCCAAGGCAGTCATTCCCTCCATGATCAGGAAGGGTCACGGAAAGATCATCAACCTCTGTTCGATGATGAGCGAACTCGGACGGGAGACCGTTTCCGCCTATGCCGCTGCCAAGGGCGGGCTCAAGATGCTCACCCGGAACATCTGCTCTGAATATGGTGCGCAGAACATCCAGTGCAACGGCATCGGACCCGGGTATATCGCAACACCCCAGACCGCTCCGTTGCGCGTTGACGGTCATCCTTTCAACAGCTTCATCATCTCCAAGACGCCTGCCGGTCGCTGGGGAACGACGGAGGATCTCACGGGACCCGCGGTCTTCCTGGCTTCTGATGCGTCAAATTTCGTCAACGGACATATCCTCTATGTTGACGGCGGTATTCTTGCCTATATCGGCAGGCAGCCGTCGTAAAATGAAGAACCACCAATTTGGCAATGGGACGATCACTACATTTAACGGAAAGGAGAATTAAAATGAAAAAGCGTTTATCGATCATCGGTTGCCTGGTTATGATGGGTGTTTTCATGGCCTTCTCGGCGACGGGATTCGCGGCAACGGCCAAGTACAACTGGAAACTGGCCTCGGTTCTTCCCGATTCCCACCCGGTCCACAAGGCCCTGGTCTTCTTCGCTGACGAGGTGGGCAAGGCAACCAAGGGGGAAGTGAAGATCACGGTCTACCCGGCGGGGCAACTGGGTCAGGAAAAAGACTACATCGAAGGGGTCAAGGTGGGGGCGATCGAAATCACCAAGGTTTCCTCCGCGCCGCTCGGACAGTTCGCCCCGAGCCTGCAGGTGGTCAGTCTGCCCTTTATCTGGCGCAACGACGCCCATCAGCATGCGGTTCTCGACAGCGCCATCGGGGCCCGGTTGATGAAGGATCTCGAGAAAAACGGATTCAAGGGGCTCGCCTTCTTCGACGCCGGGTTCCGCAACGTGACCTCACAGATAGGGCCGGTGAAGGTTCCGGCGGATCTGAAAGGCCAGAAGATCCGGGTCATGCAGAGCAAGCCGCTGATCGATACGATCAACGCCTTCGGCGCCACCGCGGTGCCGATGGGACAATCGGATGTCTATGTCGGCCTGCAGCAGAAGGTGATCGACGGCTGGGAGAACAACGAGCCGACCGTCCTGACCTTCAACATGCAGGAGGTGTGCAAATATTTCTCCTACACCCGGCACACCTCCATCCCGGACATCATGGTGATGAGCAAGTCGGTTTTCGATGCGACTCCGAAAAACATCCAGAAAGCCATCCTGGATGCGGCGGCCAAAACCGTTCCTTATCAGCGGAAAATCTGGGCCGCGTATATCAATGATGCGGTCAAACAGCTCAAGGCGAAGGGGATGATTTTTAACGAAGTCAACAATATCGCGGATTTTCAGACCCTGGCCAAACCGATCTACAAGCAATTTGAACCGGTCGTCGGCGCGGACCTCATTGATGCGATCGTGAAGCAAAAATAGCTTTCCCGTCATTTCAGCGGTCGCGGATCCTGTCGACCCGCGACCGCGCCTTTCCCCGGGGGAGGAGGAAGGCCGTGCCGAAACTGGTCATGAATATCCTGGATCGCCTGGAGCGGTTCATCACCTTCGCAACGGCCGTCATGATGATCATCCTGTCGGCCTTGATCTGCTGGCAGGTATTTTCGCGGTACGTGCTGAACGCAAGCCCGTTCTGGATTGAAGAAATCTCCGTGATTTCCTTGATGTGGATCGGTCTGTTGGGCGCCGCCGCCTGTGTCTGGACCGAATCCCACATGAGTCTGGAACTGGTGGTGTCGCGGCTGCCCGAAACGGTCCGGATCTGGCTGCGGGCGGCCACGGACATTGTGATCGGGGTGTTTGCCTTTTTCTTGTGCGAACGGGGCATTTTCCTGGTCCAGAGGACGATGGGCGGAACCCTCTCTTCCCTGCCGCTTGCCGTGGGGTACACCTATCTGGTCCTTCCCATCGCGGGAGGACTGATGATCGTTTTTGCCGCAATCCGGGCCATCGCCGGGGTCACCCGTTTCTATGCGGGAAGGGGGGGGCGCCGGAATGGTTGAATCCGTGATCCTGCTGGGCTCCTTCCTGGTCCTGATCCTCCTCGGCGTTCCCATCGCGTTCAGCCTGGGAATCGCGGCGTTGCTGACGGCGCAGTACACCGGGCTGGGGACGGCGATGATCGTCCAGCGCGTCGGATCCGGCATGCAATCCTTTCCCCTTCTTGCGATTCCGCTCTTCATACTGGCGGGGGCCATCATGGCCAAGGGCGGGGTCGCCCGGCGGATTGTCGATTTCGCCTACATCATCGTCGGCCCCTTTCCCGGAGGGCTGGCCATGGTGAACTGTATCGATTCGATGTTCTTCGGCGGCGTTTCCGGTTCCGCGGTGGCGGACATCTCCTCGACCGGTCCCATCATGATTCCGATGATGGTCCAGAAAGGATACGACCGGGAGTTTGCCACCGCCCTAACCGTCGCCTCTTCCGTCCAGGGGATCATCATTCCCCCGAGCCACAACATGGTGATTTACGCGATGGTTGCCGGGGGGGTTTCCATTGGGAAACTGTTCCTGGCGGGATACATCCCCGGAATGCTGATGGGGGTTCTCCTGGCGATCACCTGCTACATCCTGGCGCTCAAGCGGGGCTATCCCCGGGAGAAGCGGCCGCCGCTCAAGCAATCGCTGATCATTCTCCGGGATGGCCTGCTCAGCCTTTTTGCGGCGGTGATTATCGTCGGCGGGATCGCCTTCGGGATTTTCACCGCCACCGAGGCATCGGCCGTGGCCGTGTTTTACGCCGCCTTTCTGGGGCTGGCGGTTTACCGCGAGATGAAAATCATGGATCTGTGGCCGATTTTTGTCGATTCGGTCAAGACCACGGCCATCGTGATGCTGCTGATCGGTTGCGCGTCCGCTTTTGCCTGGATGATGACCTTTCTCCACATCCCGACCCTGGTGACCCGCGCCTTTTTGTCGATCAGCGACAATCCATTCGTGATTTTGTTGATGATCAACATCTTGCTGGTGTTACTGGGGGCGATCATGGATGTGGCGCCGCTGATCGTGATCGTGACCCCGGTGTTGCTGCCGGTAGTCCAGACCGTGGGAATGGACCCGGTGACCTTCGGGATCGTGCTGATGGTGAATATGGCGGTCGGCCTGACCACCCCGCCGGTCGGGGCCGGGTTGTTTGTCGGCTGTACGGTGGGGAAGACCACGATGGAAAAGTGCACCCGGTCGATGCTGCTCCTGTGGCCGGCGATGCTGATCGTTCTTTTCCTGACGACCTACATCCCCTGGATGACCACGGCGCTGCCGAACTGGCTTATGCCCTGAGACGCGGCCGCCGGTTTCCCATCGCGGGTCTCCCTCTTTTTCATTCACTTTGTCCCGCGTTTGTGATATCCGGGAGACAGGCATCAACGAAAGGAGGAAAGCGCCATGGGACGAACCATCATCATGGACAAGGATCGCCTTTTTCCCAGCGATCCCACGGAGCGGCAGATCGCCGGCCGTCTGTACGGCGAAGTCAAGGACCTACCCATCATCAGCCCCCACGGCCACACCGATCCGCGATGGTATGCCGAAAATACCGCTTTTCCCGACCCCACGACGCTGTTCCTGATCCCGGACCACTACCTTTTTCGGATGCTCTACAGCAAGGGCGTTCCCCTGGAAAAACTGGGCGTCCCGCGGGCGGATGGCGGTCCGGTCGAAACCGATCTCCGGAAGAGCTGGCGTCTTTTCGCGGAACACTACCATCTTTTCCGGGGAACCCCCTCCCGGATGTGGCTGGAACATGTCTTCTATTTCCTCTTCGGCATCGATGAACGCCTCGATTCGGCCAACGCGGATAAGATCTACGACCAGCTCGCGGCGGCGCTCAAGAAGCCCGAATTCAGACCCCGCTCGCTGTTTGACCGCTTCAACATCGAGGCGCTCGCCACGACGGACTCCCCCCTCTCTTCCCTCGAATACCACGCGCAGATCGCCGCCTCCGGTTGGAAGGGAAAGGTGGTTCCCGCATTCCGTCCCGACCTGGTGGTCGATCCGGAGTTTCCGGGTTTTGCGAAAAACGTCGCCCGTCTGGGCGAGATCACCGGGGAGGACACCGCCGTCTGGGAGGGATACTTGAAGGCCCTGGCGGCCCGCCGCCGGTTTTTCAAGGAGATGGGCTGCACCGCCACCGACCACGGCCACCCCACGGCCCTGACGGCCGACCTCGCCGCCGCTGCCTGCCGAACCCTGTTCGCAAAGGCCCTGAAAGGGGAGACGAACGCGCAGGAGACCGAACTGTTCCGTGGCCAGATGCTCACGGAGATGGTTCGGATGAGCCTTGATGACGGCCTGGTGATCCAGATCCATCCGGGCTCCTTCCGGAACCACAACGAAATGATCTTCCGCAAGTTCGGCCGCGACATGGGCGCCGACATTCCCACGCGGACCGACTACACCCGCGCCCTGAAGCCGATGCTGGATCTCTTCGGAAACGAGCCCGACCTGACGGTTGTTCTGTTCATGCTGGACGAGACCGCCTTAAGCCGCGAACTGGCCCCGCTGGCCGGCCATTACCCGATCCTCAGGGTCGGCCCTCCCTGGTGGTATTACGACAGTCCCGAGGGGATGATGCGCTTCAAGCGCCTCGTGGTGGAGACGGCCGGTTTCTACAACACGGTCGGGTTCAATGACGATACACGGGCCTTCCTCTCCATCCCGGCCCGGCACGACATGGCCCGGCGGGTCGACTGCGCCTTCCTGGCGGAGCTGGTCAGCCGGCATCAGTTGGACGAGGACGAGGCGGTCGAGGTTGCTGTCGATCTGGCGTATCGATTGGCGAAGGAGGCGTACAAACTCTAACGGCTTCGAGAGAAACCGAATCCCCGCGATCCTCGCCCTATCCGGCTCGGACCGGGTAAGACAAGAACAGATAAGGAGCGAATATGAATGTTGGTAAAATTTCCGAGGCAAAACCGGTTGAAATCAGTCCGACGCGGAAGCGCCGAATTCTGCATACGGACCACCTGATGATGGTCGCTTTCGATTTTGCGGGCGGCCCGGCGGCCGAACCCGATCCGCCCCACACCCACCCCCATGAGCAGGTGACCTACATCGCGGAGGGAGAAGTGATGTTTTTCGTCGGCGAGGAATCCACCCGGCTCGCTCCGGGGGATATGGTCGCCGTTCCCCCCGACTGTCCCCACCGGATTCAACTGCTGACGCCGACCGCCCGGCTGATCGACACCTTCACGCCGCTGCGTCAGGATTTTTTGTAATCGCTAAAGCAGACCTTCCAGGTCGGCGATGCTGTCCAAAACATAGTCGGGACGGACGGGGGAAGTCTCCAGCATTTTCCGGTCGGTTACGCCGGTCATGACGAGGGCCGCTTTCATCCCCGACTCCCGGGCCATGCGGATGTCCGTTTCCAGACGGTCGCCGATCAGGATGCACTCCGCCGCTTCCAGCCCCATCACCTCCAGCGCCGCCTGCACGGTGATGGGCGAAGGTTTGCCCACGATCACCTCCACCTTTTTGAGAGTCGTCGCCTCCAGGGCGGCGATGATCCCGGCGCAGTCGGGAAGCTCGCCGCCTTCCACGGGACAGGTCCGGTCGGGGTTGGTGGCGATGAAGTGGGCCCTTTTTTTGATGGCTTGGAAGGCGATGTTGAACTTCCGGTAGTCGAAGGTCCGGTCGAAGGCGGCCACGACGTATTCAATCTCGTCGGGGTTCTCGGTCAAGCGGAAACCGGCTCGGGCCATCTCCGCCACAAAGGGGAGTTCTCCCATGACGAAGACCTTGGCATCCGGCGCGATCTTTTCGAGATAGCGGATCAGGACGAAGGTCGAATTGACCACTTCCGTCGGATCGGTGGGGATGCCCAGGCGCGTGAGTTTGGTCGCGTAGTCCTCGCGGGTATAGAGGGGCTTGTTGGAGAGAAAGACGACCTTCCGGCCTGCTTCCCGCAGCAGGCGGATCGTCCGCTCGGCGCCGGGGATCAGGCGCTCCCCCAGGTAGACCGTTCCGTCCAGATCGAAGATGAATCCCTTGAACATCTAACCGAAGACGCCTCCCATCTTGGAGCCGGCCAGGCGGTTGATGATGAAGAGGCACGCCGCGCCGAGTACGATCAGAATGACACCCAGGGCGGCCGCCTCGTTGACGGACCCGCCGATGTAGAAGTTGAAGATGCCCACTGTCATCATCTCATGGCCGGGGATGACCAGAAGCAGCGTGGCCGATGCCTCCTGGAGGGCCAGGATGAAGGAGTAGAGCGATCCCACCAGAACCCCCTTCCAGATCAAGGGGAGCGTGACGTCCTTGAAGGTCCTGGGCTTGGTGGCGCCGACGCTCTCTGCCGCCTCCTCGAAGGAGCGGTGCACGATTAAAAGTGAGGCGAAGGTCCCCCGCACCGTATAGGGGAGCCGCCGGACCGCCAGGACGATGGGAATGATGATCCACATGCCGATGAGGGCCGTGGTCATGAAGGGGGCGGGATCTCTAAAGGCCCGCATGTAGGCGATGCCGATGCCGGTCCCCGGGAGGGCCAAAATCAGCGTGGTCAGCGAGTCGAGGACCCCCCTCCCCGGCAGTTTTGTCCGGGACATCACCCAGGCGACGGGTACCCCCACGGCGATGCAGATCACCACCGATATCCCCGAAAAGAGCAGAGAGTTGATGATGAACTTGGGGGTCTCGAAGGCCACCCGCTCGAAATACTGGAGCGTGTACTTCACCGGGAAGGGGGTTAGCGCCCACCCCTTGCCGAAGGAATCGAGCACCAGTCCCAGGTAGGGGATGAAGGCCAGAACCAGGATGAATCCCATAAAAGAGATCGCCCCCAACTGCGCCAGGGGGGAGAGCTTCCGGCGCTCGATTACCGAATAGGAGAGGGAGCTGTAGTCCTTGATCGAGACGTACTTCTTGGCGATGATCAAAAACAGGATGGCCAGGATTACCATGATGGCCGAGATCACGATCCCCATCTTGAAGAGACGTCTATCCACGAACTGGACGATGTTCAGGTAGGCCTGGGAGGCCAGGAGGTCGGAGATTCCGACCACCAGCGGCGTGGCGAAGTCGGCGAAGGTCCAGATGAAGACCAGCAGCGCCCCGGAAACGTAGCCGGGGGTCGTGAGCGGGAAGGTGATGTCCCAGAACTTGCGGACACCCCGGGAGCCGACGCTTTCGGCCGCCTCGTCCAGCGAGGGCGAGATCTTCCCCATGGCGTCGACGATGGAAAGCGTCATCAGGGGAAAGAGGTGCAGCGTCTCCACCAGAAGCACCCCGTGGAGGCCATACATGAAGTTGATGGGCTGCGTAAAGCCGAAATAGTCCTGGAGGATGATGTTGACGGTTCCGGCGCGGCCCAGGATGAAGACAAACCCCATGACGCCGACCAGGGGGGGCATGATCATCGGGATGATCGTCAGGTAGGAGAAGAGCCCCCGGCCGGGAAAATCATACCGTAAGAGCAGAAATGCGATGGCGATGCCGATGATCGAGGTCGTCATCACGGTGGCCACGCCCAGGACCAGGGAGTTGATCAGGGTCTTCAGGTAGAAGGCGTCGGTGAAGAAATCCTGAAAATTGGCGATGGTAAGGATCCCGGTCTCGGTCGTGAAGCTGTCGTAGAAGAGCCGGATCAGGGGGTAGATCAAAAAGACGATGAAGAATACCCAGATGAGCCCATAGCTCAAAAAGCCGCTGGGTTTCACATCCGCCCAGACGCTGGGCTTGGGCAGGGCAACGGTGTTTTCTGCGCTCACGTAATCGGTCCTCTCTTCTTAAGCGGGAATCCCCAGGGTGATCTGGATGGGAAAACAGACATGCACCTCCTGGCCGATGGGGAAGGGCTGCTGGTTCCAAGGATTCTGCACGTCGACCTTGAAGATGGTCTCCGGATCCAGTTCGATGTCGTAGCGGATGGCATTGCCGATGTAAGAGGCAAAGTTGACCTTTCCGGTGATCCGGTTCATGTCGTCGCTCTGCGGCTCGTCGGATTTGCAGAGGGTGGATACCTCGGGCCGGACGGTGACTTTGCAGGCTTCCCCGGTCTTGAACCGGGCCTCGAAGATGCATTTGATCAGCCCGAAGCGGGTCTCCACGGCCATCCAGCCTTTTTCTTCCTGGATCTCCTTCACCTGGCCGGCGATCAGGTTGTTGATGCCGATGAAATCAGCCACGAAGGGATTTTCCGGCCGCTGGTAGAGGTCCCGGGGGGAACCGAGCTGCTGGAGCTTCCCGTGATCGAGGACGGCGATGCGGTCCGAGAGGGTCAGTGCCTCCTCCTGATCATGGGTCACGTAGATGGCGGTGATCGCCAGATCCTTCTGGAGCTTCCGGATTTCGGCGCGCACCTGCTGACGGATCTTGGCGTCCAGGTTGGAGAGGGGCTCGTCGAGCAGGAGGACGTCCGGGTTGAGGACCAGGGCGCGGGCCAAGGCTACGCGCTGCTGCTGACCGCCCGAGAGCTGTCCGGGATACCGCGTTTCGAGGCCCGTCAGATTGACCAGCGACAGGGCGTGGTTTACCTTGTCTGCGCTCTCTTTCGCCGAGACTCTCTTGATCTTGAGGCCGTAGCCGACGTTGTCGAAGATGGTCATGTGCGGCCAGAGGGCGTAGTTCTGAAAGACCATGCCGATGTTCCGCTCGTAGGGGGGGATCCCCGATACCTCCCGATCCCCGAAATAGACCTCGCCGTGATCGGGTTTGTGAAAGCCGCCGATGAGACGGAGGATCGTCGTTTTGCCGCAACCCGAAGGCCCCAGCAGGGTAAAAAGTTCGCCGTCCTGGATATCCAGGGACACGTGGCTCACGGCCTCCAGGGCGCCGAATCTCTTCACCATGTCTTTGAGTTGAATATTCATCGTTTTGTCCATCCGACCTTTTTGTTTTTTTACTCCGGCCATTCCCGCGAAACGGAAATCCGTGAATCCGCCCAGAGCGCATTCCCCGCGACTTGCCGCGGGGTAAGCGATTGAAAAAATAGCATCTTCCTCTTAAGGATCGAAGATTCTCCGCAGCTTGCTGCGGAGATCTTCAATACCCGGCCCAGGGCCTCATCCATTGGCTGCAATCCGGTTTCCACCGCAGCCCTCCGGCCGACCCGGGGAGCCCGAGAGCTCTCCGGGTCGGCCGGCAGCATGGAAGGTTATTGAAAAAGGACTACTTCCCTTTGATGAGGTCCTTGTGCTTCTCGGCGATCTCCTTGCGGAAGTAGGCGTTCACGTCCGAATTCCGTTTTTTATCGCCGGCGACCTTGGGATCGTAGACATTGCCGACCTGGATGTCATAGAAGGAGCGGATGCCTGCCGTGAACTGGACCGCCTTCTCCGCGGCGGAGCCGGGCGCTCCCTGCACCTTGTACTTGGCCGTAATGGGGTAGAGGCCGCGCTCCATGAAGATCCTCTGCCCTTCTTCGGTCAGGAGGAACTCGATGAAGGCATGGGCCGCCTTGGGATGGGGGGCGCCTTTGAGCACCGCCATCGGTTCGGGGGTCACGTAGGCGTTCTTGGGGTAAACGAACATGATGTCATAGCCGCCGAGGACCTCGGCGAAGGCCATGTAGCTGGGGACCGCCATGCCGACGGCGAACTCGCCCTTGGACACCACGCTCGGCACGTCGCGTGAGCGAGCGGTGAAGATTCCCGTGTTGGCCGCCAGTCTGCTCAGCCAGTCCCATCCCTTTTCCCAGCCGTACATGGCCAGGATCACTTCGTAGCTCGCATGGCTCGAACTGGACCGGTCGGGCGTGCACTGGGCGATCTGGCCCTTGAGTTTGGGATTGAGCAGATCTTCCCAGTCCTTGAGCTCGACGCCGAGCCGTTTGAGCAGTTTCGGCTGGTAGATCAGGCCGTAGGGTTCGAGCGTCGTTCCCACCCAGAACCCCTTGGGGTCCTTCAGGGGGAGCCCGATGGGCTTGCCGATGGTGGCCGGAATCTCATCCCACATCGCCTTGGGGATTCTCACCTTGTCCAGCAGCCCCTGTTCGGCCAGAAGGTCGAACAGCGTTCCCTCGCCGCCCCAGAAGACGTCCGCCTGGGGCTTTCCCTTCCACTCGACGATCTGACCATAGGCGACCGGCGTCCCCTGCGGCATGGCGCTGGTCTTGAGGTCCACATTGTATTTCTTCTTCACATAGGCCGCGAAAGCCTTCAGGGCCGGATCGTGGACGTCCTTGGAGACCGGGGTGATGAGATAGAACTCACTCTCGATCGCCTGGGAGAAACCGACCCCCGACCAGCAGAAGAAACCCATGACCGCCAGGGCAATGACTACTGCAAAACGTTTCATGATCTCTACCTCCTTATTGATGGTTGCTGCCTTGAACATCTTGAACATCACTTCCCCTTCAGGATCAAGGGGATTTCATTGTTGGGTGGGGAATGGAAATATGTTGATTGGATTAGGATGACAGACTGGATTTTCTGAAATGCAAAAAGGATATCGAAGTTCAACTCGTTCACTCCTGAGGCCTTTTTCTGTCCGTTTTTTTGAGATGCCACTTAATCCCAAATGGAAAAGAATGTCAAGAAAAACCGGAGGAGACCTCATTCGGGAATCAGCTCAGGCGGAAACTGCTATGACGCGTTGCATGGGTTCGTTGCCATGGTGGCGGTGAAGCCACGGGATGTTTTTCATTTCCAGGATAGATTTCCGATGAAAATCGTGATATTTGCAACTCAGTTTGTTATTCGGCGGCAAGAGATGCGCAACATCGGCAGTCGTCGGAATCCCCAGCAGGCATGGACAGATGGGGAACCCATTCCCATTCCCCTTCCCGCTGCGGTTCCTTCCCAATCCCCCAGGGGGCATCACCCGTAGTGAAAGGAGAAGACACCATGAAGATCCTGAAGCGACACCTGCCTGCGGCGGCCTTCCTCATCCTGGCCTGTCTGCTGAATGTCGCAACAATCCGGGCCGATGAGTTCCACTACAACAACATGCTCATCGGCGAACGGGCCGCGGGCATGGGCGGGGCCTTTACCGCGCTGGCCAACGACACGTCCGGCATGTACTATAACCCCGCCGGACTGGTCCATGCCCATGCGAAGAGCCTGTCCGCCAGCGTAAATGCCTATTACAGCATGTCCAAAAAATACAGCGGCGTGATCGCCGGCGCCGACCTCAACAGGAACTATTCCGCCATCGTCCCCAACTTCTTCGGGGTTCAGCAGCCCGTCGGGCCCGTCTCTCTCGGATTTTCTTATGCCGTTCCGGAGCATGCCTTTGAAAACATGGATGAAACCTTCACTGATCTGCCCACAACCCCGGAGGTAAGGCAACACTATGGCGATCCGAACCTCCGGATCGCCCGCTATGTCCTGAACCTGAACACGGAAGACAGCATCAACGAATTCGGCCCCTCCGTCGCGTTTAAAGTCTCGGATACCATGTCTTTGGGGTTGACCCTGTATGTGCACAAGCGGGACGTACTGTTCGTTCAAAACGAACTGCTCCGGCTCAGCAACGGACGGGACCAATGGACCAACGTCTATGTCAAGGTCCGTGAATGGGGAACACGGCCCATCCTCGGGTTTCTCTGGAAACCGTCCGAACGATTCTCCTTTGGCGCGGGCCTGTCCCGGACCTTCGTGATCAATTCCGATGTCACCTACCAGACAACCCAGCACTCGACCCTGGATGACCCGTCCTTCCTGAATGATCAGCGCATCACTTCCAGCGACAAACAGGAGTACCCCTGGCAGTGCCGCCTCGGGGTTGCCTACCGGATCAGCCCCTCCTGGCTCGTCTCCGGAGACGTGGCCCTCTATCCGGGCTTCAGTTACGACATGCTCGGAACACGGGTGGAGCGGGAATCCGTTGTCAACGCTGCCCTCGGAACGGAGTATTCGCTCGGGAAGGACTGGATCTTCCGGGGAGGCGTTTTCTCAAACCGGTCCAACTCCCCGGATATCACCCCCGGCATGAAACCAGGGGCCGAAAAGATCGACATGTACGGCATTGCCGGGTCGATCACCTTCCGGATCATGCAGAACTCCATCACCGTCGGCGGGAATTACGGGCAGGGATCGGGAACGGCGCATATCACCTCCGACCAGGTTGCCCAGGATGTTTCGGCCCGGACCTGGAACGTCTTTATCGCCACCACGTATCTCTACTGACGTCCATGGAGGGAGGCACTGGGCTTGTTGAGCACATGTAGATGCGGCGATATCCAGAAACGATAGAATAACTTGATGGGCCGCCTGTAGGCGTCCCAGATCCCCGGATGATGAGCGCGCTCCTTAAATCAGTGAGTCGAAGTGCGGCCACTTGGCCCATCAACCGGATTGAGCAGGCACGCTAAGGCGCGTTCTCCATCCGGGGCATTATGCCACATCAAGAATGAGAGGGATACGTGACTGATATTGACGGATGTTCTCATGGCTCTTTCATTGAACGTAAAGAGCATTTGCGGCAGGGCCGAAAGCTTGAATACTTTACCATCGGCTGGAATATGGTGGAGGCGGGTATCGCTATTGGCGCCGGATGGTTTGCTGGTAGCATCGCATTGGTGGGCTTTGGCGTCGATTCTCTTATTGAAAGTCTTTCCGGTTCGGTACTTCTCTGGAGGCTATTTTCTCCCACTCACGACGAAAGCCGCGAGAAGATTGCCCTCAAGCTTGTGGGTATCAGCTTTCTTATCCTTGCGGCATACGTCGCCTTCGAAGCCGTCAAGTCTCTCCTTGCTCGTGAGCCGCCGCAAACCAGCTTCGTTGGTATCGGTTTATCCATCGTCTCGCTCATCATCATGCCTCTCCTCGCTCACGCAAAACGTCAGTCGGCCTCAAACCTGGGAAGCCGCGCTATGAAGGCAGACTCTCGACAGACTGATCTTTGTGCTTATCTTTCGGCCATTCTTCTCGGAGGGCTTGTCCTTAATGCACTTTTCGGCTGGTGGTGGGCTGACCCCGTGGCAGCATTAATCATGGTGCCGATCATCGCACAAGAGGGATTTGAAGGCTTGCGTGGTGAGGTTTGCGAAGACTGCCATTAAAAAAGGCGAACTTGATGGAGTCGATCGCTTACAGCGGCGGCTCATCACCCCGGTTCGGCATCAGCATATACAGCGAGATTATAATGAAAATAGACGTCAAGCAAGACTGTATCGGGATAGACTGGATGGCAGTATCGGAAACACTGAAATGCGTTGGGATGGCGTACTTTAAGAAAAGTGAATCAATGAGAGAATGTGGATTCACAGAATAAGTGGAATAATATCAGGTGAAATGGCGGCTACAGCTCTGCGTACTTTGAAAGCGGGAACAGCATACTTCGCGCTCGTGTTCGGCACGGGATTTGTGCTGGGAGCTGTCCGGACTCTTTGGGTTGTCCCGCGACTCGGCGTCAGGACTGCCGAACTCCTGGAGACTCCGTTCATGCTCGTTGCAATTGTGCTCGCAGCGGGTTGGATTGGCCGTCGCATTGGTAATGCAGGTGGATCATCGACCCGGGTGGCTGTCGGAGTTCTTGCGCTCGCGCTAACGCTTACAGCGGAAATTGCATTGGGGGTTGCACTCCAGGGCTTGTCGTTTGTCGAGGTTTTCACAAAGCATGATCCGGTATCCGGCTCAGTCTATTATGCGATGCTGGGCGTTTTTACCGCGATGCCCTGGCTATTCTGGAAGTATGGCAAACATGATGCCGCCTGACCGGGGCGCTCCAGCGAGCCACCGCCCCGCCGGGCGGTCGAATCGCTGCTGGATATTCCTGACCGCTCGGTCCCGCCGACACGCGCTGTCGGCGGCGATCGTTGAGCTTGAAAGTCGGCCTGAGAGAATCAATCGGATATCCTTTCCTGGAACCGCTACGGGATAATGGTCATGAAAGGTAATGACCTTACACCGGCAATCATGTCGGTTCTGCTTCTGCTGGGGATCGTCGTTTTTGCTTTCGTGAGGCACTGGCGGATCGCAATCGAAGAGAGGACGCTCTTCGGAGTCGAGGGATATTCCGATTTTGCCAAAGGGCGAAAAAGGCTGTTCCCCGGAATATGGTAAAGGAGGATCACGACATCCATGATAAGTTTGTCGGGCGGACAGATTACGTATTGCTGACACGGCATATCAATTATTAAAGGAGTGAAGATGAAAGGGATCAACGACAACATTCTGCGGGTCGATCTGACCGCCGGTAAACTGACGGTCGAGGGGATTTCGGACGACCATTACCGGCGCTATCTGGGCGGCCGGGGGATCATCGCCCATACGCTTTTAACCGAAGTGCCGGCGGGGATCGATCCGTTCGGGCCGGAAAACAGACTTGTTTTCGCCCTGGGAACGCTTACGGGGCATCCCTTTGTGGGCAGTGGGCGCAACAGCGTCGGGTGCAAGTCCCCGCTGACCGGGGGATACGGAGAGTCGGAGGCCGGCGGGTTCTGGGGCGCGGAGCTGAAGAAGGCCGGTTTCGAGGCGATCGTGATCGAGGGGATCTCTCCCAAACCGGTTTATCTCTCGATCAAGGATGGGGAGGCGGAAATCCGCGATGCTGGTCGCCTCTGGGGTCTGGAGACGGCGGACACGGATGGGGCCATCCGTGAAGATCTCGGAGAAAAGCGAATTCGAACGGCCGTGATCGGTCCGGCCGGGGAAAAACGGGTTCGTTTTGCCTGCATATCCAATGACGTTACCCACGTGGCCGGAAGAACCGGGGTAGGGGCGGTGATGGGTTCCAAGCGGCTCAAAGCAATCGCCGTCCGGGGCAGTCGTCTTCCGGAAGCCGCCGATCCGGAAAAGCTCCGCGAGTTGAACCGCTGGATGCTCAAGAATTATAAAGAGAAATCCAAACACTGGCGGTATGGAACCGGTTCGGACATGCGAGGCTATGAAGCGAACGGAAACCTGCCCGTCAGAAACTTTCAGGGGGGCCGGTTTCCCGGCGTGGTAAAGATTGACGCGCAGTTGCTGTGTGAAAAGTATGTCGAGAAAATGGACCACTGTTATGGATGCCCGATCCGCTGCAAAAGGGTGGTCAGGCTACAGGGGCCCTTTGCGGTCGACCCGATGTACGGCGGGCCGGAATATGAAACGCTGGCCGCCCTCGGTTCCAACTGCGGCATCGACGATCCGGAAGCCCTGATGAGGGCCAATGAACTGTGCAACCGCCACGGGATGGATACGATTTCGACCGGTGTGGCGATCTCCTTTGCGATGGAATGCGTTGAAAAGGGGATTCTGAACCGGGAGGATACGGACGGGTTGGATCTGACTTTCGGCAATGCCGAAGCGATGGTCCGGATGGTGGAGAAGATCGCCCTGCGCCAGGGATTTGGAGACCTGCTGGCGGAGGGCACCAAACGGGCGGCGGAAAAAATCGGGAGAGGGTCGGAAGCGCTGGCCATGCAGGTCAAAGGCCAGGAGCTCCCGATGCACGAGCCGCGGCGCAAGCAGGCCATGGGGCTCCATTACAGCATGAATGCGGCCGGCGCCGACCACAACACCACCATTCACGATACCGAGGACCTGGATGGGGTGGCCGGCGCCAAGCTTTACGAAAAGAGTTTCTCGGCGCAGTTGACCAACACCCTGGGGATGTGCAAGTTCGTCCCCTGGAGCGAGGCGCAAATCCGGGAAGCGGTAGCCTATGTCACAGGCTGGCCGGCGACGGAGAGGGATCTGAGGGAGGTCGTGGAGCGGGGGATCGACCTCGCGCGGATCTTCAACATCCGGGAGGGGTTTTCGGAAAAGGACGATGCGCTGCCGAAACGGTTTGCCGAGACTCCCGCGGACGGTCCGTTGAAGGGGCTTGATCCCGGAACATTTGCCGAAGCCCGAAAAAACTATTACCGGATGATGGGATGGGATGAATCCGGCGTGCCGACGCCTGCCCGGCTTGCGGAACTGGAGATCGGCTGGGCTGCTCAGTATTTGGGACACTGAAGCCTGATCATGTCCGGTTCAGCGCATCGCGGAGGAGCTGGAGGGGGTGGAGGACCTTGAGGCCCGTGAGGTGGCGGATCTGCATCCGGCAGCCCTCGCAGTCCGTGAGGATGATGTCGGGTTTCATCCGGGCGGCTGCCTCCGTCAGGTCCTTGCCGATCTCCTCGGCAATCGCGAATTTCTCATTTTTGAAGCCGTAGAGTCCGCCCAGACCGCAGCAGTCCGCTTCGAGCATACCGACATCCAGCCCCGGGATGAGGCGCAGCAGTTCCAGGGCGGGGAGGCCGATGTTCAGCGAACGTAGGTGGCAGGGAGCGAAGTAGGCCGCTTTCAGGGAGATCGGCAGGAAGGTTGCCGTTGATTTTTCCTCCTCATGCAGACGCAGGAGGAATTCACAGATATCAAAGAGACGTCCCGCCAGCTCCTCCGCGCCGGAGAGGTTGAGGATCCGGCTGTACTCGTGGCGGAGCATCAGGCCGCAACTCGTTGAAGAAAAGACGATGTCGATCCCCTGCCGCACCGTTGGGCGGAGGAGGGCGATGTTCCGGCGGCCCATCTCCCTTGCCCCCTTGAGATCACCCACGCCGAGACGCGGAATTCCGCAGCAGCGCTGGGGTGGGACGATGACGTCGAGCCCGTGCGCCTCCAGGAGCTCAACGGCGGCCTTTCCCACGTCCGTTTCGTTCGTGTTCGTGAAGCAGCCGTAGAAGTAGGCGACCTTCCGGCGGCCGGTGATGCCGGGGACCGCCGGCCGGGTTTGGAACCACCGGCGGAACGTGGGGTATTCGTAACCGGGGAGGGCCCGCCGCCGGTCGATCTTCAGCAGGGCGTCGAGAAGCCAGCGGAGCAACCCGTTTTTCATCAGCGGGTTGACGATCTTCGAAAAACGGGCGGCCAGCTCGCCGAAGAGGTCGCTCCGGACGAGGAGCCAATCCCGGAAAGTCCGGCCGCGCTCATCCAGGTATTTCGCCTTGGCCATCATGTTCATTTCGGAGATGGGTACGCCCGCCGGGCAGACCATGTCGCAAAGGTGGCAGCCCGTGCAGAGTTCGATCCAGTCGTCCACGGAGGCCTCGGAGGCGGACCGGAACCTCTGCGCCCCCGGTCCGGCCTGCTTCGGTCCCGGAAAGCGCGGCGTCACGCGGGAGACGGGGCAGGCGGCCATGCAGGTTGCGCAGCGAACGCAAACGTCCGGGAGTTTCGGGAAAAGCGCCGGTTTTTCTTCGGCTTTCGTCATAATGCGAGCGCCCTCTTTGCGGCCAGGAAACCCGTGGCGATGTCGATCCCTTCCCGTGATTTTTCCTCGATGGCCTGGTGATGGGCCAGGATCGACCCCGCTACATGGACGTTCTCCAGGACAACCCGACCCGTTTCATCGACCGGCCGCAGATCAGCGTCCGTGACGATTCCGGCGCGGTGGATCGGATGCGCTTTCGGGTCGAAAAACCGCTCTCCAAACCACTTTCCCCGTTCCCCGGGTTGGAAGACGGGAAGATGGAAGAGGGGTTCTACGATCCGCTCCATTTCCGCCCAGAGGCCGCCGCCCAGAAAACGTCCGGTCGCGAGGATATAGCTGTCCGCACGGTATTGGGTTGCAAGCGGCGGGTTTTGGACGGTGATCCCTTCGCAGCGGCCGTCTTTCACTTTTGCGCGGGATGCCGGATGCCCCATCAGGAAGGTCGCACCTTTTGAAATCAGCATTTCCCGGAAATGATGAAAGATCCGCGTGCCGGGGATCGACGGTGGAAGCATTGGGATCTCGAAGACCCGGGCGCCGGTGATCTCTTCCAGCGTTTTCAGAACGACGGCGGGATTCCTGAAGCCCAGGACCGCGGGGAGGCCGATGAACCGCTCCCCCGCCATCTGCAGCCGGATCGACTCGCCGAGACGCTCCCGGAAGGAAGGTTCGTCCATCAGGCGGGCAAGGGCGAGGGCGGTCAGCCCTTCCAAGCCGTAGCGCGGGAGTGACAGGCTCACCCCCCGGCATTTCAGGTGGAGCGAAACCGTATCGCCCTGAAAATCCTTGAATCCGCGGAAGCCGACGATCAGTGTCCCGGGTGGGGTCATTGCGGCGCCGGCAGCCATCGTGACGGGGATCAGATAGGTGGGACGCATCGTCCCCGCGCCGGTGGGAAGGAGGGAGTTCCCGGATCCCAAGGCGGCGAAGCTGTAGGGTGGTGGAAACAGTCCTTGGAAATCGGTGAGGGCGTTTTCGATTCCCGCCATACCCGTCCGGGCATAAGGGTGTTCCGGGTGCGCTGCTATCCAGGATGTGATCCCCTCCGCCATATCCGTTTCGGGCGGGACTTCTCCCAAAAGATCGATCGTGTTCCCGAAAAGGGTGAGCGCGCCCATCCCCCAACCGGCGATCAGGACTTTTGCCCCCATGTCGACCGCCGTCCGGGCGGCCGTGAGCCCCGAAAGCCCCGTTCCGATGACGATGAGGTCGAAGCGCTTCATGCTTCACCCCCACCCGGCCGGCCGGGCTCTTCGGGGGCGAGGTTGAACAGCCCCTTGTAGATCGATTCGATCAGCTCCTCTTCCTTCAGGGAGGTTCCCCACAGGACGGGCCGAATCCCTTTCCAGCGTTCCTCGAGAAAACCCCGGAGGACGACGTTGGAGCCGCCGCTTCCCTCCGCTTTGCGCAGTTCGTTCAGCAGCCCGAGGAGGCGGTAAACGCAGAAGCCCCCCTGACAGGTCCCCTTGGCGAGACGGGTGCGGTGGAGGATATCCTGAAGCTCTCGCACCTTGCCCTCACGCAGAATCGCATCCACGGCCTCCCGGGGAACGAGTTCGCAATCGCAGAGGATCTCCCCGCGCGCGGCGGGGGTCTGCCGTCGAAGATGGAGGAGGCGGTCCTTCAGTGCGTTGCCGAGACCCGCGCCGGGCAGCCTTTGGACGTGGGTGAGACAAGGGACATGCAACCCCATCCGTTCGCAGAGAAAATCGACCGTCCTTTCCGCCATCAGGCGGTAGGTCATCAGCTTGCCGCCGGTGATCGTAACGAGTCCCTCGATGCCGTCGCAGCTTCCGTGGTCGATCAGGGCGAATCCGCGGCTGATTGCCCGGTCATCGCAGGCTTCCCCCAACTGGAGAAGGGGACGGACGCCGGCGTAGGCCCGGGTGAAACGCTCCCCCTTCACATCGGGGATCATCCGGGAGAGTTCATCGACCAGGAAGGTGACCTCTTCGGGTGTGACTGTGTAATGTTCCAGGTCCTCCGCCCGCAACGACGTGGTGCCGAGAATGGAGACGGTGTCGTTCGGAACGATAATGTCGCCGCTGGAAGGGGGGCGGCAGCGGTTGAGGACGCGCTCGCTCAGACGGGTGTTGGTGATCAGCATGGAGCCCTTGGAGAGGGCAAGGCCGATCTTGAGACCGACCATTCCGAGGATAAGATTGGCCCAGGCGCCGGTTGCGTTGATCACCCAGGTTGCCGCAATGGCATACGCCTCGCCGGTAATCCGGTCCCGGACACGCGCCCCGGCGATCCGGAGGCCGTCACGGATCAGGCCGGTGACCTCTGTGTGGATAAGAAAGCGCGTCCCGCGGGATTCGGCGTCCCGGGCGTTTTCAACGACAAGCATGAAGGGGTCGACCGCACCGTCGGGGACCTGGACGGCGCCGATGATTCGGGAATTCAGCCGCGGCTCCAATGCCAGGGCTTCCCGCGGGGAGAGCGGCAGGGCGTCGATCCCCGCCTTTCCGCAGGCCCGGATGAAGTCTGACCGGTACTCCGGACCGTCTTCGGGGAGGGAGACGAACAGCCCTTCCGTGGGCTCGATGCAGTGGGGGGCGATCCGCCGGAGGATCCGGTTTTCGCTGATGCACTCCCGCGCCGCCTCGGGGTCGGTGACGGCGTAACGGGCGCCGCTGTGGAGGAGCCCCTGGTTGCGGCCGGAAGCGCCGGAGGTGAAATCCCCTTTTTCGACGAGCAGCGAGGGAATACCCCGAAGGGCGAGGTCGCGCGCGATGCCGGCCCCGGTAGCCCCTCCTCCGATGATCAATACTTCCGTTTTCAGGTCCATAAATCCCGTTTGTCGGGCGCGGCGGTTTTCACGAACGCCGCTTCGAATTTGAGGAACCGCTAACAGGATTCCCGATGATTGTCAAGGAAATGAATGCAATATTTCCGCCGAAAAAAAGCTCGGGAAGTTGTCTCAACAGGTCTGACCGGTGGAAGGAGATACAACGGGTCTTTCTTGACATCCATCTTTTCTAAAGGTAGATTGACCACAATCGTGATCCACGAGGCGTGGGGATGATCCACCACCGGCGCCTTGAGGAGATTTGTCAAATTCCGCCGAAGCAACGTTTTCTGCCGGAAGGGTGAAAGTTCCCGGGAAGAGTGAAATCACAGGAAGGAGACCATCAACGTGACATGCGATGAAAGAAACCGTTTGTCGGGACCGGCCTTCGGCGAGGCCCTCTTCGAGCTTATCCGCCGGACGGCCTGCGACCTGCCCGGGGATGTGGAACAAGCCCTGAAGCGGGCCTATGACGAGGAGGCGCCTGATTCGAAGGCGCGAACGATCCTTCCCCTTTTTCTGGAAAACATTGTCCTGGCCCGTGAAAAGCGGGTTCCCCTCTGCCAAGACACGGGTTTGCCGCTTTTTTTCATTCATCATCCGTCCGGCTTCTCTCAGCGGGCGATGGCGACGGCGTGCGCGGAGGCCGTGGCGCGGGCGACGCGGGAGCAATTTCTGAGGCCGAACGCCGTCGATCCCGTGACCGGACGAAACAGCGGAAACTGCGTCGGCGAAGGCATCCCCGGGGTCTATTTCGAGGAAGGTGACGCCGAAGCCCTTTCGGTGGCCTTGATGCTCAAGGGCGGCGGCAGCGAGAACGTGGGCCGGCAGTACAGCCTGCCCGACGACGCGCTGCATGCGGGCCGCGATCCGGAGGGAGTCCGGCGCGCGGTTCTGGATGCCGTCCGCCGGGCCGAGGGCAAAGGGTGTCCTCCGGGGATCTTGGGGGTCTGTATCGGCGGCGACCGCGGTTCCGGCTATCTCCATTCCAAACACCAGCTCCTCCGTCCGCTGGACGATGTGAATCCCGATCCCGTCCTGGCCGATCTTGAAAAACGGATTCTGCTCGAGGCGAACACGCTGGGAATCGGCCCCCTGGGTCTCGGCGGGAAAACGACCCTGCTGGGGGTCAAGATCGGCGCGCTCCACCGTCACCCGGCCAGTTATTTCGTCACCGTGACCTACATGTGCTGGGAATGTCGTCGGCGCGAAATCCGGATCGAAGCCGACGGAACCTGGTGTTTCATAGGATGAGGCGATCAAAATGATTGAACTGACGATTCCCATTTCCGCAGAGCAGATCCTTTCGCTCCATGCCGGCGACGCCGTGTCGATCTCCGGGATTGCGACGACGGGCCGGGACGCAGCACACAAATACATGGTGGAGCGCCTGATCGAGGCTCAGAGACCGCTCCCGGCGGAGGATCAGCGTCTTTTCGACGAACTGAAGACGATCTACCGCGGCGGGGCGATTTACCATTGCGGACCCATTGTTCGCAAAACGGGAGAAAGATGGAGCATCGTCTCCGCGGGACCGACGACGAGCATCCGGGAGGAGGGCTATGAGGACAAGGTGATTGCCGCCTTCGGCCTCCGGGTCGTCATCGGCAAGGGGGGAATGGGAGCCCGAACGCTTGCGGCCTGCAAGGCTCACAAGGCCGTCTACATCCACGCAATCGGCGGGGCGGGCGTGACCAGCGCCGAGGCGATGGTTGAGGTTCTTGACGTCTTCAAGAAGGAGGAGTTCGGTCTGCCGGAGGCCTTCTGGAAAATCCGTTTCCGGCGTTTCCCGGGGATTGTCACGATGGACGCCCATGGGCGGAGCCTCCACGAGGAGCTGGGGAAGGGGTTTGACGAGCGCCTGGCCGGACTCCTCCGCGGGTAAAGCGGGGTCCGTCATCGCTTCCGGACCGTCGGCGGGCGGTTGGAGTCCGAGGGCTGGATTATGATCACCATCAACAGTTTTCTGCACCGGGAGGTCCTGAAGGATATCATCCGCCGCTGGATGTACGATGAGGCGCGCCCGTCGGACGCGGATCTGATCACCCGGCTGGTCCATTTCAACCATGTCTTCGTTTCGCGTTACCTGGATCTCTTTGCCGAGCGGATCTTCCGGGAATTTCATCCGGAGGGGCTCTCTTCCCGTCCCGTCCAGATCAAGGGCGACCTGAAAGACGCCCTCGTTAAGGATCCCCCCTACCGCAACGAGCGGATCGACGAGCTGATCCGGGATTACCATCGGAACCCCGGACGCTTCTACCGGGAGACCCCTTTTCACGGAACGCTCTACTTCACCCGCCGCAATGGTTTTCCGGCCTATGTTGGATCGAGCCGGATCAAACGCGTCCGCCGCCTTGCGGAGAAATCGGCCCGGCGGATCATTGACCGGATCTTCGATCAGATCAAAAGGCATGCCGACACCTTGGCGGATGAACGGGCTCGTCTTCAGGGCATTCCCCGGGAGAGGCTTCTGACGGCACCCGACGACATGACGGAGGAATTTCTGATCGCCGAGAAACGTCTTTTAAACGATCTTCTTGAAAAGAGACCGATTGCAGGGGACGAAGAGATTCTGGCAATCAACGACGTCGCCGGGGTGAAGGCTGTCCTGGAGGCGTCCGAACAGCGGAGTCTGGTCGAGATGATCGGCGGGTTCCCCGATTGCGAGGTTGTGGAAGAGGAAAAGCATGTCGGGGGCTACAACGCCACGAACCTGATCATCCGCTTTCGGCCGCCGCGGGAGGAGATCCTGAGCCGGTCTCTGGGTCTTGGGGTTCTAAACGTGATGCAGAGGAGGGGGGTTTCCCCTCGCGAGGCAAACTTGTCCTTTGCCGAGTTCGTCCGGTCGGGGGAGGAGGATGTTCTCTTGGAGATCATCTTCTCCGATTATCAGCAGATGCTGGAGAGCGAAATCGGCTGCTGCATCCATGAAGACCGGATTATCGCACAAAGATTGTGTCAGCAGTACCGGGGTCTACTGTCCCGTAACATCCAGTACCTGCTGGAATATCTGTTCGCCTTCCCCGCCTCTCACCAGCGGGAACTTGGGGAGTTGCCGATCAAGATCTGGAATCGCTACCTGCCCGATTACTTCGACGAGATTCTGAAGGAGCTCTTCCGCATCCCGCCGGACAATTTTCTGGAGTAGTTGCTGAGAGATAAGCACTGAGCACTCAGTCCTCAGTACTTTTTTACCCCTGGCGCAGGTCTTTCCGAACCATCATGAACCCCTCATCCAGCAGTTTTTCCGTTTCCTTTGCCCGGATTGCGGGGGTTTTGGCGCCCATGACGACGGCGATCAGGCGGGTGTTTCCCCGTTTGGCCGTAGCCACGATGTGGTATCCCGCCTGAACAACCCAGCCTGTTTTCAAGCCGTCCGCATTGGGGTAATGCTGCAGGAGACTGTTCCGGTTGCGATGGGTGATGTCGCGGTAGGTGTAATACTGCTGCGAGTGGAGATCCAATGATTCGGGGAATCGCCGGAGATAGTCGCAGGTCAGGATCAGGATGTCCCGCGCCGTCGTGAACTGTCCCCGGTCAGGCAGGCCGTTGGGGTTTTTGAAGAAACTGTGGTTCATCCCCAGTTCGCGGGCCTTTTCGTTCATCTGGTTTACGAAATCCTCAACATTGCCTCCGATGTATTCGGCAACGGCCACAGAGGCGTCATTGGCCGAAACGACGGCCATGCCCTTGAGCAGTTCTGCGAGCGAGATTTCACTTCCGGCCCGGAGGAACATCTTTGATCCTCCCGTCCGCCCCGCCCTGGGGCTGATCTTCACCGGATCCGTGGGACGGACTTTGCCGTCACGGATCGCTTCGTCGGCAAGGTAGAGGGAAAGGACCTTGGTGATCGAGGCGGGCTGAAGCGGATCATCGGCATTGTGGGCGAGAAGGATCCTGCCCGTCGTCATATCCATCAGGATGGCCGAATGGACGGTGAGTCGCAAGTGGCCGGCAGCCGACAAGCCCGGCAAAAGCAAAAGGATCAACAGGATAGCGAAAGGGCCGAAAATCCGCTTTGCGATTGGCATTCCTCCTTTTCTCTCCACGTAAGGGATTTTGACCGAAGAGTAATCGTTGCGAGAGATCTTGTCAACATTTTTTAAGCTGCAGATGACGGGGCCGGATGCGGCCGGCTGGGTTCGAGATGGACTGGATCTCCTTGAACGCGTGAGTCGCCTGCGCCGAAAACTGTTTCTTTCGGCTGTCAGGGAAGGGGGTGCTGCGGCAGCCCGGCGGCGCTGTGAAGCTCTCCGGGGGCGAGGCGGTGGAGCGTCTCATCTATATATTCCGGGGTAAAGTGTTCGCCGCGGAACTGAAGCAAAACTTGGGGAAGACAGCGCAGAAAGGCGCTTACGACCTCCGGCGCCAGATGGCTTCCCGACTCCTGCTGGAGGAGGGAGAGGACCGTATTGAGCGGCATCGGTTCCATGCCCAACGTTTCCACAGAGGTATACTTGGGATATTCCCGTCGGGAGGTCAAAGCATCGAAGACATCGGCCACCATAAGGATCTTCGATCCGAGGGGAAGTACGTCGCCGTTCAGTCCGTCCGGGTATCCGCTGCCGTCCATCTTTTCGTGGTGGTGACAGGCGATATCAGGGACGGACCGGAGCCTGCGGGGGAAATAAAACTTTTCCAGAATCTGCTTTGTTTTGACGGGATGGCTGTTCATCTCTTCCCGTTCCTCGGGGGTGAAAAGCCCCTCCTTGAGCAGGACGGCATCGCGGATCCCGATCTTGCCGATGTCGTGCAGCAGCGCCGCCAGCCGGAGCACCTCGATATCGTTCTCGCTCAAATTCATCTCTTTTGCGATGAGCAGGGAATATTCCGTCACCCGCAGCGAGTGGCCCGCAGTCAGGGGGTGTCTTGCATCGACGATGGCCGAAAGCGTGGTGATCGAACTGTTGAAGGAGAGCTTGAGTTCGTCGATGAGGAGGGAGTTGTCCAGGGCGATACCCACCTGAGAGGCGAGACCCTTCAGGAAGACCTCATCCCGGCGGTCGAAATGATCCTTCCCTTTCTTGTTGATGACCTGGAGAACGCCGACATTCTGCCCCGTCCGGCCCCGGATGGGGAGGCACAGAACGGAACGGGTCCGGAAATCGTTGCGCTGATCGAAGGATCGGTCGAAGTAGGGGAGATCCCAGGCATCGGTCACATTGAGCAGTTGTCCCGTCTCGGCGACGCGTCCGCTGATCCCCTTGCCCAGCGGCACGGTGATCGTATCAATCCCTTCGGACACCTTGGTCCAGAGCTCCCGGTTGTCCCAGTCGATCACATAGAGGCTCGTCCGTTCGGCCGCCATAACCTCGGTTACCCGTCCGATGATCAGCGGAAAGAGGCGGTTGAATTCCAGCTCTGAGGTGAGGTCGGAGGCCACCCCGACCAGATTGGCCAGGAGTTCCTTTAGGTGTTCCCTTTCGGCCAGTTGGTCCGCCGCCGTCTGAAAGATTTCATTGAACGACCGGATCAGGCTCTGGATCTCGTTTTCCTCCCGGGCGGTTGGGTGATCGTCTGCCGCCTGCGGCCGAAGGCTGTCGGTAACCGTGATTTCCTGATCGGCGAACTCTTTCGTTCCATTTCTGATTTCCGTTGATTTGCCCCGGATTTGATTCGTCAGGCATTCCAGTGACCGGATCCAGCGAAACATCAGAAAGAAGCTCATGAGCGGGAAAAGGAGCATGACGAGGATGCCGTAGGTCAAGGCATTGCCGAGCAGATCGCTCCCATCGGCATCGATGAGGGGAAGGATGTACTGATTCGTGATGAAGATCAAAACCAGCAGGGGAAGTAGGGAGGAAAGTGCGAAAAAGGCCAGGAACAACCTCCGCGATTTCTCTCTCGCCAGCGGTTTGAAGAGTCTCATGAACACTTATGCCTTTCTTCCCCGGGTGTACATTCAGGCTGTGGATAACAGCAGGGCAACGGCCTCTTCTTTCCAGGACCGCGACCGGTTATCGACACCGGTTCCGTTCCAATAATAAAAACGGGCATATGAATCTGACGCGTTTTTATATACGAAACGGTGGAGGGTGTCAATTGCTGGATATTTGTTTTTCCTTCCTGTATAATTCCCGTCCGTCAGACGACGGGAAACACCAAAACAAGAACTCTTTGAAGAAGGGTTGATGGGGGAGACGAGGGCATTGGTTGACATGAATGCGAATTTGGTTCTGGTGGGATTTCTGATCATCATCGTCTGTCAGGATATCGTGGCCGTCAAGGCTTTCAAAAGGAGCGTTCGGGAGGGGATATTGTGCGCCATGGTTCCGGGGTACATCCTCTTCTATGCCAGCCGTGATGAGACGCGGCAGTTGAAGCCCGTGATCGGCTGGCTCGTCGGTCTCGGGATCATTCTGATGGGTTTCGTGCGTTGAAGCCGGCGCCCTGTTTCACCTGGTTTCCGGGAAGGATTTTGAGCGCTGGGACGGTGACACGATGATCGAGAATCCGGTCGCGATCGGGGAGACCATTCAAACCAAGATGCGGACTGAGAAAAGGCAATGAGGAGGGGAAACCATGAAAGGGAAAGATGTCGATTATTTCGTTGCCCTGTACGATGTGGCGAAGGTGATCAATGCCTCCCTGGATCCGGTGAAAGTCCTGGAGAAGATCGTACAGTGCGTGGTGAAGGCCATGGCTGTCAAGGCCGGCAGCATCCGGCTCCTCGATTCCCGGGAGCGGCTGCTGGTGCTGGGGGCGGAAAGCGGCCTGTCCAGAGGGTATGTCCGCAAGGGGCCGATTCTCATTGAGGAGAGCGGCCTCGACCGCAAGGTTTTGCAAGGCAAGACCATCTGGATCGAGAACGTCCAGACGGACAAGGATTTCCAGTACGGCGCGAAGGCGAAAGCGGAGGGGATCAAATCCGTCCTCGTCGTCCCGCTCCTGCTGGAAAAGAAAGCAATCGGCGTCCTGCGGGTCTATTCGGACCGGGTGCGTAAATTCCGGGATGAGGAGATCAAATTCCTCAAGGCGGTGGCCAATCTGAGCGCGATCGCCCTCGACAAGGCCCGGATGCACGAGACGCTTCAGACCCGTTGCGATCTGATGACGGAGCACAAGTACCGCATCGACGATAACTGAAAAGGAGGTTGTTATGATTCGCCTGGGAATCAACGGTTTTGGCCGGATCGGACGGCAGGTTCTGAAGGCCGTTCTGACCCGATATCCCGAATCTCTTCAGGTTGTGGCGGTCAATGATCTCTTCGATGTGGAGACGAACGCCCACCTGTTCCAGTACGATACAAACTACGGCCGCTATCCGGGGAAGGTCGGCATCAAGAAAAACTGTTTCATCATCGGCGGAAAACCGATCAAAAGCCTGGCCTTTCGCGATCCCGCATCCATCCCCTGGGACGACGAAGGGGCCGATATCGTGATCGAGAGCACCGGTCTGTTCCTGACCGGTCCGAAGGCATCGGCCCACCTCCAGGCCGGCGCGAAGAAGGTAATCATCAGCGCCCCCGCCAAGGAAGAGGACCTGACGGTTGTGATGGGGGTCAACCATAAAGACTACAAACCGCAGAAACACCATATCGTCTCCAACGCCTCCTGTACGACAAACTGTCTCGCGCCGCCGGTGATGGTGGTCCACAAGGCGTTCGGAATCGAGAAGGGGATGATGACGACGATTCACTCCTACACGAACGACCAGCGGATCCT
>DIWG01000063.1:0-3561 GCA_002423465.1 Syntrophaceae bacterium UBA6112 | reverse complement strand
ATCTGGCGGGTCGTTTCGACGGCTATTCGCTCCGCGTGCCGACGCCGACGGTCTCCGTCGTCGATTTCACCGCCGAGCTCAAGACCAAGACGACGACGGAGGAGCTGAGAAAGGTCCTCCGCGACGCCGCCCGGAAGCCGCTCAAGGGGATCATGGCCTGCGAGACGGAGCCCCTGGTCTCGATGGATTACAAGGGGGACGCCCACTCTTCGGTTGTGGATATCGAATTCACGCAGGTGCTGCGGGACAACATGGCGAAGGTCGTGGCCTGGNNTGGTACGACAACGAATGGGGCTACTCCTGCCGGGTTGCGGACCTGGCCCACTACATGGGGGAGAAGGGGCTTGGGTAAAAAGGACGGAAAGGTCCGCATCCTTGTGATCGACGACGACGCCGTGGCCTGCGAGTTTCTCCAGGAGGCGCTCCTGAGGACCGGCTACGAGATCGAACCCTTCACCTCCGCGCGGGAGGCCCTGAAGGAGGATCTTTCCCGGTACGATCTTGTGCTGTCCGATATCCGGATGCCGGATATCGACGGTCTCGAGTTCCTCCGGAAGGTTCACGAACGGTGGCCGGATCTGCCCGTGATCCTGATGACGGCCTTCGGGTCGCTCGAGACGACGATGGAGGCGTTGCGGTTCGGCGCCTCGGATTACATCAGTAAACCCTTCTCGCCGGACGCGATCCGGTCGCTGGTCCGGAAGGCGCTCGATGTCCGGGAGCTTCGGCAGCTCCGGACGCAGGGCCAGGGGGAGATCCGGGAAGAGCCTCAGTTCATCGGGTCGTCCGCCGTGATGGTCGATTTATACAAGCAAATCGCCCGGGTGGCCGACGCCTCGGCGAGCGTTCTGATCAGCGGGGAGAGCGGGACGGGTAAGGAGCTTACAGCCCGTTCCCTCCATCAGTTGAGCGCCCGGCGCGTTAAACCCTTTGTTGTCGTGAACTGCGGCGCCATTCCGGAGAGCCTGCTGGAGTCGGAACTCTTCGGGTTCGAGAAGGGGGCCTTCACGGGGGCCGATCACGTGCACCCCGGGCTCCTGGAAGCGGCCCGGCACGGGACGATCTTTCTGGACGAGATCACTGAGATGTCGCCGGCGCTTCAGGGAAAGCTCCTCCGCTTCATGCAGAATGGGGAGGTGAGACGGCTCGGCGGTCATGAGGCGAGGCATGTGGGGGTCCGGGTGGTCGCGGCGGCGAACCGCGACATCGACGCCGAAGCCGACACCGGACGATTCCGGTCCGATCTCCTCTACCGTTTCGTCGTCCGTCTCCTGGTGCCGCCGCTACGGGCGCACAGGGAAGACCTTCCGCAGCTCATCGAATCCTTTCTGAATAAATGGGGATATCCTACGGTTCGCATCTCCGATGAGGCGATGGAGCTTTTCATGGGTTACGACTGGCCGGGGAATGTCCGTGAACTGGAGAATGTCCTCCGGCAGACCCTGCTCCTCTCCCCTTTTGCCGTGATCCTGCCGGAAAACCTCCCCGGAAAGTTCCGTCCGGATCGCACCGCCGGATCGCCGCTCCTGTCGCCGCTCGATACGGCGGAACGACGGCAGATCCTCCAGGCTTTGGAAACCGCTGCCTGGAACCAAAGCCGGGCTGCCCAGCGGTTGGGGATCGATCGGAAGACCCTCAGGACCAAGATCCTCCGTTACGGTCTGGAAAAATAAATAGGGACAGAAACCTATTTTTCGGGAAGAAAAATAGGTTTCTGTCCCTATTTATTTCGCCGCGGGAAACCAGAGGACGATTCTCGTTCCTTTGCCCGGAGCGCTTTGGATTTCCATATGTCCCCCGTGCAGCTTGACGATATCCTGGACGATGGCCAGCCCTAACCCCCGCATACCCTCCTCCTGGCGGGTGCTGAAAAACGGTTCGCAGATCCTCTCCATCAGCTCCGGCGGGATGCCGCCGCCGGTGTCGGCGACGGTGATGGACACCTCTTTTCCGTCCGGCGTCGCCGCGGCGGAAACGGTAAGCCGGCCTCCGGTCGGCATCGCCTCCAGCGCGTTCTGGATCAGGTTGAACAGCGCCGTCTGGACGCGGTAACGATCCGCATGGATTCCCGGTAAATCCTTGTCGAAATCCACCCGAAGCTCGATTCCCGCCTTCCGCACGATGGGTTCCACGAGGGAGAGGGTTTCGTTCAGGAGTTCCAGGACGGTGACGGTCTCGAAATGTGCCTCGGGCGCGCGGGTTGCGCGCCGGACATTCTGAATGATGGTGTTGAGACGCTGGGTCTGCTGGATGATGAGTTCCAGTTTGCGGGCGACGTCCGGCGGCCAATTCCCCTTTTCCAGCAAGAGACTGGCGAGACCCGCAATCGAATGGAGCGGCGTTCCGAGGTCGTGGGCGAGGGTTGCGGTCAGATATCCCATCGCGGTGAGTTGCTGAAGCTGGTTGACCTGCTTCTGGAGCTCGACCACCTTCTGGGTTGCCTCGCGGACACGGTCTTCCAGGCCTCTGGCCAGCTCCCGGTTCCTCGCCAGGACCTGCTCGATCTCATGGGCCATCGAATTGAAATGCTCGCCCAGGTGCCCCCATTCGTCCCGGCGGGTGATCGGAATCCGCTTCACATATTGGCCGGTCTGGAATGCATCGATGGCGTGGATGATGATGCCGAGCGGTCTGCCGATGAGCCAGCGGTAACTCGCTGCAAGAACCAGCAGGATGATGAGCAGAAGCCAGGCCGTGCTGACGAAGAGCAGACGCTGCGCCCGGGAAAGGATTTCCGTATTGGCCCGGCTGTATGTGATGACTCCGACGACAAACTGCGTGTTCCGTGATTTTGCGGATGTAACGGGATAGAGGAGCCCGACGGCGGGCCCGTCTTCCATCTTCAGACGGAAATACTGGGGTTTGCGCGATGCCGCCACGGAGCTGACCAGGCTCTCCGGCCATTCGTAGCGGACGCGACTTGCCCCGGCGATGTATTCGATGTAGTCGATATCGTAATTGACGACGGTAAAAATGTCAATGCGGGCAAGTCGGACATCCGTCTGGATCTGCTCCTTCAGCGTGCTGTCGAGGGTGGAGAGACCTTGTCCTGTCGGGAAATGGGTATAGTAGGTGCTGACCGTTTCGGCGACGTTGGAGAGCCGCTTTCCCTGCTGTTCGATCAGGATCTGATCCAACGCCCGGATCTGGACCCACCCCCAGACGGCCATCGTAACAGCCAGCCCCAGGACGGTCAGGATCATCAGACGTGTACGGACGGTCATCGATCACTCCCCGGGGAATGGTTTCCGGAAGCCCGGTTCTCCCCGGCCGTGATTATAGTGCAGGCCTGGGGAAAAAGCACGCAAATGCATACAATTCGATGCATAGGTTCGGCAAAAAAACGGGGTACGGGGATTCATCCCCGTACCCCATACATCTGTTACCCCAAAAAGATTTACTTCGTAGCGGGGGCTGCCGGGGCAGCGGTCTTCTTGTCAGCGGAGGCCTTTTTGTCATCAGCCTTCTTGTCGGCAGCGGCCTTTTTGTCAGCGGCCTTCTTGTCGGCAGCGGCCTTCTTGTCAGCGGCCTTCTTCTCGGCAGCGGCCTTCTTGTCAGCAG
>DIWG01000072.1 GCA_002423465.1 Syntrophaceae bacterium UBA6112 | reverse complement strand
ATGGAGTTGGTGGTGGATTACGGAATAATGACTTGCTTTTTGATTCATCATGCTTATATTGCCACCATCGGCTATTGAATTTAACATCACCCCAAACAGGTTAGATGAGACGTGGTGAAGACAAAAAAAATAAAAGGGAGCAAATTCGTCAAAAAATCAATCACGCAAATTCGTCAGCGGGTCCTTTGGCTTTGGGATCTCAATCCCCTGCGAAAGATTCCCCAAAATTGCACGGATTCTTTTTTTGATCCGCTGCCCAAAACCGGACTGAACTTAAACATCATGAGTTTTAACATTCGGCGCGGGACGGCGAAAGACGGCAAGAATCACTGGACCTTCCGTCGTGATAGGGTATGCGAACTCTTGAATCAGCATCGCCCCGATGTCTTGGGCCTTCAGGAGGCGTTGGACTTTCAAATATCGGATCTCCGCACCATGCTGCCCGGATATGAGAAGGCTGGCATTGGGAATTTGGGCGGCAGCAAAGGGCTGCATACAGCTATTTTTTACGATGCGACGCGGTTCGTCCTATCCGCTGAGGGCACCTTTTGGTTTTCCGATACTCCCGATATACCTGGGTCAAAGGGGTGGGGGAATATCATTCCGCGAACCTGCACGTGGGTCCGGCTGATTGAAAAAGACTCAGGGCTGGCTTTTTATTTTTATAATGTCCATTTGGATCATCTTTCGCGGCGGTCGCGAAAAAATAGCGTTGCTTATTTGACCCGGTTTATTCATACGCGGCCGTCTCCGGACCCTTTTGTACTGACAGGTGATTTCAATGCTCGAGAAAAAAGTACGGCCATAAAATATTTAAGAGGTAAAATTCCTTTAAGAATCAAAGCGAGTGAGATTATATCCAATCCCGAACCCTTGATAGACACTTTTCGGGTACGATATCCAAATCGTCGACATGTTGTGACTTATCATGGATTTCGCCGATTTTTTTTCCGCTTCAAACTGGACTATATTTTTGTGCCGTCATCTGCCCGGGTTCAAGCCGCAAAAATTATTCAGCCGCAATGGGGGAAATACTGCCCATCCGACCATTTCCCGCTGTTTACCCAGATTGATTTGTCCGTCATTTCCGTCGCGGCAGAATCCGGCACTTTTCTTCCGAAGGCCATGAACGATGAATAGGTGCGAAAAAACGAACCACCTTGGGGATATCTTACAACCAATCGGAAAATAAATGCACAAACCACGTCCTGATCCTTTGGAACACAGGCCTTTCCACCCAGTCATCCCATTGAATCTGCCTGGAATCGGCAAGGTCCTTGACAAACATTTTCTCCATTTCGATGGCAAACTCTCGACTCAGGATAATCGCATTCACCTCGTCATTGCTCAATAAGCTCAAGCTGTCCATATTGGTTGAACCGACGGTTGACCAGATCTGGTCGACCACCGCGGTTTTCGCGTGCAGCAGGGAGGTGCTGTGCTCGTATAGCTTCACTCCCGATTTCAAAAGCTCGGAATAATAATATCTCTGGGCATACAATGCCAACTGAGAGTCGGTGATCCCGGGGAGAATGATCTTTACGTCCACACCGCGCGCGGCGGCATCGGTAAGGGCCTTTATGATCTGGTCGTCGGGGATAAAATAGGAATTCGTCATATGAATCGAATGTTCCGCAAACGTGATGGCTGACACATACATCACAAAAGGGATTCTATTGTCCTCTCCCGGGGTACTGCCGACCACCCGCACCAGGGCGTTGCCTCTTTCTTTCAGATTGGGGAAATAGTTCCGTTCGGTCAGTTTCGCTCCCTTCTGCTTGAGCCAGGTGTCCAGAAAGAGCTTCTGGAATTCAGCCACGGCCGGGCCTTCAATTTGAATGTCCGTGTCGCGCCAGCGAATGGGCGCCTTTCCGCTTTGTTTCCGCTGGAAAGGGCTGCTCGAATAAACCTCGCTGATGTTGATGCCCCCGATAATGGCGTTTTTACCGTCGACGATCAAAATTTTGCGGTGGTCCCGGTGTGTCAGGTCCCATCCCTCCCCGCCCTTCAGGGGATTGATCGGGTTGAATCCGACGACCTGAATTCCGCTGTCGCGCAGGCGCTGGAAAAAAGAAGCGGGAGTCTTCATGCTTCCTACGCTGTCATAGATCACATTGACCTGGACCCCATCGGCCTGCTTTTGCAGCAACAGATCGGCAAATTTGCTGCCCACTTCGTCATCTTCAATGATGTAGCTCTCCAGATGGATATGGTCTTTGGCGCTCTGCATGACTTTGAACATGGCAGCGTAGGTTGCCTGGCCGTCGGCGAGCAGAGTGGCTTTGTTCCCTTTTGTCAGCGGGCTTTCGGTGACCGATTCGACAACGGCAATGTAGCGTCCCACCATATCCGTCGGGGCCACCGGTTTCTTTAACCGCTCCATAATCGCCCTGATTTTCTTAGGAGACAACAGTCCCTTAGACGAAAGGATTTGACGGGGGGTCTCTGCAGCCGGCGCCTTATCCATCAGGTCCGTTACGTTCGGCAAGGTCGCACATCCAATGATGAGGCTTAAGATGGGTGCGAACAGAAAGAATAAACAGAAGGACTTCACGATTCTCATAGACCTTTTTTACTCACCCTTTGCTTCACGGTAAAGCGGATTTGCAGCGACGCGCCTTCTTTCCCGCCGTGTACGGCGCCCTATCATTTTTGGAACATCCGAACGCTCACGGAAAACCCGTCCCGATCGACCGTTGGAGTAACAACTGGTTTTTATGCTCTTTTGTCTTGAATGTGAGGTAGTCCTCCTTGTCCAGTTCGAAGAGCTGTATCCTATAGAGACTCGTCAGATCATACCACTCATTGATTCTCGTTTTGAAACGACCTTCTTCGGGATAGCGCAACGCATCCAGGAAGGATTTGATCGCGAAATAGTACCGGACAGCGTTACGCTCCAGCGAGCCGCGAGGCCCGCCGATATAGACGGGTTTGCCGTTGCGGTCCGTTCCCGTCCTCGTGAACCCTACCTTGTTCCGACCCAGTGTCGCAAAATAGGCCTTTGCCGCGAGGCGAAGCGCGACAACGTCACGGTATGCATAACTGACGTGGACAAAAGTCCTTCCCTTATCAAGGGGCAGGGCCTCGAATCTCATCCTGTGGTCTTTCGTGCCGAAAGGGCCCTCATCGGCTCTGAGAATGACATCCAGATACCCCTGTTGTTGCTCGATGCTCCGGTAATGATAAATGACTGGACGCGTGTCTTCCGGAGGTTGATAGCCTTTGCGGCCGAAGTAGAAGGTCAGCATCCAGGCGCTCGGTAGTTCTCTGTAGGTGCATGCCTTGACATTCAGATGGATGGATACGATATCGCACCAGTTTGCCGGGACTTTTAGCATGTCAACAACGCTGCTGAATGGATAATCGAATATCCCGTAGACATCCACAAGTACTTTGTCGTCTTGCTCAAAAGAGTCCAAAAAGAGAGGAAGGCCGAAACTGTTTGCCTCCAATCTGGCCATGTTCATGTGATAGGTGTCGAGCAGGATGCCGTCCCCATGCCGAGGCTTTTCAAGAGCAAAAGCGGAGCAGGCAGAAAAACAGATCGTAGCCGCGGCCATGAACAGGAATAATTTTGAAATGTATTTATATGTTTTTATCTGATTCACATAACTCACTGCCACTTATGATGAATACACTTCACAGCGTTTGATCTTCCTTCCTGCTTGCCCACACCCGCTGCCGGCTATCACATCACCATACCGTGCCGGCAATTTTCGTACACTCTATGGTCATCAGGTTCCTTACATCCACTATCGTAATAGCAAACGGTGCGCCAAAAACCGATAAAAAATCATAAATATGGATTTATCCTTTTGTAACAGTGCATTAGGTTATCGGGAAGGTGATAGTGAAAATACAGGAAATGATTGGGTGTGCCTCAAGATTTAGTGGACCCTCAACATATTGAGGGATACGAGCCGAGCAGAATATCAAATACATGTCTATGGAAATGGGACATTCGAGTGTCAAAATAACGCTCGACACCTACGGACATCTTTTGAATAATAATGAGTATAACAGGCAACAGGTCGATCTTTTACAAACAACTTTTCAATCCGTTAGAAATCCGTTAGAAAAATCCCCCCAAAATGCAAAAAAGGGGTCAGCCGCTTTGGCTAACCCCCTGTAATTCTTTGGTAGCGGGGAGAGNNCGGACTGCTCCACCCCGCGTCACCGCACACCCGTATCTTCTATTCACCTGTTCTTATAATCTACGCTCCATGAATTGTCAAGACCTATTTCCTTAAAACCGGGGCTAGAACTCTTTCCGGGGAGCCGCAATCATACCTTCTCACTTTTTCCCTACGATGCTGAATACATTTGGAGATCCGACAAGCCCGCGAATGACGGGCGACGGAACTCTTACCAAATTCAAGATATTTTCCACGAGATGAGCCGTCTCGCCGCAGATGAGGATCTCATTCGCCCGGGCAAGATTCTCCAATCGTGATGCAAGATTGACAGGGGTCCCGAAGACGGTGTATTCTTTTTTGCGCGGGGAACCAAAGATCCCGGCCATTACTTCGCCAGTCGCTATCCCCATGCCAACTGCAATCTTGCGCTCCGGGTCCGGGATGTTCCCGTTGATGACTTCGATCTCATCACGGATGGCCAGTGCGGCCTCCACGGCCCGACAGGCGTCATCCCCTCCACTGACAGGCGCCCCGAAGATAGCCATGATGCTGTCCCCGATATGCTTATCCAGCGTTCCATTATGGCGAAAGATAATGTTGTCGAGGGGAGAGAAGTAGTGGCGGTTGAGGAGTTCGGCGAGTTCGGCGGGATTGAGCCTTTGAGAAAGGCTTGTAAATCCTCGGATATCGGTAAACAGGATACTCACATGAAAACGTTTCGGAAGAAGGGCCGTACCGCTTCGCTGGAGCTCGATCAGAACCTGTTCCGAGACAAACTGCTTGAGCCTTTTCTTGATGTTATACTCCCGAACCTTGGCCCGCAGCTCATCGTTCTCAAACGGCTTTGTCAGGAAACCGTCAATCCCCTCGTTAACCGCCTCGATAGCGCTGGCCATCGTCGCATAACCGGTCAGCATAATCCGGGTGATCTCTGTGTTCAATCGACCGATCTCGATCAGGGTCTCCAGACCGTCCATCCCCGGCATCCGATAATCGGAGATGACAGTCTCGATATCCCGACCGTCGCTGCGGATGATGGAGAGCGCCTCCTCTCCGTTTTCGGCAAGGACGATCCGGTAACCGTCCCTCTCCAGAACCTTCTTCAAGGAGCGCCGAACTCCCTCTTCGTCGTCGACAACCATCAGACCGTTCATGCATCCCTCCTTCGGCAAGGGAGTTCGACAGTCACGACCGTCCCCTTCCCGACTTCACTTGCAACATGGATCTGACCTCCATGCCTCCGGATGATTTCATGGGACAGATAGAGGCCGAGACCCGTGCCCCAGCCGATCATTTTGGACGTAAAGAAAGGTTTGAAGATGTCTTTCAAGAAATCAGTTGGAATCCCTATACCTGTATCGCGGCACTCGACGGCGACCATGTCGTTCGACTGCCGGCGTGTCGTCAGTGTGATCCGCCCTTTTCCCCCGGGTAGCGCCTGGAGGGCATTCCGGATGATGTTGATCAGGACCTGTCCCAAGTTGGCGAAGTTTCCCTCGACAGACGGGAGGGCATCGTCGTATGCTTTCACAATCTCAGCCGGCAGGTTTTTGTACTGGTTATGAAGCACCCGGAGCGCATCATCGACGGCACGATTCATGTCCACTGCCTCCACATAGGTCTGCGTCTGGCGTGACAAGTCGAGGAGGCTCCTAATGATTGCCGCAGATCGCCGGAGTTCTCCGATTGAAAAGCGAAGGTCATCGAGAACTTCGTCCCTTTTCCCCGGTTGAATTTCCCATCCGGAAATGGTCTCAATACTGGTCTCGACGAGACTCATCGCCCCTGAAATAGGGTTGTTCAGTTCATGGGCGGTCCCGGCCACCAGTTGCCCGATTGCTGCCAGACTCTCCGATCGGATCAAATGCTGCTGCGTCCTCTCCCTCTCTGCCAGCGCCTCCCGCAGGGCCGCTGTCCGTTTTTCAACCTTCCTTTCGAGATCGCGGTTCAGCGCCTCCATAGCCTCGTAACTTCTCGCATTCTCGATGGCCGTCGAGGCCTGATTTGCCATCGTCATCAGGAGTTCCAGATCCTCATCCACGAAAAGCTCTCCGGATTTCTTCTGACCGAGGGCAATCAACCCGGCCAACCCCTCGCGCGCGGGGAGCGGAATGACCAGCGTCGCGCCCAGATTGTCAAAAAGTCGGTTTAACGCCATCCGTTCCGCCTCACCCGCCAGGCGCCTTTCCACAGCCGCCCGGCTCAGGGGCCGCTTCTCCATCTCCAAAATGCGGACCAGCAAAGCTATCTCCATGGATGGCGCCTCGCCTGCCCCTTCCATTTGCTTTCCATCATAAAGACGAAAAACATCGTCCTCGGCAATGATAAGGATCACCCTTTCCACCTGCAGGGCCTCCATAATCGCGCCGATCAGCAATTCCCTGATTTGCGGGAAACTCAAAAGCGTGGCCAGACGGCCGCTGATCTTCCGGAGCAGTTCCCGGTAATCATAGCGTCCTCGGAAAAAAAGGCGGTCGATGAGGCCCTGCACCCGCTCCCGTAGGGGGGTGAACAATAGGACGATCATCAGCGCCAGAACCAGGGAGAGCGCAAACGAATTGCCGCTGCCGGTGGTCAGAAAAAAGGTATGGAAAAGAAAAATGACGAGGATATAGAGCGCGGTAAGAATGCCCGTCAGTAGGAAATAGACCGTCCCCCGACGGATCAGGGCGCCGATGTCCAGAAGATCGTATTTCAGAACGCCGAAAGCGAGAAAAACAGCCGGGATGAAGCTGAAATTCCCCAGCGGGTAGAGCGGAACGCCGCTGACCGGCAACATTGTGAAGGCAAGCAGAAGAGCGGAAAATCCTAGCCCTCCGAAAATATACTTGATCCGATTTCTCTGATGATTGTCCGCGGAAACCTTCATAGCGTGATAGAGAATCGCAAGACAGTAGATGACCGTAAAGGCAGCCGTCGCTGAAAAAAGGTGGAAGAGAATACCGGCGCGAGCGATCCGACCGAATGTATAGTGATGGAGCCCGCTGAAGTAGAGATCGGTGGGAACAATGGTCAGAAATGCGATGCTGAACAGCCAAGCGGAGATCTCCAGCCACCGTCGGCCGCGGATGCCCAAAAATGAATGGACGAATCCGATGTATATTGGGACGCTGAAGACGAATAAGAGATGGACCGTCCGGTCAATACGAAGCGCCAATCGCTCATCGGTCACAATGGAAACAAGGGCCACATCGGCGTTGAGGAGGGCGCCAAGGAGGCAGATACCCGCAAACAGGACATTCGTCCGTTTCCTTCCGCCCCGCAGAAGCGAGATCAGAGCGAGACCCAGTAGGACGATAAACCCCAGAAGCGGAGGAATGATGTAAGCGGACCCCGCCTGCAGAGCATTCGGAACCATCCCTTCCTCTCCCATGCAAAAGGTTTTCTGCCGGGCGCAGCCCCCTCCATACGGCCGGCGGGGGCTTACAATGCTTACCGCAAATCAGCGGCAATTAGAAGACAAAGACGGCGACGGCGATAACCGTGGTGAACCCGTGCGACTGGACGATGCTGGATTGGGTGATGTTCCGGGTACTGACGATCTTGCCGCTGATCTTGAAAATCTCCTTCTTTTCGTCCCAGCTCTCATCAATATCAAAATCGATGCCGAGCGTGGAAGCAAGCATGGCCGCGGCCAAATCTTCGGCATAGTCCCCTGCTTGACGCTGGGTCTGGCCGAAAGCATGATGCTCACTGATGTAACCGTATGTTCGCTTGTCGGCGGGAATGGCGCAACCTACGGAGGCGGCAAGCAGGCGTCTCGGCTCATTGCTGTAACAGCGGCTTAGAACGCAATAGGTGATGGCGCCTGCCTTGAGTTCCTTGAGGCCCCGTGCCCTTGAGATTACCTGACAGCCGGGCGGCAAGATGCTGGACACCTGTACGAGATTGCATTTCTCAATGCCGGCGTCGCGTAGCGCCAGCTCGAAGGAATGGAGTTCCTCCTTGTGGATCCCCACTCCCTTCGTGAAAAATATCCGCTTGGGAACATAAACATTCAATGGTTGTTTCTCCTCCAACAAACGCCGAAACCGGTCCGGTTCGATATTTGCTTCCCTGTCCGGCGTTATTTTTTTAACATATCAGGGCTTCTTCGAAAGGTAGCCCATGATCCGATAGACCAGTTTTGCCGCCAAAAAATCGGGGGCGACCAACCCCGGGATGGGGGCAAGTTCGACGACATCAAAGCCACGGATTTGGCAATGCTTTGCAGCCTCCCGAACAAGACGCAGGAGATCCCGCCAGGCAAGTCCGCCGGGCTCCGGGGTTCCCGTCGAGGGCATGACGGCCGGATCAAGAATGTCGAGGTCGACCGTGAGGTAGAGATCCCCATGCAGGCCGCCGCAGATTGTCTCCCACCAGGCATCCGTTCCTCCATCCAGAATAAAATCTGCCGTATGGCTCTGGACATGACTCTCCTCGAGGAATTTCGCCTCTTCGACGCTCATACTCCTGATTCCCGCTTGAATGAGCGGGCAGATCTCGGAAATACGGCGGGCCACGGAAGCATGGCTGTACGGCGTCCCCTGGTAGGCGTCCCGAAGATCGGCGTGAGCGTCCAACTGAAGAACTGAAATCTCCGGATAGATCTCTTTCATAGCCTGTACGGCGCCAAAGGAAATGCTGTGCTCTCCGCCGAGCATGACAGGGATCTTGCCATCGGCCGCGACCCGGGCAATGGACCGGCGGACGCTGTCCACCATCTCGGCCGGTCCGCGGGCATCCGCTTCGAGTGGCGGCAAGGTGTGAATGCCGGACCGGTAAGTCTCCTTACGAATTTCTTCGTCGTAGAGTTCCATGTTGCCGGAGGCTTCAAGAATAGCCGCCGGCCCGCGTCGAGACCCGGACTGGTAGGTCGACGTCAGATCGTACGGTACGGGAACAATGACGAAGTCCGCCTTCTTATAAGCCGTGAATGCCGGTTCGATGCCGCCGAAGTTCATGTTCGGACCCCTCTGAAACAGAGCGCGCTTTTAACATACCTTCGACAATGTGTCCATACGTTTTAAAGGACTTCTGTCTTGGGCGGCGGTGGCGGGACCGTCTTCTCCTCCCCCTCGATATAAGGGAGATTTTCATGCTCCTGCACCTCGCGACGGAGATCCCGGATCGTCTTGTTGAGACGATTGATTGTCCGTGTCAAGCGGAAACGCTCCACGATACCCATGAGCCCCGTGAAAATGACCCCTGCAAGGAACGCAAAGAAAATCACCATGTAAGTCGGGAGCCACCTCTCGAAAAAATCGTAATAATGCAGCCGAACCGGTATTGTATTTTCCAGGGAAAAGGTGATGATGAACATGACAAAAATAGCCACGATGATGGTATAGATCACTTTCATCCGCATACCTCCCGCTGAAATTTCGTAAAATAAGGTCTGAGTTCCTGGGCCGTTCCGGAGACGTCTTCCGGAATGACGCGGACCTCGCCGATGACGCTGATGAAATTGGTATCGCCCCCCCATCGGGGAACGACATGGATGTGAAGGTGATCGTCGATCCCGGCTCCCGCCGCTTTCCCGAGGTTCATCCCGATGTTGAAACCCTCCGGCTTCATCGCTTCGTTCAGGACCCGCACGGAGAGGTCCATGAATACAAAAAGCTCACCCCTCTCCGCAGGAAGCAGATCGCTTAGACGGCTCAGGTGGCGGAAGGGAACGATCATGAGGTGGCCGCCTGTGTAAGGATAGCGGTTCACCATGATGAAACAGCTCTTCCCCTCGCAGACGACCATCTCCTCCCCCCGCAGGGAATCTCGGCAGAGGACGCAACCCGCGGGTTTCTCCCCCCGGAGATACGCCATGCGCCAAGGTGCGAATATTGTCTCCATTCTTATCTCCTCGGCAAGCCGGATGCCTGTTTCAACCGTCGCTCAAACGTCGGATCGGGAACAATGAAATCAATCCCGCAATTCGACGATCTCCCCGATGATCGTCTTTCCGACCTCAATGACGCCTACCGAATCAAAAGGGGAAAAACGGTTTTGGGTGGCCGACCCGGGATTAAAGTAGAGGACGCCATTCACCACCTGATTGAACGGCCGGTGGGTATGCCCGAAGATAAGGCAATCCAAGCGCCCAAATTTCTTCTCCATCGTCTCGTCCATCCGGGAGAAGACCCCACAGGTATGGACCAATCCCAGACGGAAACCGTCTACCTCAATGAGCAGTTGATCGAGGAGAAGACGCCGAACCGGGGGCGGATCCGCATTGCCGTACACCGCCCGGACCTCCTTCCGGTCAAAAACATCCAGAACCGCAATATCGGTCAGATCACCGGCATGCAATATCAGGTCCGCACCGTGGAAAGGCCGATCCAGAATTCGTCTTAGTTTTTCGTCATAACCCCGGAGATGGGTATCTGATATCACCCCTATTTTCACCCGGCCCACCCCCGTTTAGTTACCATGTAATTATATCGAGATGTACCCAAAAGACAAGGATTATTTCACTGCGCGGGGTTTCGCTTGTTTCGGTTTGACTTTCCGCACGGCTGAAGTTAGGATGAGTTGTAAAATACAAGCAAGGGTTGAACACGATGCTCGAATCATCACTTGACAAAATGGCGCAACAAATTCTCGGCCTTGATGAGGCCTCCCTCTCCTCCCTCTGGGAAAAATACAGGAAGCGGATGGAGCATTTCGAACCTTCGAAAGAATGGGAAAAAGCAGTGATCATTTTTTTCATCATTAACGCGGTTCGGGCCAAAAACCACATCTTCAACGAGCAGCTCTTGCGGCAGCAGAAGAGCGGACCGGAAAAACCCCCGAAGGGGAAACCGGAGCTGCGACTGGTCAAATCGTGATTCACTGAAATGGCTCGCAAGAAATTCTCTCGCCGATCTTCGACAGTTTTAAAAAAATGGGCAGGGTGACCCACGATGAATCGTGAAACGGCGCAGATCAGGACCGAATCTCTCCGTGAAACCATCCTCTACCATAACCGCCGTTACTACCAGTTGGATGATCCTGAGATATCCGACGCCGACTATGACCTCCTGCTCCGGGAGTTGATTGATCTTGAAACGCAATTCCCCGATCTCGTCACTCCGGATTCCCCAACGCAGCGTGTGGGGGCCCCACCGCTGGAAAAATTCGTCGCCGTCACCCACCTGACCCCGATGCTCAGCCTGGCCAACGCGTTCTCCGACGAGGAGATCCGCGAATTCGACCGCCGCTGCCGCCGGTTTCTGGGGAGCGACAACCCCATCCGCTATGTCGTGGAGCCGAAGCTCGACGGTCTCGCCGTGAACCTTCTCTACGAATCCGGCCGGCTGACGGTGGGCTCGACGCGCGGGGACGGCATGGTAGGTGAAGACATCACGCTGAACCTCCGGACGATTCCTGCGATTCCTCTTTCCATTCCGCGAACAGAGGATCCGGCCAACCCGCTGGGGGGCGAAACGGCGGCCGTGCCGGAGAGGATCGAGGTCCGGGGAGAGGTCTGCATGGAACGGATGGCCTTTCGCAACCTGAACCGCCGCCGGACGGAACGGGGAGACATCCCCTTCGCCAATCCCCGCAACGCGGCGGCGGGATCGCTTCGCCAGCTCGACTCGCGAATCACGGCGCGACGACCGCTCACCCTGTTCTGCTATGCGATCGGGACGGTGAAAGGGGTCTCCTTCCAGACGCAAGAGGCGGTCCTCCGGACGCTTGCCGCCTGGGGCTTCCAGGTGAATCCGCTGATCCGTCCCGCGGTGGATATCGAAGAATGCATCCACTATTACCACCACATGGACCAGGTACGCGAAGAACTCCCCTACGAGATCGACGGGATTGTGGTCAAGGTGAATGACCTCGCCTTGCAGGAGCGTCTCGGCGCCGTGTCCCGCAGCCCCCGCTGGGCGGTTGCCTGCAAATTCGCTGCCATCCAGGAACAAACGGTCATCGAGCAGATCGTCGTCCAGGTCGGACGGACGGGCGTCCTGACGCCGGTCGCCGTGATGAGGCCGGTCCGCGTCGGCGGCGTCGTGGTCAGCCGGGCGACCCTCCACAATGAGGACGAGATCCGCAAGAAGGACATCCGCATCGGGGATACGGTCATGATCCGGCGGGCGGGTGACGTGATCCCCGAGGTCGTCGAGGTGGTCCAGACCGAACGAACGGGCGCGGAGCATCCCTTTGTCATGCCGGAAACTTGCCCGGAATGCGGTTCCCACGTCGTCCGGATGGAGGGCGAGGCCGCCCAACGTTGCATCGGCATCGCCTGCCCGGCGCAGATCCGCGAACACATCGCCCACTTCGCCTCCCGCGGAGCGCTGGACATCGAGGGGCTGGGAGAAAAAATGGTCACGCAACTCGTGACGGCCGGCCTGATCCATGACCCGGCCGATCTCTTCCTCCTGACGAAAGAACAACTCCTCGGTTTGGAAAGGATGGGTGAAAAATCGGCATCAAACCTACTCACGGCCATTGGACAGGCGAAAAACCCGCCGCTGGACCGCCTGATCTTCGCCCTCGGCATCCGCCACGTCGGGGAACAGACGGCAAAAGGTCTTGCGCGGGAATACGGAACACTGGAGGCTTTGATCACGGCCAGCAATGAGAAACTGCAAACCGTGCGGGACATCGGCCCTGAAGTCGCGGCAAGCATCGTCGGCTTCTTCCGAGAGCCAGCCAATCTTCGGGTGATCGAAAAGCTCCGCAGTGCGGGCGTAACCCCCCGGGAGATGTCGCGGTCCCGGACGACACCTTTCACAGGCAAAAAAATCGTATTTACGGGAACCCTGGCCCGAATGGGCCGAAACGAAGCCAAAGCCCTCGTGGAATCCCTGGGGGGGGAGGTCGGAAGTTCCCTCGCTAAGACAACAGATTACCTCGTCGCAGGGGAAGAAACCGGTTCCAAGATAGAAAAGGCGCGGCAAAAGGGAATCACCATCCTCGATGAGGAGGCCTTTTACACACTAACGGGTGGAAAAACGGAATGAAGAAACGGTTTCATGTCCGCATCTCCGGCCGCGTCCAAGGGGTCTTCTTCCGGGCGAACACCTGGAAGACCGCTCGCTCATTGGAATTGACCGGCTGGGTTCGGAATCTCCCGGACGGCCGGGTGGAAACCGTTTTCGAGGGTAAACCCAAAAACGCCGAAGCGATGCTCGCCTGGTGCCGAACCGGAACACCACCCGCACTTGTGGATCACGTGGAGGCTGAAGAGAAAAATGCCGAAGGCGACTTCACCAGCTTCGATATTGTCTATTAACATTCTTCGGGCCTGGGGACACCTTGCCGCAAGGTGTCCCCACATGTCCCAGACAACCACTATTTGAACTCTTTCAGCACTTCGCCAAAGCCGTCAATCGCACCCAGTATGGTTGCATCGTCCACGCAGTATGCGATCCGGATGTGGCCGGGGCCGCAGAAGCCGCTCCCGGGGACGGTGAGGATGCGTCGCTTCCGGAGGGCGTCCGCAAACAGGACGTCGTCGGCGATGGGCGTCCGGGGGAAGAGATAGAAGGCGCCGTCGGGCTTGACGATTTCGTACCCCACCGAGGCAAGACCTTCGCACAGCAGGTCCCGTTTCCTCCGGTAGGTCTCTACATCCACCTTCACGCCCTTGAGACCGGCGATGGCCCGCTGCATCAAGGAGGGGGCGTTCACAAAACCGAGGATCCGGTTGCAGAGCGTCAGCCCCCCCATGACCTCCTCCAGGCCCTCCATAGCGGGGTTTGCGGCGATGTAGCCGATCCGTTCGCCGGGCAGGGAGAGGCTCTTGGAGTAGGAGGAGGCGATAAAGCTGTGGGGATAGGCCTTCATCACGCTCGGCAGGTGCACCCCGTCATAGACGATTTCGCTGTAGGGCTCGTCAGAGATCAGCAGGATCTCGCGGCCGATCTCCCTTCCCTTTTCCGTCAGAAGCGTCGCCAGACCGCGGATTGAGTCCTCGTCAAAAACCTTCCCCGTCGGGTTGTTTGGAGAGTTGATCAGGACGGCCCTGGTTTTTTCGGTCACGGCCTGCCGGATCGCATCGAGATCGAGGGAAAAATCCTCCCGATTCGAAACGACCCGGGAAACTCCGCCGGCATTGTCGGCATAGAAGCGGTACTCCACGAAAAAGGGTGCCAGCATGATCACCTCATCGCCAGGATCCAGGATCGTCTTGAGGATGACGTTGAGCGCCCCGCCAGCGCCGCATGTCATCACAATCTGGTCGGCCTTGAGAGCAACGCCCCGGGATTCTCTGAGCTCGGCCGCAACGGCCGCCCGGGTATCCGGGTATCCGGCATTCGGCATGTACATGTGTTTGCCGGGAATGTCGGCGGAAACCAGCTCACAGAGTCTGGCTTTGACAGCCTCGGGGGGATCGATATTTGGATTCCCAAGGCTGAAATCAAAGACGTTCTCCGCACCGTATTGCCGTTTGAGACGGAGCCCTTCCTCAAACATTTTCCGGATGAAAGAGGATTGTGTCATGAACCCGTTGATCTTTTTCGCGATTGCCATAGAACACACCTTCCTATCCTGTTCTATCCTGTTCTATCCTATCCTGTCCTACCCTGCCCTGCCGTCGTTTTAAAAGACTTTTGAAGCTCCCCGCATACAGGATGAGACTTCCCGACAATGAAGCAGCCTGTTGTTTCGTCCCTTATCCCCGCCGATCAGGCGGTGCTTGCGGTCTTCGCACCCGATCTAAATAGTGGTTTTTTCTCTCACGGCGCCCCTCACCTGTCAAGGACAATATGGAGATTCACCTTTGATCCAATTCGCATCCCTCCCATCAATTCCCCACCATTGTCAGGCGAAAAGCTTTGGATATCGAGAACATGCGCCAAAACGGCAATTTCGTAATATATCTATGTAATTTCATATGGTTGCACGCATAAATGAGTTGACCCCGCTCTTCCTATTGATCATCCTTGACATTTTTAAGGGTTTCTTCTAATCTCCCCACACGTTTGCCGGGAGCATAACGGACAAGCCCCGCCTTTTATGCGTGTATCAGGGGCGCACTTAAAAAACAGGGCTCTTCCTTACCGTGAAGCCCCACCCCGTGGGCTGGGGCATCACATGGCTGGCAGGTCGTCCGTTGATACGCAATTGGCGAGAGAGATTGCGATTCACCTGAGGAGATAAGTTGATGCCGATTTTTGAATTCACATGCCTGAAATGCGGAGTGGATTTCGAGATCCTCTTTCGGAACCGCAACGAAAAGATGGCAGTTGCCTGCTTGCAGTGCGGGTCGAAAAAAGTGGAACGTCAGATGTCCACCTTTGCGGGAAAGATCGGCAACACTTCCGCGGGCGACGCCGGTTGCGGGAGTTGCGCCGCCACCCATTGCGGCCCCTCTTGAGGACACTGACCGGTCACGGCCGTGCGTCGTGAGAAATTTGCGGTATCGCAAAGCAAGCAGTGAGATTTCCGGTTTGAACCCATTGTCCATGCTCACCTCCTGCAAAGAAAAGGGTTCATTGGACGCAACTGCTCAAACGGAAACATTTCCATATCCAACAGTCGGCCAGGGCCGCTGATCTCATCTCAATAAAGGAGCGCACAAACATGAACATTCTGATTTTCGGTCCGAACGGAAGCGGAAAAGGAACCCAGGGGGCGGTGGTGCAGAAGAAGTACGGAGTACCCCACATCGAAACGGGTGTCATCTTCAGGGAAAACATTAAGAATGGATCAGAACTTGGTAAAAAAGCAAAGGTATTCATTGATAGTGGCGAGCTGGTACCTGATGCGATCACCGTCCCGATGATCCTGAACCGCCTCCAAGAGGCAGACTGCAAGAGCGGTTGGCTCTTGGACGGCTTCCCCCGGAACCTCGCCCAGGCGGAATCCCTCGGAAAGGCGCTTCAGGACGCAGGGATGAAGCTCGACTGCGTCATCGAAATTATCCTCGACAGGGAGATCGCCAAGAAGCGAATCATGGGCCGTCGGCTCTGCGCCACGGACAACAACCACCCCAACAACATCTTCATCGACGCGATCAAGCCCGCCGAAAAGGACGGGAAACCGGTCTGCCGGATCTGCGGCTGCGACAAACTGACCGCCCGGGCCGACGACCAGGACGAGGGGGCAATCGACAAGCGCCACGGGATCTACTACGACACAAAAACGGGGACGTTGGCCGCCGTCAATTACTTCAGGGCGCGCGCCGCAATTCTCGAGGTGGATGGCACGCCCGGCGTGAAAGAAGTCTCCCAGGCCCTGCTCGCGAAGTTGGGATAGAGGTATTTCGATATTTACAAATATATGACAGGAAACCCGGATGATTCTGACGCATCCGGGTTTCCTGTCATTGGTGCCGTCGACTTTAGCCTCTTTTCTACTACAGGTGCATCCTCAAACAGCAACTTCCTTTACTTTTTTGCCTCGCCCTTCACGGCCTTCTTTACTTCCTTCACGGATTCCTTTCCTTCCGCAACCTGTTCCTTCACTTCCTTTTTTACGGCTTCCTTCATTTTACTTGCGTCTTTTTTCACATCCTTGACACCTTGTTTTACTGTTTCCTTCACCGTTTTTTTCTCGGCCGTTGGGGTCTTATCAACAGCAGACTTATCCTTGGTAACCGCTTTCTTTATTTTTTTTGCCTCGCCCTTCACGGCCTTCTTTACTTCCTTCACGGATTCCTTGCCTTGCGCGACCTGTTCCTTCACTTCCTTTTTNNACCGTTTTTTTCTCGGCCGTTGGGGCTTGAGCAGAAACCGCAGTCGTCAATCCGAATACCAAAGCCACAACCAATAACATGACCTTATTCATACTACTCCTCCTTCTGTCTATTCATACACCCTGTTTTAATGACCTACCGCACAGTCGAGGCGCGAACCGAACCTGACCATTCCACGATCTTTAAAAAAGATTGGTAAAGTATATCATATGGCTGTTACTCATTCAATATATTTATTAAACCTGACTTTACTCTTGCTGACAATCATGGTAAGAAACCACCCGAAGGGACAAGCCGTTATGGACCATATCCGAAATTTCA
>DIWG01000009.1 GCA_002423465.1 Syntrophaceae bacterium UBA6112 | reverse complement strand
GTCAATTTATCGTGCGGGGCGACAGTTGTGATGAAAATGACGGCAGAACATTTCGATCATGACACGGGCGGTTTGTATCTCCAGATTTTTCCGGCAGTTCATCTCATGTATACCGCGCTCAATTTCTCAAGCAAATGATGAAATTCTTCGTGCTTGCCGACGCCAATGCGTTCCTCTTCTATTTTCTCGAAGCCCTCCAGCAATTCATCTTGCATTTTCCCGGACAGAAGGCGGTCGGCCATCGCAAACAATACGTTGTTCTCCTTCTCGATGTGATCTCTGAGGAGGGCAATGTAGTCTTGCCCGCTTTTCGCAATGCCCCTGGATGCAGATTGGTCTCCTGTCGCGAATCCCGCAAAGGCGTCGCTCATGGTCCGGATATACTTCCTGCCGAGTTCGTGCTCCTGAAGCATAACCCGGATGGGACCATCCTTGGGCACGCCCGCAGCTTCCAGTGCCGGGAACAGCAGCTCTTCCTCTTTTCCATGATGGCACTTGTCCACGAATACCTTCAGAAATTCGAGGATTTTTTCGAAGTGCTCCTTGTCCAGATGCTTTGTTTCCTCCAATTTCCTGCATACCCGCTCCAGAACGGCGAGCATGACCTTCACGCCCTCATGTTCATCTTTCAACTGCTGCGTTGCTTTCATTTCCGTTGCCTCCCTGCCATTTTCTACTAAAAGGTTCATGCCGTCATTTGTCCAAGGCCTTCTCAGATGAGGAGATGGCCCGGTGTGCCAGATCGACGGAGCGTCCCAGCGTGGTCAGGATCATGGTCGGGTTGTGGAAACCCATACTGTTCTCGGCCGCCACGAAGTCCCAGTACCATTGGGCTCTTCTGACGAGTTCCCGGGCCTTGTCGAGTTCCGTCTTGTTGACTCCGGTAGCCTTCGATGCTTTCCCGATGGTCTGGTGAGCTTTTGCCACGGTCTGTCCCGCCGTGCGCTGCATTTCCCAGACGCCTGTCTGGGTGGTTTTAACACGATCGATCAGCCACTGCTCGCTCTGGGTATGGCAGGTCCGGCAGGCTTCCTTGATGTGTTTCATGGGGCTTGTCACCCAGTGCGAGGTGTACTTCCGCCCGTCCACCTTCATATAGGGCATGTGGCAGTCCACGCAGGATACGCCGGAGCTCGCGTGAACACCTCCACTCCATACTTCGAACTCGGGGTGTTGGGCTTTGAGCATCTTGGCTTCTGAGTCGGGGTGCTTCCAGTCCATCGCAAACTCATTGGGCGTCTCGGAATAGTATTCGTAGATCTGCTCGGGATGAAGGCCTTTAACCCAGGGAAGAACAACTTTCTTGTTCGTCGGCACAAAGTAGTACTCCACGTGGCACTGGCCGCAGACGTAGCTTCTCATCTGCTCCCGGGAGGCCTTCTTCACGTCGATGCCGCGCTGCGCCATGGCTTCGGTGAAGGCCGGGTTGATGACGCGCAAATTCATCGTTTTTGGATCGTGACAATTTGCACAGACGATCGGATGTTTCAGCTTTGGTAGAAGTTCCAGCAACGGAATTTTCGCGTAATCCCATCCTTTTTCCTTGAAAATATCCGCAAGCTGGGCCGTCTTGCAGGTCATACAGGATCCGGCCGTGGTCTGATTGATACGCTTCGTATTTTTAAGATCATCGAGGGCATACACATGCCCCCGGTCCTCCGTATAATCGACACTGAAGGGCATTCCCTTAAAATTGATGAGGATCTCTGGCTCCTTGACCGACTTCTGGACTTTCTCGCTGCCGCCATAACCCGTAGGCGATGCGGCAATCTCCTTTGTTCGCAGATAGCTCTTATACTCCGGGGGATAATACTGGCCCCACACGGCTGGGTCGTATTCCCCCTCTGGAATCGTGGCAATCTTCATCGTCGTGTTCGGCTTCCTCACAAAAACTTGAAACACGATGATGAAGAGTACAACCAAGGCAATTCCCGTAAGCGTCATCCAGATTTTTTAATTTCTGCCCAAGGATGATCCCTCCTCCCTTTTCAAGCCCCCGTTGATGGACGGCGAAACGATGGCACTTGAGGCAGTTGGTTCCCCCTGCCCCCATGGGCGTGTTCTGTACCGTCGAGAAATGGCATCTCAGGCAGTTGCCGTTTGCGATCTCTTTCCCCTCGTCCGACATGGAAATGGCGGCAGGATAAATCTTCAGTGTTTCATGGTAGAGATCGTTAAGGCCGGCTTTGGTCTTGTATGCGACTTTGCCGATGATGTTTGTATCGGGGAGATGACACTCTATGCCGGCAAACTGCTTGTGGTTGGAGATATGCCACCGTGAGTATACGTGGTCCATGCTGTGACACGTCCCGCATACCAAAGGACTACCTGAAGCATGATATCCGCCAACCATTGCGGCCACGAGGATGGCGCCGACGATGACACCAGCGGAAAGGAGTTTCTTCGGGGGCAGGCTGATGATGTCTTTCCAGCTCATTTCCAGACTCCATACAACTGGCAATGAGTGACAAGATAGAAACGCTCCATACAATCATACGATAACCGGTGAAATGAAAAGAAGTCAAGATAATGCTGGCATTGATTATCACTTGAAAGGGTTGCTGTCCGTCATCATTACCTATGCCTCACTTACAGGAAGTGAATAATACCACCTCTCCCAGGAAAAATCATGATTAAAAACTGCACGTTAATAATAGAATATCCGTTGTGCAAGAATTTATCGTGCGTTCATTTTGCGGACGGAAAGTGAAATATCTTTTTACTCTTTCATGATTATGATCATGAAGTTTTTTGAGGGACTTTTATGGTGATTCATATCCCATAAATGCATAAATTCCTCATAACGTAATTTACGCACTTTGGTCAATCTCGGATCATTGAGGGATATGATCTTTTTATCCCGATCATAGCCAATAACAAGATCCCAATGACCAATATCACCATGATATGCACTTGTCTTCGTCGACCAATGCCTGATCATAACGAGGTATCCCTGAGCGATATTTTCTTCTATTAGCGCAATGCTGCCCGACCAGACCGGTTTGGCTTTCAATCCATATTTGGAAAATTGAAAGCCGGTCATATGTAAGACGTCGACACCCTTCAGCGGGTTCCATTGCAAGGGAATTTTTAAATCATCCTTTACAATGTGATGCCCATGATAGTGCAACACCATCGACAACGTTGTTGGTCCACACTCATTCATGCCCTGCCTGAACAATGGGACCTTCTCAATCATATACTTCGGAGGAATGTTGACCAAAATGGGCTTGACCGGCACTTCAGCACAATTCATGAGAGATAACATCATCATTGCCAAAATAATCCATCTGCTCATTTTCATTCCTTCCCCCCCCGTTTTCTACGGAAACCCGGACGTTGAAATATTTCAGCATTATGGGGTTTCCGAAAGTTTATCCATTTGGAATAATAAGAGTTCTTGTTTTTTACAACGATACGTTACCGGATGAACCGGAAACTCTGACATTCATTTTGCAGACGGCGAGCAATGACACCCACTCAGAATACTCCCTGAAAAACCCCATTGTCTCTGAAAATTTAACGCGGTTCGCCTGTGTTGTCAAATGTAATGTAAAACCTCATCAGTTCCTTGTTGACATGCAATGCTTCAATTTGTATAATCTTTTGGAAAATGACATTTTGTTAGAGATGATTAGGCATTTCCTGACTGTACGAATCGGTGATGACGAACATGCGGGAGGAACCCTATGAAACAAGATGTCAAGGGGTTTTTATCTAGCAAAGCCTTATGCAACTTTCTCTGCCTGGTTGACATCCAAACCCTTCCCGACGAATTCAACTTGCTCCTGCAAAGGATGAAACGGATCTCTTTTCGGTCCGGCGACGTTATCATCAAAGAAGGGGATCCGGGGGATTCCTTTTATCTCATTGATCACGGGCAAGTTGCCGTTATCAGTGAGAAGGAGGACCATAGACGAATCGGTGTACTCGAGGAGGGTGATTTTTTTGGCGAGCTGGCTTTGCTAACCCAAAAGCCCCGCACCGCGACGATCAAAGCCAAAACAGACACGTCTGTATTTCAGCTTTCCAGACAAGATTTCGAAGAGATCACAAAGCGTTTCCCCGCGATCAACGGGACGCTGCTGAACAAACTGTATGATCGAATCAAATCGGCCTACAACGAGCTTGAAGAGAAAAACGAGCAGTTGGAGAATCTCAACCGGATCCGGACGCAGCTGGCCTCGATCTTTATCAGTGTCGTTTTGCTCATCACATTCTATACGTTCGTTTTGGTGTTTCTCCATTCCGACTTCATTGCCCGCCAGTCCTTTGCGGGCAGCATCAGGGAATACGTATCCCGAGGGATCGAAATCGTCACGCTGCTGATCGTCATTCGGATGATCATCAACAGCCGGTTGCCTCTGAACAGCTTCGGGGTTACCCTCAAAGGTTGGAAGCGGTCGGTTCTTGAATCCGTGGCCGTTTCCTCCGCGGTCATCGTCGCGCTCTTCCTCTTAAAGATGCTTGCCAATACATATCGACCGGGAATATTCAAGGAACCGCAGATCGTCTGTTTCGGCTACTTTGGACTTTCCTATGTCACCTACATTGTTGTCGCCCCACTCCAGGAGTTCATCACGAGAGGAACCGTCCAGAGCACGCTGGAGCGTCTGTTTACGGGACGAAACAGCGGATTTCTGGCCATTCTCGTTACGTCGTTCCTTTTCGGGTCTCTCCATGTGTATTCGTCGATCCCCCTGGCCGTCTCCGCATTGTTGACCAGTTGGCTGTGGGGTTGGATGTACCACCGACAGAAAACCCTGGTCGGCGTGAGCCTGTCCCATTTCCTGATCGGGAATGCGGCAGGGCTGATGGGATACTGGACCTTTTTCTGACGGAAGGATGAATCGGATGATGCGGAAGATGCAATGGGCCGCTGCCAGGATTGTTTTTCTGATCATGGCATTGGTGGGTACGGCTTCGGGCAGCGCGGTGTCGTACCTCTTGGGGCCCCTCTACTCGTGGTACCTCTTCAACGACGTCCGTTTTTTGAAGCATCATCGGCTGTTTTTTCCGATTGCCGTCGCATATTGGAAGCTGGTATTCGAATGGATCCGTAACCCGGATTACCGGAGGATGTTCGCCATTCCATGGACGGCACCGCCAATGATTGGCCCGGATCTGTCCAGGGTTCGAGTTCGCAAGACATGGTCTGAGGATGAAGTCGGCTGCAACGGGTGCGTCCAATGCTGCATCTGGAGAGCGTGCCCGATGCTGGACGCCGAGCAGAACTTGTGCAGAGGCTATGGTTCGTTTTTTTGGCGGTATTTCAACTGCGGGCGATATCCGGAAAACGAAGCGCAAATCCACTACTACGACTGCCCCAAGTGGGACGTCTGCATCGATTGAAAACTTGGTTCATCCGGTTCACGCATACTTCGGATTTGATGTCGCAACGTTGATCACCCCGCCCTCAAATGGCTATGCGGGGCATGGCGTCATTCCGTCTGGAAGCCGACCCTTACGCTTTCACTCACCCCCCCATTGCCGTCCTCGGCAATGACCTTCCAGTAATACACGCTGCCCGCCGTCAGGCCCTGGACCCGATGCGTCACAACCGAGGCGCTCTCGACCGAAGCGCTCTCCAGGGAGGCGCTCTTCGAGGAAGAAGAGGAGGAACAGGCGTTCAAACCCAAAACAGAGACAAGCGTGGCGACGGTCAGCAGGATCATGATCATTCCGCGGGTTCGCCTGGTTTCGCCCCCGCAAAACAGCAGGGCAAAAAATCCGAGAGACAGGGGAAAGGCTCCTGCCGCCCAAAGCGACGCTCCTTCCCGCGACGCCGTTTCGATATTCACCGTCGTGCCGTCCATAAAAGAGGCGTTGCGGCTGTACAGAAGTCGGTAGCGCACCGTATCGCCGTCGGGATCGGAGCTCCCTTTCCAGGAAAAGACGACCTCTCCGGCGGATACGGTGTCTCCCTGGGCCGGAGAAACAGGCTCCGGCATTCCCGGCGGGTGGTTTACGGCGGCGCGCAGGAGCGAGGACACTTGCAGTTGGCTGAGCTCCTTGCAGGAGGAGGTTTCGGTTCCGTCCGGCGCGGTGATGATCCATCCGACATAGTATAGGCCTTCCGTCATGCCTTGCGGGAGGACGCCTTCCCAACGCAGGTCTTCATGGGCGAACGGCTCGAGACGAGAGCCCGTCACCGTGCCGAGAAGGTGATCGTTTCGGGTGATCGACGCGTCGCGGGAGGCGTAAAAGGACACAGTATAGGCGTCCACGGCCGCGGCGCCGATGTTGCGGACTCCCGTCCAGACCGACAATTCCCCGCCGCCCGGAGGCAGATTCGCAGGGGAGAATCCGGCATAGGCCTGACCGTCGTCGATCAGTTGAGCCCGCTCTTCGTCCGGTCCACTGCCTGTGCCGAGGATCGCACGATCGGCGATAAAGCTTTTAACGGCGTCGTATTTTTGCTTGTTCAGCCGAACCCCGACGTTCTGCGATGACGTTCCGCCCCGGTGCACGCCGTGGATGTACCAGGGGCCATCATCGTAGTTGACGGGCCAGCTCCAGACGGGCGAGCCGCTCTGCCCTCCCGTGGTATCGATCTGGTAATAGAGAAGGTATTCGTCGGCGGAATTGTTTTTTTTCTGGTGCCACCACATCTTCAGGCCGCCGTCCTTCTCTGCGGGGTAGCCTTCCACGATATGCCAGAAGGCGTACATGCTGTGGCCGGATCCGGCGGTTTCCCGACCCATCCATCCCGTCGAGTTTCCCAGGGCCTTGTTGATCTTGACGACGGCCAAGTCGTGCCGGACGTCCTGGTTGTTCAAGAAGAGATCGAAGCTCATCAGTTTCACGGCGTTGGCGCTGCCGTACGGCATGTAGGAACCCTGCAGGGCGGGGACAACCTTGACGGATGTGGCCCAGCCTCCCATGTTCTTGTCGTACACGCAATGCGCGGAAGTCAGGACGTGGCTCGACGCGATCATAGCCCCGCTGCAAATATAGGTTGTGGTCGAGGATTGCGGATACCTGGAATAGATCTTCACGATCGTATGCTCCGGGAAATGCATGGGATCTTTATCCCGCACGCGGTCGTCGGCGCCGATGACGACCTCGGGTCGCGCCGGCACGGCTTCCGCCGGCAGGGTTCCATTCGCTTCCAAAGTAAGTCCGCCGCCAAAGGAGGGAGACTCCCGCAGGGGTTCATCGCCCGCTTGGCCGACGCTGAATGCCGCGGGCGGGACCGTCTCTTCCAATCGGGTCTCCAAATCGATGACCACCATGTTTGCATCCGCCCCTGAAACCGTGAAGACGCCCGCATCCGGAACCGGCGCGGGAATCACTCCGGTCCGGAGTTCCTCCGGAAGTTGCAGCAGGAGGTTGTCCGACGGTCTTCCGGACGAAGTTTCCCCGACGACCTCTTTTTCCGCCAGCGTGGCGCCGAACCAAGCGGACCCGCCGGCGGGCACCCGGCTGGAATCGAAGTAGAAGCGAATCGTGCTGGATGCGCCGGCATAGGGCGCCTTGGTGAATCTCAGTGTCACGGTATTCATGGCCTTGTCCTGAAGGGATTCCCCTCCATAGACGGTTCGGTACTGGAAGAAGACGTCGGACATGCCGACATTTGAATCGTTGACGTACCAGGTCGGACGCTCCAGTCCGGAACTGATGGGGAACGACCCCTTGGCGCGCATGGCCCGCTTGATGCTGCCGTTCCCCCACTTCTCCACGGCAATGCCGGCGATGGACCACGGACTCGGAAGGGCAAACGTGTCCGTGCAAAGGCCGATCGTTACGAACAACAAGACCAGGATTTGTAGGATGTTCTTGTACATCGCAAGTCACCTCCAGGCAGGGTCGGGAAAAACCATTTCCATCTCCGCGTTGTTCTTCGGATAGACATTGAGAAGTTTTCTCCTCGCCATTGGGCCAGAACCGTATGATCGGGCGAATGGATATTCTGGTTCGTATACTGATCCCGACGGAATGGGCGCCGAAATCAAAAACAACAAAGCCGGAACGACTGAATAAAACCTGCCCATGGCGACCTCCTGATCATAAAAATGCCGGATTGGACACATTGCGCTACCGGTTCCCGCAAACGGAAAGCAGGAAACGCTCGATGAGGAGGCGGGGCTCCTGCCCCGTGGACTTGAGCGCCAGATCGATCCGGACCAGCATCTCCAGATAACCGGCCAACTCCGCGCGGGTGAACCGGTCCGCGTTCTTCAGCGCCTGAAAAACGACGAACGGGTGCTGGGAGACGAGGTCAACCTGTTCTTCCCCCTCGCCGGCCCCCTGCTTGAGAGAGGGATAAACCGTCTTCTGAAACCGGCCGTAATCCATATTCGCGCTGTAGGCTTTCAGGCGCCCGGAGGCGATCAGGAGCTTCGCATGGAGGAGGAAACGGATCTCCCGCGTGATCATGGCCATGATCATCAGCGGAGCGACGCCCTGGTTGAGCAGTTCCTTCAGCGTCCGGAGGGCAACCGTCAGATTTCTTCCGGAAAGCGCCCCCGTCAGATCGAAAACGGTCTCCTCTTTCGTCCGGCCGACGACGGCCTCCACGTCCGCCGCCTCGATTTGCCCCCTCTCCCCCGCATAGGTGATCAATTTCTCGATCGCCCCGATCGACTCCCGGAGACCGAAGCCGGTCTTCCGTCCCAGGGCGGCCCAGGCGCCGGAGGAAAGGCGCTTTCCCCGGCCCTCCAGGAGCTTGGCGGCCATCTCCATCACGGCCTGCTGCTGCCTCGCCTCCCCTTTGATCTTCGTGAAGGTCAGCACATGCCCCAGGGTCGAAACGGCCTTGAAGAGCCTTTTCCGCCGGTCCACCGTCTCGGCCGTCAGGATGAGGTGATTCCCCTCCGGCATCCCGCCGGCCAGGACCCGCTCCAGGCGGTCGGTCTCGTCCGCCTTTTCCCCGCTCGCCACAAGGCCCCGGCTCACGCAGAGCTCCACCACCTTGGGAAGCCAGACCTCACGGCCTTCTCCGCTGTCATCGGGAACGATTTTCCGCCAGACATCGTCATCGATCTTCCGCCAGCCGCCGTCCCGCAGGTCGTCCAGCGACAGTTCCGCCAGGGTCAGGAATTGCATGAAATCCGCCGCCGCGCGGGCGGGATCCGGTTCCAGCCGCTCCCGTATGCGGGCGATGAGGGGTGCGAGGACGTTTTTCGACTGAAAAAGGCGGGTGTTCCGGACAACCAGCAGCTTGCGTCCGGGGAGGAGCGGCGGCGTGATGAGGGATTCGCAGAGGGAACCGAAATCCTCGCGTTCGCCGTCCGTCACGAAGAGATTGAATTCGCGGTCGCGGACGTCGGGGATCAGCGCCGCCGTGATCTTTTCGACGGCGTCCCGGAGGCGGAACTCCTCTTCCCCATAGAGCAGATAGCAGGGGACGGTCTTTCCCCGCTTCAACTCGGCGAGGACCGCCTCCAGCGAGGCGCCCCGCCCGGTATCGCCATCCTGATAAGCCATGCCGCAATTCCAAAAAATAGAATAAATAGAATAAATAATAAATAGGGACAGAAACCTATTTTTCCGCGGAAAAATAGGTTTCTGTCCCTATTTATTACACGATGACGTATTTCTGGATGTGTTTCACGACCTCGTCGGGATCGTCGATGATCTGAAAGAGGCCCAGATCCTCCGGGGAGATTTTGTCGTCGCGGAGCATCGTCTTCCGGATCCAGTCGAAAAGCCCCTTCCAGTATTCGCTGCCCATCAGGATGACGGGGAAGCTCTTGATCCGTTTCGTCTGGATCAGGGTCAGCGCCTCGAAGAGCTCGTCCAGCGTCCCGAAGCCGCCGGGCAGGACCACGTAGGCCACGGCATACTTGACGAACATCACCTTCCGGATGAAGAAATACTTGTAGTCGATGTTGATATTGGCGTAGGGGTTGGGTTTCTGCTCGAAGGGGAGGCGAATGTTCATTCCCACCGATTGTCCACCGGCCTCCGAGGCCCCCTTGTTCCCCGCCGCCATGACGCCGCCGCCGCCGCCCGTGATGACGCCGAACCCCTTTTCGACCAGCCGCCGGGCGAGGAGTTCGGCTTTCTGGTAGTAGGGGTCGTCCGGCTTCGTTCTCGCCGAACCGAAGATGCTGACGGCATGCTTGATCCCGGAGAGGGTCTCGATGCCGTCGACAAACTCGGACAGGATCCGGAACATTCGCCAGGATTCATCGATGGACAGGGCGTCCACGAGATACTGCTTTTCGTTCATGTCACACACCTCCATCCCCGGAGAAGGCCGCGACCGCTCCTTCTTGCCCTGCTTCCGGAGCGCCCTCCGATCGCTTATGAAAAACCCGCTAAGAGACCCTGCGCCGCTGCACCTTTGCCAGCCGCCGCCGCGCCTCGATGGTCTTTCTCTTCTTCTTCACGGAGGGCTTCTCATAGGCGCGCCGCAGCTTGAGCTCCTTGAAAAGACCGCTCTTGGAAAGCTTGTTCTTGAGAATNNGAAAAACCGGCGCAAAAAAAGGGCAGTACGGCGCCACACTTTCTGGTCTGTGCCGTAAACTACCCTTGTTGTTGCCGATATGTGGACCACGCTCCTCGCTATGCGATAATGTCCTTCAACACCTCGATAAAACGCCCGTTTTCTTCGCGGGTCCCTACCGTGACACGCATAAAATTTCTCAGCGTCCCGGGGGCGTTGAAGTTTTTAATCAGAATACCCTTTTCCATCAGGTGGGTGTATACGCGATCCGTATCGAAATCGCAATGAAAAAAAATAAAATTTGCGTCCGCCGGCCGGGGATGGACCCCGGGGATCGTTTTCAGCGCCGCGAGGAGTTCGTCGCGCCAACCGCGGATCTCCTCCGCCTGCTTCAGGAAGGTTTCTTCGTGGTCGAGATAGAACCCGGCGGCCGCCTGTGACATGGCGTTGAGGTTGTAGGGGAGGCGCACCTTGTCCAACTCGTAAACGAGCGCCGGGGGGCCGATGAGCATGCCGATCCGCATGGCGGCAAACCCCACCTTGGAGAGGGTTCGGAGGATGACCAGGTTTTCGTACCGGCCGAGCGACGGCAGGAAGGTCTGCCCGGAAAAATGGAAATAGGCCTCGTCGACGACCACGATCCCCGGCCAATCCCCGAGGATCGCCTCGATCCGCTCCCGGCGGAAACAGTTGGCCGTCGGATTGTTGGGCCAGGCGAGGAAGGTCAGGGCGGGGGGATGCGCCGCGATCCGCTCCCGCATGGCCGCGAGATCGAGATCGAACTCCCCGTCGAGCGGAACCGCCGCGACCTTCAGGCCGGCGTTTTGGGCCGAGATCCGATACATGGCAAAGGTGGGAACCGGGATCATCGCCTCCGCCCCGGGCCGGGCGACGGCCGTGCAAAGGATCTGGATCAGTTCGTCCGACCCGTTGCCGATGATAACCTGATCCCGGCCGACGCCGAAGGCCCTTGCAAAGCGGGCAACCAGCGCGGGGGAACCGGCCTCGGGATAGCGGTTCAGCGGAACGGATGCCAGCCGAGCCGCGAACCGCTCGCGGAGATCCTCGGACATCACCAGCGGATTCTCGTTGGCATCCAGCTTGACCGGGAAGGCGGCATTCTCCACCCCGTAGGCCTTCTGGGCGAGGACCCCCTCTTTGATCAAAACCCGGATATCCATTCGCTTTTTCTCCCTTCCCGATTCCAGTCTTCGCTGCCGTATTTTTTCAGCATCAGTTCTTCCTTGAGCGCTTCCTCCGTCGGCGTCAACGACCCTTCCCGGAGCCGGATGCCCAGCAACCGTTCAAACCCCTCGCGGAGAGCGCGGCAGAGCGTCTCTTCGCCCACCGCCGGCCCCGCCTGCTCCCCAACGCTGGTCACCGCGTTCCGCAGCAGATCGGCGTCTTGATCCATATTCCGGTGAGGAAGCATGACCGCGCAGGTCCGGAGGGGGTCGAACGCCATGAGCAGCGACCCGTGCTGCAGGAAGACGCCGTGGGATCTCATCTGGGCGGAGCCGCAGATCTTCCGCCCTCCGACCAGAAGCTCGTAGCGGGAGGGAACGGAAAAACACGCGGCACGGAGCGTTCCGTCCGGCGAATGCCTCTCGTCCGCCTTCATCTCCGCCGGGATGCCGACCTTGGCCAGCCCCTCCGCAATGCAACCGCTGATCACGCGATAGGTTTTCAGGATATCCGGCGAGAAGAGGTCCGAATCCGCATCGGCAATCACGGCATACGTCAGCTCCTGTTCATGCAGGACGGCCTTCCCGCCCGTCGGACGCCGGATGATCTCCACGCCGAACTTCCGGCAGGCCTCCCGGTCGACCTCTTTTGCGTAATCCTGAAAGTAACCGATGGAGAGGGCGGGATTTCGCCAGCCGTAAAAACGGAGCGTCGGCAGGGCCTTTTGGCGGATGTTTTCCCGGAAGACGGCCTCATCGACAGCCATGTTCTCCACGGCGCCGGCCTTCCCGAAAGGGAGAATCCTCCATTCCTTCACGGCTTCGTCAATCCACCTCCGCTTCCCGGATCACGAACTCCTGATAATCGCCCACCTCCAGGAGGTCATCCAGCTCCGCCGGATCCTCGATCCCCACGATGATCATCCAGCCGGTGTCATGGGGATCGCTGTTGAGAACCCCGATTTCATCCGTAATGTCTTCATTGACGCTGATGATCACCCCGCTGACCGGCGAGATGAGTTCGATCACCGCCTTCGCCGATTCGATTCTGCCGAACGGCTCGTCCTTTTCCAGATAGGCATCGACCTCGGGAAGATCCAGGGAGATGATCTCGCCCAATTTCTCCTGCGCATGATCCGTGATTCCGATGGTGGCCAGATCCCCCTCCACCCTCACCCAGACATGCTCCCGACTGTACAGCAAATCATCCGGAAATAATTTCATCGCATGGCACCTTTGTTCTTGAGATTCTTTCGCCGGCCGCCGGGGTCAGCGTTCAATGATGGTAAACTCCTTGGAGGTCGGCGTCAAGATTTCACACCCCTCCTCCATCACGAGAACCGTATCCTCGATCCGGACTCCCCAGCGGCCGGGGAGGTAGATTCCGGGCTCGACGGTGACCACCATCCCGGCCCGGAGGAGTTCTTCCCGGCCCGCGGCCAGGCGCGGCGCCTCATGCACATCCAGCCCCACACCGTGACCGGCGCCGTGAGCGAACGCGCCCCCCAACCCCGCCTCGGCCAGAAACGACCGGGCAACGCCGTCAATCTCCCCGCAGGAAACGCCCGCCCGGATCGCCCGGATCGCCCGATCGTGGGCCTCCCGGACAAGCCCGTAAACCTCCCGCTGATGTTCCGCGGCGCGCCCGACCACAAACGTGCAGGTTTCATCCGAATGGTAGCCGTCGCAGACCGCGCCGAAGTCGATCATAACGCAATCCCCGTCCATAACCGGACGGCGCCCCGGCGTCGCATGCGGAAGGGCCGAATTGGCCCCCGCCGCGACGATCGTCTCAAAGGAGACCTGCTCCGCCCCGCCGCGCCGCATCCGGTATTCCAGTTCGAGGGCGATCTCCATCTCCCGGACGCCCGGCCGGATCATCCCCCGGACGGCCGCGAGGGCCTCCCCGGCGATCCGCGCCGCCTCCCGGATCCGGTCGACCTCCCCGTCATCCTTGACGGCGCGAAAAAGCTGGAACGCTTCGGGAAGGGGCAGGAACGCAATCTCCGGCAGCAACTCCTTCAGCCGCAGGTGCTCCTCGACCGAGAGAACGGACGATTCGAACCCGACCGATTCGACCCCGTGCCGCCGGGCCGTCGCCGCGATCCCCTCCCCACGCTTGCGGAATTCAAAGATCTCCGCCCCCCCGGCCTCGGCCCGCGCCTGGGTCGCATACCGCCCGTCCACCAGCAGCGTGAGCCAGTCCGGGCCGACCATCAGCGCCCCGTCGCCGCCGGTGAAACCGGTCAGATAACGGATGTTTTTTTCATCCAGAATGAGCAGGGCGTCCGTTTCCGGAAATCCCGCCCGCAGGCGGCTGACCCGATCCGCGCCGGGCAAGGGATCATGCAGCATGGCTGCGCAACCTGCCGATATTGTCCAGCCAGCGGGAAAGCTCGGCGATGACGGCCGCATACCGCTGCACGGAGGCCTCCCGGAGAATCCGGTCGCGGACTTCCCCAAGCAGCCCGGCCGCTTTCTCGTTTTGCGGCTCCTGCCCGACAATCTTCGCCAACACCTCTTCCGCCGGCCCGAGATGGCCCTGCCGGATATAGAGTTCGGCGAGGGTCACCGTCTGGAAATCAGCGGGAACCTCGGCCTCTTCCGCTTGCTCCGCCTCTTCTGCCGCTTCCACCACTTCCGCCGCTTCATCCCTCGACTGAAGCCCTTCAATATCCTTCAGTCTCTCCGAAATATCCCGGGCCGGCGCCGCATCGGGATTGAGCATTTTGAACTTCCGGTAGAAATCGTCCGCCGATTCCCGCATCCCCTTTTTCATGCAGATATCGCCCATGCAGGCGTAGATCTGGGAGAGGCTGGCCAGGATCTCCTCCATCTCCCGGAGCATGTCCCGGGCCTCGTCCAGCCTCCCCTGCAGAAGCCAGACGCGGCAGATCACGATGCGGGCGTCCAGATCGCCGGGGATCCGTCTGAGCCTCTCCTGGGCCAAATTCAGCGCCGTTCTGAAATCATCCAGTTCGATGTACGTCTCGGCATCCTGCAAAAACAACTTGCGCTCCTGGGGTTGCGGCTTATCCATTGGTCATCTTCTCTTTAAGAATTCGGTATGTTAGCGAATTACGGCCTGATTTGGAATGAACGCTAACACAGCCCTCCAGAGCGTGTCAAGGACGAAAAAGGAATTGGGAATACGAGAAACAGGGGACAGCCGCTTATTTTCCAGAGAAGAAATGAGTGGTTGTTCCCAATTTCTTGGCCGCATAGAGCGGGAGATAAAGATTAATATTTCCACGGCTTATGTTGTTTGCGCTCAGAATGTACGCCCGCGGAGGGTTATAGCGCTCCGTGTAGACCCTCAGGCTTTTCGATTGGGTCACCCATCCGGATTTGACCTCTACGGGCACGATCTCCCCCTCCCGTTCCAGAAGAAATTCCACTTCCGCCGTGCGCCCCTGCCAGCAGAAGAGGATCTTATCTCCCGCGGCGCGCAGTTCCTGAGCCACAAAATTCTCCGCGACGTAACCCTGGTAGCTGCCGAAGTCATAGTTCAGGAAGGTGGCCGGGGCGATGCCGCTTGCGGCCCCCAGCAGCCCCACATCAAAAAAGTAGAGCTTGAAACGGTTTTCCTTCACATGCCCGGAAAGAGGAACGCCAACGGCGTCGATAATGGGCGTCCGGATGAGCAGATTGGCGCATTCCAACCAGTCCAGCGGAGCGGACAATCTCTCGTAACCCCGGATTCCTGGGATCCCTTCGCGAAGCTTGAATTTTCCGGCCGATCCGTTTTGCATCCGCGCCAGTTGCGCGGGCACGTTTCGCCATAATTTTTCGATATGCAAGGCGTTGGTTTTCCCGCTGTGCTTCGCCATATCGGCCAGATAAGCCTCCAGCAGGTCCCGCTGGGCCTTTCGGATCGCCTGAACGGCCTCGTATAAATTCTCCTGCCGCTCGCGATAAAGGTTCACGATGTCGGGCAGGCCGCCGACAACCAGGTAGTGTTTCCACAATCCCCACAGTTGTTCGTGCGCCGTCTCCGGGAAGGGGCGGGTCAATTCCTGTTTGCGGATCAATTCGGCCAGTCGTTCCTTTCCCGCGCCGTCGAGAAATTCATCAAACGAAAGGGGGTACATATCCAGAAATTGAACTTTTCCAACGGGGAAAGAGTCCGGCTGCAGCGCCATGCCCAGGAGGGAACCGGCGGCGCATAGGGCCATCTCCGGCATCTCCTCGGAGAAATATTTCAGGCTGGCCAGCGCCTTGGTGCTGCGCTGGATCTCATCGAAGATGACCAGATCCCGGCGGCGGTCTATGGGCCGGTCGAGATAAAACTGCAATTCGTCGAGGATGCGCTCCGGTCTCAGATCCTGCTCGAATATTCGCCCGAGCCTTTCATCCTTTTCAAAATTGACATAATGATAACAGGGGAAGGCCGCCCCGCCGAATTCTTTCAGGATATAGGTCTTGCCGACCTGCCGGGCGCCCCTGAGAATCAGAGGTTTGCGGTTGGCGGATGATTTCCAGTCGTATAAAGATTCAGTGACGGTGCGTTTCATGGAGGAGAAAATACATGATATGTGTATTTTCTGCAAGGACTATTTGGTAAAATTGGGAACAACCACTCATTTCTTCTTTGGGAAATGAGTGGCTGTCCCCTGTGTTTTAATTACTGCACTTGAAGGGGGGTCCAGCGATCCGTTCGGGTTCCATCCCCAAGCTGACCTTGACCGTTGCTTCCCCACGCCCAGAGCGTGCCGTCGCTCTTCCGGGCAAACGTGTCCTTTGTGCCGCCGGCAATGGTCGTTATGGCCGACAGACCGACGGACTGTACCGGGACGGAGCTGTTGGTCGTTGTTCCATTGCCCAGTTGGCCGTTGCTGTTGTTTCCCCATGTCCAGACCGTGCCGTCGCTCTTCAGGACAACGGCATGCTGATCGCCGGCGGCGATCACCGCCGCGCCCGTTATTCCGGAGACCTGCCCGGATGTGGACCTGTCCGTGGTCGCTCCGCTGCCCAGTTGTCCGCTGCCGTTGATCCCCCATGACCAGACCGTGCCGTCGATCTTCAGCGCAAACGTGTCCTTTGTGCCGGCGGCGACGCCCGTCGCGGTCGTCACACTGCTTGCCTGGACGGGAACGGCACTGTCGGTCGTCGTTCCGACGCCCAGTTGGCCGTTGCTGTTGCTTCCCCACGCCCAGACCGTGCCGTCGTTCCTCAGGGCAACCGTATGGTCATAGCCGGCCGCGATTCCCGTCACGCTCAACAGGCTGCTTACCTGCACCGGAACGGAACGGTTCGTCGTTGTTCCGTCGCCCAGTTGTCCGCTGCTGTTGTTGCCCCAGGCCCAGACCGTGCCGTCGCTCTTCAGGGCCACCGTGTCTTCGGAACCGGCCGCAACGGCGATGACGCCCGCAAGACCGCCGACCGGAGCGGGAGTCGCCCTGCCGGCGGTTGTCCCGTCGCCCAGTTGTCCGCTGTTGTTGTTTCCCCACGTCCAGACCGTGCCGTCATCCTTCAGGACCGCCGTGTGATTCGTTCCCGCCGCAACGGCCGTCACGCCGGTCAGACCGGCTACCGGCAGCGGGACCGCGCGATCCGTCGTCGTTCCGTCGCCCAGTTGGCCGCTGCCGTTGTCTCCCCAGGTCCANNGCGCTGAAGTCAAAATTGACGCCGTCGCTGCCGCTGAGCGAAGCATTCCGGTATGCGGGCGCAAAGCGGTATCCCGCGAGCGTGGGGGTTACCCGGTAGCTGCCCGCTTCCAGATCGCCGAAACTGTAATTTCCGTTTCCGTCCGTGATGAACGTTCTCGATTGTTCGCCGGACAGGGTTACGGTCACACCGGAAAGCGCCGCTCCGCCGATCGTGATCCGGCCGGAAATGCCGTTCGTGGGTTTGCCGCATCCCGAGAGGACGAAAATCATGGAAAAGGCCAATATTGCTATGATCCATAAATAACCGCGTCGTTTCATCATCGCTTCACTTTCTCACTGAAAGCTCCCTCCCCCGGACAGGGGAGGGAGCGCCGTCCCTTCGAGCAGAATGCCCGTATCTCTTCTCACCGCGCCATAATGACCGCCGCTGCTGCCGCAGGTTCCTCCCCCAGCTGGGGGAGGAATCTGCGGACCTTTCTTGAAATGAAACCCTCTTTGGTTGCAACCGTTACGGTATGTTTATAACCACGGAATTCGAGTATGCACCCCATGTGGCCGTGACAGTTGCTGTTCCGGGTCCGGCTGCTGTATTTGTGTAGGTTACGACAGCGTTTCCGCTGCCGTCTGTTGTTGCCGTCGCTGGTGGAGCTGCACCATTTAGATTACCTTTTGTGCAGGTAAAAGTGATCGTCTCGCCGCTGATTGCCGTTCCCGCAGTATCCTTCAGGTTTGCCGTGATGACACTATCGCCAGGATCAGTCGCCAATGTCGCTGGGGCAGCACTGATAGTGAGATTGTAGGACAATGGCGCTGTACCGGTCCTCGTGATCGTCGTAGAACTCGATATGCTGCCGACGTTCACCCTGATCGTATCCGACACGGTCAAAGTCGGAGTTGCGTTCCCCGGCTGATAGGTAACAACCGCATTGCCGCTGCCGTCCGTCACCGCGGATGTGGCCGACAGGGTCGAGCCGATATTGCTGGTCAGCGAGAATGTCACCGTGACGCCGTCATTGTCGTCGCCGGTCACCGTGGCGGTGACGATGCTTGCCTGCCCGGCGGTTACGGAGTCGGGAGACGCCGCGACCGTAATTGAAAGAGGTGTGGTCGGGTCCGGCGTCGGCGCGGCGCTGCGGGTGATGACCACCGCCTTGCTGGAGCCGTTTGTTAGGGTCGCCCGGACGGTGTCGGAAACATCGAGGAGCGGCGAATTGCTCCCCGCCTGATAGATCACCTCGGCAATGCCGCTGGCGTCGGTGACGGCCGTAGCGGACGAGACGAAGCCTCCGCCGCTTGCGTTCACCGGAAGCGTGAACGTGACGGTTTCGCCGATCATCGGGTTGCCGTTCCCATCGGCCACCGTGGCCGTGATGACGCTGCTCCCTCCCGCCGCAACCGATGTGGGCGAAGCCGCAAGGGAAGCCAGCCGCGGGCCGACGGTGCCGCCCGCCTTCATGATGGTGACGTGGGCCGTGGCGCCGACTCCGGTGGTGACGCGGACCTCATCCGTCGCGAAATTGTTCCCCGCCGTATAGAGGCCCACGGCCCAACCTTTGGCGTCCGTCTCGTCGTTCACCCGGGTGATGGAGCCGCCGTTGCCGGGGGTGAGCAGGGTAAAGGTCACATTCTCACCGATCACCGGCACGATGGTCGCCCCGCCGTTGCGGGCGTTCGTGACCCAGACGATCAGTTGGCGGGTTTCTCCCGGCATGACGGTAAAGACCAAGGGGTTGCCCGCCGTTTGAGGGTAGAGGATCGCCCCTTTTTCGTCGATGAATTGAACGGTTCCCGTCCCCATCGGATCGGCCGAACTGCCGCTGCCGCCGCCGCAGCCGCCGACAAAGAGCGTCAAGATGCATAGGAATAGCAATGATAAACGAGACCACTTGCGCATAACCCATCCTCCTTCACTACCCATAAAAGGCCGACCTTATTTTCCTACGATCTTGAATTCACGCGCCAGACGCTGCGCCTCGGCGACCTGCGCGGTCGTCATCCAGACGGTGATGCGATCCCGCGCCGTTCTGGCCTGGATTTCTCCATGGATCGCCGCCAGATTGTACCACTTCAGGGCCTGCACCTCATCCAGCGGCACACCCTGACCTTTTTCATACAGGCAGCCCAGGTTGTACTGGGCCAGCGGATTGCCCTGCTCCGCCGCCTGCCGGTAATACTTTGCCGCTTCCAGATAGTCCTGCGGCGTCCCTTCCCCTTTTTCGTACATGTAGCCGGCATTGTACCGGGCGAGCGGATGGCCCTGCAGCGCGGCCTTCCTGAACCAGTTGAGGGCCTCCGAGTAATCGGCCGGGACACCCTGACCTCTGTAGTAGATCAACCCGACCTTGAACTGGGCGTCGGCATTCCCCTTTTCGCCAAGGATCCTGTATTCCTCAAGCGCTTTCGTATAGACATTCCGCGGTTTGAATTCCCGGGCCAGCTTTTGCGCCTCCGCAATCTGCGTCGGCGTCATCCGCTTCGCCATCGCATCCCTGAATTCCATGGCCTCCCGATCGCCCTGGGCCGCGGCAAAGATGAACCACATGAGCGCCTGGGGATAGTTTTGTTGAATCTTTCCCTGAACGCCCTCGGCATAGATGGAGCCCAGCGTGACCTGGGCGAATACATAGCCCTGTTCGGCGGATTTACGCAGCCATTCGGTCGCTTTCCCGTAATCCTGAGGCACACCCCATCCCTGGTAGTACAGCGAGCCCAGATTGAACTGGGCCTCGGCATTGCCCTGCTCGGCCAGCGGCTTCAGTTCGCGGACGGCCGCGGCGACATCGTCCGGTTGATAGTTTTTGATCCCTTTTTGATAATTCGCCGGAGCGCAACCCGCAAGACCCCAAAACACGGCAGCCATGAAGGCCATCATCATAAATCTGGCCAAATATTTCATCATATCCGTCTCCTTGACCACAGCCTGATCAATGATATTCGTTTCACTCTCCGGCTTGTACCGGATTGCATGAGTCATGGTTCTCAAAACCCGGTCTGAATTCCGGCCACTTCCTGCGGCTTCATGATATTGGGGGTGATGAAGATGAGCACCTCTTCCATCGACTCGTTCTTCCCTTCCCCCTTGAAGAGCCAGCCCAGTACGGGGACATCTTTTAACCAGGGCACCCCGCTGGTGGAGTTATCTTTTTTCTGCTTGGTCAAACCGGAAATCACGATGGTCTCTCCGTCCGCGACGACCAGGTCCGTCTTCGTCTCTTTCACAAAAATCGGAGGATTGCCCTGCACAGACCGTGTAAAATCCGCCTCATCCTTTCTAACGACGATCGTCATCTTGATGTTTTTCCCGTCAACCACGTGGGGCGTTATTTCCAGACGCAAAACGGCTCTTTTCCAGGTGACGGTCGCCGGAGACGTGGACGTGGCCGGCGTGACCACCGGAACATCCTCGCCATTTTCGGTAGAGGCCATCTGATTGTCCAGCGTCACCAGGGAAGGGCTGGAAAGAATGTTCAGCTTGCCGTCATTCTGCAGGGCGCTTAACTGAACATCCAGGATATTGCCGCCGATCGTCCCAAACAGCAACCCCAGCGAGGCGGGGCCGACGCCGAGAATCGACGACGCCGGGAAATTGACCCCGTACCCCTGGCCGCTCATTCCCTTTGCGCCGGAGGCAGCCGTATAGCTTCCATCCAGGGCGCTCCCCGGCGGCGTCGTCGAACCTCCCGAACCTCCGGGAGTGACATATAAGCTCTGATCCCCGACCTTTCTTCCAAATACGCCTCCCCACTGGATACCGAGGTTGCGGGCGGTGCTCTTCGTCGTTTCCACGATATTGGCTTTGATCAGGATCTGGTCGGTCGGAATATCGATTTTGGCGATCATGTCCATGATTTTAACCAGATCACTCTTGCTTGCCGTGATGATGATGCTGTTGGTTTCCGGATCGGCGCCGATCCAGCCCCTCTGCTTGCCGTCCGCATCCGTACTCAGAAAACTTTGCAGGAGTTGAATAAAATCACCCGCGCCTTCCATGGAAACCTTTTGGGTTGTCGTCTCGCCCCCTGGGCCCGCAGCGCCGGCATCTTTTTTAAGCTGTCCGCCGCCCGCGGAAAGCTCCGGCCCACCGGACGGCAAAGCTTTCAAATCACCGGCCCCGGCAGAAGACTCCTTCACGGAACCGGTGATCAGAACATCCCTTTTCATATCGATTTTTTTGATGGACTGAAGCAGACGATATTTAATCGGCACGATTCGCGTGATCAGCGGCTCCGTATATAATTGATTCCTCTGCCGTCTTATCCGTTCCTCCTCGGCTTTTTTCGCCAAATCCTCCTCGGCCTTCTTCAGTTTCTGGAAATTGTCATTGCTCATCACCATGATGACATTGTCTTTTTCGACCTTGGATAAACCTTTGATCCCAAGGATGGTGTCGAGCGCCTGATCCCAGGGGACATCCCTCAGAAGGAGGGTCACGGGTCCCTTGACTTCGTCGCCGGAGACGATGCTCACTTTCCCCAGTTCGGACAGCAGGCGAAAGACCGCTTTGATATCGGAATCCTGGACATCGAGTGAGATCCGGGGGCCGCCATGGACCTTTCTCTCTTTGCTGGCCTCTCCCGCAACACCCTTCTCCGCCGCGCTGGCTGCCGCTTTTTCAGTGGGCTGCGCCGCCTGGATCGGTTCGACCTTCAGTGGTTTTTCCGGCAGCGCCGCCGCCAGGGAGGTCACATTGAAATCGATCAGGACATTCATCCCTTCCTGCCGGATGCTGTAGGGAACCCGCTGCTTCAAGTCGATCGTCGCAATGACCCACAATCGGCCATCGGCGATTTTCTGGGCGGGCGTCACCCGAAGGATATTGACCAGGGCCGGATCGGCGAGGGGACGCCGGAGCCCCTCGGGAACGAAGAGGTTCTCCAGGCGGACCAGCACCACATTGCCCCGCTGACTCTCGACGGTCATCCCGGACTGCTGCGATACCGTCAGGATCACCCGTTCCTTTCCCGGAAGCCGCTCAAAGGCGACGTTCTCCAGGTAGCCCGCGTTGACCGTCGGTGCGGCCGCGGCCGACGCCGCGGGGTTCGCGCCCCATGACGGCGGAAGGGAGGTCGTTATGATCACCGCGAGAAAAACAAGCCATGCGCATCGTATTGCCCGTTCCATGGTTTTCCCTCTTATGGTTCTTGACGAAGCAACAGCGGAATCCGCCTCATCTGCATTTTTTTCGTCTTTTTGTCCCGGGTTTCACCCCGCTCCTCCACCACCACCCGGTCGGCGAGGATCTCCGCGACCCGGCCCTCGTTCGGGCCGATGTAGCTCCCGACCGCGAGCGGATAGTATTTTTTCGTGGTTCGCTCCTCGACAATCGCCGTGCGTTTTTGGTCATTCCCGGCGATGCCGACCAGGCGGAACTGCGCAATTTCCGACTGCTGGAGCGGCGAGATGGGGCGCCCCTTCGCCGCCGCCTTTTTCTTCTGTTCCTCCTGCTTCTTCTTCAGCAGGGCCTGATCCAATTCCAGGAAGGGCTGGAACGGATCCTGTTTTCCGGACGACTGATAATGATAATCCGCGGGCGGCGCCGGAACCGCCGCGGGAACGGTCGTTGCCGCCGGTTTTCCGGGACCGGCTGCCGGCATGGCCGGAGTCGCTCCCGGGCCGGGGGTCGCCGGAACCGCGGCGAGGGTCGCCCCGCCGGCAAGCAGCAGGATCAGGGCGCCGGCCGCCAGGGCCGCGATGGAATGCCGTCTCGTCATGGCTTCTTTTCCACAAACATGTACGTTTTCACGATGCAGGACGTCTTGACGTTCCGTCCCCGCCCCTTCACATCCGTGGCCCCTCCCATCTCGATCTGTTCGATATTGACGATCCGGGGCAGCCGGCCCACCTGATCGAAAAAGGCAAGCGTGTTGTGGAAACCGGCGGAAATCTCCACCTTCACCGGGATCTCATCGTAAAATTTCTCCGGAACGGCCGGTTTCGGCGGCTGACCCGGGGGGGCTTTGGCGGCAGGTTTCGGAGGGGTCGCCGGTTTCGGTTCCGGGGGTTTCTTCTCCGGCGGCTTCGGCTCGAACAGCAGAAAATCCACCCCGGACCTCCTGCCGGCCACGGCCACGGAATCGAAGAGCGCCGGGATCTCCCGCTGATTGGGAAGCTTCAGCAGGGCGATCTTGAACGATTCCTGCAGGGTTTTGATCTCGCGCATATACCGGCCGATCTGGGCCGCAACCTTTTCCTTCTCCGCAACCTGCTGTTCGAGTTCCGTCAGCTTGGCATCGAGGGCGATTTGCTTTGCCAAAATCTCCTGGAAGAAGAACATATAATAGAAATAACCGAGGAGGAGACAGATCCCGCCAACGATCAGCATCCTCATCTTGGGGGAGAGTTTCTTGAGATCCTCTACAGTGACGGCCATCGATTCACATCCCCCTTTTGATGCCGCAGTTCAGGATGAACTGCTGTAGTTTCACACCGGAAACCTCTTTTTCCTTGGAGACCACGAGATCGACGGACCGGATGAATTCGACTTTTTCCAGACTCTTCATGAAGCCGGCCACCGTGATGCTGTCCCGGGCGATCCCCTCGATGCGGAGTTCCGGCCCATTCTCCAAGATTTTTTCCAGCCAGATGTCTCTTGCGGGAATGATGCGGTTGATCTCATCCAGCATGCGGACGGGGAAGAGGCGGTTTCCCTCGAGCGACTTGATCACCCCCAACTTCTGCTCCAGCTCCTTCTTATCCCGCTTGAAACCCTCGACATCACCGACCTTCTTGTTCAGGACGATCAGTTGGGCATCCGCCTCTTTGATCTTCGTCTCCAGACCGCTGACGCTCATGGTGAAATAGAGGTGCACGCCGAGGAGGATCAGCAGAAACAATACCAGGGTGCCGGCCAGAATGACGATCTGGCGCTGCAGATTTTCCTTCTTTGCCTTTTCCCGGTACGGAAGAAGATTGATTTTGATCATTGGTCACCTATCTTCCGCAAAGCCAGCCCCACGCAAACGGCGGCAATCGGGCCGATGCACTCCGCCGTCTCCGGCTCCAGAACCTTTTTGTCCGATTGGATCTTCTTGAATGGATTGACGAGTTCCGTTTCGATCCCCAGCCGGTTGCCCAGATCGGCCACCAGCCCCGGAATCAGCCCGCCGCCGCCGGACACGATGATTTTGTTGATGGTTTCAGCGCCGAATGTGGAACGGAAATATTCGACCGACCGTTCGATCTCGGAGCAGATCGGATTCGCATAGGCAATCAGACCTTCCCGGTACGTCGCCNNGGCGGCAAGGGCCTCGGTGACGGAGTTGCCGGCGAGGGTGAAATCCCGCGTGAAGATCGACAGCCCGCCCTTCATTGCGTTGAGGTTGGTAATGGTCGCCCCGATGTTGATGAGAATGGTCACATCGTTCTCATCGAAATCGTAATTTTCCCCGTACATGGTCTCCAGGGCGAAGGAATCGACGTCCATGATCACCGGGGTCAGGCCCGCCGCCTCGATGGCCTCGGTATACCCCTCGACGATCTCTTTCTTGGCCGCCACGATGAGAACTTCCATCTGGCTGGGGTTGTAGGGATTTTCCCCGAGGATCTGAAAATCATAGCTGACATCGGCCATGTCGTCGAAGGGCAGATACTTGCCCGCTTCATCGTGGATCAGGGCCCGGAGTTCTTCCTCATCCATCTGTGCAAAGCTCGCCTTTTTCACGACCACGGCGTTCCCGGAGATGGAGGCGACGATCTTTTTCCGCTTGCAGCCGGATTTCCGGTAGAGTTCTTTGATGGTTGCGGTCAGGGCCTCCGGCTCCGCCACGACGCCTTCGACGATCACTCCTTTCGCGAGGGGAATCCGGGAAAAAAGGCTGAGCAGGCTGCCCTTGGGGTGGTCTTCGATCTCCGCAAGCTTGATGCAACTGGAGCCGATGTCCAGCCCGGCCAATTCCTTCCCCCCTGAAAACAAGCCCTTGATATCGAACATGCAGCCACCGTCTTAAGATAAAAGGTATGCACTCCGCCACGGCAGCGGAAGCCTTATTGCGCCTTGCGGTAAACCAGATCCCCCTTCTTCACCATTCCCAGTTCATTTCTCGCGACCATCTCGATATAAGGCAAGTTATCCCGCAGAAGCGTGATGGTTTTTTTCAGGGCGATGCTTTCGAGGGTCATCTCATGATTGGTCTTCTTGAGGGCCATCATTTTTTCCTTCATCCGGTAATTATCGACGAGCCCTCTGTCCCCGAATGTGATCAGGGCGCTCATGATCAAGACAAAAACGATGAGATATCTGCCGACCTTCATTCCGATACCCCAACTACCAGACGAATGATGTCCATTGAAAAGGGAACTTGGGAGGGAATATATACAATAAAGCGGGGTTGTGCAAGATGAAATTCAAGTTCTTTCTGTTTCCGGCGGGGATATGCCCATTTGACCGGCATGAAAATGATCCGGATCATCCTTCGATGATCCGGATCATTCCTCCCCTTACCTGCGATCGCCACGTTTAGAACCGCCACGATTGCTCTTACCCGTTCGCCCATCGGGATAGGTGCGTCCGCCGGATTTACCGCCACGCAGGGTGCGTCCGCCGGACCTGCCGCCGGGACGTCCCCATCCATGGTCATTACGCCAATGACCGCCGCGCCAATGCTGATCTATGCCGCCGTGACGGATGCTGGGAGGTCTCCAGGAACGACCGCCCCAAACATGATTGCTATAATTATGCCTCCAATCCCGCGGGACTCTTCCATACCAGGAGGGTGCGCCGCGATAATGAGACCATCCGCGGTCATGGAATTTCGAACGATACCAATTGCCCTGCCAAGGTCTCCACCACCAGCCTCCCCGGAAAAATATGTCCTCCTGAACGTCGGGAACGGCGTATACATCCGTTCCCGGCAACACAATCACATTCGGCGGCGCAACAAATGGAATCGGAGGAGGCAGCGGAATCGGAACATTGATCCGTACATCGACTTGCGCCGGCGACAGGATCGGAAACACGATCAGCCCCGCCAAAAGAATGGCTCCAAACCATAATTTCTTCATTTTCTGATCCTCCTTATCTGATCCTCCTGAAACGAAACCCCGCTCTCTTTTCGAGATACGGAGAAACCTTTGAATTTCTCCCGAAATTCGGTAAATCGTCATTCCTGCCCCCGCTTTCGCGGGAATGACAAAGCAGGGGCGTTTTTCAAAGGTCTCACGGGGTCTATGACGAATGCCGCCATGCATCACCTATCCGGGTTTAATAATGCTTTCAAGGTTATCGCCGCTCAGAACTTGTTTAAAATCTGCTCCCGTTTTTCCGGTTTGTCAACCATTTTATCTTTTGCCGCGGCGAAAACAGCGACCGGCCAACAAACCTTTCTTCTGTAAACCTTTTTCTTGACAGGGATGTTGCTTCCCGTTATCTTTCTCGCCACGATATCCCACTTTCGGTGATATCGATCCCGATCTGCGCCGTGGCATGCAGAATCGAAGAAAACCGCTCCTTCCGAGCGGTATGCCAAAATCAGGAAATGGAGGCTTCCGTATGAAAAAGGGTATCGCTGTCTTAGTGTTCGGAGTTGCCGTTACGTCATTGTTATCAGGCTGTTACGTCTACACACGGGAGCCGTTGCCGCCGCCGGCCATCATCATCATGCCCGAGGGCGGTCCGCCGCCTGCCGTCCAGAGCGCTCCGCCTCCGCCTCCGGGTTCCGGGGCAGTGGGTCCGGTGAGAAGGTAGTGATTCAGGGCGTTGTAGGGTATCCCGATGTCCGGGCGCTGCATGGCTGACGGGTCAGGTGTCGTCCGCCATGGTCAGGCTGAACGGAAACTTGTCCGCGACCGGGAAAGACTTCGGATTTTTTTCAGCAAGGCCGTATCCGCAAGATGAAAAAGATCGGCATCAAAATCATCGCACTCTGCATCCTGGGCGTTCTCCTCTCCTGGGGACAGGGTTTTTCCGGGAGTGACGAATCCCGGCTGGTGCAGGGCATCGGCTATCCCCCCGTGAAGGCCAAAAGCAGGACCCAGGCGCTCCTGATGGCCCGGAGGGCGGCGGTGCTGGACGCCTACCGAAACGCCGTCCGGGGACGCCAAGAGGACCGGGAAGCTTTCCCGGAGCGGGACGCCTATGAGGGTTTTTCGGCCTTTGTCCGGGGCATCACCCTGGTGGATGAGGCGCTTTTGGCCGACGGCGGGGTTCAGGTCACCGTGAAGGCGTCTCCCGGAAATATGCTGCCGTCGGAGCGGGGAGACGCCGCTGCGGCAATAAGGCCGGATCGTAAACCGGAGACCTACACGGGGCCGATCCGGGTCAGCGAGGAAGAGTGGTACGGGATCATTGAACAGATGGTCCGGTTCGAGGGGAAGACCCGCAAGAAGGGGGAATGATGAGACACGATACGATCCGGAGACGATGCCTGCTGACGGGAGTGGCGCTGCTGGTCCTGGTCCTGGGTTTTTCACTGGAAGGCCTGGCGCAGATCGATGGTCAGACCAAGTTGATGGCGCGCAGAGCGGCAAAGGTGGACGCCCTGCGGAACCTTCTGGAGGTCGTCTACGGCATCCAGATCGACGCCCGGACGACCGTCCGGGATTTTGTCACCCAGTCCGACGTGGTCCGCTCGCGGGTGCGGGCGGTGATCCAGGGAGCCCGGGAAGTCGATTACCAGGTTCAGGCCGACGGGACGGCGGAAGTCACGGTGGAGGTCACCCTGGGTCGTCTGGAGGATATCCTGGGGCGCCGCCTGCGTTATGACGAGGAATCGATCCAGGCAACCGGGTATGGAGCGCCGGGCGGACAGGCCTATGTGGCGCCGCAAGCGGCCCGCGATGTGCTGCGGGTGAAGGGGCACGGCGTTGAACCCAACGAACCGGGGATGACGCCGGCGGAGAAGGGTCTCCTCGCCAAGCGGGCGGGAAAGCTGGACGCCTTGCGGAATCTTGCCGAGCAGGTGAACGGCGTCCGGATCAGCGGCGAGACGCTGGTCCGGGATTTTGTAACCCGCAGCGACGACATCCGTTCCCGGGTCTTCTCCTACATCCAGGGGGCGCGGGTTGTTTCCGAATATCAGTTGGCCGACGGCAGTTATGAGGTGGAAGTGGAGATCGATCTGGATCCGCTGAGAAGAATTCTCGGGGTTCGCTGAAAAGAAAGGAGAAAAAACCATGTGGAAAAAAGGATTGGTTGTGCTGTTTGCAGTGACTATGCTTGCGGGGTGTTTCGTCGTGCCGATTCAGGATCAGCAGCCTATGGGGCAGGCTGAGGGCCAGTGGGTTCCGATTGTTCTGCGGGCCAAGGGCGGCGGCGCGCCTCCGGAAAGGGCGATCAATCCGGCCCAGGCCCGGCTCATGACGGAGCGGGCGGCCAAACTGGACGGCTACCGGAATCTCCTGGAGCAGGCCTACGGCGTGGCCATCCGGGGAAAGTCCAGCGTCCGGGATTTCGTCCTGAAGAGCGATACGATCCGCTCTCGCGTCGAGGCGTACATTCGCGGCGCCAAGGTGACCGATACCGAGTACAAGGATGACGGCGGCGTGGAAGTGGAGATGGAAGTGACGCTGGGCTACGATTTCCAACAGATTTTCCGATGAGATGAAAGTCATGCAGAACCGTGAGCAACAGGCCGGCTTCGTTTTATTGCTCCGGCAAGCAAACATGTCAAAGGTTGTCATGCCGGACTTGATCCGGCATCCAGTCCTGTCTTGGATTCCCGCTTTCGCGGGAATGACGGGATTGGCATTTATCATTGCCGGAGCAATAACCGGCACAAGAGCAGCGGGCACAGGCCAATCCGTGAGAAAAGGGCGCCGGCCCGACCCATTCAGGCCAGGGTCCGGCAGGCGCCGGTTCCTCTCGCCATTCCTGCTCCGGAGCAATGCCTGCCTGGGGATTCTCTGTCTTGTCCTGGGCGCGCTGTTCCTTTCGACCCCGTCTGTTTGGGCGCAGCCGCCCGAATTCGTCATGACCGAAGGGGTCGCCGCCATCGTCAACAACGCGGTGGCGCCGGCCCGGGACAAGGCGATCGACGACGCCCTGCGCAAGGCGGTCGAGCAGGCCGTGGGGACCCTGGTGACCTCGGATACCCTGACGGAGCAGTACAAGGTCATCACCGACAAGATTCTCGCTCAGACGGCCGGTTACGTCCAGCGGTACAAGGTTCTTTCGGAAAAAGCGGAAGGGGACCTCTACCGGGTCAAGATCCAGGCCGAGGTGGCCCGGGGGAACCTCCAGAACGACCTGCGCGCGCTGGGCCTCCTCCACGTTCAGGCGGAGAAGCCCAAGGTCATGGTCATCCTGGAGGAGAAGGTGATGGGCGTCTTCGGGACGACGGCCTTTGAGGATGTCGGCCAGGCGGAATCGACTTTGATCCAGAGGTTGCTGGCCTCCGGTTTCAATGTGGTGGATCCCCAGACCGTCAAGGCGAACCTGTCCCGCGATCAGGCCCTGCGCATCCTGGAGGGAGACAACAATGCGGCCGCGGCGGCCGGTCTTCAATACGGGGCGCAAATCGTCATCACCGGCAGGGCGTTTTCCAAGAATGCCGGCGGGCGCATCATGAACACCCAGCTTCAATCCCTCCAGGCGACCCTCCAGGCCAGGGCCATCCTCACGGACAGCGCCAAAATCATCTCATCCCGGAGCGAGCAGGGCAGGCAAGCCCATATCGATGAGGTCCAGGGCGGCGCGCTCGCCATCCAGCAGGCCATGCAGCGAATGGCCGATCCCATGATCAACGATATTCTGGCCCAATGGCGGAGCGAGATTTACGGGCGCTCCCGGGAAGTCACTTTGGTCATTACCAGCCTGGTTTCCTACCGCCATCTGTCGGCCGTCAAAACCTTCCTGGAAAAGGAAATGCAGGGGGTGCGATCCATAAATCAACGGAGCTTCATAGCCGGAAACGCCGAACTGATGATCGATTACGGCGGTAAATCCAGCAACATCGCCGATGAACTGGCCAATCGAAAATTCACCGGCTTCCGCCTGGAACCGACCAACGTGACCCCCAGCCGGGTGGACGTAAAGGCGGTCCTGGAAAAATGACGCAACCATCGATCCTTGAAGTTGCGGCCGATCCCGCTTGAGGATTCAGCCCGAGAATGGGCTGAAATGGATGAACACCTGCTCCTCCCGCGGTACGCTCAATCGGATCGCCACCCAAACGATCCCGGCGAAGTGAGTCTCTATTCTTCGATTCGTTCGGAATTTTGGAAGAATGTGAGGAAAAAATGAAACCCCAAAAGATCCTCAAGCGATTGCCTGTCGCGTTTATCCCTTCAAGGATTCTTTCTTGTTTTCTGCTGGTTTTATTTTTTTCAATACCGGTGCAGATTGTTCGAGCCGACCCGCCGCAGGATCTGCTCGACAAGGTCGGCACCGATGAACAAGCCCGCCGCGAGCTTACGGAAAAATGGAACAATCTCGATGGAGCGACGAGAAGCGATGTTGAAAAGTACATTAAGAACCCCCAAGACTTAACGGAAGCCATTTCGAAGAACCAGCAGGAATATGAAGCCAACAAAAAAATGTGGGATAAGGCCAAATTGCAATTGCAGGGAAACCTGTTTAAGCTTTCCGTCAGGCCTTTTTTTGGCGGCGCGGCAAAAGCCGCCGGCGAAGCACTGAAGTTTTTGAAGACACCCGATCCCTTTAGCACGGTCCTGAAACAGGCCTTAAAAAAGGTTTTGGACGAAATTCAAAAACAGGGGAAAACCACGGATAAGGATCTTAAAATAATCGTCGAAAACATCGCCACCGTGGAAAAATACAAGGATCGGATGGCCGAGAACGTTCGGCGGGGAACAAGACTGCTTTTGGTCCAAGACAAAATAACCGAAATAGGGGAAATCATCTCCAAGGCCCGTCCCAAAACACTGGATCTGGAACTCCCCTTCGAGCTGACGGGCAAGACAAATACTCCGGTTTCGCTGACCATTCAAATGAGGGGCGGCAACCCGCCTTATACGGTGACCATCCGTTCCGCCGATTCCGCCTTCGATGAAATATCGATTCCGAACAAACGCGATTCTCAAATCAGGACCGACATTGTATTTAAGAAAGCCGGGACATTCTGGGTCGATGTTGAAGCTGTTGATTCCGCCAATAAACGGGTAAAAAAGAGTGTCACGGCTCGTATCGCCGATCCCGGCGAAAAGGCCGGCATCAAAATCCAGAAAGCCGCCGACGCCCGGAACGTCAAGCCCGGGGAAAAAGTGACCTATGTCTATTCTCTGACCAATACCGGCACGGTTCAGTTGGAAAGGATAACGGTCAAGGATGACAAGTGTCTGACGGTTGCACCCCTGAAGACGGACCCCAGCGGCATATTGAACCCCAACGATACCTGGACCTACCAGTGCGTGAGCACTTTAATGACGACGACCGAGAACACGGCAACGGTCGAGGCGTATAGCCTGACGAACGCAAAAGTGACCGACCAGGCCAAGGCAACCGTGACGGTGGGGCCTTGCCCGCCCCCGCAGGTGAAGGTCCCCAACCTGCTGTACAAGACCTCGGATGAGGCAAGGACGGACGTACAGAAAAACGGGCTCCGTTTTTGGGTCGGTAAACCGGAATACAGTGATTCCTTCAGCAACGGAACGGTCATGGACCAGGATCCCCGTGAGGGCCGGTGCGTCGATCCGGGTTCGACGGTGAATGCGATCCTCTCGCAAGGCCCCAAACCGGATAAACCTTCCGAAGAAAAACCGGCCAAACTCACGGCGGAGCTTGATTGCGGCGATTCCTTCGAACTCCGGCCGGGCGATTTCTTGGGAAAAGCGTGCAATGTCGTCGTCAAGGGGTGGAAGGGCAATACCAGCGACCGGGTGGAGCTGAAGATCGAATATGACCGGTCCAGCGGGATCGAAGTGTCCGGGGACGCATCCGTATCGCCGGACTTGATGTATACCGCGGGTGTAAGCCCCTATAATGATCGATATCTGTTCAAGCAGACCTTCCGGGCCAAGGACAATGCGCCCCAGGGAACGACGACCGTTGCCTTGACCGTAAGCCAGAAAGGGGCCGGAGAGGTTTCCTTGCTTTTGCGGGTTGCCGTCCTGGCCAAAGGACAACTTCCCGGCGCCGGCCCGGGCATCCGGCCCCCGGCTACGGTGGTGGCGGGCTCCGGCGGAAACTACTGCGTCTGGCGCTACAAGATGTTCGGCGACCCGCCCCCCTGCTTCCATTTTGCGGCCGCGGTCTGCGGAAAATACGGCCCGCCCGGTTATGAATTGGTCGGCGACAGGATGACCTGGGGAGAGGCCGATGCCCGGGTCGGACAACTGAGCCGCTATTTCGACGACCAGTACGAATGCTCCTCTTCAACAGGCGCCCAGACGCCTCCGGCGGCAGCCGGTCCGACGACCTTGAACGCAACCCTGGACTGCGGAGGAGCGCTTGAGCTGGTGCCCGGAGAGATGAGCAAGCCGTGCAATGTGATCGTCGGCGGCTGGCAAAGCGAAAAGGCGGAGCGCATCAACGTTAAAATCCGGGTGGCCGACGGTCCCTTTCTCGGAAAGATTGAAACCATCCCCGGAAACACCTCGGTCGATCCCGGAAACATTTATGCTTCTTACACGTCCGGGGGGAAAAGCTATCTCATCTCGGAAGGTTTTGCCGCCCGATCCAATGCCCCGCCGGGCACGGCCAAGGTGACCATCACCGTCAGCCAGACAGGAGCAGGACAGGTCTCGGTCCCCCTTGACCTTTTGGTCCTGCCCAAGGGCGCAACCGCCAGTTCGGGAGCCGGGATACGACCGCCGGCCACCGTGGCCGCGGGCTCCGGCGGAAACTACTGCGTCTGGCGCTACAAGATGTTCGGCGACCCGCCCCCCTGCTTCCATTTTGCGGCCGCGGTCTGTGGAAAATACGGCCCGCCCAGTTATGAATTGGTCGGCGACAGGATGACCTGGGGAGAGGCCGATGCCCGGGTCGGACAACTGAGCCGCTATTTCGACGACCAGTATGGATGTTCGGCAGCCACGGCCAAACCGCCGCAACAAACCACGCCTGCCCCGCCGAAGCCGCCGGCGGCCCCGCCGCCTCCCCCCCCGCCATGCCAATACGAATATTGGGATTGGTCGGATTGTCAACCGGATAATACGCGAAGCAGAACGGTTCGATCGAGCACACCGGAAGGATGCACGGGAACCCCAATCCTGATCGGAACCTGCGCATACACCCCGCCTCCTCCCGTGCTTACCCGTTTTGGCGTTTTTTGTTCTCCCGGTCAGATCGACCAGAACGGGACCGCGGCTTGTAAAGCGACCGGAGAATACTCCAATGCCATCGGCGCCTATGTGGACCTGACCGCTCGGGCCTCATGGAAAAACGGGCCGATTTTTGAGGGTAAAGGGAGGCGGGACGGTTCCTATCCGGTCACCGCCACTCTGGAAGGGGCCAGTGACACCGCTACGGTAACGGTATTGAAAGGGTATGACCCGAACAAGGACCCCGGCATCCCCGGCAGGGACAAGCCGGTGGATCCGAACACGATCAAGGGTCCCATGGACGGATTTGCCGCCGGACCGGGACAGGGCACCCGACCGGAAAAACCGGGGCAGCAGGATCAGCCGCCCATGCCGATCCCGACGGAATATACGAAGCCCCCGGGCGAACCTCCGAAACCGCCTGATCAACCCGGGACTCAGCCCCCCTCGACACCTGGGGCAACTCAGCAGCCCACCAAACCGGGAATCGATGTCACCGTGGTGGGCACGGCCCCGGCCGGGAAATGCGCCATCGTCACGGGCCAACTCGTTAAGGTGGAGGGGTGGCCCGAGAAGATTGCAGGAATGACTGTGACCTTGACCGGTCCAGCAAATAAAACCGCGACGAGCAGCGCGGGAGGGGCGTTCAGCTTTTCCGACATCCCGGCCGGGAAGTATGTCATGTCGGTCACGCAATGGAATTACGGCATGACCAAGGCCGATTTTGTCTGCGAATCGGGCAAGGCGGTCAAGGTTGTAATGAAGGGCTCCTGCCCTTATCTGTATGTCTGGACGGGAGAAGCCTATGAGAAGGAGAACGACATCTACCCGGTCGCCCGGCTGCTGGCCCGGGATCTGATGACCGAGGAGTCCCGGCTGCTGGCCGAAAAACAGGAGAGCTCTATCTTTCTCTTCACCCCCGAACACATCACCGAAAAGGTGATCCGACAGAAAAACATGCGGGATGATTACCGGATCACCCGCGCCCTGGTTCCCGATTCCGATGGAAACTATCGTCTCCGGATCGTGGAGCAGGCCACGGAACACTCGTTCACCGATTGGGTCGGGCTTTCCGCGGTGGAGCACCGGAAGGGGACCCGAATCGGGATGAGCAGGGGGGAACAGCCTTTCCTGTATCAAGGCTTGCAGCCCCTTTCTTCCTTTCAAAAGCCGGCCCCTCTTTACGACGGGGAGTTCCTTGAAATCGAGGTTCCTCCGGAGGCCTGGCGGAACGGCTTCATTGCCTTGACCTGGCAGGGTTTTTTGGAGGGGAAGGCCGATCGGCACACGGCGTCCCCCGGTCAGCCGAAGCTGACCTTGCAGCGGCAGGACCCTCAGGGGAAATGGCGGAACGTGGATTGGATTTATCCCCGGGATGAAAGGCAGGAATCCTTCTTCCCGTTACCGGATCAGGGTCCCGGTTGGGATCGGGAAAACAAAATCCGGATCGCTGCCTCCAGTTGCGACCCGGAGAAATACCACCGGGTGGATGAAGTGTCCTGGGGCCGGCTGTTGCCGGATTCGCCCCGGGCTTCCCGGTTGAAACTCCTCTCGGCCGCCAAAGCGACCGGCGAGAAGGTCCTGGAGCTCCTTCGGGAAAAGGACGGACAATCGCTGATGCTGGGTCCGGAAGAAGCGGTCGATCTGGTTTTCGAGGGGATCCCCCTGGATCCAGACAGGGAAATATCCCTTGTATTCCTTTCGGAGGGATTCTATGTTCCCTTCACCACGATTCGACTGGCGGCCCATTAGATGTCGATTGCGAAATTATAACGGCTTCACCCGGAAACCTCTTACTTTAAATAGATGAGCAAGAAAGGAAGGCCCTTTCATCATAACGGGCCTTGTCTCCCGCCGGCATCTCATGGTAGTCAAGAATAAACCGGTCGGGAATTCTCCCGCCAGGGTCGGGACAGGGGGGCCGGGAGGTCAAACAAATGTTTAATAAAAGGATTCTTTTCTTCCATCTCGTTTTTACCGTCCTTTCGGCTCTCCTTTTCGTCGGGCTTTTGTCCGCCGCGGTATCCACAAGCAATTATTCGGCGGACTTGATCGAGGGCGTCATCGAGGAACTGATCTCGATGTCCGGGACCCCGGACATGGAGATCATCGGCCAGGGATCCTACATCAAGAAGAGCGGTTTCCGGGACCCTCTGCTCGGCGGTTCATCGGATTTCGACATGCGGCTCCGGCTGAAGAACGCCAATGTCTCCCCGGAGGAAGCGGCGCGCCGCTGGGTGGACATCCAGAACCGGATCCGGCAGACCGTACAGAAGAAGTTCGGCAACATGACCTTCATCGTCAACGGGAAACCGGTCAACGCCGCCCGGGCCATCCTCCAGAAGATCAACGTCTATCCTCCCCAGCAGCTCATGAAAGGCGTCACAAGCAAGGCGGAGGCCTTCGCGTTGTTTAAAAAGCTGGGGGTCGTACCGAATCTCGGCTACGGAGCCGGAAACGTCACCGACGACATCCTCGAAGAGGCCGCCGAGGGAATCTGGGGATCCGGGGCGGTGGTCCAGGAGATGGAAAAGGGGGCGCGGGGCAAACGCTGGTTCACGGACGGCACGACCAACAAAGATGGAACGAAGAAGGTCCTGACCGGTTCGGCCGGTGAGATCCATGCCGAGGAAGGGATTGCGGGCATCACCGCCCAGGAGCGGGCGAACGTGGCCAAGCAGATCGCGGAAAAGACCAGCAGCGCGCTGGGCAGCGATCCGGATCTGGTGAAAAAAAATCTCGGCCGCCTCCAGCGTTATCTGAAGCAGGCAAAGATCCTGGCGGGTGTAAAGCCGAGCGCCAATGACGCCATGATCGAGAAACTGGTGAAGGAACTGGAGAAACTCGAGGGAGAAGCCCTCGAAAAGGCCCTCGTCTCCAAGGCCGGCGCCATTGAGCGGGCCCTTCTCGACGCCTGGACCGACGCCCATCTTCTGGAACAAATCGCAACGAAGACCGGGGCTTTGAATCGCGCCCTCTACGGAGGCATGCTGGAGAGCTCCGGCAAGTGGGCGAGTGTCCGCGGATTGTTGAACGATGCCGAGTTCAAGGCGTTTGCCAAGCGCCAGGCCTTTATGGCCGCCATCGTCCTGGTCTGGGAGTCTCCGGAGCTTTACCGGAAGGCCTCCAAGGAGGGGTTGGCTTCGGCCGCAACCTACGCGACGGCCACGCTCATCGCGGCAGCCATGCCGCTCACGGCCCACCTGATTTCTATGGCGGCGATGTGGATCGCACAACAGATGGTGGACTATGTGGCGGGGTATGGGTACGACGCTGTAATCAAGACCCAGGACTGCCGGGACCTGATCGCCGGGCTGTACACCGTATACGGCAGGGAAGCGCAAGTTCTCAAGGAAAAGCTCCCCCGCCCGTCGCCCGAGGTCCAGGACCTGAGGGACTATTACTGTCGGAACGCCCGGTTCTCCGACGCGCAGATGAGCGCGAACCTGTCCACGCTCGTACAGGCCCATGCCGAGAACGCCTGCACCCGGTACGACGATTACAAAGCCAGCACGGATGCAAACGCGGCCGTCGCCCTGTTCAACAAGTGCTTCCCGACATTGCAGCGGCTCCTGCTGCTGGAAAAGCAGAGCGCCGCTTACGAATCCCGGGCGCTTGTCCAACAGTTGAAGGGATTGTCCGTTGATCCTTACTACGACAAGGCAGAGGCCGTGCTCTCCAAGGGAAAGGCAACGGTCCGCGTCACGGCGCCGTTCACGGTCGATACGGCGGCCCTCGAGACGGATCTGGCGGTTGTTCTCCGATGCCTCAGCGGCGGGGACAGGAATCCCGGCGTTTACTATCGATACAAATGGTATGCCGGCCAGGCGCAGGCCGGGGACAAGCCTCTGGAAACGACCGACGGCAAGCGCAACAGCCGGTCATATGCCTTCGACAAAGCGGGAACATACAAGGTCTGCGTCGTACTGGAAACCGACATTACCGGAATTTCATTCGAGGTTTTCCGGGCGCTGGAAGACACCACGGTTTCCCGCAATCCGGTCTGCATCGACGTGGAGATCCGGGAAGGCGCCGATGAGAAGCCGGAAGACAAGGACGGTAAGAAAGGGGGCGACCCGAAGGACGGCAAAACCGGCGACGGGAAGCCCGGTGACGGTGACAAGAAAGAGCCTGCTTCGGAAGATAAGAAGGACGGACAGAAACCGCCGCCGCAGGTCCAGCCGGGCGACTATACCAAGGGTCAGATCGGGATCACTTCAGGAGTAGGAAGCCAGACCGGGGTTACGTCGGGCGTAACCGGGCAGACCGGGATTACACAGGGGGATCCATCAAAGACCACGCAGACGACCGGCGCGGCCCAGGGAACGGGGAGCACAACCGGCAGCGCCCAGGGGACAACCGATACGACGGGCGTCACAACGGGGACGGGTAAGGATGCCTCTACCGGCGGTCAAACCGGAATCACAAGCGGCGTCGGGACCGATAAAGGAACGGGACAGACCGCCACGACGCCGCCGAAGGAGCCTCCCGCCTGCACATACGAGTATTCCGCCTGGGGAGATTGCAGCCGGGCAACGAAAAAGCAGACCCGGGCCGTGACGGCGAAAAAACCGGCCGGCTGCGCGGAAAAAGGGAAGCCCACCCTCGAACAGGACTGCACGCCCCCACCGACGGAAGAGGAGAAGCGGCTCGCCTATCTCAACTGTCTCTGCCGGTACGCCGGGGGATCCCTCGGCGGCTACTACGGCGGGCCGGACGGGAAACCCTGCACGACCTACGGACCCCTCACGGGGTGGGGCGCCCCCCTTCCCCGCGACCCAAAGGTGGTCGGGCCCTGCCTGCAAGGCTACCTGGGTCGCGACGCCACCCCGGCGGACATCGACAGGGCGACAAATGGCATCAAGAATGAAAACAAGAAGTTCCAGACACCCCTCAAGCTCACGCTGACCCCCGACAAGTGTCCCGTGGAGGCGCAGCTCGGCGACATCATCACCTTCACGGCGGGCGTCGAGGGCGGGGCTCCGTCGAACACCGTCTCCTGGTCGGGAGACGGCGAGGCCAAGGACCGCACCTTCACGTTCGCGAACAGCCGGAAACCCGGCACGCACCCCATCTCGGTGACCGTAACCGACGAAGACGGGACCACCGTCACGAAAAACTGCTCGATTCGCGTGAACGCTTTCACGGTGATCCTCAAGGTTTCGCCGGCCAGGGAGAAGTACCTCATCGGTTCCACGGTGACCCTGTCGGCGGAGGTCAAGGCCGGCGATGCGCCGGCGCGCGGGAGCTTTGTCTTCCACTGGCAGCCGCACCCCGAGGTGGACTTCGGGAACAATTTCGAGACGACGGGTGCCTCGGCGTCGGGGAAGCTGACGAAAATCGGGCCGGTGAAGTTCTGGGTGAATCTGCTGCAGAAGGAGGGAGAGGTCCTCCGGACGGTCGGAGAGTCCAACCAGATCGAAGCTGAGGTCGTCCGGCCGGAGTTCCAACTCAAGATCGCGCCGGAGAACCCCCTGGTCGGGCAGGAGGTCAAGGCGACGGTGAGCGCGCCGCCCGAGCTGGACGCATCCACCATCGACTTCTGGTGGGAGTACAAGGGAAATGCGCTGAACCCGGGGCCGCTGCGGGACAACCGCGAGTACACGTTCAAGCCCAAGGACACGAAGCCGGTGACCGTCACGGTTCACGGGAAGGCGAAGGACGGCGGGGCGGACCTCGGCGAGAAACAGGCGACGGTCACGGCGCGGGCCTACGAGGTGACCATCGGCGAGCCGCGGCGCCGCGGTCCGAAACCGATGATCTGGAAATCGCCGGAATGGAAACAGGGATCGGGACTGCAGGGAGAGGGCGGATTGGTGGAGGTGGCGGACAACCAGTTTGCCGTGTTCGAGGACATCGAAGTCAAGGCCGACGTGAAACCGACGCCGGAGAAATTGCCGCTGCGCTACGACTGGTCCATCGACCCGGGCGGGATCTGCGGCATCCCGGGCGCCGGCCGGGAGCTCCGCCTGAACTGCAGCCGGACGGGATCCTATACCGTCAACCTGAGTGTGAGGGACAGTGAAAACCTCGTCCTCGGCAAGGCGAGCCGCGCCGTCGGCGTCACCGTCTTCCAGGACGATCTCGACAAGGCCAAGAAACCCCGCGTGGCGCTCCAGTCGGACAAGCCTTCCCTGAAGACGGGCGAGACCGCCGTCATCCAGGCCGCCGTCCAGGGCGGGAAGACGCCCTATGCGTACCGCTGGGGAGACGGCGTGGAGGGCAAAGGGGAAACGGCGCGCTTTTCGCCGGTAAAGTCCGGCTCGCAGAAGATCACCGTCGAGGTGACGGACGGGGCGGGGAACAAGGCATCGGCGACCCTCACGATCAAGGTGGAACGGGCCAAGCTGGAGGTGACCCTCAAGGCCGCGAAGACCGAGGCCAAGCTGGGCGAAACGATCGAGATCAAGGCGGAGGCAAAAGGCGGCGAGGCGCCCTTGACCTATGCGTGGGGTCCGGGATTGACGGGAAAGGGCGACAGCATTCCCTTTGTCGCCAAGAAGGGCGGCGCTCAGACGGTATTCGTGGAGGTGACGGACAAGGCCCGGCAGAAAGCCAAAGCGACGGTGGCGCTGAAGATCGAGGTTCCGAAGCTGGAGGCGACCCTGAAGGCGGACAAGACCACCCTGAAACTGGGGGAAACAGCCCTGATCCAGGCGATCGTCAAGGGCGGCGTTCCTCCCGTCACCAGCAAGTGGGGTGGCGGAGCGGATGCCAAGGGCGAAGCGGCGAGCTTCACCCCCAAGAAGTCCGGTTCCTACAAGATCACGGTGGACGTCACGGACAGCGCCAAGCAGACGGCGAACGCCGCGGTCGATCTCAAGGTGGAGGCGCCGAAACTGGAGGTGTCGCTAAAGGCGGACAAGACCACCCTGAAGCTGGGGGAGACGGCGGCGCTCCAGGCCGTGATCAAGGGCGGGGAGCCTCCCTTCGTCGCCCAGTGGGGCAGCGGGGCCGAAGGCAAGGGTGAAACGGCGCGCTTCGTCGCGGACAAGCCGGGAACGCAGAAGGCAACCGTGGACGTCAGCGACCGGGCCGGGCAGAAGGCCTCCGCGAGCGTCGATCTGAAGGTCGAGGTTCCAAAGCTCGAAGTGACCCTGACGGCGGACAAGCCGACCCTCAAGGTGGGAGAAAAGGGAACCGTCCAGGCCAAGGTCAAGGGGGGCATGCCGGGTTACACATACCAATGGAGCAGCTTCGTCTCGGGGAAGGAGGAAACGGCCTCCTTCATTCCGAAAACGACGGGCATGCATAAGGTCTGGCTCGAAGTGCGCGACAAGATGGGCGCCAAGGCCACGGCCGGCCTGGACTGGAAGGTCGAGGCGGGGAAGGACGATCAGACGCCCCAAGTCGGCGGCGCGGAGAAGATCGCCATCGAACCGGAAAATCTCAAACTGGCGGTGGGGGAAACGCAAACCCTGAAGGTCCTGCGGGTTTGGCCGGACGGCCGGAAGGAGCCTTACACCCAGGGGAAGGTCTCCTGGAGCGGCGCTCCTGCCCAGGGGATTGTCATCAGCGGCGACGGCAGGATACAGGCGACCTCCCTGGCCAGAACCGGCGCCCGCGTGAAAATCGGGGCGCAAGCCGGATCGATGAAGGCCGAGGCGTGGGTGGAAGTGGTTTCTTCCTCAAAAACGCCCTCGACGATCCAATCAGCAGGGGCATCGTCCGCGGCGACAACCGCGGCATCCACCGCGACTCCGACGGTTCGCCCGACTTCGCTTACAACCGTGGTTTCCCCGGTGAGTCCGACGGTTCGCCCGACTTCCTTGACGTCCGTGGTTTCCACCACTCCGGGAGGAGGGCCGGCGCCCCCGCCGAGTGTGTACAATCCCTTGACGGACCCCGGTAAAGCCCTTACCGCGAAGCCGGCGGATCTGGAGAAGGTGAACAAGATCACCGGCGATTTCCAGAAGGGACAATGGACACCCCTGGACCAGAAGGAGCAGAAGGTGAAGGACCAGCAACCGGGCCAGCCCCAGTCGCCGGAATATCTCAGTTCTTCCACCACATCCGTCATCACAACGGTTCCTCCGGGCGGTACGACCACAGTCGGCCCCACGACGGGGCAGCCCACGACGACCGTATCGGGAACATCCAAGGACCTGACGGACGTCACGGTGAACCGGCAGGATGTCACGATTACCGTCTGGGACCACGGAACGGAGGACGGGGACATCATCAACATCTATCTCAACGGGAAGATCCTGAAGAGCAGACTCAAGCTCACGAACAAGAAACAGTCCTTCCGGGTGCAGCTGAACGCCGGACAGAACCGGTTCGAGGTGGAGGCGGTGAACGAGGGATCCCAGGCCCCGAACACCGCAACGGTAGAGATCTCCAACGTGACAACGGGCAAGCCGAACCAGATCTACGAACGGAGAAGCGGGCAGAAGGCCAGCATGAATCTGACCGCCCCCAATTCCGGGGGAGGTCAGTCCGCCCCCACGACGGTCCAGCCCGGGGGGGGAAAGAAGGGCACGACCTGGACGGATAGGTCATGAAAGGTTGTGTGTCCATAAACCGGAAACGGCGGAATTGGGGGACAGCGACCCTGTTTCTGCCGCGCGAGAACAGGGGCGCTGTCCCCCAATTAAAGTTGTTTCATTGAGGTGAGTCATATGAAGAGATTTCATGGTTGGGTCATACTGTGCATCACCCTGGTCGTGCTTTGGGGCTGCGCCACGCCGGGGCAGGAAAGTTTCAATCAGGCGCAGGAGTTCCTGCAGCAGAACCGCCTGGAGGAGGCCATTGCGCGATTGGAACAGGCAATCGTCCTGGAGCCGGATCAGTCGGAATACAAAAAGACGCTTCAGGAGGCGAAGGCCCTCCTGGAGAAGCGGCGCCTGGAGGAAAAAAAGCGCCGGGCGGAACCTCTGATTGCGGAGGCGGCGAAAGCGGAAGCGGCCGGTGATTGGGTTCGGTCGGTGAAAACACACAGACAAATCAAATCTTTTTACCCGGAATATCCCGATCTTGCCGCCCGCCTCAACCGGGCGGAAACCCAGGGATTGAGCTACTACCGGAAAAACGCCGACAAGGCAAAAACCACGGAGGACTGGGGCGACGTAAGCCGCAATCTCACCCTGGCCCGGGAAATATCCCCGGGAGATCAGGATGTGATCGCGGGCCTCCGGGAAGCCAGCGAAAAGGATAATCCGACTTATTATCTATCCCGCGTCGAAAACTTCGCGCGACAGAATGCCTGGGACCGGGCGCTGATCTTTATCCGCAAGGCCGCGGCAACGGACAAGGATGGGGCTCATGCGCCGCAGATCCTGAATTTCAACCTGGCGGCGGCGCAGTTTTACATCAACCGGGCGCAGAAAGAGAAAAGAAGGCTCCATCCCGCCTATGTAGCCGTCATGATGCTGGACGGCGCCCAAGGCGATCCTCAGGTCCGGGTCCTGATCGACCAATTGCTCTCGCTGATGTACACCCAGGCGGAGGCCTATGAAGCGTCCGGCCAGATCGGCAACGCCTATGCCTGGTATGGCCGGGTCAGCCGGATCAATTCCGAATACAAGGAGGTGTTTACAAAACTCCAGAATCTCAAGGACCGCCTCCGGGAGCGCGTGGTCAAAAAGATCGCCGTAATGGATTTCAGCAGCCCTTCCAGCAACGCCGAGGCGGGGCGGATCGTGACGGACAGTCTGCTTTCTTACCTGACGACCAATGCCACCAGCGACGTGAAGATTCTTGCGCGGGACGTCATGGGAGCCATCCTCAAGGAGATCGAAATGGGCCAGTCGGGTCTCTACGATATCGAGAGCGCCAAAAAGGCGGGCAAGCTGAAGGGGACCGACATCTTCATCTTCGGCAGCGTCCTCCAGTACAACGTGGAGAAGCAGACCAGCGAGGGGCAGAAGATGACCAATGTGGTGATGGCGAAGAAATCGGTGCCCAATCCCGCCTACCAGATGTGGCTCATGAGCCAGAAAGGTTCCGAATCGGAAATGAAGAACGCCCCGCCGTCAACCATTGAAGAGGAGATCCGGGAAACGGTGAGATACAAGGTCGGGACGGAAAAGAAAAGGGCCTTTATCCGGATCTCCTACCGGCTCATCGACGTGGAAGGCGGGGAAGTGATCGCCACGAAAAACCTGCAGAAGGTGAAGGAGATCTCCGATGATTTCTCCGAAGGGATCTCTCAGGCCAATATCCCCTACGATCCCCTGAAACTGCCGGCGGATACGGAACTGCTCGATCAGGTCACCCAGGAGATCGTTGCCGACCTGGGCAAGCAGGTCCTCGATTATTT